>JANSWP010000135.1 GCA_024743405.1 Bacteroidota bacterium
GGGGAGGAGGAGGAGGAGGGGATGGCGGGGATGGAGGGGATGGCGGGGATGGCGGGGATGGAGGGGATGGCGGGGGGGGCTGGGGGGGGGGCTGGGGCGGATGGGGGGGGATGGGGGGGGATGGGGGGGATGGGGGGGATGGGGGGGATGGGGGTTTATGTTACTGGCTCTGCCAGGTTTGGGATTAGGCAAAGAATAACCTACCCTTGTTACAGGCTATTTTATCTTATTCTGCGTTGAAAAGCCTCATTGATGCGATGCATCACCTATATTTTTCGCCTTGAACAAGAAAAAACTAACTTCCTAAAAATTGGTAGTTTTTTCCTTGCCTAATCCCTTCTTAAAAATTTTATCATTTTGATTACCTTTGGCAAAACCAATCTTGTCATTACCCAATGCCATTGATGAAAGAAAAAGAAGAATACTATTTGAATGCTATTATATCTGGAGATAGAACCGGATTAGAAGAAATTTATGCACAGTTTTTTCCCAGAATTACTCACCTTATTACTAAAAACGGCGGTAGCCGTGATGATGCGCAGGATGTTTTTCAAGATGCCATCTTGATTTTATATGAAAAAGTAAGGAAGGACGATTTTAAGCTTTCAAGCAATTTTTATACGCTTTTGCATGGCATCTGTAGAAACATTTTAGGGAATCGACTTCAAAAAAGTTCGTTTAAGGAGGTAACCTTACCTGATGATCTCAAATATACAACGGGAGATGATATTGAACAGGACATTTTTATATTAGAAGAAAGTCAGTTATTCTGGGATTCTTTCAAGTTACTGGGCGACGATTGCCAAAAACTGATGACTTTGTTTTTCGATAGAGTAAAAATGAAAGAAATCATGAAAATGATGGGTTTTGGTAGTGAAAGCTATGCCAAAAAAAGGAAGTTTCAATGTAAAGAAAAGTTAATTGGTTTTATCAAACAAGACGCTCGATTCAACGAGTTGAAAAATAAATGATTAGAATATGTCCAAACAAAAAAAATACGAGTTAATTGAGGCTTATCTGGGGGGTGATTTGGATGAAAAACAAAAAAAGGGTTTCGAAAAAGAAATAGCTTCCGATAAGGATTTAGCCAATGAAGTTAAATTGCATAAGAAGATTCAAGCTGATATTGGAGACCCTAAAAAAAGGGCACTTAGAGGTATCTTAGCAGAGTTAAGACTAGAATACTCAAAGTCAGCAATACCAGATAATGTTCGGCAATTACAGCCACCTAGGAATATTAGAAGAATACTTTCTATTGCTGCAAGTGTGACGATCTTAGGTATGGCCTTTTGGTACTTTTTGCTGAAAGATCCAGCGGAACAGCAACAAATAGCTGATGATGGGGTGGTGCCCAAAGAGGAACAAGTGAAACCTCCTGAAATTAAACCAGAAATACCAGTAGACGTTTCTCCGTCGGATCCGTCTAATTTAGCTCAAAATAATAATACTGAAAAACAATCCCCTGAAGAGAAGACACCTGAACCCAAAGAAAATCAACCACAAGAGATTCCTTCATTTGATGCATATGCAGTTAATCCTGATTTGGAACAACTAGTGGCAAATATAGAAGCTTCACCCTTTGACTTTGAAATGGAAGCTCCTTTATCCAATATGCAATTGACTCGTCAAAATGGGAAAGTTCAATTGGGCGTTTTGGGGACTTTGTTTACTGCTGAATTTCCTGAAGAGGATGCTTTTGTAATACAAGTTTTTGATAATCGACCGGCTTCTTATACCAATAATCAGCCTGTTTTTCGATCAAAAATGAACTTTGAGAAAGCAGAAGATGAGCAAGACATCAGTTTTGCTGGAGAAGAAAGAGATATTTATTATTTCAATCTACGAGAGAATCTAACTATTGAGCTAGGGCTATACTACTGGGTCATTGCATTAGAAAAAGGAGGGACGGTGGTTAGTTCTGGGAAGGTTTTGGTAAATGAGCAAGAGTAAAGTAGACAATTAATCAATAAGCGAAATACAAACATGAAGTATCCCGAATTTTCAGAAATTGAGAATTCGGGATTTTCTATTCTTTAGCCTGCAAAAAAGATTGTTTTGCAGCGAAAACAGCAATCTGAAAATAATAGATTATAGCGAACACGTTGGTTTTAAACTGGGGCTAAGAGCCTAGATTTTTCAAACTTACGCTGAAAAAAGCTATCGTTGAGAGGATAAAGAAGCTCATTCAATTTTTTCGTGAAATTTTTAGCCTATGCTTTTTTTAGCTCGTTATTGTTCTTTTGACATTCGCTGGGCTTTTGCCCAGAGGCAAAAAGAACGGTGGCAAGAACCAAAAAGTCTAGATAAATCAAACTCGCTCCTCCCAAACACTGATTTATCTGCCTCCCGCCAAATTAGACAGGCTTAGTAACGAGTAAAGAATAACTCCATCATTTCACCGATCATCTTTTGTACTAATCCGTCGTTATTTTTTTCAGCAATAGCTTGGGCTATTCCTTCAAAAAATGCCTAGTGCTAGTGCAAAATCTGTACCTCCAAATGGCGGACTTATTATTCGCTCGTTACTTAGTTTTTTTTATTAGATTTTGATTGGATAATAGTCATCATTTAGTTTCAACATAATTATCGACAACATGTTGGTCGCAAACTGGGCTTAAGAGCCAAACATATAGAAGGGGGATACCATTTGGTATCCCCCTTCTATATGTTCTTTTAGTTCTTGATAAATCAAACTTAGTTCTCTTATGATTTAAATTTTGCGCAAACCTGGGAAGAAATCCTATGAAATCCATTTCGGCATTGGAAATTTTGGCATGAGCGAACGATTCCGCAGGATGAATGTCTGGGGGACATTCAAGTGAGTGAACCGCAAAGCGGATGGGTGGCAAATTCAATTTAGCATTTGCGAAAAGACTATTCACGCGAGCATTGCGAGCATTTGGGGAGAGAACGATCCCATCGGGTGAATGTTTGGGGAACATTCAAGTGAACGAACCGCAAGCGGATGGGTTGGTCTAAAGAGGGCATTGAATTTTAGCCAAAATATCCTAAGTAGTCATTCAAGCTAAAACTGTCGGTAAGGTTATAGTGATATTTTCGTCTGAAGGAGGCAAAAAGCACAGACATATCCTTAGATATGGCGAGCATTTTTAACGAAGTGCAGGCGGAAATAATACCAAAGATTATCCGTCAGTTTTAGCTTGAATGACTACTAAGCCTTGATTTTTGCTTCTTTGTATCAAAACAAAGAAGAGATTGACTTCAAATTAGTCAATTTATTTTATTAGAATTCCTCCTTATCGAGCAGCTTTTACATTGAACTTAACTTTGATGTATTCCCAATTAAATACAACATCAGCAGCTCCGCGAGTAGTTTCAGTTACCTCAAATGCCATCCTTTCTCTCATATCTTCTGATCTACTAGGTGAGGCATCGATGCGTAAAACATCTTTTGATTTATTGTAATTGTAAGCGCCCCATTGGTCCGCTTCACTATTAAAAATAAAAGTCCAATCGCCTCCATCTTGAATAGAAAACAAAGCATATTTTCCGGCAGGTAATCTTTGCCCTTCGATCATTACGTCTTGATTGACTTCGAAAGTAGTTGCTTCATTAGCTCCGAGCCGCCAAATTTTACCATCAGGTACAAGCTTGCCTAATACTTTTCTACCTTTTACGGCAGGGCTACTATAGTCTAATGTGATAGTTAGATCGCCAGATGTCGCAGTAGCAACAGCTGGTGGGCTAGGGCGTTTTGACTTATCTTCCTGGGCATTGGCTTGCGTTGAAATGCCAATAAAAAGAATGGAAAGAAAAGACAGAAAAAAGAGTTTTGAAATTTTCATTTAAAAATTTTTACGGATGATAAAATAAAATAAAATGATAATGGCAGAGAAACATCCTCAAACCAAATTAAGTAACGCCAAAAGAATAACTTGATCGTCTGGACGAATTCTTTTACCCCCATTCTTCCTTAAACAAATACTTCGGTAGCCCTGCTATGCAAGCATTTTAAAAGAAAAACTAGAACCAAAATAATTTTGTCCAAAAGTCCAACTTATTCTTTCGGTGTTACTTAGGTTTTGAAATTAAAAAGTAATTCGTAGTTCCTCCTAATTCAGGAAATTATTAACAGTTTGTTAGTGTTTTTTTTGGTCTCTTGTCGTTTTCTATTGCCTCATTCCTGATTCTATTATTAATAATGGGGAAGAGTAAAAATAATGGAAGGGTTTTTATCACTGTGGTTTGGTTTTTAGATTTAAATATGCTTGAAGATCAATATAGAAGGTTGAGAGCGATTCATTATCTTAGCATTATAGTGCTAATGAGATGAAATATCGTGGGTGTGTATAGAAAGCGATTGGTATGAATAGAATGAAAGATACAAAAAAATGCTAATTTTAGGAAGGAGAATAAATAACAAGTAAAATGGATAGGTTATATTTTTCCTCTTTCCTCAATGATAAAATTCATCACATGAAACCTTTCCTAATGTTTCTGATTGTCCTTTTTTTTTTAGGAGGTCAGTCCTTTTTTACAGAAAATAAAACGGAGAAAACGGCTTTAATCGTTGCGATAAGTGAATATGCGGAGAATACTGGATGGTCAAAGCTAAGTTCAGATAATGATGTTGATTTAGTCCGACATGCTTTGCTGACTCAGGGTTTTGTTAATGATGATATTCAAGTTTTAGAAAACGAGCAAGCAACCAAAAAGGGTATCATCGAAGCTATTGAAAAACACCTCATTCAAAAAGCGAAACGAGGAGGTATTGCTGTTTTTCATTTTTCGGGACATGGTCAACAAATCCAGGATACTAGTGCTGATGAATTAGATGGATTGGATGAAGCATTAGTGCCTTATGATTCGCCACAAAAATTTAAAAAGGGAATTTATGAAGGGAAAAATTTACTTCGTGACGATGAATTAGGTGCCTTAATTCAAAAACTAAGAAGAAAACTAGGGAAAAAAGGGCAAGTATTGGTTGTTTTGGATGCTTGCCATTCGGGCACTGGGACAAGAGGATTTAGTACAGCACGTGGGACAGATATTGTAATGGCGGATAGCCTTTATTTAAAGAATTTAAAAAGAAATATTCGAGATGATAATAGACTCAATTCAGAATCGCCCTCTATTTCATCTCGTGAATTGGCTCCAATGGTTTCCTTTTTCGGTGCGGGTGCTAACCAACTAAACTATGAGGCAATAAGCTCTGATGGACAATCTGTTGGGTCGTTGAGTTATGCTTTTAGTCAGGCATTTTCGAAGGCAAAAAAAGAGACTTCTTATCGTGCCTTATTTGAAAAAATACAATTGAATATGGCTTCTTTAGCACCCAACCAAAGCCCACAATCGGAAGGAGACTTAGATATTCCCCTACTCGGTGGGGAATTACTGGGAAAAGTACAATATTTTAAAATCCCAAAAGGTGGTTGGGAGACACCAACTCGCCTGAGTTTGGAAGAAGGAACTTTGTCGGGACTTTTTCCAGGCACAACGCTTCGATTTTTTCCTCCTGATACACGCCGACCTGAAGAGGGCACTTCATTAGCTTCCGGAAAAGTGATTCATGCATCACCTTTTACGTCGTTGATTGAGTTAAGTGATTCTATTAGGAAAGAGGAAATAATGGATGCTTGGATATTTATCGATCAACAACATTTTGGAGACTTATCCGTGCGAGTGAAATTAGAGTTGTCAAGAAAGAATTTAGAAAAAAAAGTGATAGACCAATTTTCAGAATTTCCGGTCATTGGATTAATGAGTGATAAACCTGATCTATTATTGCAAACTTTTGGGGGAGAGAAGGGGCAAGATTCTATTCGATTAGTCACTACTCATGCTAAGATACTATACAAAAGAGCGATTAAAGGAGATGATTCTAGTGTGGCTTGGCAAGTGCTCCAATCTATTTTAGCGCATGTTCAGTGTAGCTTTCTCCGCGGTTTTGATATGAAAATGGAAGAAATGAATGTACAAATGGAATTACTCTCTTTTAAAGATACGGCGTTTGTAGGGAATACAGGGCAAACTCAATTCACGGTTGGAGAAAAATTCAAGATTCGAATCTCTAATAATGGGTTATTGCCTGTTTATTTTACAGTCATTGATATTCAACCTAATAATGAGATTAATATAATAATTCCAGCTCCCGGAAGTAGACATACTTCGAGAGAATTATTTCTTCAACCAGGAGCACAAATGGATTATCAAACCGTTTTTGAAATTATGCCGCCTTTTGGTTCTGAAGTACTCAAATTGATTGCTACACTGTCTCCAATTGATTTGAGCCCGATTGCGTCAACAAGAGGTAGTGGAATGACTAAAAGTGGAACCGTTCATCCGTTCGAAAAATTATTTTCAGCGACTTATCTTAATAATCAAAGAGGATCCTTTGATTTTGGTCTAGGTACGATGATACATGTGGATTCAAAGGTTTTTGAAATAGAGAAAGGAGAGTGAGAATTGGAAATGGACAAAAAAAAACGGATACAGAGTCCTTTAACTCTGCATCCGTCCAAACCATCTTTAATTCAGCTTATTAAAACGCCTTGTCATTATTTTTTATGTCGCTTTGATCGTCATCGTCATTTCCTGGAAGTGTAATAGTTGCCATTCCTCTATCTAGGGTTATCAAATCTTGAACAACTACTGTGATCTCGTTACCCGTTATGCAGTTCAATTGACTGCCACTTCCAATATATCTATCATTTTCAAACCAATCTACACCAATTCTTCGATCCTCATAGGCTTTAAAAGTTTCTTTGTCGTATGCCATTAAGGTGTATTCCTGACCTCGGGGACATTCTTCTATATGGATGCCAACTGGAAATATTTTATTTACTTTGGCAGGCTCATTAGTTCTATCATTAGATGTGGTGTTTAGTCTTCTATAGCATTGAAAGTTTGCTGGTCTAGACATCATCATCACATAGGCTGGATTGCCCTCTACACAACAAGTGACTTCTCCGAAACTAATTTCACAAGATTCGTCCGCACGTTTTTGCAATGCTTGACTATATTCTTCAATCATTGGGTCACAATCTCCATGTTCGCATGGTCTGATTCGCTCAATATATATAGTCGCACGTTCCCTCTTTTGATTATTGAAATTATTTTGTTGGAGGATATATTTAGTACGTGTTTTATTATAATTATTGAAATCATTTTGCTCAATCATTTGCTCCACATTTTCTGCGGTAAAAGGTTTATCCGACACTTTCATAATTACCGTTTTAGGTAAAATCAAGTGAGTGAATGTTTTCTCAGATAATTCTAATGGAATTTCTTCTTTGAATATCTGTTCTTTTTGGCAAGATGTTGTAATTAATGCTGCTGTTAAAATAAACGAAAATAAGATGTAGTTTTTCATGATTTTAAGGCTTTAATTTGAATGAAAAAGGTTTTTAAAATTGTTTTGGTTGGTTACGGTTACTTCATTTGGAGAAGTAAAAAAAGGTTACCCCAAGATTGAAAAAAAATAATTTTATTTGTTTTTTTTATTCGAATGAAAAGATGTAAAACATTGATTTTAAGTGATTTATGTTGGGTTAAGAGAGTTTGTTAGCGATTTTTTTTGGGGAAAATCTGCTGCAGCTTTGCTAAAAAAAATATGGAGGGAAGTTGTTTCGCTGCGGTTGGGAACAGCACATTTCACATGAGAAACTACTGAGGATTTGTTTTTCATGTATTAAGTAATATTATTTTTTTAGACTTTTTATAAAGATGGCTAGGAACACGCCTAATTTGGCGGGCTGCCGTTTGTTTACGCGGAGCGATTTAAACAAACTAGACTTTTTTGCTTCTTACTAGCGCCTTTTTGCCTCTGGGCAAAAGCGTACGCGAATGCAAAAAAGAAGAAGCTTTTTGGCTAAGATTAAACCTTCAAAAACATTTCTGTTTTATTCAAAGTCTAAAAGTAGTAGTAAGTGCTTGGATATAAACGACTTGCACTCTGTTTACTGCAACGGGCGCCTAGCCGCTGGCGACAATGAGCAATGTGGCACTTAATATTTTCCAATTAAGTAACGATACGATGATAGAATAACTTTACATTTATGCTATCCGCATTCCAAAGTGACAAATTAGTATTATTTAGTACATCCATTTCTATGGTATTTCCTGAATTAACCACTCCATCATTTAATTGCTGTGGTTGGATATACTATCTGAGGTATATATTATCAAGTCTATTCAACTTTTATAAAAAAAATAAAGCCCAAGGGTAACCTTTTTAAACTTATTCAAATGAACCCTCTGAATATGTTTATGGGATATAGCTTACGGTTTAAAAGAAAACCTCAAGCGGCGTTAATAATTAATACCAGGGATGCACTTTCGGTCGACTGCATCCCTGTTTTTTGTTCTATCTTTTAGAAAATTCATTACTTTTCCATAATTATTTGCTTAATTGTTTCCGATTAATAAAAACCATTCGAACTAATGAAACAGATATTTTTCTTCTTAGCAATTCTACTTTTTTCCAACCCTCTTTTTTCACAAGTTTCTTCCAGCCCGATAGAGAATGTTTTGAGTAGTGTCGTCACTATTGCTATATATGAGCTAGATGGAGAGGATTTGGTCTTTGGTTTTGGAGAAGATCAAAGAAAGGCTGCTATTGCCTATGAAGAAGCTTTAGACCTTTCTGGTTCTACTTCTTCAGGGAGTGGATTCGTTATAGAGCATAACGGTCAACTGTACATTGTGACCAATGCGCATGTTATTGATGGAGCGTCCGATCGACCTGAATCTATAGGTGTATTCAGTATCGCTAGAAAAAGACATGCAGTTCGCTTAGTGGGTGGAGATAGTTTTTATGACATTGCGGTGCTTGCCTTTGAGGATGCGGAGTCGGTGGCTGATTTTCTACCCATTCCATTTTCGAAAACGGTACCTAGATTGACAGATAAAGTATTTGCTATTGGAAATCCATTGGGAAAATATCCTTATACGATTACAGATGGTATAGTGAGTGGAAAGAATCGTTTGTTTCAAAATGCAACAACGGGTAAATATGGTTATTTACAACATACGGCGACTTTGATTTGGGGGAATAGTGGTGGACCTTTAGTCAATGAAAAAGGAGAACTAATAGGTGTTAATACATGGATAGGAACGAAGACTAAAGGCGACCAACAGTTTATTTTTTCGCAACTAAATTTTGCGATTGAGGCTGATTTGGTAAAGAAATTAGTCACTGAAATTATCGAAAATGATGGTCGAGTAAAGCGTAATTTTTTAGGTGTTGAGTTTGCTACTCGAAAGGATTTATATGAATATGACTCTCCTCCTTTTATCAATAACTTACTAGAAGGCAGCCCAGGGTATGATTTTTTGAAAGATAAAGTTGGTCATTATATCAAGGAAATAAATGGTGAGACGATTCATACATTGCAAGATATTGTTAGAGTATTGGAGCAGACTAACCCAAAAGAATCTGTTCAATTCACCTTACAAAAAGAAGCTCCAGATCATTTGAGTGGTCAACCTAGTTTAAGCATTAAGCAGATAGAAAAGATAGAAGTCCAGGGTGCCGAATTGGGTGTAGATAAATTGGAAGATATAGCAGGATATTTCTTTAAGACCTATTCTGATTATGAATTGACAACAGAAGCCATGCAAATAGGTCTTAGTAAAAAGGCAGACAAGGCAAAGCCACGTATTGAACGAATTTTGAAGGAGGAGGCACAGACCTCTTTTTCTATGACTAGCGGAAATGATCGGTATAATTTAGTTGGTTCTGGTCTATTGGATAAATGGGGAAGAGGTACTTTATACCGTGTCCGAACAGCAAAAGATATCGGAGCGATCATTCGGTTATGCTCTCTAGAAGGGCATCTGAGTGCAAGTGTTATTGATGAAAATGAGCATGTAGAGAATGTTCGTTTTTATTTGGAAGATGAAGACTTTAATGAATTGCGGGTCTTATACTATTAAATATGTCCTAAACTCTATTGGTTGGTATACTCCAAACGGGATAAAAAAGTGATTTCGAGACCATCATCCCTTTTTTATTCCATTGAGTGTATATGTACCCAGCCATTTATCTTTATTTTTTGCCGTTACTAAGGTGCTCTTTCTACAAAAAATTTATTCAATAATATCATTGATAATGGGCTCAGATATGTGATTCTGTTAGGTGTTTCTTTCAAAAAAAAGAAGAATACTTGGTAGATTTGACTAGTTTGGCTCCATTATCTAATTTTTTAATAAAATCAAAAAATTATGAAAACAGATTTTTTAGTTTCTCGCATCTCCGTTTATTTCGCTGCAACAATACTCGGATGTATAATGCTCCTTGCCCCTCAAGATAGTTTTGCTCAAGATAGGCGAGCTGCTCCAACTACAAGTAAATGTGTGACAGGAACGCTTGGTCATATCGATGGCAATGTTATTCTTTGGAATAGAGTTACGCGAAATAATGCAGCTGCAGTGACTGATTTATGTAAGTGTGCTTCCAAAAACCTAACTAAGCCTAAAAATTGTGTAGATAGAAGAGGTACCGTAATTGTCAATCAAGGCTACGAGCCTGATGCTTCTACCGCTCAAGCAGCTAAACCAAGAAAAAGTTCAACTCCGTCCTTTCAATTATTGGGAGGCAAACAGAATTGCAGACTCATCAGTCTAAATGAAAAAGTTTTAATGATTTCTGGTAATTCAGTTAAAGTTGGAACGGAATGCCACTGTGATAAAACACCTGAATGTGACTGTAAAGGACAGCAGGATTGTGGTTGTGATTGCAGTTGTAAAGGAAAAGAGCGGTGGGATTTCAAAGCCGTAAATGAGGAAGATCCTTCAAAAGGATTTTATATTGTTACACAAGAAAGAGACCCAAGAGCCATTATGCGTAATGGAGATGGCGTAAGCTTGCGCCACCTTAGTAGAATGGATGGTAAGATGAAAGTACTTTCTCAGTGGAATTTCTTCATCAATGACCGAAGTATAGATGGTACTAGTAACTACAATCTCCGACCACAGGATAGCTACGAAAGCATATTAGCGGTAGACTCTAAAAAAGGTACCTTGACGATGGTCAATCATACTTTTGTTATTAAGTCTAACCCTACGACTCCTACAGGTGATCCAGCTTCAACTGCAGCAGCTGACAGAAGTGCTAACCCAGCAGCTAACAATGCTGCTAAGCCTTTTGTGATGACTAAAGACTGGAAATGTGAGTGTGTCTTTTAACGTGAGTAGTTGATTCATACGATACGCAATTGATGGGTGCATTTCAATCTTTTTGGTTGAAATGCACCTTTGTATTGATAATTAAGCCTAGATTTTTTGCTAAGTAATTGATATTCAATAAATTTGGGTGCATTGGTTGACTTTTAGAACCCTATTATATAACCAATCTCATTTGCCATGAATCCTTTTCTCACCCTTAGTTTATTATTTCTTTCCTCTTTTATTTATGGACAAAGTTTATCTTTAAATACAGGTACTACTCGTGCGGTGGTGATTGGTATTTCTGATTATGAAAATGAAAAAATTTCCGACCTAAAACATGCACGCAAGGATGCGGAGGTATTTCTTGATTACCTCAAATCTCCCGTAGGTGGATCGATTCCTGATAAAAACTAATAAATCATGAAAAATCAACTATTAATAATCATCCTTCTATTAAGTTTAATCAGTGCTTGCAGTAGTCCAAAACAAATCCCCGTAGTTGCTACGTCCTTCGGGTTTGCTAGTGAAAAAGCACTGAGTATACCGACGACTGATCAGGTCAGTGTGTTTGAAAGCTTGCCAGAAGATGATTTGGTTATGATGACCCTCACAACTAATCTTTCCAAGGTCTTAAGAGAGAAGCAAAACCCTGCCTATCAACCGGCTTCTTTAAAATATGTAGATCGAAGCAGCAATGAAAAGGAGTGGAATATAAAAATTAAGCCTCGTGGAAATATGCGACGAAAAACTTGTTATTATCCTCCATTGAAACTTAAATTTTCGAAAAAAGACCTTAGAGCACAAGGGTTGAAAGAGATCAAAACGATGAAAGTAGCTATGAAATGTCAAAGTAGAGATTCGTACGATCAATTGCTGATTCGAGAGTTTGTTGCCTATAAAATATACAACATCTTGACTGACCAAAGTTTTCAAGCAAAATTGGGGAAAATGAGGATTGAAGATTCTGAAGGTAAGAAGGATCCTTTCACGAGTTATGCGATTTTGATTGAACACGAAAAAGAAATGGCGAGTCGAATTAATGGGCGATTAATGGAATCTAAACATACTTCTAAGGGTGCTTTAGTTCATGATGCCTACGATAGAATGAGTTTGTTTCAGTTTATGATCGGCAATACAGATTGGCACATCTATAATCGGCATAATTTAAAAATGGTCCATATTGAAGGGGAGTCTTTTCTGACTCCAGTCGCTTATGATTTTGATTATGCAGGGTTGGTCAATGCGCCCTATGCAGTGCCTAAACCGGGGCGGAATATCAGCGATGTCACCGAACGATTTTATCAAGGAGCTTGTCGATCCAAAGAGGACTACGAAAAGCTATTACAACCTTTTAGAGATAAAAAAGGGGAGATTATGGATTTCTGTGAAAACTTCCCACATCTTGATAATTCTTCCCGAAAGTACATTCTAAAATACTTGGGATCTTTTTATGAGATTATAGAGAATCCGCGTAAGACAAAGCGGTTTATTTTGAAGCATTGCGATAAAGATGTTGCTAAGTAACGCTCAAATAATAATTCCCCGATTTGGACGGCTTCTTTTGACCTCATTTTTCATTTAACCTCAGTCAAAGTATCAACAATTATCCTTCATTTAAATAAAAACTGAGACCAAAATAAACTCGTCGAAATCGTGAA
>JANSWP010000090.1 GCA_024743405.1 Bacteroidota bacterium
ATTCAAAAATTTATTCTAAACTTAATATTGCTCTCTTAAGTGCTTGGACATAAATAAGTTCCAGATTTGACGAAAACTATTTTTTTGCCAGACGAGGCAAAAAGCACAGGCATATCCTTAGATATGGCGAGTATTTTTAACGAAATATGGTGAAAAAATAGTCCGTCATAATATGTGTGAGTTATTTCTGTCCAAGCACTTACTTATTTTGAAATTTTAAATTAAATCATTAAAAATGAAACCTATTTCAATCATTATTTCACTCGTATTTTTTGGACTATTATTAAGTTGTGCAAATGACAGTGAAAATAATAAAACAGAAGAAGTAACATCAAACGGCTGGACAGTAGATTTTTTTGATGACTTCGAAACTTTCAATCCAGAAAATTGGCAAGATCAACGAATCTGGGTAAATAATGAAGCTCAATGTTATGTACCCAATGGAGAATTTGGAACTCGCGAAGTTAGTGATGGGACTCTAAAGTTGAAAGTAATTAATATCGGAGAAAAACGCCCTTGTGATAATATGGACAAATATGGTAAACAGCATCCGGAAACAGAGTATGTGGCAGGTCGTCTCGCATCCAAAAACAAAAAAGAATTTGTAAAAGGTAAGTGGACGGCAAGACTGAAATTGCATGGAAATGGGGAAGCAAGTATGTTCCCCGCTTGGTGGATTTTGGGCGCACAAAATAATGAGTCTCCTGTGCAGGAGGAGAATGAAAATATTTGTTGGCCGTTGACGGGTTCTGGTGAAATTGATATTTTCGAGCATCATGGAGACCACCAAAAAGACCATTTTACGACGGGTGCTATCAAAAGTTTAGGCGAGTGTGATAAAGGTGATTGGTGGAGTCTTCGCAAAGGTTTTGATGCCTCACTCAATGAATATCACGATTATTCTGTTGAATGGGAAGGTAGTGACCTTATTTATCGGCTTGATGATAAAGAAATATACCGTAATGACAGTCTTGGTGATCATTATCCCGAACCAATGTTCGCTATTTTAAACTATGCCAAAATCACAGATTCACCTATGACAGGTGATTGGGTTATGGAAGTAGATTGGGTGAAACATGAATATTGGAAGTGATGAGCTGTTGACTTTAGACAACTAAAGTCAACAGCTCATCGGCTTAGTAACGACTATAGAATAACTACGACATTTGCCTATGCATCCTTTTAATTTTGGCAGCGTTAAAAATACTTTTTTGCGTTCGCCTTTGTACCTTCTGGCACAAGCCAGCGCAGGATGCTCTGTTTTTGCTTTACCAAAATTAAAAATCTCCTATTTCAAATTGACAGACTTATTTTTTAGTCGTTACTTAGATTGCTAAAAATCAAGTACTATTCCAATCGTTGGAATGACATTTCCGTCTTGTTGTTCGATAGGAACTAATGCTCGAGGCGAGAGGAGATTTCCCATTTCATCTCTGTTTAAGCCAAATTGTTGAGGTTCCGGAGTTCTTGATGCAAAAGCATTCTGTAACTCTAAGAAAATATCTAAGGCTAAATTTTCAAAATTCCATTTCTTATCTATCCGAATATCCGCCACATTATAAATATCCAATCGTTCCTCGCCTAATCGGTCAAAGTTAACTACAATCGCGGGGTAATTTTCGAGGGTAGCATCTTCATCAACAGGTGCAAAAGGTGTTCTTCCCGCCAAACGATATCGAAGGCTGATTTCCCAGTTCTTCCCAAATTTATACCCACCCGTGAAAGTCAGGAGATGCCGGCTGTCCCACGCTGATGAGCGAAAATTGCCATCGAGGTCACTAAATTCACTTTTGAAAAGGGTGTAGGCGAGGATTCCGTATAATTGCTTGGTGAATAATTTCTGATATAAAAACTCCAATCCATAACTTCTGCCTTCTCCTTCACTACCGATTGCCTCATTTCCTAATACCTCAAATCCACCACCTTTATTGGCTAAGGATATATTATCTAACAAGGAAACTGGATAATTTTCATATTGCTTGAAAAACCCTTCGATCGTGATTCTCGTGGATTCATTGAGTTTATGTTCAAGTCCCAAAACGAAGTGATTGCTTGCAATGTATTTAGCATTTTGATTGACCAATTGTCTTTGGTTATTTTGGAAACCCAATAAGGTGTATGGCGGAATTTTAAAATACCGCCCAATGCTTCCGTTAAATTTCCAAGTTTTGGACGGATTCAAGCCATAACTGAATGAGAAACGAGGAGAAATCGTTTTGAGCAATTGATTTTTTTCGGTAGTAAAAGAATTGGCATCGGTGCGCAATCCAAAAGAAACATCCAAGCGATTATTCCAAATGCTCCCGGATGCCTGCCCAAACAAACCATATTTCTGAAAATCAATATTGGAATTGTAAGTGATGTTATCAATAAGGTTAGAAGAATTATTTTCAAACATAACTTGCTGAATACCAAATCCACCCGTAAAAATCCAGTTTCCGACATATCGAGTTTGTTCGTAGCGTAGTTTGATCTCTGATTCTTTAGAATCATTGGTAAAATAAGGATCGGTTTCTTCCACATTATTGGCGTAGCGAGTGAAATCATTGTGAAGGGTATTCATACTCAAAGTGGTCAACATAAACCCAGAATTATCCTTGAAGCGATTTTTCCAACTAAGCCCCATTGTATTGGTTTGTTGCTTAATGACCGGCACTTGTTCCAGCGAAGCTTGTTGTACTGCATCAAAATCATCGGGTACATTGACCTTGAAATCATCAATAGAACCGACTCCCAATAGATTGATTTGGTTGTTCTCATTTAATTGATGCGTAACCTTGTATTGATAATCCCAATAGTCGGGTAATATAGGTAAGCCAATGGCCTGAAATAAAAATTGCAGATAACTTCTCCTTACAGAACCTATATAGCTTGTTTT
This sequence comes from Bacteroidota bacterium, assembly GCA_024743405.1. Classification (GTDB taxonomy): domain Bacteria; phylum Bacteroidota; class Bacteroidia; order Chitinophagales; family Saprospiraceae; genus JANSWP01. Next base: position 2,879 of record JANSWP010000090.1, read on the forward strand.
TGCTGGTGCATCTCCCTTTCTGAATAGAGGTCCTTCACCCGTAATCGCAGCCTCACTTGCCGAAATCCTAAAATTTGCTCTAGCTTCACGAGTGTTTCCGACTCTTTGATTGAATTGTAAGACACCGGAAAGCGGGTTATCATATCGAGCATTGAATGCCGAAGTAGCCAAATCTACACTCTCAATAAAAGATACATTCAATAAACCAACAGGTCCACCAGCGCTACCTTGAGTGGCAAAATGATTGATATTGGGGATTTCCATACCATCTAAATAGTACACATTTTCGTTTGGCGCACCACCACGAATAATTACATCATTTCGGAAACCGCCGATACTTCCCCCAACACCAGGCAGCGATTGGACAACTTTGGCGATATCATTATTTCCGCCAGGATAGGTCGCTATCTCAACTGCCGACAGGGTCTGAGAACTCAGAGGCGTAATGACATCCTCAATACTACTCGCTTTTACGACCACTTCACCAAGTGCTACGGATGCCTCGGTTAGGTTAAAGTTTAATTCTGCATTTCCAACAGATTTGATAATGATGTTAAATTCCTGGCTGGATTCATAACCTATGTAACTAGCTGTCACAGAATAACTTTTCGTAGGTATGTCCACTATTTCATAAAATCCATCTAGGTCAGTTACTGTTCCTTTGTCGGTACCGTCGATTAGGAGGGTGGCTCCTACGAGGGGCTCTTTGGTTTTGGCATCTTTTACATAACCATTTAAGGTACCTGTGTTTTGTCCGATTACTGGAATCGAGAATAGTGTAAAAAGGAGAATAGAAATAATATTAATGCGACTTTTTATCATTCTTAGGTTGAATTTGTATCAAAGAATGGGAGTTAAACCATATGGATTAAACATTGTTCAGGCAAAAGTATAGCGTACTTGGTTTAGTATTGGTGTTTAACATTCCCTTTTTTGTTTCTAAGGAACGCGGAAAGAATAAGTTATAAAGGTTTGGGGAGATTATTTTAGTTTTAGCCGAGGCAAAAAACGCAGACATAGCCTCGCTACGGCGAGTATTTTTAACGAAAGATACAATCAAAAGAATCCGTCTAATGTTATAAGTTATTATTTACACGTTTCTTAGCGCTACAAATTGACTATTTGATACAAAATCTAATCAATGGAAATCATTAATATCCTGAAAAAAAGAAACAAGATTCTCTTTTGGTTTGGAGCATTAAACCTAATAACCGCTGTCGTCCTCATAACTCTTGCGATAATAAATCCGTTCGAATTTGCTGGTGCGAATGCTTGGTATAAGCCTATCAAATTCGCACTTTCAACAACTATTTTAGTTTGGTCAGTAGGATGGTACACCGGATATCTTTCTTCAGGAAAAGATATTCAGATTAGTAATTGGGTTATTGTTATCACATTAGCTTTTGAGGTGGTTTACATCACTTGGAAAGCAAGCGAAGGAGAAGCTTCTCACTTCAATCAATCAACCCCTTTTTATGCAGCCATGTTTGCCCTAATGGGACTAGCTGCTAGTATTGCGACCCTCGCGGTTGGTTATATTGGAATGAAGTTTTTTGTGGGGCAGTTTCCTCAATTGGAAAAATATTATCTGTGGGCTCTCCGAATCGGATTCGTATTGTTTGTTGTTTTTTGTTTCGAAGGATTTGTGATGGGGGCTCAATTATCTCATACAGTTGGCGCTGCGGATGGTGCCAAAGGGCTTCCATTTCTTAATTGGAGCAGGGTATTTGGAGACCTTAGAGTTGCTCATTTTATAGGAATGCATGCCTTGCAAATTCTTCCTCTACTAGCTTGGTTTATTTTAAAAAATACAAAACTCACAATCGTTGTGGGTATTTTATATGGTTGCCTAGCTGTATATGTTTTGTTACAGGCACTTAAGGCGAAACCCTTTTTAGAATTTATAAATTAAGTGAACAAAGCCTTAATTTTTCTGATTTTTTAGAAATTAGCGAATGGATAAAATTTTAAGAAAAATACTCCTAGCGCTAGCCTCTGTTTTTTTGATTTGGCAAACGTATGAAACACTCAAGAGAGGAGATGAATTTGAACTAGAATCTTGGGGTGTAATTTTATTTATGGCTTGGCTTATTAGTTTATACATAACTGGAATATTCGCCTTTTGGGTTTCGCTTTTCCTACCCAAAAATTAATGCCGGATTCTTATTACCAAGTTACACGTCCAAAAAAGTTGAAGAAGATATATCAACTCCTAAAAGTTGAGGCTTTTCGGAAGGCACTCTTGGCGACGCTTTGGAGAAACCAAAAACAGCGGGAGAAGTTTTTTGACGGAACATTGGAGGGTATTGAAAATCTAGAAACACAATCTAAGAAATCCGAATTTGGACATTTAATTCCTTAGTCTTAATTTTCATTTTGGTCATTTATTTTTTTGGAATTGGTCAAACAAAATTGGCTATTTTGACTTTTCTGATAAATATTTTAGGCAACCTGTATCCTATTATTCTTCAAAGACATCATCGAATGAGGATCCAGGTTTTGAGAAAAGGTACTTTAAAAAAAACTTATCAGAAATGAAAATTATAGAATCAGATATCATTATTATAGGAGGTGGATTGACAGGGTTGACGCTTGCTTATTTATTACGATCAGAAGGGAAAAAGGTACTCATTTTGGAAGCAAGAAAACGGCTAGGCGGTAGAATATTCACTAAATATCAGAATGGCTTTGCACCTCAAGAAATGGGTGCAACCTGGTTAGGAAAGCAACATACGGCATTAATAAATTTGCTGAAAGAGTTGAATCTAGGAGTATTTGAACAAAAACTGGGTGATCGAGCCATTTACGAACCCATATCTACAAGTCCACCACAATTAGTCTCTTTGCCTCCAAATAATGACCCTAGCTTTCGAATTAAAGGAGGTACTTCCATGCTTATTCAAGCGTTACAAAAACAATTATCACCAGACTATATTCTATTGGATCAAATTGTGAAATCTATTCACGAAGAGGGGGGGGATATGATGGTGAAAACGGAAACTCAAGATTTCAAATCATCCATTATTATTTCGACTTTACCTCCTTTTTTATTGAGATCGACTATTCGAATTAGCCCTTCCTTGCCTGATTCATTTATTAGTATTGCTAGCCAGACACATACTTGGATGGGCGAATCAATTAAGGTAAGTCTAACTTATAAAAGCCCATTTTGGAGAGCGAAAGAATTAAGTGGAACCATTTTTAGCAATGTGGGTCCAATCCCCGAAATGTATGATCATTCAGACTTTGAAGATTCAACTTTTGCTTTGAAAGGTTTTTTAAATGGTGCGTATTTCTCGATTACAAAAGTGGAACGATTAGAATTGATTATGGTGCAGTTAGAGAAATATTTTGGAGCTGAAGCTAGGTGTTTTTTAGCCTATGAAGAAACGGTTTGGCGAAAAGAAATTTTTACTTTTTCGGACTATGCGAACCCTGTTCTTCCTCATCAAAATAATGGGAATCCAATTTTTCAATTGCCTTATTTGAATGGTAAGTTTTATGTTGCAGGGGCAGAAACAGCGAATTATTCGCCGGGTTACATGGAAGGAGCGGTTCGGAGTGCCCAGTTCGTTTTTGGGCAAATAGTTGGTAATTGACTAATAGAAAATTCATATAAAATTATGCTAACACAAAGAATAGTGGATCATCTTGTTTATGCAGTTCCAGATTTGCAAACTGCGATGGATGATTTAGAAAAATTATTAGGGATTCGTCCAAATTTTGGAGGGTATCATACTGCAAAAGGCACAAAGAATGCAGTCCTTAACCTTGGGAATGGCTGTTATTTGGAAATTTTGGCAGTGGATGAAGAGAATAAAGAAATCTCCTCGCCTCGGTGGATGGGCGTAGATTTGATTGATAAACCACGGATGACTAGGTGGTGCTTGAAGTCAAATGATTTAGAAAAGGATAGCCAAACGCTAAAGAAGTATAATCCCGAAATGGGTGAAATTTCAGGCGGTCAGCGTAAAATGAGTGATGGTAACCTATTGGCTTGGAGTATGATCATGCCATTAGCGGCTCCTGAAGTGGATCTGATTCCTTTTATGGTAGATTGGCGGAAGTCTGCGATCCATCCAACAGAGTGGATGGAAGATGTTTGCCGATTGGTAGCGTTAGATTTTTCACATCCTCACCCTGAAATAATTAATCCGATTTTGAGTGAATTTTCACCAAATTTAATCATTTCAAAAGGGAAAACAGCGCGTATAACTGCGCACATTAATAGCCCTAATGGGGTTGTGGAGTTGAGATGAATATAGTTACTAATTGACATGGTTAGATACTAGATTTTCAGGGCTATTACCAGAAAAAACCGCCACTTCAAATGGAGGGGAAATTAAGCAATCGAATACATGTTTCTTCGTTTTTCCATGATGAAAAACGAAGCAAAAAAATCTAGGCTGTGGATATTTTGGCTAAAATTCAATTGCCCCGCTCAGAGGATCCAAATGCTCGCATAGCTAGCCTGGATAGTCTCTTTAGTCCCCTCGAATTGAATTTCTTAACGCCAAAACCTCCAATGCCGCTGCGAAAACCTAAACATTCGGTTCAACAAACAAGCAAAAAATTGTCGTCAACATGTTGGTTTCAAATTGGGCTTAAGAGCCTAGAGAAATGTTGTGTTGATTGAGGATTGAGAAATAAAAATTATATAATTCTGATAATGAAGATTCTTACTTGGAATTGTAATGGTGCCTTCTGGAAAAAATTTGAAGAACTGTCCCTATTAGATGCTGATATTTTGGTAATTCAAGAGTGCGAAAATCCGAAAGAATGTTCCCATCTGGCTTATAAAAAATGGGTAAATAATTTCCTTTGGATAGGTGAGAATAAGAATACTGAGTTAGCTTGAATCTCGCCTCTTAAATTCGAATGAAGGTGAATATCAGTCATTTTTTGAAGGTCAATTCCAATGCCTTCCGAAGAGCCTTCCCCAATGTTTTTTTCGATAAATGCTGGAAACCGTGCTTCAATACCAGCCTCTGTTTTTTCTTTTGGTAAAACCAAATAAGTATAGGTACTGCCCTCGCCCCAATTATTCAAAACCAGCTGATTGTAAACAGATTTGCCTGTTTCCATAGAAATTAATGCATCGGTAACGAAATGAGCGTTCTCCGTAATATCATTAAAAACGCCCGTTACGCGGACATCATTTTCATCGTTTACTCTTAAAACCTTTCCCATCGGATCTTCACTACCGAAATATTTTTGAGCAATAGACGCTGATAAAATTACGGTGAAAGGATCATTTAAACAGGTTTTTTTATCACCTTTAATCAATTCATAATCAAATACTTGAAAGATTTCAGGGGCTGCGAAAAACCAATTTTGTTCTTGATAGTTTTCTTCTTCATAGGTTACCAAACTACCATAGGCAGGAGCTAGGCGAGTGATGTTTTCTAGTTCGGGGAAATCAATTTTTAGTGCTGGCTGAAGTTTGTATGGATTAATCGGAGAGCGGGTTCCGCCATCCTGATTTTTTCCCCAAACCATTAATGTCCGATATATTTGATTGGACTTAGAGTGGTGTTGGTCGTAACTAATTTCGTCTTTTATAAACAATAAAATCAATAAACAAATGGCTAGACCAATGGCTAATCCAAGAATATTAATAAAAGAGTAAAATTTTTGCCGAGTGATGTTTCGGAAAGCTATTTTTAGGTGATTCGCAAACATATGGTTTTCCATTTTTGAAGAAAGGGAAAGGGTGTTTTTTAAGGAAAGATAGTTTTTTTGAAAGAATGTTGCTTTGGGATGTTCTAAATTAATTCATATCTTCCATTGACCGAAACTTGGATTGCATTAAGCTTTTTCTTTTTTTCAAAAGCTTCATAAATTGGTTTCAAATTTTGCCAAAAGGCATTTAAATTTTGCCTTTTTTTAAGGTGAGATTTAAGAAGGGCTTCTGTCATTTTGAAAGGGAAAATATGAACCGGTATCTTCGATTGTCCATTGTTTTTAGCCATTTCTGAAAATACCCATACTTCTCGGATTTTATCGTCTGTTAGCGGAATACAACCTACCGTTTGGCAGCCACCATGGATAAAGATATCACTTCCCGGGGCATTTTTATCACTCAATATTTTGTCTGATTTATTGGGATAATTTAAGCCTAATGAAAGATGAAATTTACTTTTGGGATTAAAGCGATTGATATGATAAATGCCTTCTGGGATTTGAAGGTCTCCTTCTTTTCTTTTTGGGCCTAAATCCCCACTAAAAGCACAAAATGGGTAGTCAGTTAATTTCTGAAAAGTTGAATCTTGCTGATTTTTTCCCCAAACCTCTAGGGTTTGTTCTTTTTTGAATACTCGAATGAAAATTTCCAATTCATTAGGCTGGATATTTTTTGACGCTATTGTTTTTAGGACAAAGGTTTCTTTTTCAAGATAAGCTCTTTCAATACGAGGTAGTTGTTCCAAATTGGTTGTGTTTTGGCAAGAAAAGAAGAAGATGAAAAGAGTTGAAAAAATTTGTTTCATATGGTTTGAACTTCCGGATGAATAATTTTCAAGACGAATATGAAAATAAATCAATCACCTAAAACAAAAATCCTTATAAATTTACTACTCATTAACTGAAGTTACGCAGGTTGTTTGATATGATGGAGGAATGACCTTTTTCATTTTAGTGAAGGGGCTTCAAAATTCCGTTAATAACTACCCACTTTTTGAGCAAAGCGAGTTTGATTTTGGTTTAAACGGATTTTGAAATCCTTTTACACTAAAAGAAATTAGGTCACTGCCTCGTGCGTAACATTAGTTTTTAATTCAAAGTTGGCACTAATAAATTTAAAAACTAATAAATGAAAAACATTCGTACCGAAATGTTTAGTGAAATGGAGGGAAAGGAGCTTTTCGAACAAGCTAAGGATTATGCATATGAATATTCGAATTCAATAAGAAATCAACCTGTGTTTCCGGAAAAAGAAACAATCGAGGGGTTGAATTCTTTTGATGAACCCTTATCAAAAACAGGTTGCTCAGGAGAAGTAATATTAAAACAATTACATCAATTTGGGTCACCAGCCACAGTTGCTCAAACTGGGGGAAGATATTTTGGATTTGTAAATGGAAATAGTATTCCGGCTGCTCTTGCCACAAAATGGCTTTCTGATTTTTGGGATCAAAATTCGGCATTGTATGTTATGTCACCCATCAATTCAAAATTGGAAAGTGTTTGTGAAAATTGGTTAAAAGAATTATTCCAATTTCCATCCGAAACAGTAGCTGGGTTTGTGAGTGGGACAACGATGGCCAATTTGGTAGGATTGGCAGCAGCTCGGTATCGAATCTTTAAAAATAAGAATTGGGATGTGAATGAAAAAGGCCTGTTTGGAGCGCCAAAAATTCGAGTTGTTTTGGGTGCTCAGGCACATAGTTCCGTAATAAAAACTTTGACATTATTGGGATTTGGGAAAGAAAACCTGGAGCTTGTTCCTGTAGATAGTCAAGGTCGAATGGATGCAAGTCAATTACCAAAATTGGATGATCAAACGATTTTGATAACTCAAGCAGGTAATGTGAATTCAGGGGCATTTGATCCCTTTGAAGCTATTTTTGAAGCTATCGGAGATGCTGGAACTTGGGTTCATGTAGATGGCGCTTTTGGACTTTGGGCGGCTGGTTCGGAAAAGCAAAAACATTTAACTAAAGGTGTTGAAAACGCAAACTCTTGGTCGGTGGATGGTCATAAAACATTGAATGCTCCATATGATTCAGGCATTATCTTGTGTCAAGACAAAGATGCTTTATTCGCAGCTATGCAGGCTTCTGGGTCTTATCTTCAATACAGTGAAAACCGTGATGGGATGCTTTATACCCCAGAAATGTCACGTCGAGCGCGAGCGATTGAATTATGGGCTGCATTGAAATATCTGGGTAAAAGTGGAGTAGGAGAATTGGTTAATGGATTATGTCAAAGAGCTCAACAATTTGCTGATGAATTGAGTAAAGCAGGTTTTCGAATTTTAAATGAGGTTGTTTTTAATCAAGTTCTTGTTGCAGGCGAAAACGCTGAAGAAACGGCTCGAATTCTACAAAACATTCAAAGTTCGGGGGAATGTTGGTGTGGTGGCGCAACTTGGTTTGATGAACCCATTATTCGGATTAGCGTTTGCTCTTGGGCAACGACTGAAGAAGATATTTCGAGATCCGTTCAGGCATTTATGAATGCAAGAAATAAAGTCTATTGAACCTGTCTATTGATGATCTATTTTTACGATTTTTTGAAAACCAATTTTTTCTTTTTTATGAAAAATGGCTAACCAATAAATTCCATTTGCCAAATTTTTAAAATCAATTTCTTCAAATCCTTTTTCCGTTTTATTCATTAATCTCTGGCCCATAGAATTATATATTTCTATATCAAAATGGCCTTCTTTTGCAATTATTAAATAGTTTTGAAAAGGGTTTGGAAATACTTTTAAGGCAGGTTCTTTTATAGCATTTAAAGAGCTCAGATCATCAATTGTAATCAGAAAGGACTGATTGGTGACCTCTTGATTTTCTAACATCCCTCCTGATATAATAAATTGATTATCAGTTATTTTTGCAACGCCTCGGAGGTCCATTATTTTGGGTATGAAGCCAAAGAATTCACTTAACGCTCCTGTAAAAGGATTATAGATTTTCACTCTGTCAAGTGGCGGAACCCCACCTGAACCATTATAAGCTATACCATCAAAGTTGTAGGTCACATTGGAACCTCCAAACCATATAGCACTTCCATTATAGTCGCTTGCACCCATTCGATAGCCGATAGAGAGTGGTTCGTTTAACTCCGTCCATTCGATATCTGTTGGGTCGCTAGGATTTATATAGCCTTTCCTCAAAATAGTGCTTGTAGGGAAGGTACTACCATTCCAATTGCCAGCTCCCCCAGCATAATATAAGGTGTCACCAATAATGGTTCCGGAACCTCCAAAAACTCGCCATTGAGAGTTGCTAGGAATGGATGTTCCGACCATCCATTCATCGGATGAAGGATTATAGATTTGGACGTTGGTTACATTATTGGAGTTGCTCCAGCCGGTCACGACAAAAATCAAGCTATCTCGCCAAACTGCCTGTATGTGGTCATCGATTGCTTTTGGAATATCTGCTCCATCTGCCAAATATTGATTCATTTCTGGATCATAAATATGGACTTTTTTGGAGGAGGCTTCACTGCAATTATTAGCAACATGATAACCACCAATAATGTAGATTTTATTTTTAACGGTACTTGCACCAGCCGCAATTTTGCCACCCATAGGATCGGGTAGGGGAGCAATCGTTTCCCATTGATTTGAGGCGGTATTGTATCGGAAGGATTTTAAATGAGCGTTCCCACAAGCCTTAGTTGAGTCAATTCCAGAGAAAGAATATACATAAGGAACCCCACCCAAAGTTGCAGAAGTGACGGAATTATTGGTTACTTTTTCTGGCATAGTGGCGAGATCTTCCCAAGTGATGGTTTGGGCATTTGAATTGGAAAAAATAAAGAAGGAAAGGCAAAAAATGAGTATTCGCATAATTTTGAAATTTAGCACTGAACTAAAATCTTTTCATCTTATACAAAGACCGTAAAAAAGAATGAGCTTTTCAAAAAACAATAAGACGGCTGTCTGGGAGACGATATCAATCAACCTTTTTTCAAGCATAAAAAAGCCCTATCAATAATTCAAATACTGATAGGGCTTTAATTTTTTGAAGGAAAGTATCTTAATCAAACAATAATCTCAATTCTACTCGACGGTTGAGTTGATAAGATGACTCATTTTTTCGTGTATCTGCTGGTTTATTTTCGCCATAATACTCTGATAAGATCTGTTGACGCGCAACTCCACGGTTAATCAAATAGAATAATACCCCTTCGACTCTTCTTTTTGAAAGAACATAGTTATATTCATCGGAGGAACGCTCATCGGTATGTCCGGTCAATTGAATCTGAACATCAGGGTATTTTATTAAAAACTCAGATAATTGATCTAATTCTTGAATGTGTTCAACTCTAATATCATCTTTATTGCTATCAAAATAGACATTTCGAACAGCGAAGTCTGCCATTTCTCTATATTTAGCAGGAATTTCTGTACTTGTTAGAACGACTGGACAACCTTTATTGAATTTAGGCCCAGGTTCATTTGGGCAGTCATCTAAATCATCTAAAACGCCATCTTCGTCGACGTCTGTTCCTGGACAACCTCCTAAGGCTAACGATCCAGCAAAATCTGGGCATTGATCTTTAGTATCAACAATACCATCTTTATCACGGTCATCAATTGGGCAGCCTTGGTTACTTGCAACACCTGCTATTTTAGGACATTGATCGATATCATCTCTTATACCATCTCGATCCCAGTCGTCTAAGGGATCTTCCTTTGGCTCTTCGACTACTGCAATTGGTTCATCATCTGGGCAACCTGCATTCTCTTTGGGGCCAGGTTCGTCAGGGCATTCATCTTTAATATCAGGAGTACCATCTTCGTCGGTATCTTTGGGTTTGCCAAAGCGATAGCCTAAGGTAATTTCGTGCGAACCATTGCTGACCGTATTTAAATTAGAAGTGGTCAAATCATAAGCATAAGCCAGCAAAAATTGCTGATTTAGATCCACACCAGCAAGGAATGCAGCTGCAGCGTCAGACCGATAACTACCACCTATCCAGAATAGATTTTTAAAAAAGACCCGTAAAGAAAGATCATATTGAAGGGGGCTATCTTCCACAAATTTTAATAAACCAGAAGGTTCAAGTTGAACCAAATCATGGACTCGAAATTTATAGCCAGCCATTCCATAATAATGACGTACTAATGAGCTTTTAGCCGCCACATTATCGGCAGAAAAATTAAGCTTAGGTTCTAATATTTGAGGTACTGAAAAACCAACAAATAAGCCTTCTCTTTTTAAATAAATTCCGGCACTAAAATCGGGAAACCCTTTTCCAGAACTTGCTTCAGCTAGTGTTAAATCAGTGATGTCCCTTGCACTATAACCGTCTCGTAATCGGACATTATAATATCCTGCTCCCAGTCCGACAGAGATCGTAGTGAGACCACCAATTTTTTGGGCTAGGGCAACTGCCACTGAGCCTCCGGTACGTTGTAAATGCCCCACTTGATCATTATAAAAATATCCGCCAAAACCAATCGGAAGATCTTTGTATTTTCCTTGAAGACTCAATATTTGAGTCACAGGAGCATCTGCTAATTCTACCCATTGGGAGCGATAAATAAAGCGGGCTTCAGGTTTTTCTGTCATGCCTACTACACCTGGGTTGAATCCAAATTTATTGATAGTATAGTGGGAGAAAAGCGGGTACTGCTGGGCGTGAATAATATTCACAAAACAGATCAATGTGAGTATATATATAATTCTCATGTTTCTTTTTTTTAGGATGGTCAATTGATTGTTTCCAAAATCTGTTACCTTAAAATGGTAATTGAACCGCCGATCGTCGTATCGTTTTCATCATTAAATCGGACGATAAAATAATACCCTCCTGCTGGCAATTTTTTACCATTATTACCCAGTCCTCGCCAATCATTAGTATAAGAATATTTGCTCCATACTTGAGTGCCCCAACGATTGAATATCTCTACTTCATTATTCGGATAATTTTCGATGCCTTCTATAATCCAAATATCATTTTGACCATCTTCATTTGGAGTCAAAATATTGTAGACAATGTTGTTTCCATCTTTACACAATTCAAATATTTCAAAACCACCTGTTTCAGTACATCCATGATCATCTGTCACCGTAACTGTATAAGCCGAAGCGGCCAGGCTATCGATAATTTCACCAGATTTGCCATTTGACCAATTAATGGCGTAAGGGCTAGTTCCTCCTTGAGGGTTAATTACAATTCTACCATCGCTAGCAGGATCACAACTTTCAGGCTCTTTAGCAATGGTCATTATCGAAAGTGGGGCAGAAGGACCGCCTACTGTGGCAGTACTTTCCCATATACAACCATCTGAATCCGATATGATAAAAGAAAAATCACCTGCTTTTAGATTAGTTAATTGAGTTTCGGTAGAACTGTTTTGCCAAAATATTTGATAAGGAGCTGTGCCATTAAATATTTCTAATTCAATAGATCCATCTGCGTCGCCGAAACAAGTTTCATCCGTTATTGATGTATGTGCTCCAAAGGCTGGATTCATTACCTGGATAACTTGATTGACAGTTTCTGTACATCCATTTGGTCCCACTACAACGAGGCTTATGAATTTATTTCCTGTACTAGAGTAGGCAATATTTTGAGGGTTTAAGTCTGTTGAAGTTTGTGGAGAGGCATCACTTCCAAAATCCCAAAGGAAGCTGGCAATAGAAGGGTCACCTAGACCCAAATACTCAAAATTATAGTAAGTGCCACAATTTGAATCAAAAAATTCAGCTGCCATGCCGCTATCAAAACCACAGGGTCTTTAATGGGCAGTGTTTGGTGGTTGTTGAAAACCTTGTCTAAGAAAATTATCATCATTGGTGATGACGGAGCAAGAGACGCAGTTTTGCCCAAAAGTTGAAGCGACCTTAATATTTCCAATACTAGTGCTACTCTTGGCAACACTACATAAAGTGCTTCTCCGTATGCTTTGTGCATCCACTGGTTGATAAAAAATAAAAGTGGTGACTATTAAAAAAAGGAATAGTTTTTTCATAATGGTATATTGTTTTTTCGGAAATATTGAAAGAATATTCATTACCGCTAAAAGCGCCGTTTTAAACTTTTACATTTCAATCAAATATCCAGTCAAAACAAAATCACCAAACAAGGTTTGATTCAAAGGTTTTCTGATTTTTGAACCACTAGGAATAGTAATGACCCTTGTCCATCTTGAAAAATTCGGACGGAAAAATTCAACATCCAAACCATCTATATTGACAATACCACTTTGATCATTTGATAATCCACTCTTGATGAATAAAACCTTACCGGCAGGGACTTGGTATTCATTAGCAGAATCGGTTAAGTCGATTATCACGGGTTCTACAATTGGTTCAATATCTACCTCAAAACCAGTACATTGACAATTGGTGACAACCGTTCCTGCTGGCAGTACCGGCATATTAGGTGTAGGATGGTGATTCATGATTCCACCACCGTTGACCGTTGGGTTAGCAATTAAAATATCTCTTGTACTACCTGTTACATAGAATACTTTTCCAAAAGGAACTTCGTAAATACCCATTGGTAAAAACTTATGATTGCCAAAAATACCCTGAGGGAAATCAAAGGACGCACCGGGTCTGGCGAAAGTATGCTCACCAAAACTAATCGTACTATTCACAGTTCCATCAGGGGAAACTAAAGCAAGGTTTTCCCCATCAAAAGTCATCTCTTGAATTTCATTCGTTGGATTGCTATCATCATCATTAACATCTACCGATATAGTGACGGCATTCCCTCCATCAATAGAAAGGGAATTGGTGGTTGGGTCATAGGTCAATTCTTGGAGCTCATTTAATGGGTCTGTATCTAGGTCATTGAGTGCGGTCAATGCAGTTAATGCAGTTAATGCTGTTAATGCAACGGCAGCTGTGTCTGCATAAGCGGCGTTAGTAGAAGATCCGGCATAAAGTGCATACGGAACCGAAACTATTTCATTGATGCCCATCAATTCATAATCAGAACCTCCATTTGCATCCATTTCTACTTTTAAGAAGTACTTCTCTGTTCCCCACGAAATATCATTAAACAATTGAACTGTTCCGTCCATCCGGACACCTGTCCCGATATTGAAGTCAAAGAGACCAAATTCATCTGTCATCGGTTCATGTGATTCCACCCAGATTGCTGGCCCCATCTCTGAACCTTGTAAAATACTAACTAAAATACCAATCTGAGCGCCTGGTAATTCTCTGCCATCAGCATCTGTTGCTACCGCTTGGTAACATACAGCTTGTGGGGGAGCTTGGGCAAAGGAGATAATTGAGAAACTAAGAAATCCAATGATTATGAGTAGTTTATTCATGGTTAATGATTTTTGTAAAACAAACTAAGTAACGAGGGATTAATAAAACGCACAAAATTGACGAAGTAATTTTTGTTTCAAAAACATTTTAAAAATTAGTGCATAGCCCTGTTACGGACTCATTTTTAAAGTTTTTTTGAGGCAAAAAGGACGAGTCAGGATGTGCGTTTTATTATTCTCTCGTTACTAAAGTTGTAGGATAAAAATTCAAATTCTTGAATTTCTAAATAGATCCAAGAAACTGGATATTTATCACTGAGTAGGTGACTGAAAATGTCCGAAAATGTATATTGTCTAAAATGGAGATATTCAATTGTAAACCGAACCTGCGTTTAGGTTTGGGGGGTAGTTTACATCTTTAGTATGATTGTCGATTGGTAAGAAAGTATGCTCTAAAAAAATGACTAGCATTGACTTTTTGTATGATAAAAAAGTTTTATAATTTCTGGGATAACAAAAATGAAGCCAAAAATTATAAAATAATGTAATATGTTTTAGAACTTGTTTAAAATTGCCTATTGAGCGAAAGCGAGCAAATTTAGTTGTGATCAAGGTAAAAGCACAGACGATGCCTTAGTATCGGTGAGCATTTTTAACGTAGAATAGAATTAAATTTTCCGCTTGCAGCCAATTGAGATAAATTTAAATAAGCTCTTAACTGAAATCTTTAAAGATGTAATCTAAACTTAGAAAATTTCCATTTTGGAAGTCCTGATGGTGTGAGGTGAACTGGGCTAAAGTTAATAAAGAATTTTTTATTGGGAAGTCCCCAAGTAGGTATTTATTCTGTCGGAGAAGGTCTATTATGACCAGCAATTCTCAATTTGGACTTCTGGTAGTTTACAATCACCAGATAATTTAAAATTATCAGATGATGAAGCGATCACCTTTGTCAGATAATTTAAAATTATCTGACAAATTAATTTAAATTCGAATTTTTTATCTGAGCTTTTTTCATTTGATTTTTTGATTTTTTGAGTTTCATAGTATCCCTATGGGGCGATAAAATCTAAAAACAGGTAGAAAATGTCGTGGTAAAAAAAACGTAGTGGTTTTTGAAACAGTTTCTAAGTAAATAGACCTAGGTATAAATACTATATATTGATTTGAAATAAATTATTGATTCTGAGCGACATTATTTTTTTTAAAAAGCATTATCTTGCAAGTGTCTCACTTCTCCAGTTAATTCCTCCTTTCACATAGGCAAAACATAGGCAAAAGTATGCTAAATAATTACCTTGAAAAATGAACTAATATTAAGTTTTGAGCAAATCAGGGTATAAGCGAGTTTAGGAAAATTAACCAAAAACAAACATTATGACAAACTCCTTTCCTTCCATAATAAGGGGTAAGGTAATCCCTATCATTTTATTTCATCTTGTTTTTCTTCAGTTCAATGGACATGCGTCAATAGATTTACACTTGTCAATTTTCACTTCTAATCAAAACCCCGCAAAATATTCAAATATTAACGTTGAAACGATTGTCACCAACAATAGCTCAGAGATGGCAACAGAGGTGGTAGTTGAAGTTCCAATAAGTGATCTTGCAGAAATCGTGTACTCAGGCGGCAATGAATTTACGGCCTCACAGGGTAGTTTTTATCCTTATGGTACAGAGATCTGGGAAGTCGGTGACCTAAATCCAGGCGAATCAGCGACTTTGACGACTAATTATTTTGTTTTAGAGGAATCTTCCTATACCATTTATGCTCAAGTCTTATATGCTAATGAAAGTGATATAGACAGTACGCCCAATAATGGAACGCCCCCAACCCCTAATGAAGATGACGAGATAGCTTTGATTTTTAATGACACGGGGGGTGGAATTTGCGATATTTCATACGTGGGAATTGAGGCGGTTTGCGATGATAATGGAACTCCAAACGACCCCAATGATGATCAATGGTTTGCTCATATTAACCCGGAGGGGAGTGGACTGAGTGCGACATTTAGTATTTCTGGAAATATTACGGCAAATAAATTGTCTTATGGGCAAAATTACATTTTCGGACCTTATCCGAATGATCCCAATTTATATATTGTATTTGCTATTACAGATGATGAATTTGGATGTTCTAATAGTTTTATTTTGGTTAATGGAAGTAGTTGTTCCGTTCCAAATACTTGCCAAATAACAGGTGAAGTCATAAGTATTGACTGTTCTGATAAAGGCACTCCAAATGACCCAAGCGATGATACTTGGGGTTATATAATTAATGTCACCGGTACGAATACGTCCAATAATTGGTTTTGGGAACTACCAGGTGGCAACGCCACTTATACGGGGATTTATGACCAACCAGCTCTTTTTACAAATAACCCGCTGACAGGTTCCGAAACCGTGACCATTGACATTCGCGACCAAGTAGATGTGAATTGTACGACTTCTATTTCAGTGGATGCGCCATTTCCATGTGTAACGAATGATTTACCAGATATAGCCTTGAATATGAATTCGACTTCGACAGGCGGGGCATTTGTCTATGTTAGTTTTGATATTCAGGTTGCGAATACGGGAGATGCCGATGCTACGGGCTTATTTGTTCAAGTTCCGTTGCCTGACGACGCGATTCCCCAAGGCGGAAATGAATTTTCAGCCACCGCAGGAATTGTAGGTGGACTCAATACTTGGAATTGGCAACTGGCGACTCTTTCACCTGGTCAAACGGAAACCTTGACCGTCAATTATTTCACATTGAGTGATACACCGATTACGGGTTATGCTCAGGTAGTGGCTATGATCGGAGATGACGAAGATTCCACTCCAAACAATGGAACTCTACCAATCCCTAATGAAGATGATGAGACAGCATTTACCATTGGAGGAGTACCAAGTTTACCGGATTTAACAGCTTCAAACTTGGTGCTTAACCTTCCTGATGCATTAGAAATTGGCGTGGATTATTCTCTTTCTTTTGACCTTAATAATATTGGAAATACCATCGCAGCTGGTGATTTTAGAATTGGAATTTACCTGAGTTTGGATGAAGTTTTTGATGCTAACCAAGACATATTGGTCGGTCAAGTGGTGACTGGAAATATTGCAAATACAACTCCGATCAATGCGCTCATTAATATAGAAGATACAACTCCTTCTCAAGATTATTTTCTTTTGGTTGTCGCAGATGATTTACAAGCAATCACGGAATTAGAAGAAGGGAATAATGTCCTCTCTTCAGATAATACATTTGGTGTTTTCAATATTAATGATGGTTGT
This sequence comes from Bacteroidota bacterium, assembly GCA_024743405.1. Taxonomy (GTDB): domain Bacteria; phylum Bacteroidota; class Bacteroidia; order Chitinophagales; family Saprospiraceae; genus JANSWP01. Next base: position 20,067 of record JANSWP010000090.1, read on the forward strand.
ACCGGACTTTTTGAAGCAACTTCACAGGCGGAGTTAGATCAATTTCCTCAAGCCTGTACTACATGGGCTGGTTCAATTAAATTAAGTGGGAATATTACCGATTTGAGTCCATTAGCGAATTTGGATATTATTTTAGGAAATCTAATTTTTGAAGCATGTGAGGTGACGGATTTTAGCCCTATTTCGGGTTTAAAAGAGGCAGGAACCTTGTTCTTTTATTTTAACCCTAACTTAACAAATTTGAATGGACTACCTGAGAATATTAGTACACGGGCTATTCAAATAATCGGAAACCCCAATTTGACAAGCCTCGATGGGCTTCCTAACATTTTTGGCGAATTAGATAATTTGACTATCGTAAATAATATCAATTTAAAAAATATAGAAGGTCTTTCTGGGATAACCGGCGATCATCCAGAATTAGTTTTAGTGGTCAATTTAAATCCGGCATTGACGTCCTTATCCGGATTAGAGAATATTACAGCAGTAAACATATTGAGTATTGCACAAAATGAAAAACTGACCGAGTGCTGCCCTATTTTCGAACTATTAAATGCAAATGCCTTCAACAATGCGAATATTTCTGATAATCAAATTGGTTGTAATTCTGTTTCAGACATTTTGGATTTTTGTGATGCGACTCAATGCCAAATCACCGTTTCTATTTTAGATATTCAATGCCAAAATCAAGGAACCTTAGACGATGAATCAGATGATACATTTAGCGCAAGAATTTTGGTAGAAGATAATTCTGGATGTCAAGGAAACTTCTTAATTGATGGACAATTTGGAGGTATATTTGGTGGTAATGGCATTTTCGGAGAGCAAGCCGTAGTCGGTAACTATCCCATTTCAGATGGAGACATAACGATTGAGATAACAGATGTGAACGGTGAAAATGGAGTCCTGGTCACTTTGGAAGCACCTGATGCCTGTTCAAATGGTACTAATCCCGATGAATGTGGTTTTGAAAATACCTATCCTCCAATACCCGAATTTTTAAATATTATTTCTCAAAAAGCGGTTGAAACAGCTGACGGTTATGACTTAGAAATGTTTGGAAATGCAGTCGGTGCCCCTCTTTTAGTCTATTATGACCTAAGTGTGGATTTGGCAGGAACAGAACTATCAAATTCGCAAACAATCCTACCAGTCAATGGATTTAGACGGGTCGAAAGTAGTAATTTTTATGCAATGGAAAATGTTTCCAATACCGAAATGAGACTTCGAAAGGTGGATAATTCAGGTGTAACTGTTTGGGAAAAAACTTTCACATTTGATTCTGGAGCTCCGCAAGGTATTCCAGAGGCAAGAGATGTTATTGAAGTGTCCGATGGTACTGTTTTTCTTGTATCCACTAATGGGCCAACCGATAACTCTTGGCTTTTGAAAACTGATAATGATGGTACTGTAGTTTATAACAATCCTTTTCAGGAAGAAAATGGTTTTTTGAATTATCGTTTTGAAGGTGAGGCACAAAATGGAGATTTTTTGATCTATCGCCAAAGTTTCTCGAGAGTTGGGTTTTTAATACGAGCATCTGCTACAGGTGACTTGGTTTATCAAAAATCAATCGTTGGAGATTTGGTCACTAGTCGAATGGGCGAATTTGCCGAAACGGCTGATGGAAATTTTATCTATGTAACTTACCGAGATCAATTGACGCCCAAATTAGAAAAACTGGATGCATTCACAGGCGAAAGAATTTGGGCAATCAATTTGAGCAATACTTTTTCTCCCAATCTTGGCCCAATTAATTCTCTTGATGGAGGTAGCGTCATTGCGACTTCCGATGGAGGAGCGGTGGTTAGTTATGCTTTTAGTTTTCAATTTACCAATAATGACATAGAGTTTGAATATGGTCGTTTGAGTGCTTCAGGACTTTTAGATTGGTGGCAACATTTGCCTGCTGGATATGACTTAGATGCTGAGTTAGAAACTTCTGATGGAGGTTTTCTTTTTGCAGGTGGTATTAATGGCACTTTTGGAATTGTCAAAACAACTTCTGAAGGATTGTTGACGCCGACCTGTGTAGATGACTCCAACCAAGTCGATTTATCCTTAACACTTGATTCCGACCCAATGTTCATTGGCAGTGGAAATATCATTCATACTTTGAGGATTACAAATGATAGCCCCATTGATGCAACAGGCGTCCGTGTCCAATTTTATCAAGGTAATTCCTTTACAGAACAGGCACAAAGCTTAACAGCTGGGAATTATAATCTACTCACGAATATCTGGGATATTGGAACAGTAGAAGCTGGAAGCACTGAAACCTTAGTTTTAGGAGAATTTTTCGTCGATTTTGAATTCGCTACAGAGGCGAGTACTACTTTCTTTGAAATTATTTCTAGTGACCAAGAGGATTCAGATTCTACTCCTAACAATGACAATGGTGACAAAACCGATAATGAAGATGATGAAGTCAGTGTAGAAATATTCCCCTTGGGGACGACTTTGCCCTACGATTTATCGGCTGTCTTAGGGACAACTAATACGGATGTGAATTTGGGCGAAACATTCACCTTTAATTTTAATATTCATTCTGATGGAAATTATGCCGTAGCAGGTGTAATTGCACAATTAGACATTCCTACAGGTCTCCAAATTATAAGCTCTCAAGCTTCCCAGGGGAGTTTTGATGAAACGACTGGTGAATGGATAGTAGGGTATTTCCTTTCGGGCGATTTGGCAACTTTGACTATCGAAGCGACTTTGATAGATGATACCCAAGAGGTGATTATTTTCGGGCAGATAGAATCATCAGATAATACAGTTTTTGATTTTGATAGTGAACCCGGAAATGGCGTTTGTTGTATCGTCAATGAAGATGACGAAGCCGTACTAATAATTGCCAAAAATGGTAATATTCTAAAACCAGATTTAACCGTCGAAAATGTCATTTTGAATATTAATCCATCAGAAACTAATTTCGACATTTCCTTTGATGAACGAAATATTGGGGATCTCTCTTCGAATAATCATACTATTCGATTAATCATTTCTGAAGATGCAATCTTTTCTGCCGATGATGAATTATTAACGATTAGGTATAATATAAACCAATTCATTAATCCCGGAGAATCTATACCTTTTTCAACCCAAAACCTTCCTTTCCCTAGTTTGGATCCTGGAGATTACTTCTTACTCGTTTTTGCCGATTTTGAAAATCAAAATGAAGAAATCAATGAGACTAACAATGTCTCTGCGACACCATTTACGATTTCTGTCCCATCTGTTATTGATCTAGAATTGGAAATGACTACATCAAATCCTAACCCTAGCGCGTATTCCTTTTTTGATGTGTCCTTGACTTTGTCAAATGTTGGTGGTGAACATGGAACTGGGGTTATAGTGGATGTGCCATTGCCAGATGGATTAACCTATGAGGGAGGAAACGAATATGCTACCTCTCAAGGGACTTTCACACCTTATGGAAATCAACAATGGAATGTAGGTAATTTGAATGCTGGAGAAAGTGTGACTTTGGTTATTCATTATTTTGTATTAGATAATGATAACCCCGCAGAAATCTATGCTCAAATCATTGCCCAAACACCAAATGATTTGGATAGTTCACCCAATAATGGAACACCCCCTATTGCCAATGAAGATGACGAAGCAGTCCTAATATTATTTAATAATTCTACTCCAGTTATGGGTGTACAAGGCGAGTCATTTAGTTTCCAAGCCCTCAAAGCTGGAGATTTTATGACCGAAATTTTTTGGGCACATAATAGAGGAGAGTCTGTCGAAAAATACGTTGTAGAACGGTCTTTTGACCAGGTGAATTTTGAACCTCTTTTTGAGCAGCATTCGAACGGAGAGGATACTTTCGAGTGGTATCGAAATTATGACGAAACAGCACAAATTGGTGATAATTTTTATCGTCTAAAAATAATTAAACAGGATGGGACTATAGAGTATTCAGAAGTACGATCTATTCATTTTACCGATTTAATTGACTTTACCCTATTTCCAAATCCGGCAAATAAATTTGTCAAAGTTAATCTTGAGAAAGTTGTTGGAGTAGAGAATGTAGGGATAGAAATTTATAATAACCTCGGAATTTTAGTTTTTGAAAAAGCAGTTTCACAGGTAACAGTTCCTTATAATCAATTGGATTTGAGGGCATTGCATGAAGGCGTTTATACGGTGTATTTGAAAGTTCCCAATCGGAAGCCAATTGCAAAGCGGCTAATGATCGGGAGGAAGTAGCCGAATTAGTTTTGACAAATCCTATGGACTTCTGTTTCGGGGGGCAACTTTAAGTTGCCTCACGAATTTTGTCCTTCAAATTTGGGTGGCGAACGCTATGTCGCCACTCAAAAATAATATCAAGTTCTTTAGCAAATCTCAAACCAATAGGTTGTCGATAAATTTTTCTTTTCAGATAGCTGCTCTCGCCGCAAAAAATTCTTTTTTGCAGGCGATTGAGATAAAAATCGCATGCCATTTTTATCTCAATCGCCTGCTTGGGTTTCCCTTTGCTTTAGCAAAGGTTTTTTCTGGTGCGAACTATTAAAAACTAGCTCCTTTCAAGTTAAATCTTGCGCAAACGTGGCAAGAAATCATATGAAACCTATTTCGGCATTGGAGATTTTGGCGTTAAGAAATTTAATTGGGTATAGCACGAAAGAGCACCCATGTTTGAGCCTGATGAAATCGGCGAGTTTGGGTGTGAGCGCCTTAGCAATTAAATTTTATCCAAAATATCCACAGCCTAGATTTTTGTTTCTTTGCATCATGGCAAAGAAAGAGTCGATTACTAAATTTGGTGGTATCGGCGCTGCCTAGTTGAACAGCAATTCTCAATTTAGTTTAATTTGTCAGATAATTTTAAATTATCTGACAAAGATGCCTACTTCATCATCTGATAATTTCGAATTATCTGATGATTCTAAACTAAAGCAAAAAAGAACAGTGTTAATTCAATTCCCCAACTCCCTTACCGCTAACCAACTCATCAACCCAATACTCAACTCCAAACAATCCTCATCTACATCAAAAGTATTCGTATGAACGGGTGAGGTAATTCCTTTAGCAACATTTCCAGTTCCAAGTCGATAAAAACAAGCGGGCATTTCTTGGGAATAATAAGAGAAGTCTTCGGCAGTCATTCGAATAGGTAAATCGACCACATTTTCATTACCTAAATATTCAATAGCAAACTGTTTGGCTTTTAATGTCAAATCGTCATCATTGATTAAAAAAGGATAACCATGAACAATATGGAAATCGCATTTCCCACCCATACTTTCAGCGATCCCTTCCGCCATTTTTTTCATGGATATTTTTGCTTTTTTCCGCCATTTTTCATCCATAGTCCTAAATGTCCCTTGTAATTTGACTTCATTCGGGATAATATTCGTCGAGCCGCCAGTGGAGTTGATTCTTCCGAATGTCAACACAGTGGGGGTCGTTGGATTCGCTTGACGACTTACTACTCCTTGAAGTGCAGTGATGATTTGTGCGGTAATGACAATCGGGTCAACACAGTCTTGAGGCAAGGCGCCATGCCCTCCTCGACCAGTGACTGTCATAAATATTTCATCTGCGGAAGCCATATACATACCGGGTTTGATGCCTATTTTCCCAACTTCTAAAGGGGGGTGTACATGTTGCCCAAAAATACTGACCGGGCGTGGGTTTTCTAAGACCCCCTCCTTAATCATAATAGAAGCACCTCCAGGTAATTTCTCTTCTGCAGGCTGAAAAATGAGCTTAATATTTCCAGAAAACGCCTCTTTTAATTCGCTCAAAATTTTGGCTACTCCTAATAAAGAAGAGGTGTGAACATCATGTCCACAAGCATGCATAACGCCTTCGTTTTTAGATTTATAGGGGACATTGTTTGCCTCCAAAATAGGTAGTGCATCAAAATCTGCACGGAGTGCGATGACCTTTTCGGAACCATTTTTTTTGCCTTCAATCATGCCCACTACGCCATTGTCGGCGATACCATGTTCATATTGAATGCCAAATTCGGTTAGCTTTTTAGCAATGAACTTACCCGTCTCTACTTCCTGATACGACAACTCTGGATGCTGGTGTAGGTGTCTTCGGATTCCGACAACTTCGGAATGATATTGCTGTGCGAGATTTTTGATTTTTTCTTTTAACATGGGGCAAATATAGTGAGAGTAGAAGAATTGTATGGAGAAGAATTTTAGAGTTTTAACTCAAAAAATCGAATCCCAACGATTGGATTATCATTGTATCGTTCGATTTCTTGGAAACCGAATTTTTGATATAAATGTTGAGCAGATTTCATCCACGGATGAGTGTCTAAATACATTTTGTGATACCCAGATTTTTTGGCTTGAATAAGGAGCTCTTTAATCAGTTGATGTCCGATTTTATTTCCTTGGAATTGGGGTTTGACATACATTCTTTTCATTTCACAAATGCTCTCCGAAAATGACTGAAAAGCAACACATCCAGCAGGTTGATTGTTGAAATAAGCGATCAATAATGCTCCTTTAGGGGTTGCATACTTTCCGGGTAAGTTTTCTAATTCTCTTTTATAATTACCTAAAGCGGAGTCGTGGTTTCGCATTTGTGCATATTCCGAAAGTAATAATCGGATAGCCTCAATTTGTTGGTAGCTTTTCGCTATTTCTATTTTTAAATCCATCCGTTTGTTTACTTTTACAATCTTATATCTCTAAAAAGATCCAAACATTAGACTTTACACTAAAAGTATTATTGAGGTAGAAGTTTTGAATTTTGACCTCAATCGAGAAACGCACGGAGCCTAATAGTCATCGTTATTAAGGCGATCACGTGACGAAGGATGAGAACAAAAGACGGAAGTTCTAGCTATAGAATATTTTTGGAATAAAGTCTATTTTTTTTGAAATAAAACACTGTTGAGGCTATTTAGAATAAAAATTCGAATCTACACCTTGTTAGCTATTTTTTCAATAGTTGACCTTCCCCTTTATTGCCAAAACACTTCCTACCTTCCTAATATTCAACACTTTTCTACCGAACAAGGCTTATCTCATCGGGAAGTACTTTTTATTTTCCATGACAGGGATAACATGACCTGGATAAGCACACCAAATGGACTAAATCGTTTTGACGGGTATCATTTCAAACATTTTTTAGGTAAACGAAATGGAGTAGATTTTAGAAATATCGGTCGAATAACGCAAGATGATGAAGGATGGCTGTGGTTAATTCAAGGACAAGAAGTTACCTTTTTTCATCCGCAAACTGAAGAAATTCAAACCGTGGTCGAACGATTTGGAGCCAATTGTATCTTACTAAATAGCATGCGTCCTACAAGGAATTTGGATGATTTTCCGGTAGATAATGATGGGCGTATTTACTTCGTCATCGACGAAACAAATCTTATTTATACTTATCATTCTTCAGAGGGATTTCGAAAAAAAATATTGCCCCCACGAGTGCCCATTAAGTATAAATATTTCTTGAGCGTTTCAGATAATGAGGAACTAATTTTTTATTTGGGCAATAGAAAACTGGTGTTCAATTATGAATATGCTGTCGTTCAATTAATCCTTGCTCCGAATTCAGATTCTACCTATGTTGTAAAAGAAAAGACGCAATATTTTAATAAGTTCGACCTGAATGAGAATCAAAAAGGACTGAGATGGAGGAATAATGCGAATGATTACTTTTTCTTTGATAAAAACGGCAACTTTTTGACTTCCATTAAAGGATATAGAAAATCAACTACCGACCATGTTTTTATTGATAAGCAGGAGAATTATTGGATCAGTACTAAGTCTGGATTTTACATTATTACTATAGAGGAAAATAAATTCAATTTTTTAGAAAAACCAGAATTTTTTAAGTTGGTTGATGCCAAAGGTATTCTTGTAGATTCACTGGAAATAGTGCTTGCATTGGGACAGAAAGGAATGGTTGTCTACGATTTTCAAACAAAGGAATGGCGTAAAGTACCGAGTTCTCGTTGGAATAGAGGCATGTATGCTGCTGCTGACGGAATCTGGGTATGTTGTGAAAATAGGGTGTTTTATTATAAGAATGGGACCCTGGAAAAATTTAGCTATTTAGAGGATCTTTCCATGACAGATCCAACTGGCTTTTACACAATTACGCCTTCCCCTTTCTTTAAAGATAGACTTTGGATAGGATCAGAAGGCGGTTTGTTTCGTTTTAACACTTCGAAAAAACAATTTAAACACGTTCAAAATATTACTATTCAAGGAGACACCTATTGCATTCAATCCATCATACCTGATAAAGCAAATGAACACTGGTTATGGCTATGTACGGATGAAGGATTGATACTGTTTGATGAAGAAAAAGAGGCATTTATTGCGCATTACCACATTGAACAAAACGATGAATTCTTTTTGCCTACTCAAAATGTGCAACATTTATATCAAGATAATCAGGGTATTTATTGGTTGGCGACTGCGGATGCAGGCATTATTCGTTGGGATAAAAAGGATAACGAATTCAGGGAATTTACGATAAATGATGGTATGCCCAGTAATATTATTTATTCGGTTTATTCGGATGAATTCGACAATCTATGGATGAGTAGTAATTATGGCATTATTCGGATAAATAAAACAACTTTCGCTATTAAAAATTATCTTCCTGATGTTGGTACTGGACAAACGGAATTTAACAGCATGGCTCATTTTGAATATCTAGACAAAGAGAGACAACAACGCCTGTTTTTTGCTGGCTTAAAAGGCGTAACAAGTTTGAATCCTAAGGATTTTCAAAAAGAAAGTCAGTCTGTCTTGCCTACTCTTGTTTTATTGGATTATCAGCAGTTATCAAGTGAAGAAAAAGAAGTGATTGACCAAACCGTATCCTTAAAAACAAATAAACAAATCATCCTCAACCCCAATGATTATATATATAAATTGGAAGTTGGGTTATTGAATTATAACGATGTAAATAATAATATTTATCATTATCAATTGACTAGAAATGGCGAAAAATCAGATTGGGAAGTACAAAAAAATCGCCTGCTTCAATTAGGGCAATTGCCTTTCGGTACGCATCAATTAGTCATCAAAGCCCGTACCATTTCCAATCTTGAATCTGCGAATGAATTGAAATTTGAGATTATCGTTCAGCGTCCTTTTTATTTGACTTGGTGGTTTGTTTTGATCGGCGTGGGAAGTATTATTGTCGCGACTGCTCATTGGTATAATCGCAGAAATACAAAACTAAAACGCCGCCAAATAGAACTCGAAGCAGTCGTAAAAGAGCGAACAGAAGAACTCCAAAAAGATAAAGCAATAATCGAAACGCAAGCCAAGGAATTAAAAGAAATAGATGCCATCAAATCCCGCTTTTTTGCCAATGTTTCTCACGAATTACGCACGCCGATCACCTTAATTCAAGGACCCATTCAGTCGGTTATCAATAGCCAAGAATTGAATAATCGGAATTTTACCCTATTAGCAAAAGCGAAACAAAACACCAAGAATTTATTGCGATTGGTCAATGAGATATTGGATTTGACAAAGCTGGATGGACACAAATTAGTATTGGAAGAAACCACCGTTGTCTTATATACTTTTATACGTCAAATCGTGAGTAATTTTCAATCTATGGCAGATCTCCAATCTATTGAATTTATTTTAAACTATCAACCGATTCATTCCTTACAAGTCAAAATTGATAAAAATAAAACTGAAAAAATCCTCAATAATCTCCTCACCAATGCTTTTAAGTTTACGCCTAAAAATGGACGAATCGAAATGAAAGTGATGGACTTGGGAATCGAAACTTCCGATGATTTAGACAGTTCTGGTATTTTAATCACCCTCAAAGAC
>JANSWP010000098.1 GCA_024743405.1 Bacteroidota bacterium
TGAACCACCGCCTGACTCTCAGGTGGTAAGGTCTTGATTAAGTCTTGTATTTCTTGTGGAAGAACCATCACACAAATTAAAAAAATTATTCAAATAGCACCTTGTGTGCTGAATAGTTACTCTGAAATATGAAAAAAACTGAAAAAACTGAAGGACAATGAAGTACTTATTATCACTACTTTTTACATTAATGGTTGTGCTTCCAAACATTATTAATGCACAAACCAATACTTATGCTGAGTTAGAAATACGGGTAAAGGAACGTATAGAGCGACAAAAAGAGCAACGTAAGCAACGAAAAAACGCTGAAGTAATCCGTAACAGAGTTAAAGAGTTTGCAACTTGTCCAACTTCAGCTTTCTTAGGAGTTGAATCTAACTCAATTTCTTATGATAAAGCTGAAAAATTGGGTTTTGATAACCCCCACGGAAGCTATGTAACTAAAGTTTTTAAAAATACTGCGGCACATGCTGCTGATTTAAAACCATTCGATTACATAGTCGGAATTGATAATCAAGAGACTAGTGAATCTGAAGACTTGACAGATTTATTGGGTGATTATGAGACAGGTGATAAAGCAACTGTACACTATATTAGGCAAGGTAAAAAAAGATCGGCCAAGATAACTTTTGGTAATCGAGAAAATGCAGAATGGGAGGAGCCCAAAAAAGAAAAAGCATTTCTTGGGATTAGCCATTTGGCCAATTCAAGTTGTGAAAGCACAGGTGTAGTTGTTAATGTGGTTGACAATTCTTCTGCACAGTTAATGGGGCTAGAAGATGGCGATATAATCACAGCTATTAATGGAAATCCAATTATTGATTGGGACGATGTCACTACTTCTATTAGCAATGTTGTGCCAGGTCAAAAGATTTCAGTTGACTACCTGCGAAACGGGCTAGAGGGTAGTGCTTTTTCTAATATTAATTCTTATTCAGAGTCAAAGTCATATACGCGTGATCAGCCAAAACCAAAATATGACTATAAAAAACCAGAGCCTAAAGAAAAGGATTTTGGTTACGCCTTTATTGGGATTTATACCGAAGAAATATCGAAAGAAAAGGTAACCAAATTAGGTGGAGACAATCCTTATGGAAGCTATGTTACTGGTGTTATTCCTGGAGCCGCAGCTGAGAAAGCGGGTATTGGAAAGATGGATTATATTTTTGGGTTTGATGAATATAGAACCGGTCAAAATCAAAGCCTAACGGGAATTCTAAAGAAATATTCACCTGGAGATCGAGCAGTAGCTCACTTAATTAGGAAGGGAAAGAAAATAAATTCAGAAGTAACTTTTGGTAGTCGGGAAAATTTTAAAGAAGCTCCTAAAGACTCAAAAAAAGATAAATGTGAAGATACTTTTTTTGGAATCACCAACGCGGGACTTGGAAATGGTAATGGGGTTAAAGTGAATGTAGTTAAAAATTCTACTGCTGGAGAAATGAATATTCAAAATGGCGATGTGATTTTGACTATTGATGGATATATAATGACTGATTGGGATGATATTTCTATGGCGATTGATCGATTAAATCCTGGAGATAAGATTACGGTTGGTTTTGATCATAATGGTGAAACGACTCGGGTATGTGTTCCAATTAAATCTTATGCGGAGACTAAAAATTGCAAAGATTGTAATTGTAATGAATACAATTACTCAGAAAAAGAAAGTCTAGAAAAATATGAAAATGAAATTGCCTTAGCTAAAGGAAATTCATGGAACGATAGATCTGAAGGGAGGATTAATTTATCCGATGTAAATGTCAAAATGAGTGCTGTTGATGAACCTATATTAACCCCTAAAGGAGAAAACATAAGAGGTTCTAATGATTTGGAAATTAAAGAATTGGAGTTGGATATTGATGAAGATAAGGGATTATTCCAACTACAATTTGAATTGCCTTCAAGCGGGGCAACTGCCATTCAATTTTATAATTCTATGGGGCGAGTCATATATGATTATGATTTAGGACAATTTTCTGGAGAATTTGAAGACCATATTGATTTAGCACAAAATGGAACTGGTGATTATTTTCTTTTTATTACTCAGGGTTCGAAATCAATAACTCGTAAAATTGAGTTGACAAAAGATTAATAAACACCCTAATAATTGGCTCTCATTACTGAACTAACTGAAAAGGGTATTTTTTCTCAATATTTATTAAGGGCTGTGCGAAAGCACAGCCCTTATAGTTTATAGAGCTTATTTTTGACCAAGTAAACCTTGAATAGGTAAAGTTGTTGAAACTTGGCAATGATTCATGAACCTGAACTTAATCAGGTTTCTTATATTTGCGCCCCAATTGAAAAATTACTAAAACAAATCACCAATCACCAAAATATGTTTGATAATTTATCGGATCGTTTAGAAGGTGCATTTAAGTCGTTAACAGGCGACCGCAAAATAACCGAAATTAATATTGCGGAATCAGTAAAAGAGATTCGTCGTGCTTTAGTTGGTGCAGATGTTAACTACAAAATTGCTAAAGAATTTACTGAGACTATTAAGGAAAAGGCACTCGGAACAGAGAATGTTTTGAATGCTGTGAAACCTGGACAATTGATGGTGAAAATTGTCCAAGATGAGTTGACCAAATTGATGGGTGGTCAGTCTGTCGGGATTAATATTGCAGGAAAACCTGGAGTTGTCTTAGTGGCTGGTTTGCAAGGATCAGGTAAGACCACTTTTTCTGGAAAGCTTGCCAATTTCCTGAAAACAAAAAAGCAAAAAAGACCCTTATTGGTCGCATGTGATGTCTATAGACCTGCTGCAATTGATCAGATCACCGTGTTAGGAGAGCAGATTGGAGTGCCAGTCTATAAAGACCCAGAAAATAAAAATCCTGTTGAAATTGCATTAAATGCCATAAATCATGCGAAAGATCATGGTTTTGATGTGGTTATTGTGGATACTGCTGGTCGTTTAGCAGTGGATGAAGTGATGATGAACGAGATTTCTGCGTTGAAAAAGGCCTTAGTTCCTACGGAGACCTTGTTTGTTGTGGACTCTATGACAGGACAAGATGCTGTCAATACAGCAAAAGCTTTTAATGAAGTTATCAATTACGATGGGGTAGTATTGACGAAATTAGATGGTGATACCCGAGGGGGGGCTGCACTATCTGTAAAATATACCGTAGGGAAACCAATCAAGTTTGCCAGTGAAGGAGAAACAATGGAAACGCTTGATGTTTTCCATCCAGATAGAATGGCCCAGCGGATATTGGGTATGGGTGACATTGTATCCTTAGTTGAAAAAGCACAGGAACAATTTGATGAAAAAGAGGCAAAGCGTTTAGAAAAGAAAATTCGAAAAAATAAATTTGATTTTGATGATTTTCTCTCTCAAATTAAGCAGATCCGAAAAATGGGTGATTTGAAGAGTTTGATGAAGATGATTCCTGGTATGGGAAAAGCACTTAAGGATGTTGAGTTTGATGATAAAGCTTTGAATAAGGTAGAGGCTATCATTTTTTCAATGACCCCACAGGAACGCGGAAATCCCGAGATTTTGAACATGAGTCGTAAAAAGCGAATTGCTTTAGGTTGTGGTCGCGAAATTCACGATATCAACATGTTTATCAAACAATTCGATCAGATGAGAAAGATGATGCATAAAGTAAGTAAAATGCAAGGGTCAGGGGTAGGAAAAGCCATGCAAGGCATGCAACGAGGTGGCGCCAGTCGTATGAAGCGTCGGAGAAGGTAATAATGCCTGAATTGAGGAATAAAAAAAAGAGCCAATTTCAATCGAAATTGGCTCTTTTTTTTTAACAAATCTGCAGCATTTAGAAACCTAAATTCATCCCACCCATTTCTTTTTGAAACTCTTCTAGCGTCATTTTTTTATAACCATCTGGAATATTGAAAGTTGCTGCGTCAAAATTTCCTTCAACTTCCTGAGCTGCAAAAGTAACGGCAACACCCGCTCCCGTGTCTATAGTGAATTCAAGAGGGAAACCTTCCAAGCCTCCTAAGGCTTTTTGCATCAAAGAATTTTTAGGTTGAATTTTTTTAGTTACATAAACATTCATTTCCATTCCTTGAGGTAGTTTGGCAGTTGCTTTTCTGCATTTGTAACCAGCGATTTTCTTTTTGTCTTTTTTATTGATTTTGTATTCTAAATTTTCCCCAGCATTACCCAGACTCATCATTGGATTTTGCTTCATAGCTTCTTCGTCCAAACCTGCTAGTTGAATTTTTTTGCCCATCATATCCATCAAAACAGTATTTTGATTTTTTGCATTGTTATTGAGGATCGTTTGGATGCGCATTAATCCTCCCATCAGAGCGATTGCCATCTTTTGATTTCCATCATTAAAATACAATTCCATTTCAGTACCTTTTAACATCGCCAATTCTGCCATCTCACTTTTTATATCCGTTATTTCATAAGTTACATGACCATTGGATATCTTTTTTTGAGCGAAATTTGTTGTTGAGAACGCTAAAAATAGAAATGCGAAAAAACTAATTTTTAATAATTTCATGTTATTGATTTGTAAATTAAAAAGATTATTAGGTTCATTTAAAGTTCAATCATCAGAGTTTAAATGACTAATCTTCTAGGTTGTAATTTTAATATTTACTTTGAAATCACTAGTTGATTTCCTTTTCTTATTGAGTTGGCTATAAACACTTAATTAAGAACGAATTGTAAACGACTTTAGTAACGCCATTCATCTCGAAATTTTATAAAAAGTTTTGCTAAATTTTTGGCGTCGTCAATTCCTCTATGATGAATACCATCAAAATCAAAGCCTTCTTTTTCTACCGCAAACTTCATTCCCCGCATTTTCCTTAGACGTTTTATTTCATGGTATTGTCGTTTGAGGTTAATATGTTTTTCTACCCAATCGCTTTCAATTTCATGTAATTCGCAATCTTGGATCAACATCTTTTTATCAAAACTGCCCCAAGAACACAAAACATAATCTTCATAATCAATTTCCGCCCACTCCTGAAAATCATCAATTACCTCTGGAAATTTTTTACTCCTATCAATTGATTTTTGTTCTATGGTTGTCAAATCTGCACAGAAATAAGATATTTTTGGATTAAGAATAGGTTGAACAAAACGACAAAATGTGTCCAATATTTCACCATAATAATTGATTCTCAACGCGCCAATTTCAATAATCTCCTGTACCATGTAATCTGGTTTTCCTTCCCAGCAAGTAGCCTCTAAATCGAATACTATAAAATTCACTTCTTTTGATTGTAGGTGATTAAGAATTGGGGATTTGAAAAATGACCTCAAAACCGCCAGTACTTAACACGAGTCACTTATTACTTTTAATCAAATCCTTTAACTCGACAATTTGTTCTTGTAAGCGATCAATTTTTTCTTCTAATTCTCGAGTATTGTCTATTGTCATTTCATCTACAAAAATTGCATTTGCAAGAGACATGCCGAAGATTCCTCCAATCAGTACAACAATGACAAAATAAAATCGAGTAAGTCCGATGAAAAAATTACTTTTGGGTCCATACTCACTTTCAATGATAGCTGTAGGGATTTCATTCCATCCTTCAACAGTAAACATTTGAAAGATGGAATAACAGGAGGTTAATGGATTGCCAAAATATTGGGGGGCTGCTTCTCTATAAAAATGACAGGTAAACAACGCTAACATGAAATTCAATAAGAACAGAACTAAAATAACGAAAATTGAGGCTTTGACTGCACGACCTAATCCTTCTAAAATGGAGGCTAAATGAGGTACAAATTTGAAAAAACGAACCAATCTAATTAATCTGAACAGTCGTAATAATAAAATTAATGGAGCATCTCCATGTGGCAATAGGGCGGGCAAACTAAAAGCGACAATTAAAAAATCAAACTGATTCCAACGACTTGAGAAATAACCTTTAAAAGTCATTTCCTGAAGTTTTACAATTGCCTCTACTAGAAATAAAATTATAAAAAAATTATCGACCAGTTCTAGAAACTCATTCTTCTGGAACTGAGGGAAATACATTAAAAAAATGATGAACGCATTTATCATAATGGTCACCATCATATTTTTTTCAGTAAGAAAAAAGCGTTTAAACATTTGAATGAATTCGCTACTTTATAATTTATTCTTTACACCTTTCTTGATAAAGTCTATTACACTTCTACCGTTTTTTGACCTTTTAAGCTCAATAACTTTGTCCAATCAATCATTTTATCTAATCCATAATTCTCTAATCGATTATGGTAAAAATAGAGTAACTTAAAATCCTTACTACTCAAATGTCCCTGTTTATTAATTAAAAGGGGTTTTTCAGGATGGTAAACACCCAGATGGCTAATTCCATCCTTTATTATTTCGTCCAACTCAAAATGAATTTGTTTAGATAATTTTATTTTGCCTTGATCAGACATATCTAAGAGAGCTCCTTTGAGTTGATGGATGACTTCTTTAAGTAATTCTTTTGAAAAAATATAGTCATCTGGAGGTAATCTTAAAAGTCCATACAAATCCAATTTTGGAAATTCGTTTCTTAAAATATTGAAAGCGGCAAACGCTACTAAATGGCTTGTTAATACTATATTTTCTTTATGAAAACGATCCACAATTCTATCGCCTAATATTCGTAAATATTCAGATTCTCTTTGTAAATCTTTAGTGATTTCCCCATTAGCCATAAAGTACTCTTTAACATCAACTTCATTACCGAAACGATCTAAACTTTTTCCATTCTCATTAACAAAATTACCTACAATGTCCATCGGTTTTCCAAAAGTAAGATTGATTTCTGATGGATCCGAAAAGAAGTTCCATGCAAACCTCATGAGCTTTCTAAAACTATGAAATTGATCCTTAGTCTGAGAAATATATTGTTCTTTTCCTGTTATTTTAAGATGTTGTTCAATTAAAAATTTCCCCTCTAAAACAACATGATAACCCAAAATTAAAGGTACAATAAATACTTTTTCATCCTTTCCTTTTAAAAAATTGATGCGTTGGGCGTCCATAACGGTGCTCATCATACCCAATTTTAATTTAGTTTCTAATTTACCGGTTCTAGATCGAGTACCACCCGGAAAAAATAAACTATTTGTACCTTTTTGTATGGCTAATGAAGAGAAGGAATAAAGGGTTTGTAAATATATTGGATTTTTTTTTCGCCGATCTATTCGGTAAGCTCCTAAACGGTTCATGAAAAAGGCGGTGTACCCCGTATTATATAAATTCAAACCCGCACCATATGAAAAAGAAGGTAAGCCACAAATCCTATCCATGGTATAACCAATTAAAATAGAATCAAGATTGCTGAAATGGGTAGGAACGATGACGACAGTTCCTTTTTTCATTAATTTTCGGACCATTTCAATTTCACCATTGACGAGTAATCTTTCTGCAATATCGTATTTGGTTCCAAAAATTCGGTTTAGGTTTCGTCCTGCAGCAGTATTGAGTAATCGACTAAAGAATACTCTTAAAAATTTGCGAGCAAAAAGGAAAATCCCCTTTCGAAAGGTTCCAACAATTTCTTCAGAGTATCGATTAACTATGGTTTGAAGAATTTCTAAATTGGCTTTTTCAGAATCTCCTCTTTCCTTATTTAATCCCTTGACAACCAGTTTTTTACGTAATTTTTTCCACAGCATCCGGTCATTGGGAGGATCTACTTTCCAAGGCTCTTCTTTAATCCTAATTCGTTCTAAATAAATGGTTTTAGCGATAATGTCACTTATTTTATCGCCATGAATTTCTTTCAAGTTATTGAATGTAAATTCATCAATTTCATCAACTAATTTTTCTCTTTCTTCATGTAGTTTATTAATCGGCCAATCATTAATTTCTGGTATTAGGTGGGGATAAACCTTAGATTTTTCGCTCATGTTTTGTCAAGTTTTCTTTTTGTTTCTCAAAAAAATTGGGATCATCCATTTCTGGGGTTGCCATAATACGAGAATAATAGTGAACCCAACCAATCTTTAAAGCTAGGTTAGCATTTTTTACACCTTAAATAAGTCCAATCAAAATAAAAATAACTGCGATCATTAAACCTATTTGTCCTTTTATCGATTCAAAAGCAATAGCTGCCAAAGTACCAAAAGCCAACACCCACAAAATAAAGGTTTTTAGCCAAATGAGCGTATGAGGAATGGGACAACAATAAAGTATGCATCTTGACTTGTCTTTTTCCCCTTTATAATCTTTAAAAAATGAGTCCGTAGTACCACTATGCACTCATTTTTTAAAGATTATAAAAGAAAAAAATACAGCGTCAATTTTGTATTCTTTATTATCTTCCCATTCCTAAGCAAATGCATACCAGATTCTAGATAAGTTTTTCATTTTTGAGATTTTGTATTGTAAGAAAACAACAATAAAATTCAAAATCATCAAAAAGTCTATTTGTATAGATTAATGCTTCTATTTTTTCTTTATTAACTTAGGTTTGGAAAAATATTGTCTATTTATCTCACTAATGAATTCTAAAATTTCAGTTCTTCCAAGGCCAGAATCAGATGATGTTGTGAATTCTTGAGGCAATGCATTCCAGTATTTCAATATTTCTTCTTGAAAATTCTTAACATTTTTCTTTCTTTCTAGCTTTTTTAGCTTGTCGGCTTTTGTATAAACGATTGCAAAAGGAACGCCCCATTTTCCTAATTGATTAATGAATTCTATATCAATTTTTTGAGGGGGAATGTTACAATCAATTAAAACAAAAGTACACATCAAACTTTCTCTTTGTTTTAAATAATTGGCTATCATTATCTCCCATTTTGCCCTTCTTTTTTTAGAAATTACTGCATATCCATAGCCCGGTAAATCTACTAAATTCCATAATTCATTAATTAAAAAATAATTAATCATTTGGGTTTTTCCTGGCTTTTTGGAGGTCAAAGCCATTCCTTTCCTTTTACAAAGCATGTTTATCAAACTTGATTTTCCCACATTTGATCGTCCGATAAATGCATATTCAGGCTTATTTGGTGGAGGACAAGCTTCTATTCTTGGATAACTCGCTAAATATTTTGAAGTGTTTATTTCCATTTTATCTATAAAAAATTGACTGTAAATAGAAGTGATTTTTGTTCGCTAATCTAGGGTTCCTAATTAATTGCTCAAAAGTACAGCATTTAAATGATTCTTAGACATCAGGTGGTTACCCTAAAAAAGAATTGGGTTTAAGAAGCATCTGACATAAAAGAATGTCAGTCAATTATTTCCTTCAAGCTGGTATTTAATGTGCGTTTTTTTGAAAAGAGAACATCAATTTGAAGAAATTTTTGAAAAATCCTTAAAAAAATTAGCTCAACGTTAAACTCTGTTAAGAATTAGGGGAAAAATGATTGGTTCGGTATCACTATACAGAACGCACATTTTACCAAGTTTAAAATCAACAAAACAATCTATATTATGAAAAAGTCAATTTTGTTTGCATTTATTTTAGGTTTAGCTTTTACCGCAACTGCGCAATTAAAAGTAGGTATTAAAGCAGGAATGAGTACTTATGACATAGACCCTGCTGAAGTTGATTTCTCAGATTTGAAAATCGCCATTAATGAGGCTAATTATAATTTCCATTTTGGAGGTTTTGTAAGAGGACAAATTGGAAACTTTTATGTTCAGCCTGAAGTGCTTTGGAATTCAAATAGTGTAGATTTCAGAGTAGATGACTTCGGCGACGGATTGGTAAGTAAAGTATTTAAAGAAAAATATAACTACCTCGATGTACCTCTCTTGGTAGGTTTGAAATTAGGTCCATTGCGTGTAAATACAGGTCCAGTTGGACATATTTTCATGAATTCAAAATCTGATTTTGATGGGGTAGATGACTTTGAGGCTAGGTTTAAAGAATTTACTATGGGCTGGCAAGCAGGTATTGGTTTAGATATTTGGAAATTTATGGTTGATTTGAAGTATGAAGGCAATTTCAGTGATTTTGGTGAACACCTTACCGTCGCAGGGCAACCAGTAGATTTCAATCAAAAACCAAAACGCTTGATGCTTACATTAGGAATGTCTTTTTAGTCCATAATCCATTTCATTAAAAAATGCCCGTAACTCGTTAGAGTTACGGGTTTTTCCTTTTTTTGCCATATTTGTTCTTTTCTTTAAAAAAGATATTCAAGCGTTAAATTAAGATACAAAATTTTAATGGCATACAACCCGTTCTTCAATGGCATACACTTTTCTATAATTCTTAAAGCGTAACACACATGACTGCAAAAATCGGTATGACCGAAGCTGACCTTATAAAAGCTTGCCTAGACAATGATCGAATGGCACAAAAAGCGCTTTATGACAAGTATAAAAAAGCAATGTACACTTTGGCTTATCGCGTAACAGGCGATTTTGAGAGTGCCAATGATGTGTTGCAAGATGCTTTTCTTAAAGTATTTAAAGGTTTAAGTTCCTTTCGTGGGGAATCTACCCTTGGAGCATGGATCAAGACAATTGTAATTCGGACAGCTTACAGTAAAATACGGAAAAACAAAATGTTTTTTGAATCTATAGATAATGTCAACCCTGAGTCTTTGGTGGATTGGGGAGACTTTTTACAAGCTGAATATTTAGAAAAGGCTATTTTGTCATTACCTGATGGCTATCGTTCCGTTTTTGTTTTTATTGAGGTGGAGGGGTATAGTCATAAAGAAGTGGCTGAAATGATGGGAATTTCTGTAGGAACCTCTAAGTCTCAGCTTTTTTATGCTAAAAGAAAATTGAGAGAAAAGTTAAAACATTTTAGATCATAATTATCGGATAATATGTTTAACAATGAATTTTGAAATCGTATAAACGCCCATAGTCATAAAATGAAAGAGCATAATAAAGAAATCCTAAAAACGGCAATTCAAAACCTTCCAGAATATGAACCCAAAGACGCTTTGTGGGACTTTATTCAGGATGATATGGATTATGATCATTCGGATCAACGAATAAGGGAAGGTTTGCAGGCATTACCTACCTACTCTCCACCTCAATTAGTATGGAACAATATTGAATCTAATCTATCACTTTCTGAGGAGTCAGAAAGTGGTCGGGTTGTTTCGATAAATTCAAGAAGAAGGTGGTTATCCATTGCAGCTTCTGTGGCAGTATTATTTGTAGCTGGGTGGTGGTTTAATTATTTAAACAGTGATGGAGCTGATGAAATGGCGTTTTCAACAGAAATACGAGATGATAATTTACTAAAAGAAGATTGGAATGATGATGATGGAGCCTTTGATGATTTAATGGCATTATGTAAAACCAAAGTTGCGGTTTGTAAAACACCTGGTTTTCAAAAACTACAAGTTGAATTGGATGAGTTAAATGATGCAAAGAATGTATTGAATAGCGCTGTCGGAAAATTTGGTACAAACGCCAATCTAATTTCTCAAATCAAAGATTTAGAATTGGAGCGTACTGAAATTATGAAAGAAATGATAGATATATTGATATAAAATTGCCCACTGTTGTTAGTTTTTTAATCAAAAGTTAGCGACAGAAAGTCAGTATCCTTTTTTCAATGAGAAATCTAAAATTTATTAATTCTATTGCCATAATCCTATTCTTTGCCACTGGCATGAATGCTCAAACAACGTTACAAGTTGTCACTAAAACTATTGAAAAGACAATACCTTATAAAGATGGCTATGAGCTGAATATTGAAGGAGAAAAGGCAGAAATCCAGGTTGAAGCTTGGGATAAGGCAGACATTAAAGTTCATGCAAAGTTAATTGCCAAACATCCTAGTAAAGCAACTGCTCAAAAGGACTTGGAGAGCATGGAATTCAATGCGGATCAGCATGGGGATATGATTTATTTTCGAAACTATGTTTCGACTCCAGATGGAGAAAGTGCCCCTGAATCAGACCTTAGCGCTGTTTATACTATTACGTTGCCGGAAGACTGTCCTTTGTATTTAAAAAATCATTTTGGGTTGACAAAAGTGAATAATTTGACAAATTCCTTAAAAATTCAAAGTGAGTATTCCAAAGTCTTATTGGATAACCTTAGTGGGAAAATTTCTTTAGATAGTTATTTTGGAGATATTGAAGGCAAGAATATTAATGGGGATGTAAGAATAGATTCAAGACGATCAAATATAACCCTTTATGATATTATGGGTGTTTGGGACATCAATGCCCAATATGGAATTTTAAAGCTTTTTACGGATCCTATGCAAAATCTTGTAAGTTTGGATATAACTGCTGAAAAGGCAGATGTCTATTTCTTTGATCCTAATCCGTCATTTTATGGGTATAATTTGACGGCTCATTATGGAAATATCACAGCCCCAGTTGATTTGAAATTTAACTATATTGAAAATACTCAAGAAGTGAAAAAAGCGATTTTCAGTTCAAAATTGGGCGGCAAAGGGAATGTATATATCAAAATTTCTTTTGGCGATATCGTGATAAGGAATCCTTGATAAAGAGCCTGTTTTAAGATTTAAGTGAAACTAAAAAGGGCAAGTAAACTACAGTTTACTTGCCCTTTTTAGTTTGGTAGAAAAGAAAAGTTAACAAAGAAAAAAGGCAGCAATCCTAAGAAGGTTGCTACCTTTTTCAAAAGTCACGCTCTCTCTAATTTATTTTTAGTTTGATTAACTTCTTATTAAAATATGATTGCTCGCTTTACAAAGTTATCAAAAAAACTTATAGTATTCCAAAGGAAATTTCAAATTCAATTAAAAATTGGGCATTATTTTGAGAAATTGATCTTAAAATACATCAAAATACAATATTACTTTGGGATTAAATGAGGGGTTTATCCAAAAGCTTAGTAACGGCTAAAAAATAAGTCCGCCAATTTGAAATAGTAGATTTTGGATTTTAGTAAGGCAAAAAAGTATTTTTAACGCCGCAAAAGTTCAAAAAATACATAGGCAAATTTCGGAGTTATTCTTTAGGCGTTACTAAAATTGAATAATTGGGTGAGCTAATATACAATGCAAGTTTTGATAAATTTGCGAGAGAAAAAATAAAGTGGAAGGAACTAATCTTTTCTAAAACTGAAACGAGCCATCTCAAATTTGAGATGGCTCGTTACTTAATTATTATTATTAAATTTATAACTAAACAAATTTACCATTTTTGACTTCTCCCAAATAGGTAACATCTTTGCTTTTTTGATAAAGTCTTACCAAATGATCAATTTCCTTCTTAGAGTCTCGATGGATTTTGATGCCTGAAGAGCTAAATTTATTTGCTACTTCAATGTAATGTCCATCTTTAAGTCTGATGGGACTTTTTGACGGTCTAGCCATATTATTTCAAATTTTAGTTCAAAAAATATAAAACACTTATGTTTTATTTATAGTTGTCAAATATTTTATTTGACTTTTGTTTGGTTAAGTTTAATAGAAAGATTTTTTTGAGAAAAATCTTAAACTACTTACGAAAGTACGAAGAAATAAGGGGTTTTCAAAACATAACACATTATTAACGAAATTTTAGCACAAAACAATCTTCAATGAAAGCAATTATATCAATAATTTTTATATTGAATTTCCAATTATTATTCTCTCAAAACGAATTTAATTTGGATAAATATCTAGGTATTCAATATGCCCAGCCTATATTGTTTGAAGAGTTACCAGAAGGGCGAGATTATCGGCCCAATATGCTTTTAGGGTACTATACTATAACTGATTTATTAAAAAGAAAAAAAGCCAACCTTTATATCTATTTGGAGCCCCAATTTGTATTGGTTTCATTCAAACCTAAAACTGGTAAAGAGGTCGAATTCGGTGCAAATTTAGGGTTCGAGTATCAATTGCCATTGGGGGCTAAATCGTTCTTAACCATAGCTATCGGTTCTGGGCCTCATTATATCAGTACGGAGACCACCTTACAAAGTAAAGGCTACATTTTTTCTGACAATTTTGAAGCTGGATATAGAAAGCAACTTGGTGATAGTGATTACAATCTATTATTGAAGTGCCGCTTCCGTCATATTTCGAATGCTAACTTGAATAAACCCAATGGCGGTATCGACAACTTATTTTTGATCGCTGGAGTGACTAAGAAACTCAAAAAGCAATTCAATTTGAAATAAAGGTCAAGTTGGTTTCTTAAAAATCAGAATAAATAAATTACCCATTAATCTTCTTTTCTTTTAAAGTAATAATAAGTTTCAATTTGAGACTGAATAGCCAAATCTGAACCATCCTTTTTGTAAAAATTATTATGTTCCTTATCTAAAATTCTAGCTTTTACATTGTCTTGCAATTGTAATTTGATAACGTCTTTTATTTGTTGTTTGATAGACGCATCAAAAATGGGGAAAGCTGTTTCAATTCTGTGGCTTAAGTTTCTGACCATCCAATCAGCTGAAGAAAGATAAATTTTTTCATTACCATCATTGTGAAAAATGAAGACTCGAGCATGTTCTAAATATCGATCGACGATACTAATTGCTTCAATATTATCACTTAAATTCTTTATTCCTGGAACCAAACACATGATTCCCCTAACAATTAATTGAATTTTTACCCCAGCTTGGCTTGCCTCATAAAGCTTCGAAATCATTTCTTGGTCTTGAAGAGAATTTAATTTTAAAATGATTTTAGCTTTCTTTTTAGCTTTAGCATTCTCAATTTCTTGGTCAATTAATTCAACTAGACTTCTACGTAAGTTGAATTGTCCGACCAATAAATGACTGAATTCCTGAGCTGGTACCTTTACAGTTTCTAAATAATTGAAAACACGAGCTACTTCATTGGTAATTCTTTTATCGACTGTAAATAGTCCAAAATCTGAGTATATTTTGGCCGTGTCTTCATGGAAATTTCCGGTACTTAAATAAGAATAAAACGTAGGTCCATTTTTCTCTTCTCTCCGCACCAAGGCTATTTTGGAATGAACTTTTACGCCAGGAAAACTATAATGAACCTTTATGCCAATTTTTTCTAATTTTTCGCCCCAATCTAGGTTGGCTTCCTCGTCAAACCTTGCCTTTACTTCAATGAAAACAAAGACTTGCTTTCCTGCCAAGACCGCCTTTTTTAAGGCGTCCATGATTCGAGATTTTTTTGCAACTCTGTACTGCACAATTTTGATATGCGTAACATTTGGGTCGCTAGCTGCTTTTTCAAAAAATCGAATAACAGACTCATATGAATGGAAGGGAAAATTTAGAAAATGATCTTTCTTTTTAATGTTTTCAAAATATCCACTAGATTTTTCTAAAGGTACATAGGAAAGCAATGGAAGGGGATTGTTTTTCAAATGATCCATACCAAATGTAGGAAATTTGAAAAAATCGAAATTATTGTGATAGCGACCTTCGACCAATAAATCGTATTTGCCAAGATTAAAAGAATCTCTTAAAAACTCTAGAAATTCTTCTGGCATTTCCCTGTCATAAACAAAACGAGTAGCAGGTCCTACATGCCTTTTTATTAGACTTTTTTTGATTTTTGAAATCAACTCACCTGAAAATTCATCATCAATATAAAGTTCAGCATCCCTGGTTAATTTTACTGAAAAAGTATTTCGGATATCATACCCTGGAAACATAGCTTCTAGACTATGCCTTACAATATCATCTAACATTATAATATCATGCTGTCCGGCGGCTGAGGGTAACTTGATAAAGCGAGGTAAATGATCAGAAGGAATTTTGACTACGGCGAATTTATTTTCACCCTTTGGATCCTCTTTGTCACGTAAAAGAACCGCTAAATATAAGGCGGCATTAATTAAAAAAGGGCGAATTTTATGTTTAACCAACAGAACAGGTTGCACATAAGGTAACATATGATCATCAAAATAATTTTCTACGAACTCTCTTTGTTCTGTATTTAAATCTAGCCTTTTTAACAGGAAAATTCCGTGATTTCGAAGCTCAGGAATAATTTGATTCTCAAAAATATGGCTAAATTCTACTTGATGTTCATTGGTAATTCTTAATATCTCTTTGATTACATTTTTTGGGTCATAATCTATTTGTCGCTTTGTTTTTTTACCAACTCTTAAAACATTACGAACGGAAGCCATTCTTACACGAAAGAATTCCCCAATATTATTGGAATAAATGGCCATGAATTTTAGTCTTTCGAATAACGGAACTGTTGGGTCTTTAGCTTCTTGTAATACGCGATAATTGAAAGATAACCAACTAATATCTCTATGTATGTAAGGGAGATTTTCGTTTTCCATTCTGTTTTTTTTGTGTTGTGGCAAGATTACTAAACTTAAAGTAATCTCCCAATTTATTGGGAAAATTAATCAAAACAAACTCATTTGTTCCCCATCGTTTGGTTTGAGTAATTTAGGGCCTCGGACATCGACGTTTGAATGTTTTTGTAGTTGATTCAACAAATAAACGGACATCTCTGGGGCTAAAATATTGTCTGGTTCATGAGTAAAAAAATATACTTCTTTTAGCCCTTTTTCAAACCATAAATTCAACCTGTTGACCCATCGATCAATTCTTGAATAATCTGTTTCATGCAAGTTGTTTCCTACAAAACGGATCATAGTGGTTTCGGTAGTAACCCCCATATGAAGGACATCTCTGCGACCTGCAACATCGGTAATGACTGCTGAAATTTTATGTCGGTTTAGACATTCTAATAATTGTTCCAAATTAGAGTCCTCTTCAAACCAACTTTCATGTCTTACTTCAACGGCTAAGGGTATTTCTGCAGGAAATTTATTTAAAAAGGCTTCTAAAACGGGTAAACGATCAACTCCAAAGTAAGGAGGGAGTTGGATAAAACAACAGCCTAATGTTTCTTCTAGTCCTGCCACTGCATTGCAGAATTCGAGAAGTCGGTCATCGTTTATTCCTAAGTGTCGACTATGGCTTATCGCTTGCAAAATTTTTGGACAATACCGAAAATCTTTTGATGATTCTAATCGCCATTTTTCAATAGTTTTTTCATTCGGTATGCGGTAATGAGTCGTATTTAGTTCAATGGTATTGAATTGTTTCGTATAGTGACCAAGATAATCTTTGGCTTTTGCGTTTTTGGGATAGACTTTGCCAACCCATTCTTTCATACCCCAACCTGTACAACCGATATAAACTTTTGGTAACTCCTTTTCAATGACCCAATTTTCATAAGTTTTTACATTAAAAGGTGGATCAGGTGGTAGTTGAAAATCAACATTAGAAAGGTCTTGTAGTTTTCCAAATTTCATGTATGCTATTATCCTTTTTCATTTTGAATGAAATCTCCATTTTTTCAAAAAAGGACATTTCTAGGCGAATAAATCCCTATTTTTTTAAGAACATTGCCAAAAATCAATAAAAATTAATTAAAAACAGAAAAATGATCATAAAAGCATATGCAGCGCTTGAGCCTAAAGGTCAATTAAAATCTTTTGAATTTGAATTAGGAGAGCTGAAACCCGATGAAGTGGATGTCGAAGTTTTGTATTGTGGGGTCTGTCATAGTGATTTGAGTATGCTTAATAATGATTGGCGTTTTACTCAATATCCTTTCGTGCCAGGGCACGAGGTAGTAGGTAAAATAATAGCTAAAGGCGATCAAGTCCATAATTTAGAAATTGGACAAACAGTAGGAGTCGGATGGACAGCTCAATCTTGCCTGACTTGTGGAGACTGTATGAGCGGTGACCATAATTTGTGTAATCATGCAAAAGGAACCATTGTAGGAAGGCATGGCGGTTTTGCAGATAAAGTTCGAGCTCAAGCTGCATGGACTATTCCTATACCTGAAGGTGTACATTTGGCTTCAGCTGGTCCTCTTTTTTGTGGAGGTATTACCGTTTTTAATCCAATCATTCAAAATGATATTAGTCCTTTGGCTTCTGTTGGGGTTGTAGGAATAGGAGGATTAGGACACATGGCTTTAGCTTTTTTAAAGGCTTGGGGATGTGAAGTGACTGCTTTTTCTACTAGTCCAGAGAAAGAGGAGGAAGCTCGGAAATTGGGTGCGCATCATTTTGTGAGCACACATGATAAAGATGCGTTGAAAAAATTAAGGAATCAATTTGATATGATTTTGGATACCGTTAATGTACCACTAATGTGGGATGATTATTTGAAGACGCTTAAGTCTAAGGGAATTCTGCACATAGTTGGTGTGACCGAATCGGTCACTGCAAGAATTGGCAATTTAATGGGCAAACAGCGATCTATTTCTTCGTCACCTACTGGCAGTCCTGTAGCTATTGCAGAAATGTTGAAGTTTGCTGCACGACATGATATCCGACCGATGGTAGAAATGTACAATTTGAGTGATGTAAATGCGGCGATTGATCGATTAGAAAAAGGAAAACCTCGCTATCGGATTGTTTTAGATGCTAAGAAATAATGAATTATAGAGAAATGTTCTAAATGGGCTATTTTGAAGCCTAGAAAGGGGCTACCTTTCAGCTAAAACACTCATTATGGAGAAACGACCGCTTTTAGTATTTGCTATTCTTGCTTTGATCCCAATTCAGATTTTTGCCCATGGGGGTCATGGAACGGGCTTTACAGCTGGTATTACACACCCTATTTTTGGAATAGACCACCTAGTAGCTATCATTGGAATTGGAGTGATGGGGTTTACTGTTCTGAAAGAAAAAAAATGGTTGCCTTCTTTGGTCTTTATCTTATCTATGGTTATTGGCGGTTTTTTGGGCATTAAGTCCGAAGCATTTAAGGTGACAGAATGGATGATAGTCGGTTCTGTTTTGATTTCAGGTTTAATACTGGCACTTGACTTCAAAATGAGCAGTATCCTATATATTAGCCTCGCCGCCATTTTCGGTTTCTTTCATGGTCATGCCCATGGAACAGAAATGCCCCAAGACTCCAATATCCCTCTTTACATTTTAGGATTTGTAATAGGAGCAACATTGCTGTCGATGATTGGTATGAACATCTCAAAATATTCAAAATCGCCCTTACAAATTAAACTTATTGGTGCTTTTATATTCGGTATGGGGGCGATGATGATATTGGGTTAGTTTTCGAATCCTGATTTTGGTATTAATCCAAAATTTGAACTCGAATATTTCGCCACCTTACTTTAATGCCACCTCCATCATGAATTTGAAGGGCAATTTGTCCTTCAGCTTGACCAATTTTTTCATCGACAAAATCCACCATTTTTTGTCCATTTAACCAAGTTGTCACATGGTCGCCATCAACCTTAATCCTCATTTCGTTCCATTTATTGGGCTTCAATGCATTATCCAAACTAGCGTCAGGTTTTATTAACCAACCTCGACCATAGGATTCATAAATACCCCCGGTGTGTTTACCCATAGGAGCAACTTCTGTTTGCCAGCCTGAGATTTTTGTCCCTTCAATAGAGGATCTAAAAAAGACACCACTATTTCCATCGGCTTCTTGCTTAAATTCCAAATACAAATCCATATTCTTGAAAGTCATTTCGGTACCTAGATAACCGTACTGTTTATCCGGCCCACTTTCACAGACTAATTCTTCATTTTCAACATACCATTTTTCGGTGCCATAAATTATCCAATTTGAAAGGTCTTTCCCATTGAAAAGAGAGATATAGGGTGTTTCAGCGGTTGTTTTCTGAGGAAATTTACACGCTATAAATATTAATGTGAGAATAGATAAACTTAGGATAAATTTTAATTGATGTTTCATTGATTATTATTAATGATTTTGGTTATTTATTTTTGAAAAAAATCTTTCCAAATTACCGTTTTTCCTGTTTTAGAGGATTCCTTCGCGGCTTCCAATATTTGCATGACGATACGGTTGTTTTCTATGGAAGAAACGCCAAATGCTTCAATTGGATAGTTTTCTTTTACCACTTTTGCCAAATAGGAAAATGGATCATGCACTCCATAAGGGAGTGGTTTAGCTTTTGCCTCAAAAGAACCTTTTTTCTCATCCTCCATAATTTCCATATCTGTTCCATTTTTACAATCTATATAACCCGTTTCACCATAAACTTGCATATCCTTTCTATTATGAGACCAATTCCAAGAAGCTTGAATAATCACTTGAGATTTTGGGTAAGTGAGGATAATTGTCGCTTCATCTTCCACCTTTGGATATAGGTTAGGTTTTAATTGTTGAGTAACACAAGAAACGGAAATAGGAGTTTTGCCTTTCATCAGCCAAGTCGTCAAATTAGCACCATAACAACCGAAATCTGTCAATGAGCCACCTCCATTCAAAACAGGGTCAATCAACCACTCTACAAATTCTTTATTGCATCCAATTTCGATAGGACCAGGATGCCCAGTATTGAAAACGATTTTTCGAATGTCTCCAATTTTATGTTCTTTATGAATCAAATCATACGCTTGTTTATTACTTCCATACCACGAAGTTTCGTAATTCGTCAATAAGTGAATATTGTGTTGGTTCGCCAAAGAAATCATTTTTTCGGTATGGCTCATATTGACGGCTAATGGCTTTTCGACCATGACATGAATACCTCTTGGCGCACAATATTCTACCGTCGCCAGATGGTCAATGATTCGGCTAAAATCAGTTACAGCTTCAGGTTGGGTGGCTTCCACCATTTCGGAAAGAGTTGGATAAACGATATCCATAGAGAAGTGATGCAGTTTTGCATATTGTTGAGCTAAATCTACATTAGGCTCCACGATTCCAACGACTTCAATATCTCCATAGTCTTCTCTGCCTAAGATCCAATGGACATGTGTGTGAACTAAACCCACTACGCCAACACGTAGGGTTTTACCTTTATACTGATAAGCGTCCAATTTTGATTCTGATGTGACTTCTTTCTCGTGTTCTTTTTGATTTGGCATTTCGCAAGCATGCAAAAGCACAAGAATATAAAAGAGAATTATTTTAGGTAGAAAATGGGTCATAGTTCAAAATTGAGGAAATGAGCCCAAATTTAAAAATGTTGAATGGTATTAATGATTTTAGAATAGAATAATATTCTGTTTATTAATTCCTTAAATTATTAAATTGGAATTGAGATGAAGGCAATTATGTGGAGATCTTCCAAATTTCTCAAATTTGGAAGATCTGTAAACCATTTAATTTATATGAAAGTTAAACAACTTTAACTTGAACAGCAACTGGACCTTTTGGACCAATCTCAATTTCAAAAGTAACATTATCTCCTTCTCTGATTTCGTCGATAAGACCTGCTGCATGAACGAAAATACTATCTCTTAAGTTGGGTACATTGATAAAACCATAGCCTTTTTCTTCGTTAAAAAACTTGACAGTACCTTTTCGGGATTCTTCCTCAGCATCTTTATCTTTTTTAGATACGCCAATTTCAATGTCCTCAACGTTTATTTTTTTCTTTTTAGTAGGGTCTGGAGGCGTAGGCGTTAAGTTGCCATCTTCGTCCACATACATTAATAATTCCTCAAAACTTTTCTTTTCTCCTCCCTCAGCTTTTCTCTGTTCTCTCTTCTCTGCTTTGTCTTTTTTTCTTTTTCTTCTCTTTTTTTCTCTTTCTTTTTTGTTGAAACTTTGCTGTGATTTAGCCATAAATTGTTTTTAGTTTAAAAAATGCCATCATTTATTGGAGAGTATTCGTAAAGACATTGTTGAATGTTGGAAAAAACACCCTGGAAATATAGATGAATTGCGAAGGTACGTAATTAAAATTTAGGTATGTGGTGTGTTATTAACACTTAAATAGTTAAGTAGTTCCATTTTGGAAACAGCAGCCTTAAAAAAACAGCAATTTAAATTGCTGTTGAAAATTACTTTTTCTTTCTTCTATTCTGAATCTTATCGCCTTTTGTAAGTTTTTTCTTATATTTTTTTGCTAATGTCCTGCGATAAGAACCTCCTAAGTTTTCTTTTCGATTTTTTTCCTTTTTCTCATGAAATCCACTTGTTTTTTCTTCTTCTTTATAGTTTCGATTTGGATTTTTCTGTTTTCCAAAGCTTGGTTTTTCTTCGGGTAATAATTCTATTGAAATATCAACATCATCTGGGAAGTCAATTAATGGAATTTGATAATTCATTAATTTTTCAATAGCTTCTTTTGCAGATTTTTCGGTTTTAGTAAAGAATAAAATAGATTTTCCTTCCTGTTTGGCACGCCCTGTTCGACCAATTCGATGCATATAATTTTCAGGAAAAGCTGGAGTATCGAAATTGATGACGTGTGTGATTTTATCTAAATCCAAACCCCTAGCCATTACGTCGGTTGCCAATAAAATTCGATTGGTTCCATCATCAAATTGCTCAATTGATCGAATCCGATAATTTTGGGACTTATTGGAATGAATAACTCCCATTTCTGATCCAAATTGAGATTCTAAAGCCTCAAACGCTTTATCCGTTTTCTTTTTACTAGATATGAAAACCAAAATCTTTTTATAGGTTTCTTTATCTTGGAGAAGGTGAGACAATAAATTTACTTTTGTATAAAAATTGGCTACCTCATAGCTCTGTTGGGTAATATTGTCGAGTGGGGTACCACTTACAGCAATCGAAATTTTGTAAGGAGCAATAAAAAAATCCTCTATCAATGTATCTACCTCTTCTGTCATAGTAGCCGAAAACATAATATTTTGTCTACGCTCTGGTAATAATTCAAAAATATTATTCAATTGAAATCGAAAACCTAAATCGAGCATTACGTCAACTTCATCTACCACTAACTGACGAACCTTTTTCAAGCTCAACGCACCTTTTAGCGTCAAATCATACAATCTTCCAGGAGTTCCTACGACGATATCAGAACCTTGGATCACAGCTTTTGCCTGGGTATTAATATTTGTACCTCCATAAACTCCTATCACTCGAACCGTCATATATTTTGCGAAAGCCTCAATTTGCTCCACCATTTGCAAAACCAATTCTCTTGTTGGTACCAATACGACTATACGAGGCGTCAATTGCTTAGAGAATTTTAATTCTTGCAAAATAGGCAACATAAATGCAAGGGTTTTCCCGGTCCCAGTTTGAGAAATTCCAACAACATTTCTACCTGATTTAATAACAGCAAAGGCTTCCTTTTGAATGGGAGTGGGTTCTTCAAAACCTAAATCATTAATGGCATATTGGAGCGGGTTAGAAAGATTAAAATCATCAAAAGAATTCATATATCTAAATGCAGTTTTTATTTTCTTCGAGTTCCTATTTCTAGAAGTTCTTCAGATAAAGTGACGAGGAAAGAATAAGGTGATCATCGTTACAAGCCTGAAAAATCAGAATCATACCACAAAGGTGATGAATTTTAAACCAAAACCACAATTTTGAGTTTAGCATGTATGAAGACCTTACTGTTGATTACATTCCTATTATGGGGGATACCAATGATGAATTATAGAAGTCAGTTTCGAAAAATTGTTTATGAAACTGAAGACTGGAAAATTAATATACAACCTAAGTTTTGGAAAGAACTAAAGGGATTATTTGGAAACCTCTTTCCCGAAAACACGGATTACCTAAAGGCAAGAAATTTTTATCGTTTTTATTTGATCATCTATTTTGTGCTAATGCTACTGTGGAGGTATGCAGATTAGTCATTGGATTGATCAATAATTTCCACTTCAAAAAGGACGTACCGAAGCATTAAAATTTCATGGATTATACTTGAAAACCCATTGTCAAAGCAAAGGGAAAATCAAACAGGCGAATGAGGTAAAAATTGCTTGCAATTTTCACCTCATTCGCCTGTAAAAAAGAAATTTTTGCGGCGAAAGCACTCATCTGAAAAGAAAAAAATTATCAACAACCTATTGGTTTTAATCTGGTCTTTAGAGCCTACACCATGTGATTCATATAATTATTGGTAACCGAATCTAACACCTCGAAGGCAGTTTCTGCCATTTTGTTTCCTTTATTGTCCAAGAGGGGATTGACTTCCGTAACTTCTAGGCAAACTACCTTATTAGAATCCATCAAATTATTAATGATGGCAATAACCTCTTGAGGGTCAAACCCTTTTGAAACGGGTGTACCTGTCCCTTTTGAAATTAAATCACAATCTAGACTATCTACATCAAAAGAAATATAAATCATATCGCAATCTTCTAACTGGCTTTTTGCTTCAGATAAGCAGGTTTGTAAACCACGATGACGAATTTCTGCGACTTTATAATTCCTAATATTCTGTTTTTCAATTACTCGATCTTCTGTTGGTTCGGTATCTCGTACACCAAAGAAAATTAAATCTTGAGATAGGATTTTAGGACTAATGGTACCAAGATTTTTCAGGTCATTCCAGATATTTTGTGTTGGTATCGAGACCTCATTTATTTTATTTTCAAGATTATCATTTCCTAATGCCGCGGCAAGTGGCATCCCATGCACATTGCCAGATGGAGAGGTAAAAGGAGCATGCAAATCTGCATGAGCATCAATCCATACTACACCCAACCGTTTGTCTGGAAATTGTGCCTTAATGCCACTTATTGTGCCTAATGCAGAAGAATGATCTCCAGAAAGAACAATAGGAAAATAATCTTCAGCTAAGACTTCTTGGACGGTATTGGAAACCCTTTGACATTGTTCTAATACGTGCACTATTCGTTTAGCGAAAAGGGCTTTCACCATATTATAAATAGATTCATTATGGGTTTGTACGTCAATGTATGGAAAGCGGGTGAAATAATTATTACCTGAATTAATTGCGGCAATTTCGATAGCATCGATGCCCATATCGGAACCACGGGTTCCTGCCCCGATATCGGAGCGATTCTTAATGATTTTAATTTGATTCATATTTGGTTAGAAAAAATTTAGTTGAACGTAACGCTTTACTTAGATAGTATTCAATTACTTTTGAGTAATAGCCTTCTTAAAAGCCTTATTACCTCCAACAATCGGCAAAGAAATCATTGTTTCATCCAAATCAATGGTTAATTCTGTACCTGGTTCTGGCCACAAAGTAAAATCACGATCACTTGAAAAAATCATTAATCCAATTTGCTGACCTGCCTGAATGATTTGGTCATCCGGTTGTAATTCAAACTCTAAGTCATAAAACTGGTCTGGAACTAAAGGAGAACTTTCTCTCATGGATTGATGATTTTGTGGATCAGCCCAACCTCTTGTAATTATATTGTCCGTAATTTTTGAGCGTCGTCCTTCTTTCCACGGCAATGAAACTAGCCATACTGACAAATTTGCCGCTGGCTTGTTACTTGCTACTTTGACTTTGATTTTGGCAAGTCCAGAAATGTGAATAGGTTCACTCAGTTTTGGCGAAACGTACATGAGCCTATGATTGGTATACTCTGCAATAGCAAGCGATGAACCTGAAAAAGAATAATTATCAACGAAGGTCTCTGTACCATTATTACTTGATTTTTTTAGTGAAAGTGTACCTCTTTTTGGTGTGCCACCATTCAAATAAAGTTCTACGGTAGAGGCATCAGGATTTGGATAATCTTTGTATGAAGTCGGCTTATCAGTTTTGTCATTCTCTCTAACAATCCATGCTTTAGGATCATTTTCTACGTTATTCTCTACGCCATGCAAATATCGCGTAAACCATCGATTCATCATACTCAATGGAGGTGGTCCGCCATGTCCATTTTGGTGGTAATAAATTTGATGGGGAATTCCTTTCGCTCGGATCGCGTCATAAATTCGATAACTATGCTCTGGCATTACATTCCAATCATTAAACCCATGCGACATCAAGAGAGCAGCCTTAAATGGTTTTAGATCATGAATATAATCTCTGCCTGCCCAAAAATCATTGTAGTCACCTGTGATTCTATCTTGACCGTTCTTCATTTCAGTGTCACGAACAGTTCTATTATTATAAGCTCGTTTTAAATCATCTTCACTATTGCCACTATGAATAAAATCGTATAAAACATCAATGTCTTCACCTAAATACCCTCCAGGATGTCTAACTAATCCGTTAGATCGGTAATAATGATAATAGGAGGTATTGGGTGCAACAGGTATAATCGCTTCTAATCCATTAACTCCAGTTGAAGCGGCTGCAATTGGTAAGGTTCCATTATAGGATGTACCCGTCATGCCTACTTTTCCTGTAGACCAGTAAGCTTCTACTTTTTCATTTCCATGCGGTGTAGTATATCCATTCGCTCGACCACATAACCAATCTATGACTGCTTTTGGTGCCAAGGATTCATTATCACCGCCAACTGTTGGTGCTCCTTGTGAGAGCCCTGTTCCAGGGGAGGAAGAATGCACAACGATATAACCCCTCGGCACCCACGTTTCAGTATGTGCTTTTGAAATTACGGGACGTTTACCTCTCAATTTGATCTTTCCTGGTTCACCTCTTTTGGGTGGGGTCGCTCCAATTTCATGATTTACCTTCCACATTAAGTCATCCGAAAGAGAAGCCGTTCCAGCGAAATAAGGACTAGTATTATAAATGATGGGCAGTTTTAAACCTTCATTTTCGGTTTGTTGAGGACGTGTTACGCTAGTATGCATTCGATCTAATTCTCCATCCCCGTCTGTATCGAATTCAGTTTCGACCCATAGATCATGAATAATCCAATTTTTTGGGTTTTTGAAAGCTTGGACAATTTGGGCTTCTCCGTTTTTGAAGACGGGGACAGCCTTTTCCATTTTAACTTGCGCTTCGATGTTAAAAACAAAGAACATGATGGAAACACACATTAGAAAGATTCGATGTTGAATGTATTTTTTCATTTTAACTATTTTAAAGTAGTTACGGTCATTTATTAATCACCAAATGGAACTATGACATAATTTCCAATAGGTTTTTTAGTTAGTTTCTTTCAAGTTATTTCTTGCGTTTTTGTGGCAAAAAAAACTTTTAAAACTTTTCAGAATCAGATGTCAGGTCAAAAATTAAAATTTTCTCTCAGGTGTCAGAAAATCCTCATACCTGCCGCCTGACTCCTGACCTCTATGGTACTGGCTTCGCCAGATTAGGAAGTAGGGAATAAATAAGATACCCAAATTTTGCACAGCTAATTTTTCTTCAGTTGAGGCAAAAAACACAGACCTGCCCA
>JANSWP010000177.1 GCA_024743405.1 Bacteroidota bacterium
ATTGATTATCTCGCCGAATTGCACGCTCTAAATCGGAAAACCTTTTATAAAAAAATCAAACAACTAACAGGACTAACGCCCACCAAATACATCAGAGCTATTCGGCTGCAAAAAGCCAAGTTATTACTAGAACAAGGTAAATCAGTGAAAGAAGCAGCTTATCAAGTCGGCTTCCAAAAAGCGGAATATTTCTCCTCTTTATTTAAAGCAGAATTTGGTAAGTCTCCTTCGGAATCTCTTTTTTGATTCGTTTCTGTAATGCATTTGCCCTTGACCCCTTAGATTCCTCTCTAAGAGTATGTTTGAATTTTGATTTTGGCGATTTTTCGGCAAATAGCATTTTGCACAGCGTTATTTTTCTCATCAAATTGCCCGCATTTGACTGCGAAAAATGTCTCCTTCAAAATAATATTTCCTCAAAAAATCACTCAAACGCAAATTCCAAACATACTCTAAGAGGTCAGAGACAAAGAAACTGCTCAGGAGGATTTGTAATCCGACCACGTATAATTTGGTCGGATTGCAAATCCTCCTGAGCACCTTTTTTATATCTGCAATTATTCTTTTCTCATCACCTTCCATTCCCTATTATTTCCAACACCAATCAACGCTTTTCGAGCCAAAACAAGCCAAAAGTCCCAAATGGGGGGTATCCCGACCCCAAATGGGGGGTATAAACCCCAAATGGGGGGTATGATTTCCCCAAATGGGAGGTATGAAGTCCGCTAGGTTTGCCTTGCAATTCATCCGAAAGGAGTTTGCACTTCAAAAAATTAAAAGCTGCCTTCTTCTGATTTTTAATAAGTGAATGAGCGAAGGCAGTCTTTTTTCGACAAACACTTTTTAGTTCCTTCCAAGTTGTTTTTTGCGCAAACGTGGCAAGAGTTATTCGAAAAAGCTTTTCGGCATTGGAGATTGCGGCGTTAAGAAATTTGCTTATCAGGGCGCGCAAAGACTACCCACGCGAGCTTTGCGAGCATTTGGGTCGTCTGCGCCCTGATAAGCAAATTTTAGCCGAAATATCCACAGCCTTGATTTTTGCTTCTTTGTATCAAGACAAAGAAGAAATTGACAAAAAATGGTCTTTATGATACTGGCTTCGCCAGGTTAGGCATGTGGACAAAATAAATTTACATTTCACATGCCTTATTCACTTTATTAAAAACACACAACATGAAAAAATTTATCTACACCACTTTATTCTTAGTCGTCATGTTAATGACAGGAATGGTACAAGCACAAGTTGGCATTAACGAAGACAACTCACAGCCTGATGCTTCTGCATTATTAGATGTAAAAAGTTCAACAAAGGGGATGCTGGTGCCTCGTATGACGACCACACAGCGCAACCTCATCAGTAATCCTGCTACCGGATTG
Source organism: Bacteroidota bacterium (assembly GCA_024743405.1). Taxonomy (GTDB): domain Bacteria; phylum Bacteroidota; class Bacteroidia; order Chitinophagales; family Saprospiraceae; genus JANSWP01. The sequence continues at coordinate 1,378 of JANSWP010000177.1, forward strand.
TTGGTCTTTGACACGACGACGGGCAGCTTTTGGTTTTACAATGGCTCATGGACAGACTTATCGAGCAGCCTTTCGGATGCCGACAACGACACCAAAATACAAGTAGAAGAATCAGCTGATGAAGATAAAATTCGTTTTGATCTAGAAGGTAGTGAACGGTTGGTTCTTGAAAAAAATGCAGGAGGGGGGACCATTATCAATTTACCTAATAATAGTACAAATACTTTCTTTGGGCAAAATGCAGGATCTTCTAATACTGGGGATGCTAATACTTTCATCGGGGACAATGCAGGAACTTCTAATACGACCGGCTCGTATAATGTTTTTTCAGGTTATCGAGCAGGAGCGCTTAATTTGATCGGAGGTGCTAACACTATTATCGGAGGTGAGGCGGGAGAAAACAGTACAGGAGGTTTAAACACATTTATAGGAAATGTGGCGGGACGCCTGAGCACCGGAGATCGAAACACTTTTGTTGGAATGGCAAGTGGGCTTAATAATACGGGAGATAGAAACTCCTTTTTCGGACAAGATGCAGGAGTCAGTAACACAGGGTCTAATAATGTTTTTCTTGGATATCAGGCAGGGGCCAATTCAGGGACGGATAGCGATAAGTTATTTATTGATAATAGCGGTACTGCTTCACCTCTTATTTGGGGTGATTTTTCAACTGATATATTACGCGTAAATGGTACTTTAAATGTGAATAATGCCTTCTCATTCCCAACGGCTGACGGTTCAACTGGACAAGTATTAACGACTGATGGCTCAGGGGTATTGACCTGGAATACAAGCACAAGCACAGACGACCAAACAATAGATGTATTAAATTTAAATGGGACAACCTTGGAAATTTCTTTAGAAGGTGATGGACAAGCTACACAGACCTTAGACTTGTATAATATTAATAGTTCTTGTGGTTTGAAGATAGGGGATACCCATGCGGGTGGTATCATCTTTTATTTGGATGCTTCAGGCTGCCATGGATTGGTAGCTGCAGCATCAGACCAAAGTAGTGGTATAAAGTGGTGGAATGGAAGTTACGAAGATACATATGCTTATGGAAATGGCATTGGAGCTGGCGAAGGGAATGGCCA
>JANSWP010000007.1 GCA_024743405.1 Bacteroidota bacterium
CATATTTGACGAAAACTATTTATTTGCCAGAAGAGGCAAAAAGCACAGGCATATCCTTAGATATGGCGAGCATTTTTAACGAAATATGGTGAAAAAATAGTCCGTCATAATGTGTGTAAGTTATTTCTGTCCAAGCACTTAACGACTAAAAAATAAGTCAGGCAAATGTTGGAGTTATTCTTAATGGATACTAAAGGTAAAATGAATGACCTATTTAGCCAATTCAATTATAGGTCTTCTTACCTTTATCCCAAAATCATCCGATGAGAGAACCGCACTTACAATACTCTGATGAAGAGTTCAGAAAGAAATTTGAGTTACTAGAATTACCCCCTGAAGTTATTACCCACGAAGCACATTTTCGAATTGTTTGGGTTTATTTGAAAGCCTTAGATTTTGATACTTCATTACAAAAGGTAGTTGAGGGTATTAAAAAATTTGACCAAAAATTTGGAAGAGGAGCTAAATACCATGCAACGATCAGTTATGCTTAAATGCAGATTTTTGGGAAAAAAATGGAGCATCAACCTTATCTAGATTGGGCGGAATTTATTTTTGAGAATGAAGATATGTTGAAGCCGGTGAAGGATGTTTTATTGAAATATTACAAAGAAGAAACGCTGTTTTCTGAAAGGGCAAAAAGGGAATTTTTGGAACCAGATCTTAATCCATTTTAAAACTTTTGCGTCTTTTTTTAATTTTTTTCGTCCACCATAAAATGAATATTTATGGAAGCTATTAAATGGCAAAATATCAATCAATCATTGCAAAAATTCGTACAAAGTAAAGTCCAAGATGAGGTTATATCGAAAGATATTCTTCAGGATGTATATGTAAAAGTGCAATTGAAATTACCTCAATTAAAAGATGAAGCGAAACTCATGCCTTGGGTTTTTCAGATAGCTCGAAATGAAATTAATGATCATTTTCGACGCCAAAGAAAGACTAGAACATTGGATATCGTCGATGGTGAAAATGCTAAAGATGAATCAGAAATGCCAAATACTCATCAGGGTTTTTCTCAATGCGTTCCATCTTTCTTGGATGCCTTACCAGAAAAATATCGAGAGGCTTTATTTTTGGTGGAGATTGAAGGATTGCCCCAAAAGGAACTGGCAGAAAGGTTGAACATTTCCTATTCTGGAGCTAAGTCAAGAGTACAACGTGGTCGGGAGAAATTAAAAGAAGCACTTTTGGAATGTTGTAAGATCAAAACAGATGTTTATGGAAACATCTTAGAGTATCAAAAAAGAGTGTCTTTAGATGATTGTTGAAATTTTGCGTCCTTTTTTCTAATCTCCGTCTATAGGGCATCTTATTAAAAATAAAACTCAAAAAAATGTCAGAAAAAATCAAAGAAATTGTAAGACAAAAGTATACAGAAGTGGTTACTCAAAACACTGGAAGTTGCTATGACACTTTATGTTGTTCACCCACAGGTGACTCGCCTTTTAAAGAATCTTATGATCATTTAGATGGTTATGAACCAGATGCAGATTTTGGATTGGGATGTGGCATTCCTACAGATACTGCTTTAATAAAAAAGGGACAAACTGTATTGGATTTGGGCTCAGGTGCTGGTAATGATGTGTTTGTTGCTCGTAGTATGGTAGGCGAAAAAGGCAAAGTAATTGGCGTAGATATGACTACTGCAATGGTAGAAAAGGCAAATATGAATAAAGCGAAATTGGGATACGAAAATGTGGAGTTCTTATTGGGGGAGATTGAGGATTTACCACTACAAAATGAATTGATTGATGTTGCGATTAGCAATTGTGTGATGAATCTTGTCCCAGACAAAAACAAGGCTTACCAAGAGGTGTTTAGAGTATTGAAGAAAAATGGACATTTCAGTATTTCAGATGTAGTTTTGAGTGGGGAAATGCCAGAAAAGATCAAAAATGCCGCCGAAATGTATGCAGGTTGTGTTTCTGGTGCGTTATTAAAATCTGATTATTTGTCGGCTATAGAAAAGGCTGGGTTTTCAAATATGAAGATTGAAAAGGAACGAGAAATATATTTGCCGGATGAGGTTTTGAGTAATTTTTTGGATGAACAAGAAATTACAGCATTTAGAAAATCCGGCTCAAAAGTACTTAGCATTACAGTAGTAGCAGAAAAACCATGTTGTGCGCCTGGGTGTTGTTAAAACCCAAGATTAGACGAACTTATACAGTTTTTAGATAATGAATTCCCAAGGGGTACGTTAATTTAATAGTTTTGTACCCAAAGCAGCTCCGTTTGAATTAATCAAATGGAGCTGCATTTATTTGAATCCAATACGAATGAAATTTTTTAAGAATTTAGGAATCACTTTATTTATTATTTATGCGATAGCCTGTGTCGTATTATTTTTTGCTCAAGATCGTATTATCTTTCTGCCAGATACACTTCCTGAAGATTATGTTTTTCGAGCAGGAGAGGAGGTTGAAATTGAGGTGGAAGATGGAGTATCTCTAAATTGTTTGTGGTTAAAAGAACCTAATTCTCGTGGTGTGATTTTTTATCTTCATGGCAATCGTGGATCATTAAGGAGATGCTTGCATCAAGCTAACCAAATGGATGGCAATGATTATGACATTTTTTTACACGATTATCGAGGATATGGAAAAAGTGATGGGGTAATTAGATCAGAGGATCAAATACATAAAGACAATCAAAAAGTTTACGACTTTTTAAAACAGCATTATCCGGAAGAGAAGATAGTTCTAGTTGGTTATTCCTTAGGAAGTGGAATGGCGTCTTATTTGGCTTCCAAAAATAACCCACAACAATTATTCTTGCTTGCTCCTTATTATAGTATGATTGATATTAAAGATCGTCGAGCACCTATTATTCCTGATTTTTTGTTGAAATATCAATTCAAAAGTTTTGATTTTTTGAAAAATGTAAAAATGCCGATTACCCTTTTTCACGGTACTCGTGACAATGTGATACCCTATGACTCTAGTGAAAAATTAAGAGCTTTAAAGCCTGATTTGATTGAGTTGGTGACCTTGAATAATGAAAGTCATCGAGGGGCTATATTTAATCCTGTCTTTAGGAACACGTTGAGTGATTTATTGAAATAAAATAAACAACTATTTTATGAAAACCATTTTTAGCTTTTTACTTGCTTTTGTTGCCTTCTTTTTTGCTTGCAATACTTCTAAAAATACCAACAGCGAAGCAATGAAAAAAGCCTTTCAATTACACACGGAATCTTCCCAAATTGAAAAGGAATTAACTCCTGAACTCGAAACCCTCATTCAAATTAGAAATCAAATTAATATTATGGGGCGTCAATTAACGGAGTCGGAGATGTCAAAAGTTGAACGAATTAATCAAATTGAAAGTAGCTTGAATTTTTGGAAAGACAACTTACCGGATGTACCCGGTTTTGAGCACGAACATCATGATCATGAAGGACCATGTAAACATGATTATGGAAAAAAGTTAGAGCTAATACCAGAGGATTGGATTCGCGTTCAACAGGAATTTAAAGACAGTATTTTAGTTATTAAGAGTAGAATAGAGGATGTTTTGAAGGCTGAAAATAACAAGGGTCAAAAGTTCAATTAATTTTAATGTTGAACTTCTGACCCTTGTGTATTTAATAATTTTTATAAGGTAAGGTTATCTAAGCAAAGTCACTTCTCCGTGGCGAGTTTCATCATCGCCTCCGCAAGTATAACGAACAACCCAGACATAAACATCTGCAGCTGCAGGCTCGTCATTTTGGGTGCCATCCCAGAAGTAATTTCCATCTGTTGCTTCAAAAACCTTTTGTCCCCATCGGTTGTATATTTCCATTGATGTCAATTGAGCATCTGTATTGCCAGTGGGTACAAGTTGGAAAAGGTCATTCATTTCATCACCATCAGGAGTAAAACCAGTTGGAAATTCAATATCTCCTGGAGCACATTCGAACGTAACAATCAATTCAATAGCCCTTTCTGCAATACATCCAGAGTCATCCGAAAGAGTGGCAGTATATTCAATATCTTCAAATAAAATGACTTGGACTGAATCACAATCTACATTCAAACAAGTCAAATTATCAGCCGGATTCCAAGTATATGATTCAATGATAGTGGATGCAGGGTTAGGTGAGGCTACCAATAAAATGGTATCCCCTAATCGATGGGGTCCAGCAGGAAACGTTGTAATATCAATCTGGAATCCATTAGCTTCAGGGAGATTGATGCTTTCAGAAATTGAGCAGTCACCATTTTGAGCGGTAATAGTGTAATTACCTGCCTGCAAATCTGGAAATATAGGATTACTCTGGAAGTTTTGACCATCAAGGCTATAAGTCCATCCAGCTGAGATTGGTTCATTGATCTGAATGAGTCCATCTATCCCATCTTCTCCAGGGCAAGTAGGAGACTGTGTATCTGCTGTCAAATTTGGTAAATCATTAGCTGAAATTGTAAAGCTATATTTATAAAAACAAGGGCCATCTTGGATAAATAAGTCTTGTGTTCCTGTGGTGAGTCCATCAAATGTAAATCCATTTTGGAAATTAGTTCCATCTAAACTGTAAGTCCAGTTGGGGTTAGGATTAGAAATACTCATGGCTCCAGTTGGACTATCTTCACAATCCGCATTGGTAATATCAAACAACACATTTGGTTTACCTGTCAATTCGATAATGAAACTTTGTTCCAACGTACAATTATTGGCATCTGTTATGGTTACATTATAAACGCCTGCATCCAAGCCTGTTACCTCCGAAACATCTCCAACTCCTGGGATGTCCCAATCAAATAAAAATGGAGAGGCACCACTAGTTAAATTAACGGAAATTTCGCCTTGATCTCCTCCTTCACAGGTATTGATGACGTCAAAATCTAAAGCCATATCATTACCAACTGGAACAATACCAGTGGCTGTTTGGATACATCCATTATCGTCTGTAATAGTAACGCCGTAATTTCCAGGAGGAAGATTATCAATTGTTGAAACATCGCCTGCACCAGGTATATCCCAATCATAATTAAAAGGTGGTGCACCATTGTTCACATTTACAGTGATAGATCCATTTGTTCCAGCCTCGCAAGAAGGAGTTGGATCGAAAGAGATATTCATGGCTAAGAAATTAATTAAGGTCACATTACTGGTAGAATCACAACCGTCAAAGCCTGTAAATGTTTGAGAATAAGTTCCCGGAGCAATAGCTGGAGATCCATGAATAATAACCGTTGTACCTGGACAAGCGAAGATTTCATCCTCTGTTTGTTGCATACCAAACTGGACAATCACCGTATCTATTGAATAACAACCTGCATCTGTCCATGCGATAACTGTATAACTTCCTGGCTCATCTGGAGTTGCAATAGTACAAGCACAATCTGTACAACTCAAACTTTCCGCATCTTGCCATTCGTAATGATCCCAGTAATCTCCTTGAACACACAATTCAACACTTTCTCCAGGGCAAATAGTCGCAACCATAGGCTCCACCATATTGATAGTTGGATCATCTACTACGATCTCCATAGTGTCACTCTGCAAATTGCCACAGGAATCAATCACATTGACCCAATAATCTCCTTCTAACCAAACGGTGATGGTCGAATCAGTTGTACCATCTGACCATTCGTAACTCACAAAACTACTTCCTGCATTAATTTCAAAAACACCATTGTCACAAATCAATTGAATATCAGGACCAATATCCAATTTTGGTGGAGGTGGACCTTCCAAAAGTAGGCTGTCTAAGTTGTTTGTATAATCACATTCAGCAATAGAAGTGACTGGAAAATCATTTGCCAAATCAAAAGGAGTGACTAAAGAGGCATCGTCATTGACGACCACAAAAACGGGCGTATCATATAAAGCAGGCACAAAATAGGATACAAAAATACAATCATCTGGATCGATATTTTGACCTAATTCTTTGGTCGTTAATACATTTGCAGATGTCAATGTTGGATTGGCATCATAAAAAGTAATCGGTGTTTCACCAGTCAATCTTGAATCTCCTAAATTGCAAATTTCCAAGATCACCAAAAAACTATCTACACCACATCCAAATGAATCAACAGAAACAGTAACATCTGGAACAGGAAAACTTGGATCAGCATATTGGGTCAAGAAATTATTTAAAACGACACTATCTCCAACAATATGGTGTGGTTGCTGAGCATTCGGTACACTTAAATCATCATTGATATTGACGTTAAAATAGTTGTGTTGATTCCAAACAGGGCGCGTCGCAACCCATGGAGTAGAAACTGAACCGTAAGCACGAACTTCATTTGCACAAGAACAGAGTAGTTCTGTTTCTCCATCAACATCAACATCAACCACTACAGGATATTCTACTCGAGTTCCGGATGAACAAGGATCTGCATATAATTGAGTTCCTGTGGCGCCATCCAATATTCGAATATTATCCTGATCTCGATAAACGACCTCTGAATTACCATCATTATTGAAATCAAAGACGGTACTTCCCGTTTGTCCAGAAAAGTCCGTAGTCGTTATTTGCCAAAGGACTTCAAAGTTATCTCCATTAGGCTTTAAAACCTTATATTCTAAACCGGTACAAATACCCGTCTCAGGATTTCCGTCTCCATCAAAATCGGCAATATTAGCATGGGAAATGTCAGAGGTATTATCGGACAATTCGAAATAATTAACTACCAAATCAACTGTTTGAATATCCCAAACATAAACACCCGTGGTATTACTTATACTAGTGGTCACCAATGCATCCAAGTCTCCATCTTTATCCATATCTGCCAAACTCGTTCTTCCATCTTGACTAGATGGTTGTTCGACTTCAATATTTAAAGCGCTACCAAGCGGATTAGTGAGATCTATTCTAACGGAATAAACTGCATTTCCGGCTACTAACTCCAATCCTTTACATTCATCGCAAAAACTGTCTGGAAGGACATCCGCAGCCACTGAATATTGGACTGCCCAATTTAAAAATCCAGGATCTTGCAATAGTCCCCTTGGATTAGTAAAGCCACCATTTGCTATTAATGCTCCTGTTTGACCATTGAAAATTTGATTTCCAACATAAACTTCTGAAAGACCATCACCATCAAAATCGGCAGCACTAACCGTGGCAGCATCCTCAATAGCTTGATAACCTGCTTCTGTATTTGATACCCATTTTTCTACATAATCCACTCCATCAAACTCATAACAGACAATTTTTCGTCGGACATCTCCATTAATAATGGCACCGCCTGAATAGGTTGCATTTTCAATTAAATTACCTGCTTGAAAAAATATTTCTACAAAGCCATTTCCATCCAAATCTGCTAAAGATGGACCATCATTGGCATAGGTGAATGCTGGTGTCTGAATTACTGTTTCAACAACTCCACTTGCCCCATCGACAACGATAATGTTGGGTAATGGAACACCTGAATTTGAATTTGGACCCGTACATGGTTTTCCTAATACTTCTGGAATTCCATCGCGGTCAACATCTCCAACAATTGGGGTATTATATGCACACCAGTTTTCCACTTCATTGGCGGTACTCCATTCAATTTCCAATTCAAAATCACCCGTTTGAGGCTCAATTGTACAATCTACGGGACATTCGACATAATAAAAGTCGTCGCAAGTCTCCTCACCACAACAATCCGGGTCATAACAATCAATCAAGCCGTCTCCGTCATCATCTCGACCATTGTAACATCTTTCTTCGAAGCATTCTCCAATCACGATTTCTGAACAAACAACTTGTTGTGTGGGTAGACCTTCATCGACAATTAGTTTTATAGGATAGGTCCCCGCTGAATCATAGAATACCGTATTTGGAAATTGAAAATTACTTGAACCAGGTATACTGTTTTCGCAATTTTCATATGAGAATCGAGCAACCGATCCACCTGCACTTTTCACTACATAGGCTAATAATTCATCGCCGACTCTATGAAAACTCGAAACTCCACTTGTTACTCCTAATCCATTAATATCATTTTCGATTACTGGTGATGAAGTAATGCTAGGAGAAAATCGAAGTAATTTATGGTCATCGTTATCAGATTCTTTTAAAACATAAACTGCATAACTATCACCACATTCTTTATAAGCTAAAACAGAGGATTGAAAGCCTGTTCCGAAGAAGCCTAAATTTTCAGTTGTTGGGACATTGGCTAAAGAGTTGCCAAAATCAAAACGTATTAACCCATTTTGAGTATCAGTGGCTAAAACATAATAATTATCATTTTCAATAATTAGGGTAGATCCTGTAAATTCGGCATCTCCATTTCCTCCATCGTAAGTAGATACAGCCAATATATCCCCATCGATTTCATTTCCGAAATACAAAATTACCACATTACCAGACTGAGCTGTAGCAATTCCCCACCAGTTTGCACCAATTTGGTACATGTCGTATGATTGTGCGGCTGAAAATTCAGATTGATAAGCACCCCCAACTAAGTTTACTTCAGGTGAATTATTTGCCAAATTAGTTCCAAAATCAAGACGATAAATATGATTCCAGACAGCTAAAAATCCATAATATTCTCCATTTTTAAATACAATATCAATTCCTTCATTTTTGATATAATCAGCTGTAATTGGAATACCGGGTGTACTTAGGGGTGTTTGTGTCGGCGGGTTATTGATGTCATTGCCATAATCCAGGCGGACAATTCGATTCACGCTCTGATTACTTTGACTCATAAATAAATGGTAGCCTGTTCCATTTTGTACATTGTCAATAAAATCGCAATGGGAAGGGCTACTTCCGATAGGTGCACTTATAGAAATATTGGGTACATCTAACAAGTCTGGTTCACAAAAACTCCAATAATAACTTTCAAATTGGCATAGCGAAAAAGCCGAAAATTGGATGTCATCACAAGTATTTGGCATATTTGGCAAGTAAGAAATGGATACGTCACAATTGCCAACTTTGACAAAGTTGGTTAAAACTGTGGTATCACTACACAAGGTATCACTAGCTACTAAATAAATTGAATAATTTCCAGGAGTATTAAAAGAGGTAGAAAAGTCTGTTGTGGTACTTTGCAATACGCCATCTACAAACCATTCATAATCAATTCCATTGACTGAAGTATTGGTCATATTGACCACTTCATCGACCTCTAAATAATATTTGTCTTGAATAAAATTAGCTTTTACAGGACAAGTCACTTCAATTGTAATGGTCAAACTATCCACACAGTAAATATTCACAAGGGGATTGGAAGCAACTAAAGTGACATCGAAAAAACCTATTTCATCAAATTGGTTGGTAATGTTCGGATCAATCGATATTGTATTGCCATCTATTTTCCAGACATAATCAGTCGCATTGATAGAATTATTGATGAAATTCAAATTTTTCCCGATGTCCACAGTCAACGCACTTGGGGTAAAAGCTGCAATAATTTGAAGTGGACAAGGCTCATTACAACCCTCTGAATCTAATAAACTTTGGCGCACATTTTCAACAAAGAAATTCATTCTATCTGCTTGTCCCTGAGTAAACATATTGTAACACATCAAGTCGCCATAATCCATATAATTGTTAACTAAATCGTCCTGATCGGTGATAAAAGGGTTATTTGGATCGGCAGCATTGACGTCTGTAGAGCAACTATTTGGAAAAAAATCACACGGAGAGGCAACAGTCGTTTGATCTGGAGGTGTATCACAAACTCGGTCACCATCACTCAAGCAATCGTCATTTCCACAGCCTCCTTCGAAAGTGTGATAAAGCCCTAAATAGTGCCCCATTTCATGTACATGAACAGCTGAGTTAGACTCAGAACTACCAAAATACTGTGCCTCCACAACAATTCCATCTTCATTGCCACCATGAGAAGAAGGCAAATAGGCATATCCTGCCACTCCGCCAGCAATTTCTCGAACTAACCAGATGTTGATATAATTTAATGGATCCCAGCGATTTATATTTTTTACATCTAGGTCATCAGCGATATTCATGGTTGTTAAAGCATTAAAATCACGAGTGACTCCTGATGTAGGATTGCCATCTGGGTCTTGTTTAGCAAGGCAAAATCCTATTTGAACATCGACCCCTGTAGTTGGGTCATAATAACCAACATTTTCGAAGGCATCATTTAAATGTTGAATCCCATCAAGAACGGTAGGTAAGGGAAGATTTTCAGCGCCATTTTGATGAATAATATGAACAACCACGGGCAGGGTATAAATAGGTGGATTTTCTGCTTTAGGTGGTTTGTTTTGGAGATATTGATAAACTTGTTTCTCTAGATTCTCTTGCAAAGTTTTTTTCTGAGGATTCTTTTGGAAAAGATTTTGCCGAACTTCATCTGAAGCGCAAAATTCTCCTTGCGTAGTAAAATAATTTTCTGAGAATGAGTTGTTTGAATCCACCTCAAGGTGAGAGGTTCCATAAAATAGTCCCCAACTTATTGTGAATGAGAAAGTTATCAGTTTTAATAATGTTGTCATATACTTGGATTTACAAATTTAAGTGGTGATAATAAGTATTTATTATCATACGTCGAAAAAGGGAAGCATGTTGAGTAGAAAAATTGACAAATTTTGTAGTGTATTGGCAAAAGTTGAAATTGTTTGAATCTAATTTTCCGATAATCAACTAACAATTTTGTAAAGATGATAATATGATAATAGAAGAAATTGTCATTTGTTTAGTTTTTTCCTCCTTTTTGGATTTTAATTGGTTTGCAGTTAAAACACCCTTGTAGTTAAGGGAGAAGGAAATAAATAACCTACCCAATTTACTTGCTCTTTTGCCTTCATTTTTCATTAAAAATACTCGCCATACCTTTGGGTATGTCTGTGTTTTTTGTCTCAACTGCAGAAAAATTTGCTGTGCAAAATTTGGGTATCTTATTTATTCCCTACTCTCTAATGTGAAAAACTTTATGAATACCTCATCCATATATCTTTATTTGAATTAGTACTTTTGTAATGATAATCATTTAGAACCCATTATTAAAATAACCACATTATTCCCATGAAAATTTTAATGGTCTGTTTGGGAAATATTTGTCGTTCTCCTTTGGCAGAAGGTATTTTGAAACGTAAGGTTAAGATGAATAATCTTGATTGGCAAGTTGATTCAGCAGGTACTGGTGGTTGGCATGTTGGGGCTTTACCTGATTCAAGATCTATCCAAGTGGCTAGGAAAAATGGTATTGATATTACTGATCAAAGAGCCAGAAAATTTCAAACATCAGATTTAGACCAATTCGATTTGATTTTTGCAATGGATAGTTCCAATTATCAGAATATTGTTCGACACTCTGTATCGGACGATCAAAAAGAAAAGGTTCAATTGATTATGAATATGGTGCAACCTGGAATGAATGAATCAGTGCCTGATCCCTATTGGGATGACAATGGATTTGACCAAGTTTTTCATATGTTGGAAGAGGCTTGTGATCAGGTAATTGAAAAGTTTCGAGGTTAGATAACCCCAATAAAATGCGATCAATCATCATTGTTGGCGGAGGAATTACAGGGCTTTCTGCGGCTTATATTGCAGCAAAATCTGGAAGAAAAGTCCGTGTAATTGAAGCTAAGGAACAATTCGGTGGTTTATTAAATACCTTTCCTATAGGAGGCAATCGTCTAGAGTTTTTTTATCATCACTTTTTTACCCATGATGTTGAATTATTATGGCTGCTGCGTGAATTGAAATTAGAAGATCAAATTATTTGGGATAACACCCAGATGGGTATTTACCGAAATAAGAAAATTTATTCCTTCAATTCCCCAACTGATTTATTGAAATTTAAACCCATCTCCTTTTTTGGAAAAATTAGATTTGGATTGACTAGTTTTTTCCTTGGCAAATTTGCAGATTGGCAAATAAAAGAAGGTATTTCTGCATTAGATTGGTTTTACAAATATGCGGGTAAAAGTGTTACTGATTCCATTTGGAAACCACTCTTGGATATCAAATTTGGTCCTTATGCGAATGAGGTTCCACTTTCTTGGATGATCGGTCGGTTAAGACAACGAATGAATTCCCGAAAAAAAGGAGCGGAACAATTAGGCTATTTAGATGGAAGTCTTCAGATACTTCTTGATGCTTTATTAAAGGAGCTTAAAGATCTGGGGGTAGAGTTGATTTCAGGAGCCCCAGTTTTAGAATTAATTATTGAGAATCAAACACTTAATGGTATAATAACGGAAAAAGGCATTTTTAAAAATGGGGATTTTTTATTTACCATTCCTACTGTCTTTTTGACAAAACTATTGGAAAAGGAGGCTCCAAAGTATGCGCAAAAACTAAATCAAATTGAATATTTTGGTGCAGTTTGTACTATTTTGGAAATGAAAAAGCCGCTAAGTGATTTTTATTGGTTGAATATTGCTGACAGTGGGTTTCCTTTCGGAGGCGTGATTGAACATACGAACTTAATCAATGCAAAAAATTATAATCATAGTCATATCGCCTATCTTTCTAGGTATTTTGCGTCTACTGAACCAATTTACGAAATGACAAATGAGGAGATTTCGGAGCTAATGGTTGAAAAAATAAAGATTATTTTCCCTGATTTTGATTTTCATGATTTAATTAAAATTCATGTTTTCAGAACCAATACTGCTGCAACCGTTTGTGATAAATTTTTTTCCAAAAAAATTCCTAAATGTATGTCTCCCATTAGAAACTTATTTCTTTCGAATATGGCGCATGTTTATCCCGATGAAAGAAGTGCCAATAATTCTATTCGAATAGCTGCTGAAGCATGCAAAGTCATGGGGATTTCTGCTGAAATAATTCCTCAAAATGCTTCCTTGTCGGGGAAAATTGGTTTTTAACAACAATGCCATTAAGATTCCATGATTTTTTTGAACTTTGTGATTTTATTCAACAAAGCTATAACTCAAATACCAACTTTATGATTTCTATAGTAATACCAATTTATAACGAAGAAGAAAATCTAAATTTACTATATGAAAGACTAGTCAAATCAAGTCCAACTTGGGGAGATGATTACGAAATCATTTTGGTAGATGATGGTTCAGCCGATCGATCTTTGGCAATGATGCGAGGTTTTTCTGATCGGAATGAGCATTTTAAAACAATCAAACTATCTAGAAATTTTGGGCATCAAGCTGCTATTTCAGCTGGTTTGAAATATGCGAAAGGAGATGCGGTGGTCATTATGGATGGTGATTTGCAAGATCCTCCAGAGGAATTATATCGTTTTTTGGCAAAATGGCGAGAAGGGTATGAGGTCGTTTATGCCATACGAACAAAAAGAAAAGAAGGCTTTTTTAAAAAAGCGGCATATAAAATATTTTACCGACTGCTTGGTTGGGTGAGTGAAATTGAAATTCCTTTAGATTCTGGAGATTTTTGTGTGATGGACAAAAAGGTGGTTCATACGCTTTTGCATAAAATGCCAGAACAAAACCGTTTTGTTCGTGGGCTTCGAGCTTATGCAGGCTATAAACAAATCGGGGTGCAATACGAACGAGACCAAAGAGCTGCAGGAGAACCGAAATTTACTTTTTCAAAATTGGTAGAATTGGCGATAGATGGCTTGTTAGATTTTTCTACCTTTCCGCTCAGAATGGCAACCTATTTAGGGTTTTTGATTGCTATTCCCTCTTTTCTTATGGGCATCTTTTTTGTTTTTCACCGCCTTTTAGATTTCAAGGTTTTAGGATATTCTCCTCAAGATACACCTGGTTTAGCCACCTTGGCGGTTGGACTATTTTTCTTAAGTGGAGTGATGTTGATCATACTAGGGATTATAGGGGAATATATTGGTCGGATTTATAAGGAAGTAAAGAGGCGTCCTTTTTTTATTGTGGATGAATTGATTGAAAGAGATAAGCAGGAACCCATTCTAAAATGATTCGTTTAAGACCTTATATTTGCTCGCTTAATAACAACCCAAAGATTTTTATATGATAACGATAATTGCAGGATCAAATCGAAAAGACAATGAAACACGCCGATTTGCTCAATATTATTTTGAGTTCTTAAAATCTAAAACGGATCAAACGGTTAAACTACTTGATCTTTCAGAAATTGAACATGACTGGTTTCATTCGAGCATGTATGCAGAAAAAGAGCAGACTTCTAGTCTCACCAATATTCAAGATGAATTTATGATACCTGCCGAAAAATTTATCTTTTTAATTTCGGAATATAATGGAAGTTTCCCTGGAGTTGTAAAATTATTTATTGATGCTTGTTCCATTCGGGCTTACACAGAAACTTACGGGGGTAAAAAAGCCGCCTTGGTAGGTATCGCCTCTGGAAGAGCGGGCAATTTGAGAGGAATGGATCATTTAAGTGACATTTTAAATCACCTTGGCACAGTTATTTTCCCAAATAAACTACCTATTTCTACTATTGAAAAATTGATGAATGAGGAGAGGGAAATTGTTGATAAAGTTACATTGAAAGCTATTGAAAGTCAGATTGTGAAATTTTTGGATTTCTAGCAACAGCTTTACCAATTTTTTGAAGTCAATAAAATTAAAATATGACTAAAAGGAAAAATATAAAAAAAGGTTCAACAACAAAAAAAAGTAAGCGAAATCAGTCTTCTTCTAAAAATGTTTACGAATCAAAATTAGTCTTTCGGGAAATTACTACCGAAAAAGATGAATTGTATAAAAAAATTTTCAAAGGACTGGCGGCTTTTGTTTTGGTCGTAACAGTTGCTTTGGCATTAGGGAGTGGTATGAATGGAGATGATTCTTTTCAAAATGATTATTCTGTAAAGATTATTGATTTCTACACTTCTATGGGTGCCGATACGTCTTGTTTTAAGCATCCTAAGGGGCCAATTCAATACTATGGAGGTCTTTTCGAATTATCATCAGGAATCATTAATAGCACATTAGGGCTTACGCCAGATGATCATGCTTATCATGATGTAAGACATGTATGGAATGCTCTTTTTGGTTTTTTTGCGATGCTCTTTATCGGACTTTTGGCAAAAGAAATAGGGGGATGGCGTGCTGGTATTCTCGCGTTAGGAATGGCTTTTCTTTCACCTAGGTTTTTGGGGCATTCATTGATGAACCCCAAAGATATTCCCTTTGCGATGGGTTATATTATGTCTATTTATTATTTGGCTCGCTTAATAAAACAATTGCCAAAACCTGATAAGACTACTCTTTGGGGATTGGCAGGAGGGATTGGAATTGCCTTTGGAATGAGGGTTGGTGGTTTATTAATTCCAGCTTATGTGGTCATGTTCGTAGGTTTGGCATTTTTACTGAGATATGGATTTGGAGGTTTAACTTCTAAACCCAAAGAATTGGGGAAATATGTTGCTTATGCAGCAATTCCATCGTTGGTAGGATTAATCTTTGGTGTTCTAGTATGGCCTTATGCCTTAGTAGACCCATTCAACCATATCCCAGAAACCCTAAAAGAATTTTCAAAATTATCAGTCAATATTCGGAGTTTATTTGAAGGAGTTATGGTTTTTGGAGGAGACGTTCCCTCCAATTATTTGCCAAAGTGGGTTGGTATGACAATCCCTGTTTTTTCAATAGTAGGCATAATTTTATTTTTCACTTTTATTAAAAAGATCTTCCAAAAGCATACGCCGTTATTGACATTTATGGCAATTTTTGTTGGTTTATTTCCTTTCATTTATGTAATGATACAGGGATCCACATTGCATGATGGCTGGCGACACACTATTTTCGCTTATACGGGTATTGTAGTCTCTTCTGCTTTGGCTTGGAATTATGTATTAGATGCTTTCAAAACTAATAAAACGATTACCTATGTAGTAGCGGGTGCGCTGACATTAATGGCATTGGAACCAGCTGTTTTCATTATTAGAAATCACCATTACCCGTACCTGTATTTTAATGCCTTGTCAGGAGGAATAAATGGAGCTTATGGTTCCTATGAAACAGATTATTGGGGTGTTAGCTTGAAACAAGCAATAGATTGGATGGGTCAGGAAGGAATTATTAGTACAGATTTAGAAGAGCCCATTACCATTGTCTCTAATTTCTCTTATAATCTTAATAAATACATAAACAAAACCTACCAGGGAAAAGTAAAAACTGGATATACACGTTATCGTCAACGGTATGATAAACAGTGGGATTATGCATTGTTTTTGACCAGGTTCGTGAGAGGTACACATATTAAAGAGGGTATTTATCCGCCAGAATCTAGTGTTATCCATACTATAGAATCAAATGGAGTGCCTTTAGTTGTCATCTTAAAAAATGACGATGACCTTATTTTTAATGGCGTTCAGGCATCAAAAAAACAAAATTGGTCTGAAGCCTATGCAGCCTTAATTCAAGAAACAGCCAAACATCCTGACAACGAAATTGCCTGGACGGAATTGGCCCGTTCTTGTGTGAATCTTAACAAATTTCCTGAGGCGAAAAATGCAATAGATAAAGTCCTTTCAATTGAACCTGATAATCTTCAAGCACACAATTTATTAGGAAATTATTATTCTTTGACTGGTGATTTGAACAAAGCTGAGGCAACTTTTTATAAAACCTTTGAATTTGAACCAAAAAATTCAGTTGGATATTATTACCTCGCTACAATCAAACAGCAAAGAGACAATGACACCGCAGGTGCCATTGAATTAGCTAATAAAAGCATCCAAGTTAATCCAAGATTTAAACAGGGTTATGCTTTATGTGCGCTGCTTTACGAACAATCTGGCGATTTAGAAAAAGCTAAATTGTATAGAGATGCAATGGCTAAAGTGAGGTAAATGGACAAGATCTATGAGGAGCTAAACAATATTAATAATTCCTCATAGATCTTGCATTAGTCGGTTAAATTTTCCAACCATTTCTTCAATTCCTCATATCTTTCATAAGCATCTTTTCCTGGTTTTTGATCTGCTCGATCTAACATTGATGCTAGATATCGTAATTGATCAAGCAACATTGGACGCATATATCGTCCTTCTTGAGTTGTTAATTGCTTTTCTATGGATATCAAACGATCAATTTCCTTGGGATTATTTGAAGAGATCGGTAGACCTGATTTGGCTACTTTTTCCAAAGCCTTTTTCTTAATACTGGTTTTATATAGGACTAGTTTAGCTTCTGATCTTAAATCTCTAACCTTCAAAGTCAATTCCTCCTGAGCACTTAAATCTGCTTGGGAAACACCAGATATTTCAATTTTGGGATTGATAGAAATTTGGAAATGATGCTCCAAAGTTTCTCCATTTAGATTCAATCGAACAATATATTTTCCTGGCGAAACCATAGGACCTCCTCTTCCGCTTCGTAAAGCATCTTTATCCCAGACTCCATAGTGCCTCATATCCCACTTAAATCGATTTAAACCCTTTGTTGTCTTTAGTCTAGGACTATAGCCTTTGAATATAAAACCAGTTGCCATATCGACTTCCCGGTTCAAACTATCTTTTTTTGGCTTTTCAGAACTAAAGGTTCTTACTACCTCATTGTCAGCATTAATAAACTCCAAAGTGATCGGAGATTTTATATCTTCTTTTAAAAGGTAATCTATGGTTATTGATGGACTTGGATAGTAAGGAATGCTTTTAGAACTGGTTCCTCTGTATCGCATACGATAGTTGTTTTGAGGTTGGAAGAGGTGAACTTTTTTATTAGTGATACTTTCAGAGAATTCATGTAATGGTGAAAGATTATCCAAAATCCAGAAGGAGCGCCCCATGGTAGAAACTACTAAATCTTTACGATGTACTTTAATATCAGTAATAGGAGTTACTGGCATATTTGCTTGAAAAGATTGCCAATTTTTTCCATCATCAAAAGAAATGAACATACCAAATTCAGTTCCAGCATACAAAAGCCCTTCTCGATCAGGATCTTCTCTTACCACTCTCACTGGATAATCAGCTGGAATTCCATTATCTCCTGTAGTTAATAATGTCCACGAATTTCCGCCATTTGTTGTTTTGAAAATGTAAGGTTTCCAATCTCCTAATTGATACCTCAAAACTGAAAAATAGGCTTTGCTTGCGTTGTGAGGGGAGGGTTCTACGCAATCAACTCTTCCTCCGGGTTCTAATCCTTTAGGAGTAACATTTGTCCAATTCCTCCCTCCATCATTTGTTACATGTACAGGGCCATCGTTGGCACCCACCCAAATCATCCCTTCCTTTATTTTGGATTCTTGGATTGAATATATAGTGCTATAGAACTCTTCCCCGGTAATGTCGCGTGTAATAGGAGTTCCTGAAATTTGTTGTGTTTCTGGGGTGAAGGCAGTAAGATCGGGAGAAATGATTTCCCAAGTTTCTCCGTCGTTGGTCGTTTTGTGCAAATATTGGGAAGCATGATAAACCACATCGGAATTGTGAGGGGATACATGAATAGGGGAGACGCGTTGAAATCTAAATTTCAGATCTTTAGGATTGTGACCATATATGTTACTAGCACCTACATAATACTGTTTTTCTTGACCGGTTTCCCGATTGTAAACACCAAACCGCCCTTTACAATTTGAATAAACGATATTGGGATTTCCAGGTTTTGGTACTGCTGGTCCTGTCTCACAGCCTCCAACAGCTTCCCATAATGCAATTCCTCCGCCTGGCTTATAAGACTCAGGTAAAACAGGCAAAGAAATGGTTGAATTATCTTGTTGACCAGCATATACTCGATAGGGGATTTGATTATCTACTTCAACCTGATAGAGTTCCGCAGTGGCTTGATTTTGTTGACTAGACCAACTCTTACCGCCATCTAAAGTTACATTGGCTCCTCCATCATTAGCCTGAATAAAAATGTTATTATCATCTGGATTGATCCAGATATCATGATTGTCACCATGTGGTGTGCCCATTCGTTTCCAAGTTTTTCCAGCATCCTTTGATGTCCAAAATTGGGTGGAGGATACATATAATAGGTCTGGATCTTTTGGATCTACATCAACATTACAATAATAAAATGGTCGGTCGAGTAGTGATTTTTTTGAGGAAACTAATTCAAATGATTCGCCGTAATTTTTTGATAAATATAGACCACCTATTCCTTGGGGTGCTTCAACTAGCGCATAAACTAGATTTGATGCAGCGGGTGAAACCGCTAAGTCAATTTTACCGATTAGACCATTAGGTAAGCCATTTTTTACTTTTTTCCAATTACTTCCTCCATCAATAGATTTATATATTCCACCTTCCATTCCTCCGCTAATAATATTCCAAGGTTTACGTTCTGCCCGCCATGCTCCTGCATAAAGAATATTTGGATTGTCTGGACAAAATTCAATATCTGCCACTCCAATGGTATCTGCTATAAAAAGTACTTTTTCCCAATTCAAACCTCCATCTGTAGTTTTAAATATTCCTCTTTCTTTATTTGGTTGGAAGGCTTGTCCAATTGCTGCCACAAAAACAGTATTAGAGTCATTTGGGTGAATTTCAATAGCCCCTATTTGACCCACGTTCTTTAGACCCATATGTTTCCATGATTTTCCAGCATCTTCTGATTTATAAACACCTTTTCCTGTAATTACATTACTTCTGATCCCATCGGAACCAGTACCAACATAGACAATTTTGGGGTTGGTTTGTACTACTCGAATCGCACCTATTGAGGGGGTTAAAAAATAACCGTCTGAAACGTTTTTCCAAGTATTTCCATAATTCTCTGTTTTCCAAACCCCACCTCCTGTACTACCCATATAAAAATGGGAAGGATTGGATGTAATTCCCGTAACTGTAGTAACTCGACCTCCGCGACTTGGACCTATACAGCGGTATTTTAAGGCATCTAGAAATGTGGATTCCAGTGCAATATTAGACTGTGCTATTAAAGAATGACTAGATTCATATGAGAAGAAAAAAGAAAATAGAATAATTAAAATGTAATGTTGGCGCTTCATTTTTATTAGAGTTTGTGAATTGTGAAGATAGAAAAAGTTGGTAGGTACAAGTATTTGGTTTTTAGATTTTAGTGTTCATTTTTTTTAGGCAACATTTTTTATACATCGTTAAATCTACCAGTTTAGGTAATTAATTGCATCTTTTATTGTTACAAAACCATGTTTTTAGCATTAAACTAATATATAACAAGCACCTAAAAAAGTTCAGCTATGATTTTCAATCAACATTTCCCCAAAAAGGGACTGGCACTAGTATGCCTAATATTAATTTCATGTTCAGCGTATTCAATCACGGATTCACTTGATTTTGAACGTATTACGGAAGAACTAAAATTTGGGACTAATTCATTGTTAAATAAATATCAGTCTGAAATAATGGCTTTTGGAGAAGATTTAACATTACTAAACCGAAAATTATATGCATTGGATGAAAACGATTTTTCTAAAAAAGAGAGTTTCCAGATTTTATTGTCGAAAATGAAAATTCAGGAGGAATTAGCCCTTAAAAAACGGACGTTACAATTTAAATTAAATAAAGCTCGGTACCGTAAGGGATTAGATTTAATAAAAATAATGTATGAAAAAATTTTAGGACTAGACCACCATTTTCATACCCTACAGACCTACCAGAATATTTTAGAATTATCTAACCCTAATTCTTACCCAGATTTTCAACAGAAAAACGAGGCTATTCATCAAAGATTGAAGAAAAAAAATATTTTTCAATTGCCAACATTGTTACAAAATAACCCATATTTATCAGCAACATTTTCAATAGTCGGATCTATGTTAAGTGGAGGGGAGATTGAAGAAAAAGAGAAAGACTTGAACGATATTGCATGTATTTTGGATTTTACGGTTCAGATGCATTCTGATTTTAATTTGATATATTATGAAACTTCATTTTTAAAGGAAAGTAATACCAATCTAAAGGAAGAGTGTATTCGTTTATTTAAAGACTATTGTAAGATTATTGATTATAATATGACGTTGGATAATTGTCGTGAAGAAGATGATTGGGAGACTGTTTTTGAAAGGTTAGATCTGTATATTGAAACTTTAGAAACAGCGGCTTTAGAAAGTATGGAAGATCCGAATGCTCAAAAATCTCTAACCAAAGGAATCGCTAATTTAGAGTTTTCGATTCATCGACTTTTGGATTTCTTGGATCAGTATTGTCTATTCATTACTCAGGGGGAACGATATTATCAAAAGTTTGAAGTTATTGTCGCTAATTATCAAAATGAGGAGCATTGTGCTACACAATTGCCACATCAATTCGATATTCTGAAAAGAGATATAAGTTTATCAATAGAAAAATTTGATGAAGCTTACAATCTTTCCGAACTAAAAGGCTCTAAATTGAAAGATTTACTTTTTGGACAAGTAGAGTAGTATAAAGAAAAGCGGCATCTAGGTAATGTCCTAGATGCCGCTTTTATATTTAAATTCCAGCTAAATGAAAAGCTTCACTAGCTAAAAGTTAAGATTTCTTTTTTTGCATTTTTTTAGGCTGAACGATTACAATCATTCTTCTACCCTCCATTTTTGGAAGTGCCTCTGCTGAACCGTATTCGTCAAGCTCTTTTAAAAATCGGAGCAATAATAATTGGCCACGATCTTTAAATACAATAGTTCTTCCTCTGAAATGGACATAAGCTTTCACTTTCGAACCTTCTTCAAGGAATTTTTTTGCATGTCTTAACTTAAATTCAAAATCGTGATCATCCGTGTTGGGTCCAAAACGAATTTCTTTGACGACCGTTTTTTGAGCTTTCGCTTTCATCTCTTTTTCCTTCTTCTTCTTGTCGTATAAGAATTTGTTGTAATCAATAATCCGACATACAGGCGGAATTGCTTTTGGTGAGATTTCCACAAGGTCAAGCTCTAAGGCTTCAGCCCATCTTCTTAATTGTCGTGTGTCGTATACACCTGATTCAATTGCATGCCCTGCTACTTCACTTACCTTGTCTAAATTATCCCCGACAAGTCTTACTTCGGGAATTCTAATTTGATGATTTACTCTAAAATCAAATCTTGGTTTTTCATCTCTATGACTTCTTCCTTTTCTCCTTGCCAAATGAGTTTTTTTTTAGACCAATCTTGCGCGATTCAAAGTTAATTTTCAATGAAAATTGAATGAATACAATGGAAAACTAAACTTTGAGCAACTTAATAACGCAATCTGGAATGGTTATCAAAAATATTATTAGTTAATACGAAAATATTTCAAAAAGTTCGGAAAATATAATAATTCGCCGAAGGTCTATGATTTTATTAATTTAGAAAAATAGGCTGTAATCTTATTAGTTGTCTGATTATCAGTTTTTTATGAGAATTAATAAAATTTAGTTGTCAAATTTAAAAATTTAATTGATTCAAAGGAAGTAAACCGATATTCTCCAATGAAAAAGGTCAGTAGACAACAGCTGTTGTTGAATACTGACCTTCCTTAAATATTTAATTTCTAAACAATTATGCGTCTGTTTTTACTTCTTTCGAAAATGTAATTTCAAGCCCATCTTCTTCTTTATTCATAACTGCTTCTAAGATAGTTCCTTCTGCTGGATTTTCACCTAAAATAAACTCTGCTAAAGGGTCTTCGATATATTTTTGTATCGCCCTATTTAAAGGTCTTGCTCCAAATTGTGGATCAAATCCTTTATCCGCAACAAAATCCTTTGCTTTTTCAGAAAGCACCAAATTGTAACCCATATTATCCAATCGATTATATAAGTCTTTCAAAGTGATATCGATAATTTGGAAAATGTGCTCCTTACTTAAGCTATTAAAAATAACAACATCGTCTATTCTATTCAAAAATTCAGGAGCAAAGGTCTTTTTCAATGCATCCGAAATCACTGACTTAGTATGTTCTTCTACAGATTCTCTTTTCGATTTTGTAGCAAACCCAACACCTTGTCCGAAATCTTTCAATTGACGAACACCAATATTGGAAGTCATGATGATTAGAGTATTTTTGAAATCTACTTTCCGACCTAGCCCATCTGTTAATTGCCCATCATCAAGAACTTGCAATAATATATTGTATACATCAGGATGTGCTTTTTCGATTTCATCCAATAGAATGACTGAATAAGGCTTTCTTCTTACTTTTTCCGTCAATTGTCCACCTTCTTCGTATCCTACATATCCTGGAGGCGCACCAATTAAGCGACTAATAGAGAATTTCTCCATATACTCACTCATATCAATTCGGATAAGAGAGTCTTCCGAATCGAACATATATCGTGATAGTGCTTTTGCTAATTCTGTTTTACCGACACCAGTAGGACCTAAGAAGATAAAAGAACCAATTGGTTTGGTAGGATCTTTCAATCCAACCCGATTTCGCTGAATAGCCTTAGTGATTTTCAAAATTGCTTCATCTTGACCAATAATCATTTTTTTAATGTCATCAGTCATCCCAACCAATTTTTTGCTCTCACTTTGTGCAACTCTTTGAACTGGAATTCCCGTCATCATTGCAACTACCTCAGCAATTTGTTCTTCGCCAACGGGATATCTTTTGGTTTTACTTTCCTCCTCCCATTGCATTTTTGCAAACTCTAATTGACGCACTAATTTAGATTCATCATCTCTTAAATCAGCTGCCTTTTCATATTGTTGATTCTTAACAGCTTGATTTTTAAGCTCTTTTATTTGCTCAATGCGTTTTTCTAAGTCCTCAATATGTTTGGGTACATGAATATTTTTTAAATGAACTCTTGCTCCAACTTCATCCAATACGTCAATGGCTTTATCCGGTAAAAAGCGATCTGAAATATATCGATCACTTAATTGAACACAAGCCTTAATCGCCTCATCAGAATAATTTACATTATGAAATTCTTCGTATTTCTCTTTAATGTTTTCTAAAATATGAATTGCCTCTTCTGCTGAAGGAGGATTGACCATTACTTTTTGAAAACGACGATCTAATGCACCATCTTTTTCAATGTGTTGACGATATTCATCTAGAGTAGAGGCTCCAATACATTGCAGTTCTCCTCTTGCTAATGCAGGTTTAAAGATGTTAGATGCGTCTAAAGAACCTGTAGCTCCGCCCGCTCCGACTATTGTATGAATCTCATCAATGAACAAAATCACATCACGTGATTTTTCTAGCTCATTCATTATAGCCTTCATCCTTTCTTCAAATTGACCACGATACTTTGTCCCCGCCACCAAGGCTGCTAGGTCTAACATGACAATCCGCTTATTAAATAAAGTTCGAGAGACTTTCTTTTGATTAATTCGAAGGGCAAGTCCTTCTACTATAGCTGTTTTACCAACCCCAGGCTCACCAATTAAAATTGGATTATTTTTCTTTCTTCGACTTAAAATTTGAGAAACGCGTTCTATTTCATTTTCTCGACCAATGATGGGATCCAATTTACCTTCATCTGCTAACTTTGTCACATCTCGTCCAAAATTATCGAGAACGGGAGTTCTTGATTTTGTTTGGCTCCGTTTTGGCTGATATCCTCTTCCTCCTTCTTCACTATCATCAAAGGTTTCTTCTTCTCCAGGAGCTTGAGCAAATGGCTCAAAGGTATTTCCTAGATCTTGTTCTTGTCGGACGTATTCTAATTCAGCCTTATAAATATCGTAATCAACGTCAAATTGATTCAAAATTTTTGAAGCTGGATTTTCTTTGTGCTTTAAGATAGATAGCATTAAATGCTCTGGAGCAATCTCTTCATTTTTTAAAGCCTTAGCCTCTAGAAAAGTTACTTTTAAAACTTTTTCAGCGTGCTTGTTCAAAGGAAGATTGCCAACATTCATAGGACTTGTTGATACTGGTCGGCGATGAACAGAATCCTCAATAACCGTTTTTAACTCAAGATAATCAACATCAAGAGAAGCCAATACTCTCATGGCAAGACTTTTTGATTCTCTCATCAAGCCTAATAAAAGATGTTCGGTACCTATGAAATCTTGTCCTAAACGGACGGCTTCGTCACGGCTTAGGGAAATTACTTTTTTTACTTTCGGTGAAAACTTTTTACTGTTCATATTTATATAAATAAAATGCTTCTAGTTCGCCTTTGGAATGTCAAATAATGAAAATTTTTATTTATAAATTTTCATTATTAAGTTCTCAAAAAAACTTTTGGATTGGAAACAATATTAGAATTAATTATCCAAGAATACAAAGGTAAATCTAAAAAAGTTTGCGACTTGTAATTTAGAATCTGTTTAACTCTTTTTTTCTGATCTAAAAAAAGTGAATGCTTTCGTTTAGGTCTGAAAAAATAGTGCCATTAGTTTATACCTGTAAAGATGTCTTTTTAGTCCTAGTGGAAATAATTTTTTCAATTAGATATTATCATATTTTAATGCCGTCCATTTCAAAAAACTATTATTAAAATAAGTTAGTGTTCCTAAAATTCACATTTTGTAAATCATTTTTTATTGACTTTTGTGAGATCTTAGATGATGTCAGAAAATAGAAACAAAAAAAGCCATAGATGGTTTGAAATGATTTTTTTAAATTAAATTCACTTGTAATTAATTGATTATGAGCGGTTTAAAATTACTTAGTTTTTCAAATGAAAGAAGGACTAAAAGTTTAAAAAAGATATTATAAATTTGCGTCTCTTATTCGTTATTTTTGTTATCCCAGAATGAATACAGATCACAAACCTGAATAACTATGCAATATTCAATTAATAAGCAAGAAAAATATTCGATTTTAAGTTTACAAGAGGAGAACCTGAATTCTGTAGTTGCTCCAAAGCTTAAGTCTGAATTTGTTATCCTTTCCAACGAGGGTGTTCCAAATTTGATTCTTGATTTGACAGATGTTCATTATGTCGATTCGTCAGGTTTGAGTGCCATATTGACTGCAAATCGACTTTGGAAAAATGGAGGATCTTTCGTTTTGACCGGAATCGAACACGACGCAGTTAGAAAATTGATCGAGATTTCTCGCTTAGATACAATCTTGACTATTGTACCTACTGTGCAAGAATCAATTGATTATGTATTTATGGAAGTCCTAGAGAGAGATCTAAATGGTGAAGGAGAGAAATAAGGCTTTGAATAGTCTAAAGGAAAAATGCCTTCGAAAATAATTTTTTCGAAGGCATTTTTTTTGAATTTAGGTGGTAGTCAATTTTGAATTTCCCATAACCATTCAAAATTTTGATCAATATAACCTATTGCTTCTCCTCTTTCCAGTCTATAGATATTCCATTGTTTGTCTAGTCTATCGTATTTAGGCTCAATAAGAATCTTCCCTTTTTTATCTGCCATTCCAAATAATATATTTGGACGAACATGTACCAAGTCATTTTTTAGTTGATTGATTTTAGCATATTTAGGTTCAATCATAAAAACACCTGTTTTGTTGATTAATCCCCATTTTCCATCAATTTTAACAGGTGCAGTATTATTCTTGAAGGGTTCTATTCCTTCAAAGTTTCTGTTCAGAATATTCACTCCATCTTTGTCACAATAGTAATAGTTTAATTGATTCCGAAACCTTCTTATTGTACCAAATTGGGTAAACATTCCAAAAACATCCTGGGAAAAATGCATCACTAAATCTTGTTCGGTAGGATTGAAATATTCACCATCGATATTAATATGCATTTTTGTTTCATCATCATATTCGTGTTTTTGCACATAGGCGTACCCTTGATGAAAGCTTTCTGCAATTTCATAATTACCCTTGAATGCTCTCTCATTTTTTGTATTAATATAAAACCAAGTCAATTGGCTTGGAAGGCTGACCGCAACGATGTCATTTTCAATATCGGTGACTTGATCATAAATCACAGGAATGACCTCCTCTCCTTTGGTATTTATAAAGCCCCATAAATCTCCATCACTTACCTTATAAAAACCATTTTTTTCTGGTTCGATTATTCGATATTTTAATTCCGTTAAAATTTCCCCTTTTTTATTGATTAATCCACTCGGTTTTTTAAAATGGGAGCGGATAACAGCGATCCCATTTTGATCAAATGGAAATATCACTTCATAATCTTTTGGCTTCAAAATCCAATCTCCATGGGTATCAATTAAACCTGTTTTTTTATTGAATACGACCCTAGCGACTCCATCATGAAAGTCAAACGCTTTGGTGAATGCAGCTTCAATTATTAGTTTTCCTTTTTTATTGATAAAGCCATACCATTTGCCTGTTTTAATCCAACAAAGCCCATTATTGAAAGAACCCACAGATTCTACAAATTGAATGTGATCATCTAGGTTTAGTACTTTTTCTCCTGATTTATTAATGTAAAACCAATAGTCATCATACCTTACAGCCGCCCAGTCTTCTGAGAATTTTTTGACTTCTTTATATTGACATGGAATCACTTCATCACCTGATTCATTTACAAATCCCCATAGAGAATCTATTCGTACGGCACACATCCCTTCAGAAAAACCTCCAAATTTTGAATATTTTAATCCAATTAATTCATGCCCTTTTGAATTAAAAAAAATAGGCTTTTGATTCGGTAAACTAATTTTCCAATTTCCGTCAAAAGCTACAATACTGGAGAATTTAAAATCTAAAATAATATCTTCATTTTCGTTTATAATGCCCCATAATCCTTCTTTTTGATTGACTGCTGAACTATCTTCAAAATCACTGGCATAATCGTAAACTGGATCCATAATAAAATTACCCTCCATATCGATATAGCCCCAATTCGCCCCTTTTTCACCAACTGGAGCAATATGAAATTTTGCGACTTGTGGCATCGAAAAAAATCTCGTTGGTGTGATATAATATTCCGTTACAAATTCTCTAGTAAACCCCGTGGCATATTTATTATATTTAGGTAAATCTACAATTGAGATTCGGCCTCCCAAACATGCACGAGCCTTGCCATTTTGAAAATCACCAATAAAAGTAAAGCGGAAAGGGTTTCCAAATTCATCCTTTGCCTGTTCTCCATTATTATTAATCAGTCCATATTTACCCTTCAGATCAATAAATCGAGCATAAGATTGACCTTTTTGAAAATCTTGTCGATTTAGACCCATCATATCAAAACCAGTAATAAATTTTCCTTCATCATGACTGAACAGTGCCATTGCACAGGCTGTATCAATTGGAAAAGTAGCAATACTAGAAATTCGATTCAAAACAGGTTCACCGGCAGTAAAGACCATAGTCAACCGTGCTTCTGGAATATTTCGGATGGCTGTGTAAAGTGGTTTTTTGATTACTTTATTCTGGGCAGTATTTATCAGTTCGTATTTTTTATAAAAATCATTGTTTTGCCACTTCCAAGGAGAATTTTCTATAAATAATGTATCTGTTGGAGACCAAAATGATTGACTCCCTAATCCGCCTAAAATGTTAGGTCCTCTATTTCCGTTTTGAAAAGAACGAATGTCATCCATTGTTACAGCATCTCCAAACATATCGGTCTCATAGCCAATACTTAAGGTATAAACTTCAGGGAAATATTCTTCATTGAGAACCTGTCCAGAATCATTCATTTCATATAAAGTCATCGAAATATCAAAGAAACCTTTATAATAATTGTCCTCTTTTTGAACCTTTTCAAACTTAGTTGGAATCACTTCCTCTCCTTTAATATTTATCATTCCATATAAGTCATCTTTGCGGACTAAGGCATTCATACCATTGAAATCAGCAATTGCTTGATATTTACAATCAACCACTAAATTGTCCTTAAAAGTAAATAATCCCCAATTTCGTTTTCTTACTTTATAAAAGGGTGGGCGTGCTGGTTCTATAGCTGTAAAAGTAGGCGCTAAAACTTCATTTCCAAGATTATCCAAAATACCCATCAATTTGCCTTTCTTGGCGATTACATAGTTGGAATCCAAGGGCAAAAATTGATCATATTCTTTAGGATTAGGAAGGAATTTCTGATTTTTAAAGGAGTACAAATACCACTTTCTGTCTTCTTTTTTGAGCGAAATCAAATGTTGGTTTAATTGACGATAAGTGAAGTATTCTGCAGGCAGAACCTGTGATCCTTCATGATTCCAAACCGAATAACGACCTGCTCTATCTTTATCTAGCGCAATTATGAAATCATCATTGATTACATCAATTTTAGTAAAAGCGTATGGTAATAATTGTTTTGCATCTGAACCAAAAAGCCCCCAATGCTTATCACCATATTCTTTTTTTACTTTAAAATAGCCGAGCCCTTTTTGGAGAATTTCAATATATCCAAACTGTGGAGCAAAAACTTGATGCCCTTCTCTTTTATGAACCCCCCAAAGGAGGTCTTTCTTCACCATGAAGTAGTCTTTGACTTGTTCTGAAGAATTATAGATAGGGCGAATGTCCTCGTATCGGGAATCAATTAATACTTTTCCAGAACGATTGACAATTGTAAAGAGAGAATCTAATGTGACTACGAAAAGGGTATCATTAATAGGGCGGATTTGAAGGTAATTTGGTTCTAGAATTTCCTGCCCTGTTCGGTCGATTAAACCTAGTTTCCCTTGGTTTTCTACTAATATAAAATCAGATAGACCTGTGAAAAAACGATTCCATTCTAACGGCTTGTCTCCAACTGCATCGTATTTTGGTTCAACGATCACTTCACCAGAAGGATTGATGAAACCTAGTTTGTGGTTGACTTTCACCGGCATCCACGAGTTCATCTGAGCTGCTAAAAAGGTTGAAAATATTAGTTGTGTAACAAGGAGAGCTAGGCGCATCATAAAAATTATAGTTTTCGAATGCGGTTTAAGACTTGAATATAGGCAGTCGGCACAGGAGATTGAGGGATGATGTTTCAACTTCTTAAGTTCCCCGATACCTTTGTACGGACTGCCCATGAAAAATTAGCTCATTCCGTTAAGAATATGTTGGATGTCATTAATGGTTTTTACTTCTTGGTCATGAATAGTCATTTTGAAATCGTAAGAACCATTGTTACGGCGAACCATAGCTTCTTTTTGATCAAAGAATTCTCTTTGTGAGAAGGTTGCTAATTTATTTCCAGGAAGTACTGCGATGAGTTTATTTTCCATCTCAGGAGAAAATACGAATCGATCCCAAGATTCATAAGGAAAGGCGACAATACTTCTATCTTGACCAGTGACTAAGTATACAGGAATCATTTTTTTGACATGTCCTGGGAATTTTCCAAAATCGAAATTAGCCATTAATCTAACTGCATTTGGTCGTTTGATTAAGATGTCATAATTATGAATCCCAAAACGATTTACTGCAAAGGAGCGAACGAATTTAGCTTGAGCTTCTAGGAATTCTTTTTTCGCTGTTTTATTCTCTACATATTCTCTATATTCAGCCGCTGAAGTCTGGAATTCTTTCATCGCTTTATCAAAATCTTTTCCTTTTTGGCTTGGACAAACTGGAATTACAAAATTCTTGTCAGCATTTGTTAAAACCATATTGTATTGATTGACTTTATCAGATGCTTCTAATTTTACAAAATCCCATTGCTCTTTGAAAATCCATTTGTTATTTACGGGGTCAAGCTTAGATTTTGTACCTGAATATTGCCAAACAATTCCTCTCATTTGCTTCAGCTCAGGGAAGTTATCATAGTTGATGTCAAAATTTAGCGCAGGTTTTTTTCTGTCAAATTTTATAGGTTTAATAGGCGCTTTCATGGTTGCAAATTCACTTTTTTCCATTTGAGTCAACGCTAGTTCTGCTGCTTCCCTTTTTGGGTTTGGAGTTGGAGTATTTGTTCCCATTTCTTCCCAGTTTCCTCTTTCATGATCAAAATACCAAAATGGATATTCGCCTTCGATATGAGAGGCCATATTCACTTTTACTTCCTTATCTTCGGCAATAAAAACTCGTTCTCCTTTATTTGTTTTGCCTTCCATTTCGAACATTCCTGCAGTTTGCATTAGTTCTTTTTGACCATTTTCTTTGATTACTTCCATTGGGATTCCAGAGGCAATAAGTTCCGCAGCGTTGTGAAATTCACGGTATTGAATTTGGACGGATTCTGTAACTGGATTACCATTGGCATCCACAAAAGCATTTTCAGGGATCTCTATAGAGGTTCCATTTTTTAATTCTAAGATTTTTGATTCGGTAGGTGAAACTTGGAAATTATTATATTTTACATCCAGGTTCTCCATAGGAGGAGCTACCGCCAATTTTGCTATTTCTTCTACTAAAGCTTGAGCATTTACCTCTGCCTTTGCTGTTTCTGTATTTTCAGGTGTTATCTGACAATTTTGAAAGAATAAAGCGGAAAAAGAGAGTAGGCACAAATTTATTAGTTGACTCGTACGCATGGTGTTAATTTTTATGGATAGATGATGGAATAGCATTTATTATTTTGATGGAAATGTCCATTCCGATAATATCCCGAGTTTAATAAATGGTCTTATTGCAGTAGATGATTGTAAAAATAATTCTGGCGCGCGCCTTTCACAAATTTTTTTGTCTGCAAAAGCTAGATTACGATAATAATAATACAGGAGGAGAGAAAAGTTACAATAGAAAATATTTTTCATAGAAGAATAACCCAAATTTCTATTGTTCAATACAGTAAATTTAGGTTATTCATCTTTTTAATTATGCCTGCCTGTTTTATAAATTTCCTTCTTGTAGCGCTTCTTCTTTTATGTCATGTAACTGAACAGGGTTTTTCTTTTTCCGAATTCGCATATTTAAAAATTCTACAAAAAGAGAGAATGCTATAGCAAAATAAAGGTACCCTTTTGGTATGGTTCCAACTGTCGAACCAGCGATTTCCAGGTGTCCCAAATGTGCAGCTTCTGCGATTAACATAAATCCAATCAAAATCAAAAAGGATAGTCCAAGCATTTGGATAGAAGGGTGCTCGTTGACAAAGCGACCTACAGGATTGGCGAAAATCATCATAATAAGAACAGAAAATACTACCGCCACGATCATTATAACTAAAGCACCATTCACTCCATTGGTCATCCCAACAGCAGTCAAAATTGAGTCGAAAGAGAATACAATATTAATAATGGTAATTTCTAAAATAACCGCATTTAAGGTAGCTGTCTTTTTCTTGCCAGATGCATCATGTCCAACATGGCTAATCTCACCTTCTAATTTATGATGAATCTCTGAAGTGCTTTTATATAAAAGGAAAATCCCTCCTAAGAATAAAATAATCGACTGTCCAGAAAATGCTCCATGAATACCTGGTAAATCAATCGAAAACCAGGGTTTTTCCATCGCGACCAACCAGGTAATTCCGAATAGCAATAATATCCGCATGACCATGGCTAGAATTAGACCTACATTCGTCGCTTTTGGTTGTTCTTCTTTTTTTAGTTTTCCGGAAGAAATCGAAATGAAAATGATGTTATCAATTCCAAGTACGATTTCTAAAAAAGTTAGGGTCAAAAGGCTCATCCAGACTTCGGGGCTGGAGAGAACAGGCATTACCAATTCCATGTTTGAGTGGTTAATATAAGCTTTTCAGGTAGTGATGTTGCACAAATAAAATAATTAGTCTTAATAATAGGTATGTCGAAAAACCAGCGACAGCCAAAGTTGTCGATAGTATTTTAAAAGGCAACCTAATGCTAAAAGCAGGATTTTTTGTACAACCTCAATATTTGAAAAGCGTATTTATTAATGATAGTTGAAGTATCTATAACACTTATCTATCATTTCAGAATCCTTAGTAACGCTTAAAGAATAACTCCGACATTTGCCGATGTATCTTTTGAACTTTTGCGGCGTTAAAAATACTCCCCGATGCCCTGCATCGCCTGTGTTTTTTGCCTTGCTAAAATCCAAAATTTACTATTTCAAATTGGCGGACTTATTTTTTAGACGTTACTTATTCTATCAATATTAAGGCAATTTTACGAAAGGTATTTTCAAAATGGAAGAGATTGGAATGAAAGTTACAATAGGTTTATTATATTTTCATTCCAAAAATGGTGAAATATGCTCAAGTTATCTTTGGAGAGCGGACAAATTCATGCTTCTTTAGAACCATGGAATAATTAAATATTAGTTGCTCCTTCATTTTAAATTTTCAAGCTCTTGGTTTTGAAACGCAAATTTCAACCCTTCGATTTTGTTTACGCCCAGCTTCCGATGAATTAGAAGTTACCGGATATTTTTCACCCATTCCATGTGCTGCAATTCTATTTTCTTTTATGCCTTTTGACACCAAGTACTTTTTAATAGTTCCTGCTCTTTTTTTTGAGATTGATTTATTAGCTGATTCACTCCCTATGCTGTCTGTATGGGCATAGAGTGATAATTTATGCTCAGAATTAAATTTTAGAAAAGCCACTAATTTATCCAATTGCTTTTTAGAAATTGGTTTCAAAGTAGTTTTCCCAGCATCAAATGCTACGTTTTCTAAATCTAAACAATCACCATTTATTAGTTGCATTGACGTAGCAAAATCAAATTCTTTGTATTCAACTTCAGTAATTTCCAATTTTTCTAAACAGATTTCGTGAATATTATTAGATCCTCCCGTAGCAGCTGAAAACCCCCAATAAACTTTCGAATTACCCCTGAATATATGTTGTACTAAATCTTTTTTTAGCTTCATTCTTGATTCGCCATCAAACCAAATCGTTAATGTTTTAAGATTAGCTTCCCAAACGACTTTTAAGCGATGTTTACGGCAATCTTCTACGTTTTCTTTATTTGATTTGATAGGAACAGGTTCCGTTAAATTCCAATAATGAGAAACTTCCCCATTCGCTAATATCGCTAGGTGGTCATACCATGGATCACCTAAATGTTCATTTCTCCACGTATCTAATTCGATACCTAAGGATGGTTTTAAGCCACCAAAGCCCATACCTTCTCCTTGGTGACCTGTTCTTTTTGTATAAGGGTAGAACATAAAAACGATGCCGTCCGCTCCATCATTATCTTTGCACCCTAATCGAACATCAATTTCCATTTCAAAAGAATTTTTCAAATCAATTGATTTTTTATTCCAAATTGAACCAGAAGACCATTCTCTATCTGGAGTGAGTCGAAAACAATTATTACCCAATCGAACAGTTTGACCGCTTAATTCAAAGTCTTGAGGTTCAAATTGGGTTATCTGGGCAGTTGATAATATTATGTTAAAAAAGAGTCCTATTAGTAAACAAGAGCTTGTGCTTTTCGTCATGGTTGTAATTTCTAATTTGAATCTATTTTTTGAATAAAGACTCTAACTTTCAATTTTAATTTATGAATTGTTAAATTAGAGGACGAGCAAACAAAAAAAATCGTTAAAATTTGACAATTTGGAGGTAACCATTTTTGAATCCGGTATACCTTTATGGGAACATTCCCGCACGTTGTATTTCCTATTTGCAAAATTAAGATTTAAGCTAAACCCACAAAAGATGAAATCAATCGCGCTTCTTTTTTCAATTCTACTATTTGCCACTGTTTCAATTTATGGACAAGCGAAAGCTATAAATGTGGATTGGGCAAAGACATTTGGCAAAGGTACTGATGATATTGCCTATGACATTATTAAAGATTCAGATGGCAATTTTGTGTTAACTGGTGTGACCAAACCCAAAGGTTCCAAAAATAAGGACTTGGATGTACTCAAATTAGATCCGCTTGGAAACTTGTTATGGGGTAAGAAATATGGTCGAGAAGGCAATGATATTGCTAACTGTCTGGTTGAGGCACATGACGGTGGATACATAATAGCAGGAAGTTCTTCTTCTAAAGGTCGAAATAAGAACAGATTAGGTGTTTTGAAATTAAATAAATACGGTGATCAAGTTTGGACGAATACTTTTGAAAATCAATCTGGAGGGATTGCCAAATCCATAATACGGACTAATGATAGAGGGTATATTGTGGTTGGTCATACCAAAAGTCTTCAAGCGGATGCTTTAGTTGTAAAATTCAATCAAAACGGAAAAATTGAATGGGGTAAAACCTTTGGTGGGGAAAAAGATGATAAAGGGGAAGATATTTTACAATTATCGAATGGCAATTTTGTATTGACAGGGAAAACAAATTCAAAAGGAAAAGGTGGATATGATTTATGGGTTTTAAGGCTGGATCAATATGGGCGAAAATTGAGTGATAAAGTCTTAGGAGGATATAGAAACGAAGTTGGAAAGTCAATGGTTGCAACAAAAGATGGCGATCTCATTATTACAGGAGAGATCGAAACAAGAGGAGATGGATTAATGGATATTTGGGCAGTAAGAATTGGTAAAGACGATTCGATGATATGGGAGAAAAAATTTGGAGGATCGTCTGAAGATCGGGCTAATACCATAATTCAGGGTCACGGTGGATATGTTATTGGAGGATATACAAAATCAATTGGGGGTAGTAAAAAAGCTTGGATAATAAAAATAAATGGTCGAGGTGAGGTGGTTTGGGAACATGATTTTGAAGGAAGAAACCATCCAAAATTCAAGGTTAGAAAGGAGGGGACAGAGATAAATTCTATAGCAAAAACGGAAGATGGAGGTTATGTTTTAGCAGGAAATACTGGTTTGTTTTTGATGAATAAGTTGATCATAAAATTTCGACATGACAAGGATGATAGGAGAACCGTTGATTTAGAACCTGAGATTAGTTTCCGAAAAGATGAACCAATAGTTTACGATCAACTTCCTGAAAATACAACTCTTAAATCGGTGCCTGTAGAATCAGATGAAAAGCCAAAGGTTGTAGTTGAGCCTATACCGGTTTATCAAAAATCAGATTTAGATTACAATATTCCCAATTCTTATCTAAAAAATAAAAACACCTATGCCGTTATTATTGGTAATGAGGATTACACCACGTTTCAAACCAATTTGAACTCAGAAGTTAATGTGGATTATGCAGAAAATGATGCACGAATATTTAAAGAATATGCTAATAAAACACTAGGGATTCCTAATCGAAATATCACGTTATTGATAAATGCCACTTCTGGTCAAATGCAGCAAGCCATATCAAAATTAGAAAAGTTGGCAGAAGTTAGTGAAGGCAAAGCCAAGTTGTTATTCTATTATGCAGGACATGGATTGCCTCATGAAAAAACAAAAGATGCATATTTAATGCCTGTTGACATAAGTGGAACCAATATTGAATTAGGAATTAAACTAGATGACTTATATACAAGACTTTCAAAGTATAAAACAGAAAGAGTAACTGTATTTTTAGATGCGTGTTTTAGTGGCGCTGGTCGTAATCAAGGACTTTTGGCAATGCGAGGAGTAAAAATCAGACCAAAAAAACGGGCGCCAATAAGTGGAAATATGGTGATTTTTAGTTCGAGTTCTGGTATCGAAAGCTCCAGCCCGTTTCATGATGAGGAACATGGTTTATTTACTTATTTTTTATTACAAAAGCTTCAGTCATCAAAAGGTGATTTTAGATATTCAGATTTATCACAATATATTTATGAAAATGTAAGATTGGAGTCTGTTTTATTGAACAATAAAGAACAATCCCCGGAAACACAAGTGAGTCGGGATGCAGAAGATAAATGGAGAAATTGGAGATTCTGACTTTCACTTCATGTTTGTAAAAATCCTAATGGTTTTGTTTAACCATTAGGATTTTTTGTTTTGAGATAATAGGAACTCAAAAACAAATTATTTCCCTACATTTGGCTGTGCAAAAACATTGAAAGACAACTTTAAACAGACAAACATGGAAGATATTTTTCGGGGCTTATTAGGCTTAATAGTAATGTTGTTGTTTTGTTATATTTTAAGCTCAGATAGAAAGAATATTGATTGGAGATTAGTTGGAGGAGGAGTAGTTTTACAATTAGTTTTGGGGATTTTGATTTTAGAAGTATCATTTATTTATAATATTTTTCAATGGATTGCAGATCGATTTGTTGACTTGCTAAACTATACTGAAAATGGGGCTTCTTTTGTTTTTGGAAGTTGGCCAGATAACGCTTGGCTTGGAGAAAATATCAATTTAGCGGCACCTCCTGGTTCCGAATATGCCTTTAATCCTACCGCAGATCCAACAAGTGTTACCTTTTTTAAGGTCGGATTTATGTTTGCATTTAAAGTCCTACCAACTATTGTTTTCTTCGCTGCTTTTTCTGCGATCCTTTATTATTTAGGGATTTTGCAAAAAATAATATTTGTATTTGCCTGGATAATGAGTAAAGCGATGAGGCTTTCTGGGGCAGAGAGTATTGCAGCTGCTGCCAATGTTTTCATCGGACAGACTGAAGCGCCTTTAGTCGTCAAGCCCTACCTTGAAAACATGACCAAATCAGAAATAATGTGTTTGATGACGGGAGGAATGGCCACCATTGCGGGAGGGGTTTTTGCTCTTTTTGTAGCCCTTTTAGGGGATGAGTATGCTATACATTTCTTGACAGCTTCGATTATTTCAGCCCCTGCAGCCATTGTAGCTGCCAAAATGCTATATCCAGAAACGGATCCGGAAAAGATTAATCGAGATGTAACTGTTCCTAAAGATAAATTAGGTTCCAATTTATTGGACGCTATTTCTCTTGGTACCACTGATGGAGTTAAGTTAGCTGTGAATGTTGGGGCAATGTTATTGGTCTTTATCGCATTATTAGCATTTGTAAATGGACTATTATTTTGGGCTGGCGATATTTTAAATATCAATGAAAGCATCGCTCAGGCAACGAATGGCAGTTATAACGGTCTTAACTTAGAGTATATGTTGGGCTTATTGTTTGCACCCATTGCTTGGATTTTAGGTGTTCCCTCTGAAGATATTATGATGGTTGGACAATTATTAGGAAAAAAAACGGCAATTAATGAGGTAATTGCCTACGTGGATTTAAGTATTTTTCAAGCTAGTCCAGAAACGGCTTTACATCCGAAATCAGCAATAATTGCTACTTATGCTTTGTGTGGATTTGCTAATTTTTCTTCCATTGGAATTCAGATAGGAGGTATCAGTGCAATTGCCCCAAGCCAAAGGTTGACATTGACCCAATTTGGGATAAAATCACTTATTGGGGGTACGATCGCTTGTTTTATGACGGCGGCTATAGCGGGGATGTTGATTTAATAAATTTCTACTTGATTTAAATTATTTTTTACTAACTCACTAAATCGGAATTTTGTCTTTTAAACAACTATAATATTCGCTGAATAGGGCTGGAAACTAGGTGTTAGGAAAATTAGATTTTTTTAGTTTTTAATATTGATTGTATATTCACGCTTTATTTTTCTCTAATTTACTATCTATTTTATTTTAGGTTGGATCTGTTCAATATTACTTCGTAATAATAATGCTAGTCTTGTAATGTCTTGATATAAAGTTTGTTAAATTATAACTTTTAATGCTTAAAATCTTAATGTTGATGAGAAGCAAGTTTACTCTTATTATGCTGTTTTCAGCAATGTCATTTTGCATGTCGGATATCTACTCTCAATGTAGTACGGTACCTTGCCCTTTTCCCATGCAAACGAATGACCCTACGCTGGCTTGTATTTTGCCAAGTCCGTTGTCATTAAATTGCCATTCTGGTGTAACCAATAATTTGCCTGTTGTGGCTTTGCCACCGAGTTGGTGTACAACAATCGAAAATAATCATTGGTATGCTTTTGTAGCTGATGCTACAAGTGTAAGTTTTGACCTTGAATGCACGACCTGTAGTGGCGGAACTGGTATTCAAGCCGCAATTTTTTCTACTTCAGATTGCGTAAATTTCACATTTGTTTCTCCTTGTTATGGAGGGATTAATGCAGGACAAACTCAAACTGTAACTGGAACTGGTATGGTTCCAGGTCAGGTTTATTATTTAATGATTGATGGACAGGCTGGTGCTGGATGTAACTACAATATTAATGGATCCAGTAATAATGTAACAGGTGCACCTACCAATTTATGTATTCCTTCTTCTAATACTGGGAATTATATAGCGGATGAAATCTCCCAATGGGAAATTCAACCACCAACAGCTGGTACCATACTTGGAAGTCCAATAGCTTCTGTAGTTGATGTAATTTGGACTGGACTTGGAAGTGCTCAAATTTGCGCGACAAGTTTAGCATGTCCAGGGCAACCTCCAATTTGTATTCCTATTACCATCGGTATGGATAATCAAGAAGTCGAAGAAGAAGAGGTGTGTTTAGGTGGTGCAGTTGTTTGTGGAGGACAAACCTTTTTTGCTCCTGGAGTTTATCCTATTACCTATCAAACCTGGAATGGATGTGATAGTAATATTACCTGTATTATTACCCCCATTCTTCCAGTGTTTACAGATCCTTTTGAAGATGAAGTCTGTTCTCCTGATTTCTATGAAGTTTGTGGGAATTTCTACTCTACTACTGGGATTTATACATCAACTTGTATGAACTGGCAAGGATGTGATAGTACAGTAATTGTGGATTTAGCAGTCATGGAGCCTTTACCGGTTATTGCTCCACCTGATGAGTTAGGTTGTGGAATGGATGCTACTTTAGTATTAGATGGTACAGCTTCTAACTTTAATACCGCCACTAATGGAAATACTACTTTCTTTTGGACTGGGGATGGAATTGTAGGACCTAATGATGGAACAACTATTACGATAGATCAACCTGGTGAGTATTGCTTGGAATTAACACATGAAAGAAATGGCGTATTTTGTACAGAAACTACCTGTGTTTTTGTAGACCAAAATATTGAAATTCCTGATGAACCTTTCTTAGATGGTGAAACGGAGATTTGCGATGGGGATTTGGAGAATTATACAGTTTCGCCAAATGGAAGTG
Source organism: Bacteroidota bacterium (assembly GCA_024743405.1). Classification (GTDB taxonomy): domain Bacteria; phylum Bacteroidota; class Bacteroidia; order Chitinophagales; family Saprospiraceae; genus JANSWP01. Next base: position 39,392 of record JANSWP010000007.1, read on the forward strand.
TACTGCCTACAGGTTATATTTGGACAACCCCAAATGGCGAACCATTTACGCAAGTCAATAGTACTACTATTGAAGTTGATTGGGCTGGTTCAATTGGTGGTGACTTGTGTGTAAATGCTGAAAATGAATGTGGAGAGAGCACTCCTGCATGTATATTAATTAATATTAATCAAGGTCCTGATGATCCTATTCTAGATGGTGATGATATGGTATGTGACGGGGATGTTGAGATTTATACTATTACTAATCCAACTGCTGATGCCACTTGTGTATGGACAGTTCCTGCGGGAGCTTCTTTTTCAGATAATGGAACAAATATCGAGGTAGATTTTGATGGCGCTAGTTCTGGAGATGTTTGTGTTACTTGTCAAAACGATTGTGGTGTTTCGGCGGAAGTTTGTATTTCTGTTGAAGTTACCACTCCACCAGATGAACCTGTTTTTGATAGTGGACCTGATCAAGTATGTAATGGAGAGGTAGCCCAATACTGTGTTGTTGCTGATCCCAATGCCTCAAGTTATACCTGGGATACTCCTGCTGGTTTATTAACGAACCAAGTTAATTGTATTGATATCGACTGGACAGGGCTTCAAAGCGGAAATGTTTGTGTGACTGCTAACAGTGATTGTGGGGAGAGTCCTCAAATTTGCATGCTAGTTACTGTTAATGAGGCTCCTACTGCAACAATTTCTGGTATGGGTGAATTCTGTTCAGGTAGTGGTTCTACAATTGATTTAGAGGTTGATTTGACCGGAACTTCACCTTGGACAGTAGTCTACACCGATGGTACAGATACCTTTACGGAAAGTAATATAGATACTTCACCTTTGATTATTCCAGCAGGTGTCGCGGGAACCTATACCGTAACAGATGTGATGGATGCGACAAGTTGTGCTGGATTAGTGAGTGGTTCTGCTGAGGTTATTGAAAATCCATTACCAACAGTTGTATTATCTGGTAGTGGAGCTATTTGTTCTGGAAGTAACCAAACGGTAGATTTATCAATTGACTTAACAGGTACTCCAAATTGGACGGTGAACTGGACAGTTAATGGAAATGACCAAGCTCCCTTAAATAATATTACAACAAGTCCATTTATCCTTTCAATAGGGAATGCTCAAGTTGGTAATATTGAATTGACAGGTGTGACTGACGGAAATGGATGTACCAATACAGGTGATGGAAACATCATTAATATTATCTCTAATGATGCTCCAACAGTTTCCAATATTTCAACAACATGTAATGCAACTAGTACAGGCTATACAGTGACGTTTGATATTGCTGGAGGTGACTCAAATTCTTATTCTGTCACCTCAAATATTTTAGGAATCAATGGTTCAATTTCTACAACGGCTCCTTTCACTTTTACTAGTGACGAAATTCCAAGTGGAGATGGCTATTCTTTTGTCGTAGATGATGCTAATAATTGTGACCCAGTAACGGTTGAAGACCCTGCTGTATTATGTGACTGTACAACAGAAGTTGGAGATATGGATTTAACTTTGATTGAACAATGTGGGGTGGATGATGTCACAGGTGTTTATGATGATGCAACTGAAATACTCGACGGTGATGATGCAGTAGAGTATGTTTTGCATGAAGGTAGTGGAGTAAATATTGTTAATCAAATAGCAACGAATTCTGTTCCTACTTTTGGCTTTCAAGCTGGAATGAATTATGGAACAACCTACTATATTTCAGCTATTGCGGGTAATGATGATGGGGCAGGAGCAGTTGATCAATCTGATCCATGTTTGGCTGTTGCTCAAGGTACACCAATTGTTTTTTACGAAATTCCAAGTGCATTTATGATTGGCGATGTGGCAATTTGTGAAGGTGAAATGACAGGACTTAGTGTAGAATTTACTGGAGTTGGCCCATGGTCTTTGGAATATGATGATGGATCAGGTCTTCAAACAATCAATGGTATTAATGCAAATCCATTTATTTTGGATGTAAATCCAACAATTTTAACCACTTATACCTTAACCGATGTAACTGACGTAAATTGTCCTGGAGAGGTTGACGGTGCTATAACCGTTGATGTTAATACGGCTGTTGTTATTTCCAATTTAAATACACTTTGTAATGCAACAAGTACAGAGTATACGGTTTCTTTTGAAATTTCAAACGGTGACCCTAACTCCTATTCTGTATCAGGTGTAACTGGTAGTATTTCATTAACGGCACCTTTTGTTTTTACATCCGATCCAATTCCTACAGGTGATGGATTTAGTATAGATATTGACGACGCTAATAGTTGTGACCCTCAAAATGTAAATCAAAATATTGTGGTTTGTGATTGTGTCACTCAAGTTGGGGATATGGATCAAAACCCGATTGATGAATGTAGCGATGGACCAATCGTGGCGGTTTATGATAATACCAATGAAGCACTTGATGGTGATGATCTTGTTCAATATGTACTTCATACTGGAAATTTAAATCTAGGAACTATTATCCAGACGAATGATACGGAACCGTCGTTTGGTTTTGATTCAGCTACAATGGATTATGGTACTACTTATTATGTTTCTACGATTGTTGGAAATGATGATGGCACTGGAAATGTCGACCCTACGGATCCTTGTTTCCAATTTGCTCAAGGTACGCCTGTCACATTTTTTGAAGTTCCTACGGGTGATTTAAGTGGGATTGTATCAATCTGTGAAGGAGGAGACGCTGATTTGACAATAACATTGACTGGAGATTCACCATGGTCAGTTGTCATTAATGGAGAACAAATTGACAATATTGTAAGTAGTCCATTTTTGTATAATGTGACTCCAGGTACAACAACAAACTATCTGTTGGAGTCAGTGAATGATCAAAATTGTCCAGGTGGTGTAGTAGGAAGTGCAGATGTCACAGTAAATATTGCACCAACGGTCAGTAATTTAATGATTGAATGTGATGGTACCAATACAGCTTATACTGTTTCTTTTGAAATAGAAGGGGGAGATGCTTCCTGTTATAATGTAGACGGAACATCTGGTAATTTAGTTGGAAATGTATTTACAAGTAATCCTATTGCATCTGGAAATGGCTATTTTATTGAGGTAGATGATTGTAATAATTGTGGACCTATAGTTATCGAAGAGCCAGTAATCTTTTGTGATTGTGAAACTTTATCTGGCGAAATACAGGTAGAAACTATAGAAGTTTGTGGAAATGGACCTGCTGAAGCAACATATTTAGGAGGAGAAGTCTTGGATGATAATGATGATTTGTGTTTCATGCTTCATACCGGTGATTTTGTGCCATTGGCAACAAATCCTAATGAGCCTGTTTTTAATTTCCAACAGGCAAATATGACTTATGGAACTACCTATTTCATTTGTGCATATGCTGGTGATGCAAACACAAGTGGATGTGTTCAGTTATCTGATCCATGTTTGTCTATTTCTAATGATTGTGCAGAAGTTGTTTTTTATAGTCAACCATCAGCGACTTTAGCTGGGACGACAACTATTTGCAATGGCGAAACTACTGATTTGGTTATTAATCTAATTGGTACAGCACCTTTTACAATTACTTATGAGAACGTAAATACAGGGGCAATTGAAACAGAAATTACGAGTAACGATGTATTAAATATTCCTGTTTCTCCAGTTACATCCAATGAGTATGTTTTGTTGACAGTTGATGATGCGAATTGTGATGGAAGTGTATCTGGGGCAGCTTCAGTTTTGGTAAATAATCCGCCAATAATTTCAAATATTTTGTCTCAATGTAATTCAACGAATACAGCTTATACCGTGACATTTGAAATTCAATCTCTGAATTCTATGTTTACGATTAATCCACCACTTTCAGGTACATTAACTGGAGGTATGTTTACTAGTAATCCTATTGATATTGCCAGTGATTTTGTTTTTGAAGTAGATGATGCTAATGGTTGTGGGCCCGTATTCGCGATGGGATCTGCACCTACTTGTTCTTGTATCACACTTCCAGGTTCTATGGTTAATAACTTAGGTACAGCCTGTGATGTTGATCCAATAACGGCGATACATAATGGTGATGAAATTTTAGACAACAATGATGCTTTAGGATTCTATTTACAAACCTCTCCGTCAGGAAGCTATGAAACTGCGATAGCATATAATGATGCGCCTACTTTCAATTTTGATTCAGGAAACATGATTTCTGGAATTACTTATTATATCTGTGCAGCTGCAGGTGATGATGATGGAACCGGAAGTCCTGATCCAGATGATGATTGTTTTTTGACGAGTAATTGTACTCCTGTTTTTTGGTATCCGACTCCTGAGGTTAGCATTTCAGGTACAACGACTATTTGTGAAGGAGAATCTACCGATGTTTTATTTAGCATGATGGGGGTTCCTCCGTATGCTATTGATTACACAGAAAACGGCACCACAAAAACATTAGTAGTTTATAGTGGAGATACCACTTTGACTTTTACACCAAATACGCCACTAGATTTTAATTTGATATCGGTAACATCTCTTGTTTCCCAAACTGTTCAGTGTTTTAATACCGCTGTTGGGAATGTTGCAATTGACATTAGTATTCCTGGGGATTCAGGTCAAGAAATGGATGCGTTTGAACTTTGTGAAGCTGATGATCAGGATATTGATTTGAATGATCTATTGACAAATCAAGATGCTGGAGGTGTTTGGAAAGATGGCAATGGCGTAACTATTGGGAATGTCTTCAATACATTTGGGAGACCCGCAGGAACGTATACTTTTACTTATACCGTTACTCCCGCGACACCTTGTCCTGAAGTTGTTTCTCAAGCTCAAGTGGTTATTCATCCTTTACCAATAGCAGATGCGGGGCAAGATCAAACGCTTACTTGTAATGATTTGATTGGTGAGCTTGGAGGTAGTTCTAGTCAAGGTGATTTTGTTTATGAATGGGTAGGTGGAAACGTTTCTGATCCAACAGATGGGTTTCCGACGACTACAGAAGCTGGTACCTATACCCTTACCGTTACAAATACATTGACAGGTTGTTCGAGTACAGATGAAGTTGTTATTTCAATAGATAATTCTGCACCTATACCAAGTATTTCAATTTCTGATTTGAGTTGTTTTGGTGCTGCAGATGGATTTATATCTGTCGGACCAATTTCAGGTGGTTCACCGCCATATGAATGTTCCTTCAATGGTGGCGATTTTTCAACTTTAACAATTTTCACAGATTTGAGTGCTGGGCAATATGTAATTGTTTGTAGAGATTCGAAAGGTTGTGAAACGGAACAAACGGTTATTGTTGAGCAACCGGATGAGTTAAATGTAGAAATTATCGGAGGCTTTGATGATCCAAATAATCCAATCATTCAACTCGGTGATAGTGTCTTGATCTCAGTTCAAGTTAATTTACCATTTGATTCTTTGGATGCAGTGATTTGGACTCCAGCAGAAGCCATTCCTTGCGATACTTGTCCATCATTTTATATGAGTCCCTTTGAAGAAATGACTATTTCTTTGACTGTTCAAGAGGGACAATGTACTGATAATGATAATTTGAAAATTTTAGTCAAAAAAGATCGCCCAGTATATGTCCCTAATGCTTTCTCCCCTAATGGAGATGGTGCTAATGACAAATTTGAAATATATGCTGGGTCGAGTGTCAAGAAAATTAATTCTTTCTTAGTCTTCAATCGTTGGGGAGAAACTGTATGGGAATACACAGATTTTGACCCGAATGATCCAGCTGCCGGTTGGGATGGTTTGCATAGGGGAGAAGAGTTGAATCCTGCCGTGTTTGTTTGGTTTGCAGAAATCGAATTTATCGATGGAGTAGTGGAGATATTTGAAGGAGATGTGACTTTGTTAAGATAACTATTGCTCAAACATAAAATTGACAAAAGGTTCCTTCTTTCGAAGTGAACCTTTTGTTTTTATGCGCGAATTATCCGAAAATGAAAAACTTCCCTATCAAATAAATTTAGGGAAAATGGTTTGGGTGTTTATACTGTGATTAAGTTGATAGATTAAAATCCTGACTAATTAGTTCTAATTGATATTTTTTGAAATAGAAAATGTGAACGTAGATCCACGGTCTACTTTTGATTTTACGGAAAGCTTTCCTCCATGCTGTTCTACTACTTTTTTGCAAATTGCCAATCCGATTCCTGAACCTGAATATTCATTTTTTGGGTGCAATCTTTTGAATAGGAGAAATATAGTCTCATTGTAACCTTCTTCTATCCCTATCCCATTATCTTCTAGTTCAAATTTCCAGCAATCAGCTTCCGCCCACCCACGAATTTTGATGAAAGAATCAATTTCCTTTCTCGAAAACTTTATTGCATTAGTGATGAGGTGAGTAAACAAAAGATTAATTTTATTTTTTACCCCAAAAATGATATCTGGCATACTTTCGATGCTAAAATGTATGTTTTTTTCTTCCAATTTTTTGTGTAAAATACTGGAAATTATGAAGTTAATGTTTTTTGGATTCAAAGCAATCACTTTGTGTTCTACTTTGTCAAGTATGGAATATGATAGTAAACCATGGATAAGTTCATTCAAATTATTAACTCCACCAACGATAAAACTTAAATACTCTTTAGCTGATTCATCAAGATGATTTTTATACCTTTTTTCAAGTAACTGGGAAAAGCTTCCAATCATCCTCAAAGGCTCTTGCATATCATGAGCAACTAGATGAGCAAAATTTTCTAATTGTAAATTGGAGGAAATTTGTTTAGTTAAGATTTTATTTTTTTGTTTTAGATCTTTATTATTTTTTTCAAGTAATATTATTTTTTCCTTTATTTGGGTGATATCCTCAAGGTATAGAACTCCACCTGAAAAAATTCCCTCTTCTTTAAAACTGTTCATTTTTAGTTTTAAGAATTTGCTGTTATTTTTTAAAGTATTGAAAGATGTATCTATTTCAAATTTTGGGAGTCTATTGGTTACCAATCCCTCAATTAAATAATTAAAGCTAGAATCTTTGGAAAAGGGAAGAATTGAAATATGACGATTATTCAGGTAGTTTCCTTCCGGAATTTCTAGTAGACGACAGAAAGCTGTATTTGCTGTTACAAATCGCAATTCTTCATCAACGATGGCTATTGCTATAGCATTTTCCTGATTAATGGATAAGTACAGCTTATCCTTTATGATGTTTTCTTGAGGACTAAATTTTATTGAATTCGATTCGATTAATTGCATGGGACCTTCTTTTATAGTAAGAATAATAGGAGAGGAATTTATCTTTAGCCGAATTTTCTATCATTTTATTCAAACAAAAATGCATTGGAGTCAATAGAAGTGTAATGTTTTTTAGAATTTTAGAGAACAAGTAATTTTTAAGGAAATTATATCGTTTAATTAAATTATTGTTTCCAATTTCCTATTGGATCAAAAGTAATTTTTGAGAATAGCATTTATTTTTGAAATTTTAATGATTTGTGACATAGTAAAAATATGGTACAATTAGTATGCCTATCCTAAAGTCCTTGTAGATTTAGTTTTTCAGTTAAAGAAATGAACTTGGATCAAAGAAATGTACCTAAAATGTGAAGTATGATTTTCTTGATTATTTAATTTACCCAAATGGTAGCAGAAGTTTATTGCTATCAAAATTGAAAAGGTAAGAGATCCTTAAACTCGTCCTTGTCTGTTAAAATTTTTATAATTTCACCGCACACAGGCTAAGGGCAAAAGTTTATAGGTTTTAGCTTGTACTTCATACATTGTTATAATCTACTCTTTAAGCGAAACACAAAACCATTCTAAGATGAAGTTTAATAAAATAATGTTTTTGCTAGCGATGACTTGTATAAGTGCTGTTTCTTTTGCACAAAAAACGACAGTATTTACAGAGGCGAATTTGGCATATAAAGCCGGCGAAGAATTTTATGACAAAGGTTTATATTCGGCTGCGATTAAAGAATACAAAAAAGCCATGGTTCTATTGCTTCCTGCCAATGAACCGGAATCAAAAATGCTTAGGACTAGAGCAGAATTAGGGTATGCGAAAGGTGCCGTACGGTTAGATTGGCCAGATGGAGAAAAACTCATTCTTGATTTTATCCGGAAATATCAGCCTGATCCTATTGCTAATCAAGCATTAATTGAGGTTGCCAACTATTTCTATAATGCGAAAAAATATGATAAAGCAATAGAGTTCTTTTCTCAAATCCCATCCTGGGAATTGACGGAAGAACAAAGATCTGAGGTTCGTTTTAAAATGGGCTATTCCTTTTTTGTTAAGAAAAAATTTAGTGAAGCAAAAAATAATTTCACTGAAGTAAAAGCTATTGAAAACCAATACTATTATCCGACGAACTACTATTTTGGTTTGTGTGAATTTTTTCTTGGCAATTATGAGCAAGCAGTTCAATCTTTTCGATTGGTTGAACGATCAAAAAAATATAAGGCTCATGTCCCATACTATATTACTCAAATCTATTTTGCAGAAGGGGATTTTGATCAAGTGGTCGCTTATGGAGAACCAAAATTAAAAGATCCTCAAGTTCGACGAAAGAAGGAGATTAATCAATTGGTTGGACAATCCTATTTTGAACAAGGAAGCTATACTGAGGCTTTACCATTCTTAGAGGAATATGCGGAACGTTCAGGAAAACTGAAAGCTGAAGAATTTTATCAAATCGGGTATACCCAATACTCCGTTGGACAATATGACAAAGCTATTAAAAACCTTCAGCAATTAGAATCTGAAGATAGTGAGATGGTTCAGTACGCTTTATTTTATTTGGGAGATGCGTACTTGAAAACGGGTAACAAATCCGCGGCCAGGAATGCTTTTGGAAAAGCTTCTAGAATGGATTTTGATACAAACATTAAAGAAGATGCCCTTTTCAATTTTGCGAAATTGTCCTATGAATTAAAATATGATCGGGATGCTTTGGTAAGTCTTCAAAAATTTAAGCCTGGTTCAAAATATTATATGGAAGCTCAAGAGCTTTTGAGTGATATTTTCTTGAATACTAGAGATTATGCAAGAGCTTTAAAGATATTGGAAGATATGCCCAATAAAACACCTCAATTAAGAGAAGCCTATCAACAAGTTGCATATTACCGTGGACAGCAATTGTACAAAGAAGGAAAATTTGATGAAGCAAAAAGGCACTTCCAAAAATCTCTAGATACACCAATAGACAAAAAATTTAAAGCATTGGCGACTTATTGGATGGGAGATATCGCCCATGACAAAAAGCAATTTGATGAAAGTAAACGTCAGTTAGGGCAGTTCTTAACTTTAGCAAAAAGTATTAAAGATTTACCAGACGAATCTTCTGTTTTTACAGCTAACTATCTACAGGGTTATAATTATCTAAAACAGAAAAACTATAATTCTGCTTTAGGTTATTTTCAAGATGCTGTTGCTGGAATTAAACGAAATTCTATGTTTATTAGAAATCGGATGGTTAAAGAAGATGTGTTAGGTGATGCGACATTGAGAGCAGGAGATTGCCTATTTAAAAGGAATAAATATAGTGAAGCCGTTAAATTTTATAATGCGGCTATCAATGGAGGGTATGCAGGTTTTGAGTATGCCATATTCCAAAAAGCATTGATTGAAGGACTTCGGAAAAGAACAACTGAAAAAATAATAGCTTTAGAGAATTTGGTAGATAATCATCCAAACTCTGACTATGCTGACGATGCACTTTTTCAGCTAGGTATCACCTATCAAGACATTAATCAATACAATAAGGCTATTAAGCCATTGAAAGATTTGGTGGCGAACTATCGAGGTTCAAACCTTGTGAACCCTTCATTATTGAGGCTTGGGTTGATAACTTACAATCAAGGAAGTATGCAAACGGCGGTGAATTATTACAAACAAATTTTTGCCAATAACCCATCTGCTGGTGAAGCAAATGCAGCTTTAACTGCTTTAGAAGAAATATATATTGACGATTTGGGAGATCCTGATGGTTATGCATCCTTTTTGGAGACTGTTCCTGGTTACAAGATGGACAATTATTCAAGAGATACATTGAATTTTAAAGCTGCCGAGTCTGCCTTTGAAAATGGCAATTACAATCGGGCGATTGATGGTTTTACAGATTATATTCGAAAATTTCCAAATGGTCGAAACTTGTTGGTCGCTTATTATCACAGAGGTGAGTCCTACACGGTTTTAAAAAACTATACAAAAGCATTGGCGGATTATGATTGGGTAGTAAGAAAAGGACAAAGTCGGTATTATGTAAAAGCACTCGAAAAAGCAGCGATTATTGCTTACCACAATGAGCAAAATTTTGAAAAAGCTTATGAATATTATTCAAAATTGGAAACAGAGGCGACTACAGCTGATATGCGTTTCGAGGCTCAACTAGGTGGTTTACGCTCGGCATATAGAACCAATAATACTTCCGCTGTGGCTAAATTGGCAAGAAAAGTTGCTCAAAATCCATCGGCTAATCAAGAGCAAATATCTACTGCTAATTTCTACTTAGGTAAGGTAGCTTTTGATGAGAAGGATTATAACACAGCTTTGAGTGCATTGCGAAAAGTAGTGAAACAAAGTGACAATGAGCAAACTGCAGAAGCCCGGTACCTTATAGCTTATATCCAATATACACAGCGGAACCTAGAAACTGCCAAAGAGATGTGTATTAATGCGAATAAAGAAAGTTCAAGCTTCCCATATTGGGTCGCAAAGTCTGTGATTCTTTTGTCAGATATTTTCGCTGAACAAAACGATTTGTTTAATGCTAAAGCTGCATTAGAAGCTTTGATTGAAAATTATGATGGTGACCAAGAATTGATAAATATAGCTAAAGCCAAACTACAAAGATTGGAGCAACAATCGGCTGCTTCAAGTAGATTGGATAGAGGAACTGATGACGGAAAGTTCTTAATTGAAGATGATGGAGGGAATTAATTTATCTAAATGAAAGGTGTCTTCATTGGTAGTTCTTAATAAGCACCTTTAAGAGAGTTGAGTAAATAATTTTCAAATTAACAAAAAAAGAGAATGAAAAATATAAAATTAATAACCGCTTGTTTGACAATTTTCATTTCAATTCAGATTCAAGCTCAGGTAGATTTGCCAACAGAACAAGTTGAAGTAATCAAAAATTTTGAGGCAACATTGGAAGAGACTGAGAAAGTTCCAATTGACCCAGAATTGCCACCATTAGATACTTCCACACAGCTACAACAATATCAAATCCCTCAAACGCATCAATTGGAAGTGGATTATCCTGCACCAAAAATTCGACCTTTGGCGATGAGACCAGATGCGTTGCCCAATATTTATGATGCCTATTTAAAGATAGGGGCTGGTTTACCAACGAGTTTTCTAGGAGAAGGTTATTATGGAAAATTTGTAGATGGGAAATATGATGTTGGATTAAATTTGAAATATCATTTAGGGAATTTTACTGGAGATGATATAGAGAATCAAAAGTTTAGAAATGTTAATGTTGGTGCGAATGGTACCTATTATTTAGATCAGGGTTTTGCAGTGGCTGGTAAGGTTGATTATTCTTCGGATAAGTTTCATTACTACGGTTATAATTTTGATGATAGCGGTTTAACTGGAATTGACGAAAATGATGTTCAACAATATTTTAATACCATCGATATTGGTGCTAATATCTTTAATGGAGTAGAGAATGTTGGGGATATCAATTATTCGGCAGGATTTGACTTCTACAATTTGCAAGATAAATTTGCGAGTAAAGAAACTGGAATGAATTTATATATAGATGCTACTAAATGGATTGGTGGCACGCATTCGTTTGATTTCAATATAGCAGCCGACTTTACTACGTATAAAGATACTGTTAAGCAAAAACTTAATAACTATTATTTGCAGCCTGCTTTTACTTATCATGGAGATATTTTTAATGCAAAAATTGGGATGAATTTAGTGGCTAATAATGATGAGTTTCAGTTTTTCCCGGATATAGAGGCAATTGTAAATGTGACTGGAAGTGAGTTGGCGATTTTTGCTGGTGCTAAAGGAGATTTACAGAAAAACACTTATCGTTCACTCACAGATTATAATCCTTTTGTTTCTTATCGATCCCCGACATTGAGTTTGAAGAATACCAAATATTTCGAATATTATGGAGGAATAAAAGGAAATATCAAGATCATTGAATATCAAGCAAAAGTAGGATTCAGAACTGTGGATAGTTTGGCGTTGTTTCAGGTAGATGATATGCCACCGGATCCTTTGCAAAGGACTTTCAAACCAGTATATGACAATGGAAATATTTTATCTATAGGTGGTTCTTTGAAAGCGAATATTACAAAGACAATTGAGTTGATCGGTACCGCAAATTATAATATTTATGATATGGATACTGAAATTAAAGCTTGGCATTTGCCTGCTTTAGAAATCAATAGTGCGTTAATTGTCAAACTCCTTGAGGATAAACTGCGAGTTAAAACTCAAGTTTTTGTGGAGAATGGTGTACCCTACAAGCTAGCTGATGGAACTTCTGATAATCTAAACTCTCTTTTTGATCTTAGTTTAGGTGCAGAATATTTATTCACTGAAAATATTGGTGCATTTTTCGATGTCAATAACTTATTAGATAACAAACGGCAACGATGGCGTTATTATCCAACTTATGGATTGAATGTAATGCTTGGTTTAACGGCACGATTCTAAGCTCATCTGCATTCCAAAAAGAAAAAAACGCTGATTATCCAGTTGGGTTCTCAGCGTTTTTTTTGAGGATTTGTCCTACAAATATTGCTTCCTATACAGATTGTTTTACCCCATTATCTAACCATGAGCATGCTATTTTGTGTTTTGCCAGCCGGGAAAATTAATTCAAACATAGTTCAATGCATTTTTCTCGTTTTTCTAGAAATTTTATGAATGAAAAATGACGCTTTTTCATATTACCAACGTTATTAGATCGACCCTCCAAAAATTTGACCTTATCTTTGCACAAATATTAAATAAAGAAATAATGAAACGATTCCTTTTTGTTTTTTTGACTTTGTTGCCACTTTCCATTTTCGCTCAGCACTTTGAAGCTGGTATTATGGTAGGGGCTTCAAATTATATTGGTGATCTTGCTCGTAATTCAAGAAAGGTCTATGTGAAAGAGACTAGGCCTGCATTTGGAGCATTTGGAAAATATAATGTTAACGATTATGTAGCTGTGCGTTTATCCGGTAATTACGCAAGTATAGCTGGGGCTGATGAGAATGCAGACGATGAGCAAATAGTATCGAGAAACTTAAGTTTTAAGTCTACTTTATTAGAATTTGGCATTAGTGGAGAATTTAATCTCTCAGGTTATCAACCTTATGGCTTATCAAAAGTATTTTCTCCTTATTTATTTGTGGGTTTGGCAGCTACTATGTTTAATCCTAAAGCAAAATATAATGATGAATGGGTTGCCCTTCAGCCATTAGGTACTGAAGGTCAAGGACTTTCTCAATATCCTGAACGACAAGCTTATAGTAAAACTACTTTATCTATTCCCTTTGGAATTGGATTTAAATATGCTTTAACGGATCAACTAAATTTAGGTATTGAATTAGGTGCTAGAAGAACGTTTTCAGATTATCTAGATGATGTTAGTGGAACTTATGTAGAATATTCAGAATTATTGGCGGGAAATGGTGAATTAGCTGCAGCTTTAGGCAATCGAACAGGAGAACTGTCAGGTGGCGATCCAATTTCGGTTCCTACAGGAACTGTAAGAGGAGATGACGCACGAAATGATTGGTATTTTATCTTTGGCGTAACTGCCTCCTATAATTTTTTGGATAATGGTTTAATGGGAAGCCGCCGAAGAAGTAAGCGTAAAGTAGGGTGTAAAACCTAATTAATGGGGAATTCAAAGGTTTAAAATGGAGCAAATATCTTGATCAATTTTGAGCCTTTGAATTTTCTAAGCTGGTTTCTTTCTTGACTTTAGGACGAATAATCAGCCTCAAGGATTGGTCATAAGTTAAGTAATTCCAAAGCCAATTAATAAATACAAAAAGTCTATTTTTCACGCCGATTAATTGGAATAAGTGAACACCAAGCCAAATCATCCACGCAAAAAATCCTTGAAATTTCCATTTGGGTAAATCTACGACAGCTCTATGCCTCCCAATGGTTGCCATACTACCCAAATCATTATAAGAAAAGGGTTTAGGCGTTTTGTCCTGAATTATTTTTGGCAAGTTTTTCCCTAATTTTTTAGCCTGTTGAATTGCTACCTGGGCAACTTGGGGATGACCTTGGGGATATGCTTCTTCTGTCATAAATGCAATATCACCAATCGCATAAATATTTTCAAAGCCTTTTATTTGGTTGAATCGATTCACCAAAATTCTATTCCCCCAAGTCATTGATTCCTTTGGCAAGCCTTTTATTTTATTTCCTGTAATTCCAGCTGCCCATATTACTTTATCTGCCCGAATTTTTGTCCCATCTTTTGTATGCACATATTCGCCGTCATAATCTGTAACTCTGACATTGAGTTTGACATCAACACCTAAATCAGTCAGAAATTTATAGGCAGACTCCGATGCTTCTGAAGACATTCCTTTTAGTAGGCAATCGCTTCCTTGGAGTAAATGAATATCGACTTCGTCACAATCTAATTCTCTATAATCTTTGGGTAATACATATTTTTTCATTTCTGCCAAGGCACCAGCGACTTCGACACCGGTAGGACCTCCTCCTACAATAACAATATCAATTAGTCCTTGACGATCATCATAATTTGCTGTTGATAAGGCTTTTTCGTAATCTTCCAAAATTGCATTTCTTAGGAAAAGTGCCTCTGAAACGGATTTCATAGGAATGGTCTTTTCTGCTAGTCTTTCGTTTCCGAAAAAATTGGTATCAGCACCGATAGCCAGCACTAAGTAATCATAAGCGAGGCTACCTATAGAAGTATGGATTTCATTTTTTTGGGTATCCACTTCTTCCACTTCAGTAACTCGAATAAAAACATTTTTAGAGTTTTGAAACGTCTTTCTTAATGGAAAGGAGATAGAACTAGGCTCAAGTCCAGCCATTGCAACTTGGTAGAATAAGGGTTGAAATTGATGGTAATTATTTTTATCGAGTAGGACAATTTGAAGATCTGACTTTGCTAATTTTTGTGCCAACGTCAAGCCGGCAAAGCCTCCGCCAATAATTACGAGCCTTTTTTGTTGAGAAGTGGGTATGTTAATGATCATTTTTTGAAATTAAAAGTTATTTCTTCTTTTGGAAACACCTTTATTTAGATAGGAGTTTGACAGTATGATTAGATTTTTTAAACTAAATTAATCCGTACAGTTCTCCTCCCTTTGAGAATAATTTATCAACTTTCAAATCTACCTTTTTATCTGTTATTAATGGTGGGGCATGATGTGGTTTTATCCGTGCATCGATGACTAATGGTCCTCGGCATCCCCAATGTTTATTCTCAAAAAAGGAATCCACTCCATGGATATCATGGGAAGGGTTGGCTCGTGTAAAAGTTGCCCACAAAAAATTGCCGATATCGGCTGCAATAAATGAAGCGTCATCTACCAAAAGTATCAAGGGAATATGCTGTAAATCAATGCCTTGAAGACCTTTTGTTAATGTCTTTACATCGGCATAGTTTGATTCGTTTTCAAATTTATTTCCTGAAATAGCAAGGATACCTTTTTGGACAAATTTTGGATTTGAGAATCCATTGGGTAATTTAAAGTTTGCCGGTAATTCTGCCTTTAATTCCCGCCTTTTATCTCCACAACACCCGATGACTACTTTAGAACCTTCATTCCAACCTGACCCAGAATAATCTAGGGTGTCGATAGTTGTTTTTGTCTGAAAATGGAGGTCTCGAGTCCAATCAACTCTTTCTAATATATGGTTGAAAAAATAGGGATAGTCATGCGTATTCAAATGCTCATCATCTCCTTTTGCTGCGATAATAAGAAACTTGGCAAGAGAGGTTTGTCCTTTACCTAATATGTGATTGGCTTGCGTTAATATTTCTTCAGGTTTTCGCTCTCGAAATGGCATATATCGTTCGCTCCCGATCGCTAATAAAAGTGGATGCACTCCTGCTTCATCCACTGCGTTGATTTCGTGAACTCCAGGAAATTCTCCCGCCAAAAGTGGTTCGACTAACTTATGAATCAAATAACCAAAACTGCTATCTTCTGCGGGTGGTCTTCCCACTACGGTAAAGTGCCAAATTGCATCCTTTCGATGATAAACATTTTCGACTTCCATAACTGGAAAATCATGAGCGAGACTATAATAACCCAAATGATCTCCGAATGGGCCTTCTGGTTTTTTTTCTCCTTTCCTGATAATTCCAGTGATACAAAAATCAGCATCAGAAGAAAGAATATGTCCATTTTGACGGGTATAACGAAAGCGTCGGTTATTCAACATCCCTGCGAATGTCAATTCCGAAATTCCTTCCGGCATTGGCATAATTGCCGAAAAAGCATGAGAAGGAGGGCCTCCAACGAAAACGCTTACGCGAAATGGTTCATCACTTTTATTATAATCTGAATGATGGACACCTATACCTCTGTGCAATTGATAGTGGAGTCCTATTTCTTTGTTTGTATTATATTCATTACCAGTTAGTTGTATACGGTACATGCCCAAATTAGAATGCATAATATTGTTATCCTTTGGAGGTAAGGAAAACACTTGTGGTAGTGTAATGAATGCACCTCCATCCATAGGCCAAGATTTAACTAAAGGCAATTGGTCAATGGTTGTTTTACCAAACAAAATAGGAGAGGGAAAAAACTTCTTTTTGGGTAGTGCGGTTAAGGCGGTTGCCGGAGCGGAAAAATATTTTAGTGGATTTTTTAATGCTCTCATTGGATCCGCTTTAAGCTCAGTGATTTTTTGAACTTTTTTTAGGGTTTTACGAAAGAGAAAGTCTGTACGTTCTTTGGTGCCATATAAATTGGAGAGTGCTGGAAACGGGCTACCTTTTACATTTTCAAATAATAATGCTGGACCTTTTTTTTCAAATGCTCTTCGATGAATTTCGGCTATTTCAAGGTCTGGATCAACTTCACTTTTTATTCTAATGAGCTTACCATGTTTTTCTAAATCAATAGCTGCAGCTTTGAGACTTTTATAGGACATATTTGAAATTTGCGGTTACTAATTATTTATTATTTCATTCAAACAAAGGTTAAATTCGAATGTTCCAAAACAATTGCCTTCTTGCCTGATTTTGACCGGCAACTAATTATTATAACCAACTATTATGGTTCTAAAATATGAGGAAGAGCAGCACTTTTATAGGGTTCCTCTGCTAATAATTTTTTGAATTCTTTTATCGATTCAGATGGTCCATAAGCTAATGCTAGGTTGATAATCCATGCAGGCAAATTTCCGGCTGGATCTGATTTTAAATAATAGTCGATGGTCACAGATCCATCAAAATTAGGCTTCATTATATATTTTATCTCCAAGGTTTTTATTCTAACCATTTCTTCCTTTTCTTTTAAAAGGTAAGGAGCACCTAAAGAATGAGAGGTGACAACTTTAGTAGTTGGATCTTGAAAAATACGAGTATGTGTGATCATGTCCCTGTCATTCAATGGCCAAGGAAAGTCTACAACATTATAATAGTACATTTCTTTATCACTTATTTTATCTATTATTTTAGCCTCGTCTAATTTATAAACCCATTTTGAATAGTTTTGGACATCATCTAATAAAGCAACTATGGAAGAAAGAGAAGATTCAACCTTGAATGTAAATTTCAATTCTTTTATTTTGGACTGTTCTCCATCTCTGTAATATACTTCCATTTCATCTTCTTGACTTGATAAAACCCAATCTGTAGACTGGCAAAAGAATAGATTTGGAAATAGAAAAAGGGTTAATAATAGGGCAAAAGATTTCATTGATCTTATCTTGGTATATATTGAATTTATTGTCGTCCAATGGGAATCGTTATCTGAGATTGATTCACATAATGATATTTAGCCGCATCTAATAATGACAAAAAAGCCTTGATTGTTTGGATCGGCCCTTCATCAATGGCCAAATTTACTAACCAATCTGGAATATTTCCCCCTGGTTCAGAATTCAATAGGTAAGTCATTTGTATAAAACCATTTTCTATGGGTTCAAATGTCCAGGTGGAATGTAACTTAGGGACTCTAATAATACCCTTTTGTATCTTTTCCATTCCTGAAATTGATCGAGATTCGGAGATTAAGGCACCATTTTGATCATCTAGATACATTATAGAATGTAGAACCACATCTCTGTTTTGCAAAGGCCATGGAAGTTCGGTCTCAGAATAAAAGTAAATATCCCAATCATTATTTGCTTTAAGGGTTTTTGAGCTTGAACACTTATAAACCCAATTAGGGTAGGCTGAAACATCTGCCAAAACTGTCGCCACTGCGTTCAAGTGCCCCTTGAAAGTGTGTGTGATTTTTAATTCTTTTAGTTTATTATTTGTATTTTGAATAGCACGAGTATAGACTCGAATTCCATTTTCCTCTTTTTTAAATTGCCAATTTTGGGAATAGGATAATTCAGGAAGGAAAAGTATCAATAAGAAAAAGATACTATTGCATTCTATTTTGTAATTCATTGCACACACCTTTTTTTTGTGGAAATCTTTTATGAATAAAATGGAGGGTGAAATTTAGGTGTGGACTATCTTCGCCAAATAAATATATATTGAGGCTTGATTTATATAAATTACATAACGGTCACTATTGAAAAAATGCTGTGTGGAAATTTATTTTGTCCAAGTTCCTTTCAATAATTATTTTCTTAAAACCAGAAACAACCGAAAAATTCATTTTCAATGAAGCAATATTTAAAATTACTCAGTCATGTTCTAGAGAATGGAGCGGAAAAGGGAGATCGAACTGGAACAGGCACATTGAGTGTGTTTGGTTATCAAATGAGATTTGATTTAGAAAATGGATTTCCAATGCTGACAACTAAAAAATTGCATTTGAAATCGATCATACATGAATTGCTTTGGTTTTTAAAAGGGGATACCAATGTTAAATACCTCCAAGAGAATGGTGTTAGAATTTGGAATGAATGGGCCGATGAGAATGGAGATTTAGGACCTGTTTATGGAAAACAATGGATCGCTTGGGAAAATTCAAGAGGCGAAACGATTAATCAGATCGAACAAGTTATTGAACAATTAAATAATAACCCTGATTCAAGACGCATCATTGTTAGTGCATGGAATCCTGGTGATTTACCTAATATGGCATTAAGTCCATGTCATGCATTGTTTCAGTTTTATGTTGCTGATGGGAAATTGTCTTGTCAACTTTATCAACGATCGGCAGATGTGTTTTTAGGGGTGCCATTTAATATTGCTTCCTACGCATTATTGACAATGATGGTTGCGCAAGTTTGTGATTTAAAACTAGGTGAATTTGTTCACACTTTTGGTGATGTACACTTATATAATAATCATCTAGAACAAGCACAATTACAATTGACAAGAGAAGTGCGAAATTTACCTTCCATTAAAATCAATCCCAACGTAAAAGATATCTTCAATTTTAGTTTTGAAGACTTTGAATTAATCGATTATCATCCACACCCTCATATTCGTGCAAAAGTAGCCGTTTAGTATTTCTGAATTAGTCGGAATCTTGAGGATTTTGTCTCACCTATCAGAAAAGCTGAATTATTTATTAGGCATGACAACATATTGTTTAGAAGAATAAAGTTTTGATTACGTTGAAGGGAATATTGATAAATTCAGGAATGATTTGTATTCAAAATAGTCGTTTTTGTATTTTTTTTTGCTGTGGAAAACTTTATTTTCTAAAATTTTTTTAATTAAATTAGTTGATTTAAAAATTTTAAGATGCTCTAATTCAAATAGTTATGGTTGTTTTTTTTTTGAATTAAGTGTTAAAAAAGTTTTAAGTTATTTAGAAATCATCTAAATAAAATTTGCCGAATAAAATTGTTGCAAAAAATATTGACTGAATACTATCTTTGCGGCGATTTCAAATAGGGTGTCACGTTTTTGTCAAAAACGGCAACACAAAACTAAAATTGGAATGACAAATAAACTACTGTACTTCAAATTTCTAATACTCTTTTTTACTTGCCTTACTTTTTCCCTATCTGCACAAGAGGCGGATTTAAATGCGGGAAAAACGCTTTTTATCAACCAATGTGCTAGTTGTCATGCTAAAGATATGAAAGCAGACCTTACCGGTCCAGCATTGGGAGGTGTAGAAGAGCGTTGGGCGGATTATCCAAGAGAGGACTTATATTCTTGGATTCGGAATTCTCAAGCAATGATTTCTGCGGGGCATCCACGAGCCAAAGAATTATGGTCTACTTGGGGTCCTACCATCATGAATAATTTCCCCGCTTATACAGATCAAGAAATTGAAAATGTATTAGCATATGTCGATGCTAAGTGGAAAGAGCAGCCTAAGGTTGTAGAAAATACAACTGGAACTGCTGGTGCTGCGGATGGAGAGGATAACAGATTGATGTTCATTGCACTCTTCTTAATCCTTGGACTTTTGGCGTTAGTGCTTGCAAGAATAATTGCGAATTTGAACTATATGTCTCAAGTTCAGGAAGGAGATACAGATGCTCAAAGAAAGACGCTTTCTGATATCTTAACTTCTAAAGGATTTGTTAGCTTCGTTATTTTCCTTGCAATTGTGATAGGCGGTTTCATGACCGTAAATAATGCCATAAACTTAGGAAGACAACAAGGGTATCAACCTGATCAGCCGATCAAATTTTCTCATGCAACTCATGCGGGTTTACATAAAATTGATTGTAAATACTGCCACGATGGAGCTAGAAGAAGTAAGCATTCTGTAATTCCAGCTGCAAATACCTGTATGAATTGTCACAAGGCAATTGAAAAGGGTTCAACATATGGAACAGCAGAGTTGACCAAAATTTTCGCTTCAATTGGTTATGATCCTAGTACTGATAAGTATATCGAAAACTATGATGAGTTGAAGACAGAAGATATTGAGAAAATCTACAAGAAGTGGATTGCTGATGAATATGTGAAAGATAATTCAACTTTAGATAGAGAAGGAGAAAGATTAATTGAAGAACAATGGGATGCTATTGTTAGCTCTTTAACGGATCCAGATAATGGTGATGATAAAATACAAGGACCTATTGAATGGGTAAGAATTCATAATTTGCCTGATCATGTTTATTTTAATCACGCCCAACACGTAACCGTTGGTAAAGTTGAATGTCAACAATGTCATGGTAAAGTTGAAGCGATGGAAGTTGTAGAGCAATACTCTCCTTTGAGTATGGGCTGGTGTATCAATTGTCATCGTGAAACTGATGTTCAGTTTGCTGATAATGAATACTATAAATCATTTGAAATCTATCACGAGGAATTGGCGAAAGGGAAAAGAAAAGGGGTAACCGTGGAGGAAATTGGTGGTTTGGAATGTCAAAAATGTCACTATTAATTTAGTTTAGAGGTTCTGCCTCATATATATTACAATGTGTAAATCGCATTTAATTTCAATTCGAAAATTTAAACTGTAATTCCTAAAAATGGGAAATAACAAAAATAATAATGTGTGGATAGGGGGCGAACATCTCGTTAACGACCCTTCAGTATTAGAATCCGCAAATAAAGAATTCGTGGAGTTGCCAATAGTAGAACAAATGTCTGATGACCGTTCTATGGAAGTAACGTCCAATCGTCGTGATTTCTTGAAATATCTAGGCTTTAGTGTCGGTGCTGCAACCGTTGCTGCAAGCTGTGATATTCCAATAAAGAAAGCATTGCCATATGTGACTAAACCAGATACAATTGTGCCTGGTGTTGCTAATTATTATGCTTCATCTTTTGTCAATGGCGGTGACTATTGTGCTGTTTTAGTTAAAACAAGAGAGGGGAGACCTATCAAAATTGAGGGCAACACTCTTTCTTCAATTACTAAAGGAGGAACAAGTGCCAGAGCGCAGGCAAGTGTCTTAAGCTTATATGACACTAGTCGGTTCCAACAGCCCCAAAAGAGAGGAGATGATGGATGGGAAGCCGTAAACTGGGCAGATTTGGATAAGGCAGTTATGGGAGGAATTGGAAGTAATGCTCGTATCGTAATGAATACGAATATGAGTCCAACGGCTCACAAAGCAGTAATGGACTTCGTGGCTAAATATCCAGGCGCAAAAACAGTGACTTACGATCCTGTATCGAGTTCCGCGATATTGCAGGCTAATGAAGCTTCTTTTGGTCAGAAAACAATTCCTAATTATAAGTTTAATAAAGCTGAAGTTATTGTCAGTTTTGGAGCGGACTTTTTAGGAACTTGGATTTCTCCAGTCGAGTATGCAAAAGACTATGCTTCTGGTAGAAAGATAAAAGGTGTTAAAGGAGCGAAAATGTCCCGACACATTCAAGTTGAAGGGTCGATGACATTAACTGGTTCTAATGCTGATAATAGAGTTCTAGTAAAGCCATCAGAAATGGGGGCTGCAATTGCTACATTATATAATGAAATAGCAAAAGCAACTCAAGGCTCTACAGTTGCTGCGCCAACGTTAAATGCTAAGGCAACTAGTTCTATGTCTTCTGTGGCTAAGGAATTATTAGCTCATCCAAATAAAAGTTTAGTAGTAAGTGGAAGCAACAATTTTGGAGAACAAACATTGGTGAATGCCATTAACTCTATGTTGGGTAGTTATGGCAATACAATAAGTTTTGCAAATGCATCTAACCAAAGACAAGGAATTGATGCTGAGGTTCAAGGATTAATCTCTGAAATGGAGAGTGGAGGTGTGAGCAGTTTAATCGTTTGGGGTGCAAATCCGGCATATGATCTTCCTAATTCGGATAAATTTATTGCTGCAGCTGAGAAAGTAGCCTTGAAAGTTTCCTTATCAGGAACACCTGATGAGACAACTGCATTATGTGATTATGTGGCTCCATCTAATCATTTCTTAGAAAGTTGGGGAGATGTAGAAGCTAAGAAAGGTCACTATAGTTTAGTTCAGCCAACTATATCAAATTTATTTGATACTCGTCAAGCAGAATCTTCAATTTTAACTTGGGCTGGTAATACGCAGGATTATCATGATTATTTAAAGGCTAATTGGGAAGCAACCGCTTTCTCGATGCAGAATGATTTTATTTCATTCCAAGCTTTTTGGGATAGTGTTTTGCACGATGGTGTTTACGAAAATGCAGAAAGCGATTACCCAGTTTCATTTGCTGGTAATGTAAATAATGCCGCTTCAAAAATATCGAAGCCTACTACAGGTCTTGAAATAAATTTCTTTGAGACAGTTAATTTAGGTGGTGGACAATACTCTGGAAACCCTTGGTTACAGGAGATGCCAGATCCAATTACTCGTTGTGTTTGGGGTAATTATTTAGCAATACCTATTGTTTTCGATGGTGATCGCCATTGGGACTCTAAAGGACAATTTGCTGGATTAAATGGTAATGAAATTAAAGGATTTGCTGATAAAATCAATGTAACAATTGATGGAAAAGTTGAAACAGTAACCTGTATTCGTGCATTTGGTTTAATGAATGATGTAGTTTCATTAGCAGTAGGATATGGAAGAACAATAGGAAACCAAACTGGTCTAAATATCGGTACGAATGTCTATCCATGGTTGAGTATTGATGCTAATGGAAATACACAATATTATGCTAACGTTTCTGAAACATCTGGAAAAGTAGGGGAAGACGAATTAGCCTGTGTGCAATATCACCACACAATGGGTGTCACAGGTGAGGCAGAAGGATATGATGAAAAAGTGAATGTAGATGAACTTGCAATTTCTACCATTGCCCGTGGATATCAAGGTTTACTAGTAGACAGAACGGTTATTAGACAAGGCACACTCAATGAAATTGATGAGTTAGCTGATAAAATTAAGCACGAAAGAGAGCATGCAGAGCATCTAAACTCTCAAACGCTTTATCCATATGATGAATTCAAAGAGACAATATACGATCAAGGACATCACTGGGGTTTAGCTGTAGACATGAGTGCCTGTATTGGCTGTGGAGCATGTCAGGTTGCATGTGTTGCTGAAAATAATGTCCCAGTAGTTGGTAAATATGAAGTATTCCGACACCATGAAATGACATGGTTAAGAATTGATCGATATTTCTATGGAGACTATGAAAATCCATCAGTGGTTTACCAACCAATGATGTGCCAGCACTGTGATAATGCGCCATGTGAAAATGTTTGTCCTGTATCTGCTACTAACCATAGTTCAGAAGGGTTAAACCAAATGGCTTACAATCGATGTATTGGTACTCGTTACTGTGCCAATAACTGTCCTTATAAAGTTCGTCGGTTCAATTGGTTAGACTATACAACTGCTGATTTGTTCCCAATCAACGAGCCTGAAATAAATGGGGAAGATTTACCATTTGGTGCAGATAACTTGACTAGAATGGTATTAAACCCAGATGTGACGGTACGAGCTAGAGGGGTAATGGAAAAATGTTCTTTCTGTGTGCAAAGAATCCAGGAAGGGAAATTAGCCGCAAAAGCTGAAGGCAGAAGATTGAGAGATGGAGATGTGAAATCAGCATGTCAAACAGCTTGTCCTACTGGAGCCATTACATTTGGTGATACAAATGATAAAAATAGTGCAGTCAGTAAAGCGATGGGTCATGAATTAGCCTATTTCAACTTGGACGAGGTTAATACGAAACCATCAGTTAAATATCAAGCTAAAGTGTTGAATAGTGACGAGGCGTTGAGCTAAAATTTGATTAAAGAAAATCTTTCAATCAAAAGAAGAAATTAATTCGTAAAACTTGTCTCGTTAATTCGAGAATTACAATTGTAAATAAAAAAGATGAGCGCAGCAGTATCTTCGATACGAGAACCCTTAATCACAGGCCATAAGACGTATCACGACATTACGGAGGACCTCATCGGGCCAACCGAAAAAGCCCCTAACTTTTCTTGGGTTGTGGCATTTTTGCTTTCTGTTACTCTTTTGAGTTTCGGTATATTTTGCCTGATCTGGACTTTTTGGGTAGGAATTGGTTCCTGGAATCTTAACCGAACAATAGGTTGGGGGTATGATATTACCAACTTCGTTTGGTGGATTGGAATCGGTCATGCAGGAACTCTAATTTCCGCAATTCTTTTACTTTTCCGTCAAAAATGGCGTACAGGAGTAAACAGAGCGGCTGAAGCAATGACCATTTTCGCAGTAATGTGTGCGGGTTTATTCCCGGCAACGCACACAGGGCGACCATGGCTTGACTTTTTCATGTTCCCTTATCCCAATACAAGAGGTCCATTGTGGGTTAACTTTAACTCGCCACTTCTTTGGGATTTATTCGCTATCTCTACTTATTTCACCGTATCGTTACTATTCTGGTATACAGGTTTGGTTCCAGATTTAGCATCTGTAAGGGATAGAGCAAAAGGAGTAAGGAGAAAAATTTACTCTTTTGTGTCTATGGGATGGACTGGTTCTGCGAAACACTGGCAAAGACATGAATATTTGTCCTTGATCTTGGCTGGATTAGCTACCCCTCTTGTACTTTCCGTGCATACAATAGTAAGTTTTGATTTCGCCACGTCGGTTATTCCTGGGTGGCATACAACCATTTTCCCACCATATTTTGTCGCTGGAGCCGTATTCTCAGGGTTTGCGATGGTGCAAACATTAATGGTGATTACCCGGAAAATTCTAAACTTAAACGATTATATCACATTGGCTCATATTGAGTCGATGAATAAGGTAATACTTCTAACAGGGACAATTGTCGGTACTGCTTATTTGACTGAGTTATTTATTGCTTGGTATTCTCAATATACTTATGAGCAATATGCTTTTTTCAATCGAGCAACTGGACCTTATTTTTGGTCTTATATCGGAATGATGGGATGTAATTTGATCATTCCTCAGATATTCTGGTGGAAGAAAATGCGTCGTAATATTTGGGTGACCTTCTTGATGTCTATTTTTGTAAACATCGGAATGTGGTTTGAAAGATTTGTGATAATCCCAACTACACTAGCTCGTGATTACTTGCCTTCAAGCTGGAGTTACTATTGGCCTTCTTGGGTTGAGATAGGAATTTTCATAGGTACTATAGGTTTATTTTTTGTGCTTTATTTAATTTTCTGTCGAGTTGCACCGGTTGTAGCAGCTGCTGAGATTAAAGCTATTTTGAAAACAGCTGGAGATCAATATGTTGGGGAGAATGCTAAGAAACAAACTCATTCTCATTCCCACTAAATTAAGTTTATTAATTATAAAACTAACATTCATCAAAAGATGAAAGATCAAAATAAAGAAGTACTCTACGGATTATATGACGATGATGAAATTCTCTTGGATGCTGTAAAACAAGCCAGAGAAAATCATTTAGATATCTGGGATGTATTCACTCCATTCCCTGTTCATGGACTTGATCCGATTTTAGGTTTGGCGGAATCTCGTTTGCACATTGCCGGTTTTATTTATGGTGCAATTGGGACGGCTATTGCTTTCTTTGGTATGTCATGGGTATTTACAAGAGATTGGCCAATCATTTTCGGTGGTAAACCATACTGGTCGGTACCTGCGTTCATTCCAGTGACATTTGAGTTAACTGTTTTATTGTGTGCAATAGGGATGGTTGTTTCATTTTACATTGTGAATGGTCAAGGGTTTGGCGTTGATAATCCAACATTGGATGACAGGATTACAGATGATAAATTCTGTATTGCTTTTCAAACAAATGGTAAAAGTGAAAGTGAAATTGAAAAATTAAGAAGCTTTTTCAGTGAAAGTGGTGCTTCTGAAGTCAATTCAAAAACGATCTAGATTTAGTTGAACGGTAAATTTGACTTGGTAGATAAAACTAACAAGTCATTCATTCAGCCAATATAATAAAATGAAGAATTTTAAAAATATATTATTTGCCTTAATGCTTGCAGTGGTTTTATATGGAACTTCATGCCAGCAATCAGGAGGTAATTCTACTGGTAGTGAGTTTGTTCCAGATATGGTTCACTCAGTTGCCTATGAAGCTAATGTTTTAACTGATTATAGTCTTTCATCCTTTGAGGAGGAAAGTGTGAAAGGTAGAAGAGAGTTGTCTCAACCTCGAACTCCCGTTGCCGGGACGATGCCTAGAGGCTTTACAGGTGGTGCTTCGACTGGGCGAAAGTTTAGTTCAGCTCAGGATGCAGTTAAACACACATTATCAGCTTTAGAAAAATATGGAGCAGATGTGTTTGCGCCAAACGGATTTGTACCATATTATTTTGAGGATTCTGATTCAGGGCGAGCTCAAGCAACAGCACAATTAATCTACAATCCTTTTCCAATAACTGAAGATGGGTTAAAAAGAGGTAAAGATTTATACAATATTATGTGTGGCATTTGCCATGGTGAAAAAGGAGATGGCAATGGTTATTTAGTAAGTGAAGATAATTTGAACGCTAAATATCCGGCACAACCTAGAAATTTTTTATTACCTGAATATGTTGCTGCTTCAAACGGACAATATTACCATTCAATAATGCATGGTATAAATGTAATGGGTGGTTATGCGGATAAGTTATCCTATGAAGAACGTTGGCAAGTAATACATTACATAAGAGCTCTTCAAGCAAAAGAAACTAAAACAGAATATTCAGCTGATTCAAATACTTTAAATCCTGATTTTGGGGTGCCATTTGCTGCACTTAAAGATTGGGCACATGAAGTTGGTGGTTCCCATAATGATGATGGTGACGAAACTCATTTAGAAGATCATGGCGATCATTCAGAAGGAGATCATAGTCATGATGGAAACGAAGATGGTGACGAGGGTCACGGAC
Organism: Bacteroidota bacterium; assembly: GCA_024743405.1. Lineage (GTDB taxonomy): Bacteria > Bacteroidota > Bacteroidia > Chitinophagales > Saprospiraceae > JANSWP01. The sequence continues at coordinate 67,096 of JANSWP010000007.1, forward strand.
ATTAATCATCATTAAACGAAAATCTGAAATTTTAAAAAATGAACCAATATACATTTGATTCAAAATTAAAAACGACCTTATTAGCGGGTATTGGGCTTGGGGTCTTGTGTATGATTGCTACTTGGTTTGCTGACCCAGCACAAATAGCAGAAGGACATACACACATGCGTTTTTGGACTAACTTCTTACACAATACTGTGTTCTTCACAGGAATTGCTTTCATTTCGCTTTTTGTCTTGGCTGCATTTACAACTGCTTATGCAGGTTGGTATGTATTGTTTAAAAGAATTTGGGAGGCTTATTCTTTCTTCTTAATTCCAGGCTTAATTTTGTTATTGATTTTAGGTGTTGGAAATATAACTCATTTTCATCATTTGTACCACTGGGCTGATGCAGCAGAAGTTGCTAATGATCGTGTTTTACTGGGTAAATCAGGCTTCCTGAATAATACTTGGTATACAGGTGGGACGTTAGTGGTTGTAGGATTGTGGATATTTTTTGCGATGAAATTAAGAAGTCTTTCACTAGAAGAAGATCGATCGGGTACAGCTGATTACAGTATCCATAGAAAGATAAGAATTTGGTGTGCTACCTTTATGCCTATCGCTGCTTTTAGTAGTGCTGCCATGATTTGGCTTTGGGTAATGTCGGTAGATGCACATTGGTATAGTACAATGTTTGCTTGGTATAGTACTGCTAGTTGGTTTGTTTCTGCTACGGCGCTTACCATTTTGATGTTAATCTATTTGAAATCCAAAGGTTATTACACGCAAGTGACAGAAGAGCACCTACATGATTTAGGTAAATTTTTGTTTGCATTTAGTGTCTTTTGGACTTACTTATGGTTTGATCAATATATGTTGATTTGGTATGCAAATGTTGGTGAAGAGACTATCTATTTCAAAACTAGAATAGATCAATTTCCGGTCTTATTTTATGGAAACTTGATAATTAACTTTGTTCTACCATTCTTGATTTTGATGCGTAATACCACTAAAAGAAAATATGGTACATTAATATTTACTTCTGTTCTTTTGTTTTTTGGACACTGGTGGGATTTCTTCCTAATGATCAAACCTGGCACACTAGAAACAGCCGAACATGTTGCTCATATGCATGCTGAATCAAGTGATCATGGAGATCATGGAGATCATGCGGCACATGCTGCCAGCAGTTTTATTGAAGGGTTTACGATTCCTGGGCTTCTTGAAATTGGAACATTTATTGGATTTTTATGCTTATTCCTTTTTGTTGCATATTCTCAATTAGCCAAAGCGGATTTGATTCCTTTGAATGATCCTTATTTAGAGGAAAGTACTCATCATGAGGTACAGCAGGATTTGAGTGGAGCAGGGGGACATCATTAATTAGATTAATTTAGATTTATTCAAAATAATCATTGATAAGAATTTTTAAAGATTTGAATGAGGGTTGGTTGTATTTTTGCGAAAATCTTTTAAACAAAAAAAGTAAAATCTTAAAATGAGTACAGGACTTATCATAATTTTAAGCGTTTTATTGTTGGCCGTTGTCGTAGTTCAGATAGGTAGAGTAACTGAACTAGCAGCAAAAATTAGAGGTCAAGAAGAGGTTCAATTAGAAACTAATAATCGTAATGGTATTATGATGATGGTTTTCCTAATCTTGTTTCTCGTTTTTTGTATTTGGTCTGCATACAGTTTTAAAAACTGGATGTTAGGCTATGGGCCTCACATATCTGCCTCGGCACATGGAGGGGAATTAGACGGAATGTTTAATACAACACTTGTTTTTACAGGAATTGTATTTATTCTTTGTCATATTGCTCTATTCTGGTTTGCCTATAAATATCGAGGTCAGAAGGGACGAATTGCTGATTTCATGCCTCATGATAATAAATTAGAGATTATCTGGACAGCTATTCCTGCTATTGTAATGTGTTATTTAGTAATTAAGGGATTAGTGGCTTGGAATGCCGTAATGGCTGATGTACCTGACAATTCCATTTCATCTCAAACACCTATTGATGCTGGTGTTTTGAATGCTGATGGAAATGAGGAATACATTGAAATTGAAGCGACGGGTGCTCAATTCCTCTGGTATCTTAGATATCCTGGTGCAGATGGGAAACTTGGAGCAAGAGATTATACAAAAATAACAGGTATTAATCCATTAGGCCAAATCTGGAAGGATGACAAAAACCTAGATGATTTTCAACCTACAGAAATTGTTCTTCCAGTGAACAAATCAGTTAGAGTTAGGATTACTTCTAGAGATGTTTTGCATAATTTTGCTTTGCCTCACTTTAGGGTAAAAATGGATGCAGTGCCAGGTATGCCAACGTATTTTACGTTCACACCAAATACTACAACTGAAGAATATAGAGAAAGATTGAGAGACTATCCCGAATATCAAGCCCTATCTGATCCTAGTGATCCTGAAAGCGACCCATTATGGAAAGCTTTTAATTTCGAGTTAGCATGTATGGAACTATGCGGTTCAGGCCACTTTAGTATGAGAAAGATTGTTAGAATCGTTTCAGATGATGAATACAAAGACTGGGTTTCTCAGCAACAATCCTACTATTTAAGTTCAGTTAGAGGTACGGAAGAAGATCCAAGAAAAAATGAATTGTTAGGAGTTGAAATACAACAACGTAAACAAGAATTCAATGATGCTGTTGATAAAGCACTTAGTGCTGAAGAGGCTGCTGAAAAGATCATACGATTGAAGTATGTAAACTTTGAAACTGGGTCTGCTAACTTAACTGCTTTGTCAAGATATGAATTAGATAATCTAGTAACTGCCTTAAATAAATATTCTGCCGTTACCATCGAAGTTGCTGGTCACACAGATAATAATGGAGCCGCTGATGCAAATATGCTTTTGTCTCAAAATCGAGCAGCTTCCGTTTATAATTATTTAATTGATAATGGGATAGCAGCGGAAAGACTTAGATCAGCTGGGTATGGCCAGAATAATCCGGTTGATTCAAATGATACAGATGAAGGAAGGGCTAATAATCGAAGAACTGAATTCAAAATTTTAACTCAATAGAATATTATTCCTTATTATTTTAGTTTAGAAGAATTAGATCGATTGGTTACAAGTTAGAAAGAGTTTAAAGTACATTTTTAGAAAAAATCCAAAATTTAATTATATGTCTAGTGTAACGACTGCAGTACCTGCAAAACCTTATGACGATAATCTTCTTATAGAGGAGTTTGGTTATGAAGATCACTTTCATGAACACCATCATGGGGATAAGTATCAGTCAAATTTCATTACGCACTACATCTTCAGTCAAGATCACAAAATTATTGGTCGGCAATTCCTTATCACCGGAATGTTTTGGGCTTTGATTGGTGCTGGGATGTCTATTATTTTTAGACTGCAATTAGGTTTTCCTGAAGAGAGTTTGGCGTGGTTGAAACCACTTCTTGGAAAATGGATTGAAATTAATGCAGAAACAGGAATGGGAACATTGAGTCCAGAGTTTTATTATGCTCTGGTGACCATGCACGGGACAATTATTGTCTTCTTTGTATTGACTGCTGGTCTGAGTGGAACCTTTAGTAATCTACTTATTCCTCTTCAGATTGGTGCAAGGGATATGGCTTCTCCGCTATTAAATATGTTTTCCTATTGGTTCTTCTTTTTAGCTAGTGTTGTCATGTTTTACTCAATGTTTTTGAGTACAGGACCATTTTCTGGAGGCTGGACAGCTTATCCTCCCCTAAGTGTGCTACCACAAGCTTCCTCAGGTTCTGGTGCCGGAATGACATTATGGTTAGTAAGTTTAGTCCTATTTGTGATTTCAGTAGGGTTGGGAGGTATTAATTATATCACTACTGTACTTAATCTGAGAACAAAAGGAATGAACATGTGGCGAATGCCACTTACTATATGGGCTTTTTTCGTTACGGCAATTTTAGCATTATTATCATTCCCAGTTTTAGTTTCTGGATTTTTCTTGTTGATGTTTGATAGAGGGATGGGAACAAGTTTTTATTTAAGTGAAATCTTTATTGCAGGTGAAGCCTTACCTAATGTTGGAGGAAGTGCAATTTTGTACCAGCACCTATTTTGGTTCTTAGGTCATCCTGAAGTTTATATAATTATATTACCAGCGATGGGTTTAGTGTCAGAAGTTCTTTCTGTACACTGTCGAAAGCCAATCTTTGGATATAAGGCAATGGTATACTCAATTTTAGCGATTGGATTTTTATCATTTATCGTTTGGGCGCACCATATGTTTATGTCAGGTGTCAATCCATTCATTTCTAATTTCTTTGTAATCTTCACTCTCATTATTGCAGTTCCATCTGCGGTCAAAGTGTTTAATTGGATTACAACTGTTTATAGAGGGAACATTAGGTTTAATTCTGCCTCTCTTTTCTCAATTGGATTTGTTTCCATGTTTATCTCAGGTGGGTTAACTGGTATTTTCCTTGGGAACTCAGCAATTGATATTCAAATGCATGATAATTATTTTGTCATTGCGCATTTTCATATTGTAATGGGGATTGCGGCATTTTTTGGAATGTTTGCAGGGATCTACCACTGGTTTCCTAAGATGTATGGTCGATTTATGAATGAAACACTTGGGAAAATCCACTTTTGGGGAACATTGGTTGGTGCTTATGCTATTTTTTGGCCAATGCATTATTTAGGATTAGCAGGTTTACCAAGGCGTTATTATAGTTTTGACCAATTCGATACATTCCGGCAATTTGCTGAAATAAATAAATTTATCACTGTTGCTGCAATTATTGTATTTGCATTACAAGTTCTATTTGTAATTAATTTCTTTTACAGTATTTGGAAAGGAAGAAAAATGACTACCAAGAATCCTTGGGGGGCTACTACATTAGAATGGACGACTCCTATAAAAACAGGACATGGAAACTGGCCTGGGAAAATTCCTACTGTACAACGATGGGCATATGATTATGGAAAGGATGGAAGAGAATTTATTCCTCAGATTGAACCATTGGCAGAAGGGGAAAGTGATTTAGGACATTAATTCTATATGATCAACGCCTTTGAAAAAAAGAAATCTGTGGCAAGTAAAGTAAAATCTATATCGAGCAATAAAGGCTCCATCGTTTTACAAAAGGTAAACGATTATCTTGAATTAGTAAAAATCAGATTGTCCTTAACCGTCGTATTCTCAGCTATATTGGCATTTTTAATAGCCTGTACTGGAGATATTAACTGGTTTGACGTAGGAATATTGGCTTTTGGTGGTTTACTAATCACCGGTTCTGCAAATGCATTAAATCAAGTTCTTGAAAAGGAATATGATTTATTAATGAAGCGAACTCAAAACAGACCAGTTGCTACCGGACGAATGAGTGTTTCTGAAGCTGTAATGGCTGCTGGTTTGATGGGACTGACAGGAATTATTTTTCTGGCTTCCTTCAATCCATGGACTGCTCTTTTTGGTATGATGGCATTATTAAGTTATGCCTTCTTATATACACCAATGAAGCGAGTTTCAACTGCAGCAATTGCAATTGGTGCTTTTCCTGGTGCACTTCCAGTATTAATTGGCTGTGTTGCATTTCAAGGAGAGCTAACTACCTTAGCATTAGGGTTATTTGCGTTGCAGTTTCTTTGGCAATTTCCTCATTTTGCAGCCATTGGTTGGTTGGGATATGAAGATTATAAAAAAGCAGGTTATCAATTTGTTTCAGGACAAGACAAAAGAGTCGGTCTTCAATCTATGATCTATGCATTATTTCTAATTCCTGTAGGGTTAATACCTTACTATTCAGGGTTAACAGGAATTGGTTCTTCAATGGTGGTGACAATTCTAGCAATTGTATATGCTTGGTTCGGATTGAATTTATATAGAAAGAATACAAGGAAATCAGCTTTGCAATTAATGTTCAGTTCTTTTTTTTATTTACCATTGACATTGATTATTTTATTTTTTGATAAAATATAATTAAAATCTTTGTTAATAAAAAAGTTAGAGACGTGCAGTTGGCATTAAAAAACGAACAATTTCGAAGAAATAAAATACATCCACAGAAATTTGCTTTGTGGGCAGGAATTGCTGCAATGGTCATGTTGTTTGCTGGTTTTACAAGTGCATATATTGTAAGGCAAGCAGCAGGAAATTGGCTAGAGTTTCAACTTCCTAATTTATTTTATATAAATACAGTTGTCATTCTATTAAGTAGTTTGACTTTGCAGGGGGCTTATTATTCTTTTAAAAAAGGTAATGAGGCGCTCTATAAAATGTTGTTGGTTGTAAGTTTCCTACTAGGAATATCATTTCTAATCCTTCAATATAATGGATGGACAGAATTGATGGCGATTGGTGTTGATTTAGGTAGAAACCCTTCAGGAGATTTTGTCTATGTAATTTCAGGCACACATGCAGCTCATGTTTTAGGAGGACTAGGAGTATTATTTGTGGCAATTAGCCATTCCTTTGGATTAAAATATAAGGTTACCGAAAAGCGCAAATTGCGATTTGAATTGACTTTGATATATTGGCATTTTGTAGATTTTCTCTGGTTATACTTAATTGGTTTCTTTTTAATGCAGGGATAAATCATTGAAATAAGATAACTGATTTGAATAGTTAATCGAATTATTCAGGTCTACGAAAAATTGAATTATCAACTTTAAAAATAATGGCAGCAGATACATCTACATTAGAGCATCAGGTTCATGAATCGGAAGCTGATCTTTGGGAAGGGGGACAAACCCCGTTCAAAGCGAGTTATGGTAAATTAATGATGTGGTATTTCCTATTATCGGATGCGTTTACCTTCTCTGCTTTTTTGATTACTTATGGCGCTTTGCGAGTAAGTAGTCCTACTTGGCCTGTCCCTGATTTTGTTTTTGCGACGGCTCCTTTTGGTATTCATGATATGCCCTTGATTTTTGTTACGGTTATGTCTTTTTTATTAATTATCAGCTCTGTTACCATGGTTCGAGCGGTACAAGAAGGACATCGTGAAAATCCTAAAGGGGTTGTGTTTTGGATGCTAATGACTATTATTGGTGGTTTAGGATTCCTAGGTTGTCAGGCATGGGAGTGGAATAATTTGATTAATACAGAAGGAATGACGATTCACGTAAATCCTTTTGGTGTTCATACAGAGTCAGGAGTGTATATGTCTGCATCCGATTTAAAGTCAGAAGGCTTTAAGGAGGTCGCTCATGAGGGGCATGCCACCTATTATTTGCATCCAGATGCAGATGCTGATACAGAAGAGAATAGATATTATGAAAAGATAGATCATTTTGATAAATCTTATGCTGGAGAAAGTATAGAACCTGGAGATTCTTATTTAATTACTGCGCATAGCGGAGAATATCAAAACGGAGCTATAAAGACAACTGGAGGTGATATCGTTAAAGAGTCATTCGGGCCTAAGGCTTTTGGAGCTTTGTTCTTTTGTATTACTGGATTTCACGGGTTCCACGTATTTTCAGGAGTTGTTTTTCTACTTATCATTTGTTTAAATGTTGCTAGTGGTCTTTATGTAGATCGTAAAAATGGTAACGAAATGGTGGAGAAAATTGGACTTTACTGGCACTTTGTAGATTTAGTTTGGGTATTTGTATTCTTAGTATTTTACCTTTTATAAATTGTAGAATGATAGGGTTGTTATGAAACACATAACACCTACTCAATAAAAAATAGAATTTCAAAATGGCACATCAATCATACGAAGAAGCAAAAAAGTTTGTAATTAAAGGACTTTGGCTTTTAGCAATTGTTACCTTGATTGAGGTAGGTATCTCCCTTTTAGGAAAAGGACACCTAATTGAAGGAGCAGATAAATGGACTTGGTTAGTAATCACCGCAGCATTAATTATTGGTGCTTTATCACTATATAAAGCTTATTTTATTGTTTACTTTTTTATGCACTTGGGACACGAGGTAAAGGGCATGAGGTGGAGTGTTTTACTTCCTTGTTTGCTTTTGGTTTGGGCAATTATTGCATTCATGCAAGAAGGCTCAGCTTGGGGAGAAAGGAGGCAACAGATTAAGGATAAAGACGCAGAACCTATCTCGCCTACTGGAGATATACAAAACGACGAGGAAACTTATCGTGGTTTAATTTAACAAAAAAGGCGGGATAAAAATCCCGCCTTTTTTGTTTTATAAAGGTTTTGAATAATCATTGTTATTTTATGAATAAATTACATCCATTGAAGGTTATTGGAATTATGCTTGTCCTTTTTGGCTTGCCATTAGGTTCCTGGTTTTTTATGAAGTCTGGTGCTGATTTTCGAATGGCTTCTATAAATGAAATGGGCAAGTATGGAGAAATTCAAGATTTTGATTTAGAATTATCAAATGGAAAAAGGTTGACTAAAGAAGACGTTGCTAAAAAAGTCTTGATGGTTAATTTTTTATCTGCTGATGACTTAGACAATAATGAAGTATTTGATCGGCTTAAATGGATCCAAGAACAATTTCAAGAAAGATTATTGAAGCGCACAGATTTTATGTTTCTTTCTCATATTAAATTTGATTCCATTTCTGATTTAAATAAATATCAAATTGAAATCGATAAGGACGAGGGAAAAAATTATAGAAGGTGGAATTTATTGAGTGGGGAAGCGGAAGTTTTATCCAATTTAGCAAAGAATAGCTATCATCTACCCTTAAAAGAAGGAGAGAGTACTTTTGATAATCCTTATCTTGCGATTGTTGATACGGATATGCAGGTTAGATATTTTTACAACATTTTTGAGAAGGACGATGTTGCTAAACTAATGATGCATTTATCTATTTTATTGCCACCTCAGGATGATCGAAAAGTGGAAATAAAAACAGAGATTAAAAATTAAACTATGGAAGCGAATTTAAAATTAGCAAAGAAATTAAATATTGCAGCTTGGGTGATTACTGCTGTTGTTTTAGTATTAGTTGTATTGATGCGCCGTGTTAAGTTAGATTTTGGTATTGATTTTAGCTTTTTACCTGGAGTATATTCTACATTAAATGCCATCACTGCGGTGTTATTGATAATTGCATTTATTCAAATTAAGAAGAAAAATATAGATCTTCATCGTAAACTTATGTTTGCGGCAATTATCACCTCCGTTTTATTTTTACTAGGCTATGTCCTATATCACTTCACCACTGCTGAGACTTTGTTTGGGGATCTTAATGGTGATAGAGTATTGGATGAAGTAGAAAGGGTGGCAGTCGGAGGAATGAGAACTGTCTATTTAATATTGCTTGCAAGTCATGTTATTTTAGCAGCTGTTATTTTTCCTTTCATTTTGTTTACTTTTATCAGAGCATTCACCAATCAAGTAGAGCGCCACAAAAAAATGGCAAGATGGGTGTTTCCATTATGGCTTTACGTAGCTTTGACAGGACCCATTCTTTATTTAATGCTGCTTCCATATTATGGAATAGGAGGTTAGTTTTTGTAAAATCTATAATCATTTGTTTAATAAATATGAGAATTAATAGAATCTTAGCAATACTTGTATTAACCTTATCCTTAAGTGTTTATTCTGCAGATATAAAGGCTCAATGTCCTATGTGCAAAATGTCAGCAGAGAGTAATTTGAATCATGGTGGTGCTTCTGGAAAAGGACTTAATTTCGGAATATTATATATGCTTTCATTGCCTTATGTAATTGTAGGGACTGTCGGATTTATCTGGTACCGAAATAGAAGAAAGGAAGAGGATTTAATACCTGAGATAGATCAATTTTCAGAAAATTAATCGTCTCTTACGCAACGAAAACCTGTATGTTCTAATCCTGTATCAGGACTAGATTTCATTCTAGCTGCTACTCTATATCCAGAACAATAGCTGTCATTACATAAAAAGGAACCTCCTCTGCTAACCTTTTGTGAAGTACTGGGCAAATAAGGATCATAACTCACTTCTGGACCTTTAGGGTTGTTCCTTAAATTATTATCTTTTATACATTGGTAATATTCATAATGAAACCAATCACTACACCATTCCCAAACATTTCCAGCCATATCATATAAACCATAGTTATTAGGTTCAAAAGACTTAACAGGTGCAAGCCTTTCAAATCCATCAGTAACCTTATTTTCTATTGGAAATTCTCCTTGCCAAAAATTAGCTTTTAAGTTTTCTGTTTCTGAAAAATCATCACCCCATGGAAAGATATTCTCATTGTTGCCACCTCTTGCTGCAAACTCCCACTCAGCTTCGGTTGGTAATCTTTTTCCTGCCCATTTTGCATAAGCTATTGCATCATACCATGATATTTGGACTACTGGGAGATCCTCTTTTCCATCTATAGAACTATCTATGCCCAAAGGGTGTTTCCAATCGGCTCCCTTCACAACGCTCCACCAGTCTTGGACACCGTAACCATTTGGACTATTATATGTTGGCGTATTAAAAACTAAAGCTGCAGGGGCTAGCATTTCTTTACTAGGAGGTTTGGCTCCTTTGGGTAGTTGAGCCATTATTTCGTCAAGAGGAATGGGGCGTTCGGCTGTTGTAACATATCCAGTTGATTCTACAAATTCCCTAAATTGTCCATTTGTAACTTCCGTTTCATCTATCCAGAAATCATTTACAGTTACCTCATTATTTGGAAATTCATCAGGTCTAGGTTGCATACCTGGATGTGTTTCCGGACTATCTTTCCTATAATTTCCCCCCATCAGAAAAAGTGCTCCTTTTAGCTTTACCATTCCTGTATAATCTTTAGCCTTCTCAGGATCGGTTTTTAAATTCATTATTTCTTCCAATGCTTGCTTGCTTATGTAATCACTTCCCTTATTTGGTGTATAACACATAGAAATCGCTAAATCCTTATGAAGGGTAGTTTTTTCTTCTGTATTGGTGCATCCCAAACAATTAAATAAAAGGATAAAAAGTAATAGAATAATATTTTTCATAATGGGAAGATATAAAAACTTCAAATTACTTCATTTTTAATCGCAAGAATAAGGGGATTTATTTAGCAAAAAAAGGTAAGGGAGGAGGAAATAAATAAATTATCCAAATTTGAGGAAGTTAATTTTTCATTAGACGAGGCAAAAAACACAGACATACCCAAAGGTATGGCGAGTATTTTTAACGGTGCATAAAGGAAAAATAACAAGTAAAACGGGTAGGTTATATTTTTCCTCCTCCCTAAAATAAATATTGAGATTGAAAATTCAACATTTCTTATCGCTCCTCAGTATTAATTATGTTAATACGGCTAGTCGTTAACTGGTACAAAATAAACTCTTGAATTCCTGGCATAAACAAACCCAATAATCTGTATAATTTACGTAGTAAATTTATCAATGTATTAAATCGGCTATCTCACCATATTTTTAAATTGATTATTTAATTTAGATACCCTATTTTGGTTAATTATTTGAATATTTTATTTAAAAAATGGAAATATGTAGTGTATAATTATAAAGATTTCCTTTTAATCATAAGAATTACCTGTGCTTGCATCGGAAAAGTAATTTCCGAATTAAGTTTTGTGGGATTGATACTCCATCAGCTTGCTGAGGGTGTTTTATTTTTAAATAAAAAATTAGAAATCCCTTGTAGGTTATATGTTCCAAATTCCGTTAAAATTTAATTGTGTATTTCATACTGAATTCAATAGTTTACTATAAGGATATTTCAAATTCTGAAATGCCCACCTCCCTGCAAAAGATTTATAAGGCAATAATAATTGGCAAAAAAACCTTTTGCATATTTAACCGTTCATGAACATTAAACTTCTTGAGCAGTTAACTTTTAACACACAACTACAAATCATTTAAAAACTATCAAGCAATAATGAGAACTTTATTGGTCCCATTTGCAGTGATTTTATTTATTCTTGCTAATCACACACTTTTTTCCCAGGCAACAAATCCTTGGACTTTTGTTCAGGAAGCGACAATTCAGAAAGAAAACCAAGAAAGGAGAATTATTCCAAATAAATTCAATACAACTACGGTAGATTTGGAGTCGCTACGAAAAACTCTGATAAAATCTCCACAACGGTTCTCCAATGAATCTCAAACAACAAAAATTATTTTATCACTTCCTTTTCCAGATGGGAGTTTTGAATCTTTCCAAATTGAAAAATGGTCAATTATGCACCCAAGTTTGGCGGTAAAATTTCCAGAAATTCAAACTTATATAGGATATGGAATTGATGACCCAACAGCAAATGTCCGTCTAGATTTGACACCTCATGGCTTTCACGCCATGATTCGGTCTGGTCTTCACAACACTGTTTTTATTGACCCTTATGCTTTTGGAGAAACTGACAATTATATTGTTTACTTCAAAAAAGATTTTACAAAAGACACAAAAGACGATTTAGGTTGTTTTTATCAAGAGGTCAACAAGAATGTTGGAAAGGCAGAACTTGAACCCTTTAATCAAGCGGAGCAGGGTGATTGTGATCTTAGAACTTATAGGCTCGCTTTAGCATGTACAGGAGAGTATGCGACTTTTCATGGCGGTACGACTTCATTAGTTGCGGCAGCTTTTGTTACTACCATGAATCGAGTAAATGGTATTTTTGAAAATGAAGCGGCTGTCCATATGCAGTTAATTCCAAATAATGATTTATTAATATTTTTAGATTCAAATACCGATCCTTACACCAATAATAATGGGGGCACGATGTTGGGGGAAAATCAAACGGAGTGCGACAATACAATTGGGTCTGCAAATTATGACATTGGACATGTTTTTAGTACAGGCGGTGGTGGAGTAGCCTACCTTGGTTGTGTTTGTAATAATAATATAAAGGCAGGTGGAGTAACTGGGCAATCTAGTCCAGTTGGCGACCCTTTTGATGTCGATTATGTAGCACACGAAATGGGGCATCAATATGGCGCAAATCATACCCAGAATAACAGTTGTAATCGAAATGGTAGTACTGCAATGGAACCGGGAAGTGCCTCAACCATAATGGGTTACGCAGGAATTTGTTCTCCAAACATACAAAGCAATAGTGATGATTATTTTCATGCAATAAGTCTGCAAGAAATTGGAAATTTCGTAACCGGAAATGGAAACAGTTGTGCTGCCGTTACTGTGACTGGAAATGGGCAACCGACAGCTGCCGCAGGTTCAGATTTTACTATTCCAAAATCAACTCCTTTTGTCCTGACAGGAGTGGGCACCGACCCTCAAGGAACAGGAAGTTTGACCTATTCTTGGGAGCAAATGGATAATGAAGTTGGATCTATGCCACCATCTGCTACCAATACCGTTGGCCCCATGTTTAGGTCTGAAAAACATACTTCCAGCCCATCAAGATATTTTCCAAATTTGCCTGATTTGGTGAATAATGTGTCTCCAACTTGGGAAGTATTGGCAAGTGTGGCTAGAACATATGACTTCCGATTGACTGTAAGGGATAATCATGCAGGGGCAGGATGTACTGCAGAAGATGATATGACGGTAACTGTTGATGGAAGTGCTGGTCCTTTTGAAGTAACTGTACCAAATACGAATGTGACATGGCCAGCTTTATCAAATCAAATAGTAACATGGAATGTTTCTGGGACAAATGTAGCTCCTGTAAATGCCCCAAATGTTGATATTCTTCTTTCAACTGATGGGGGGTTAACCTACACAACAACTATAGCAAGCGGAGTCACAAATGACGGCTCGGAGACTATCACTTTACCGAATGTACCGACAACAACTGCAAGAATAATGGTTCGAGGAGCGAATCATATTTTCTTTGATATTTCTAATACGGATTTTACAATAACAGCACCTCTAAATGACTTTACATTAGGTGTGACACCCTCCTTCCAAACTGCCTGTACACCTGCTAATGCTGTTTACGTCGTTGACATTGGCGCGACTGGTGGATTTTCTGGTAATGTAACATTATCAGTCAGTGGGGTTCCTGCAGGGGCAACCTCAAATTTTTCAACTAATCCTGTTGCTGCACCTGGAACTAGTGACCTAACTATAGTAAATACGACTAATGCTACACCTGGAACCTATACTTTAACCATTTCAGCAACGGGTTCGACAGGGACAAAAACTGAGGATGTGGAGTTGATCGTTTCGACAGGGGCTCCAGGAGTTATTTCGCTCTCTTCTCCCACAAATGGCGCGACTGGTGTTTCGAAATTGCCAAATCTAACATGGAATGCACTTGGAACAACTGCGTCTTACAATATTGAATTGGCAGATGATGCAGGGTTTGGAAATATCATTGAAAGCCAAACAGGAATTACTACCACTTCTTATACTGTTGCAAATGCTTTGACACCAAATACAACTTATTATTGGAGAGTTCAAGGTGTTAATATTTGTGGAACTGGAAGTTTTTCAAGTGGCTATTCCTTTACAACTGCTAATCAAGTATGTATTACCTACACAAGTGCAGATGTACCAAAAACCATTTCCTCCTCAGGAACGCCTACAATAACTTCAATATTGACAGTAAACGATATTGGGGTAATTGATGATTTGAATTTAAAGAATCTAAATATCACCCACACTTGGGTTAATGATTTGGTAGTATCAATTACTAGCCCAGGTGGTACTACGGTTCAAGCTCTTAATCAATTATGTAATTCAGAGAATAATGTGGACTTGAATTTTGATGATGAAGCTAGTAATACTTATAACTCAATACCTTGCCCCCCAGTTGGAGGCGGAAATTATCAACCAATTCAAGCACTGTCTGCTTTTGATGGAGAAGATTTGAATGGTACCTGGACTTTGACCGTTCAAGATTTAGTCAATCAAGATGGAGGAACGTTGGATAGTTGGGAATTAGAAATTTGCTACACACCAAGTAGTCCACCCTTAACTGTTACGACAACTGGAACAAATATTTCATGTAATGGAGGCTCGGACGGAACCGCCACTGCAACGCCTTCAGGAGGTTCAACTCCTTATACTTATGCCTGGACAGGTGGAGGAACTACCACAACAATTTCGAATTTATCCGAAGGAACTTACACAGTTACTGTTACAGAAAATGGAGGAATGACTATAACATCTTCAGTAACTTTAACAGAACCTGCCGCGCTTAGTCTGACCACTTCCTCAACAACCGCAAATTGTGGAAATTCAAATGGCTCAGCTACTGTTTCGGCATCAGGAGGAACATCTCCTTATTCGTATTCGTGGTCAAACGGCGGTACTACTGCCACTATTTCAAATCTTGCTCCTGGAACCTATACCGTCGATGTAACTGACGCAAATGGCTGCGTTCAAAGTATAACTGAAACAGTGACTGGAACAAATGCAATCTTAGCCACTGCCTCAAGTACTTCGGTAAGTTGTAGTGCATGCTCAGACGGTACAGCCTCAGCGACGGTCTCAAATGGCTCTGGCAATTATTCATATAATTGGTCGAATAGTGGTTCAACTCATATAATTACAGGTTTGACGGTAGGAACCTATGATTTGACTGTAACAGATAATGATACACAATGTACTGTGACGGCAAGCACCGTAGTTTCTGAACAAGCTTGCACGATTTCAGAAATGCCAAGTAATACCATAAATTCTGGGAGTCAAATACTTATGGTTTCTGATACAATTACTTCTACTGCCCAAATTTCTGGAAGTGCGAATGTTCAATATTTTGCGGAAAAAAGTATCCTACTGAAACCTGGATTTACTGGAACGTCAAGCAGTCAAATTATAATCAAAATTCAAGATTGTGCCATTGATTGTTTTGATGGAATCCAGAATGGCGACGAAACTGGGGTTGATTGTGGGGGAAGTATCTGTCAAGCCTGTGCTGCCCCTTGTCTAATGACCCAAACATTAAATATTCCGCTTTCAACAGGTAATCATTTATTTAATGTGACAGACACTTTAATTTCTACAGCAGTTTATTCAGGTACGGCAAATGTTGAGTATAATGCGGGCAAATCAATTCTATTAAAACCAGGTTTTTCGGTGAATTCTGGGGCTTTATTTTTAGCTAAAATACTGGCTTGTGCTCCACGCCCTATGGCTATATCAAATGATGAAATTACTGAAGTCATTCTTTCTACAGAGATAGAACAAGACACAAAAACGTTAAATCAAAAAATTGGATCTCCCGACATTTTAATTTATCCAAATCCAACAAATTCTGATTTACAAATTCAAATAGAAACAGAGCGATTACAACCAATTAAAATTTCTGTTCAAAATGCTTTGGGAAGAATCATGACTCAAAAAAAGGACGAAATTTTCAATTCTGTTTATCAGACAAGTTTGAAGGTGTTAGACTATCCGACTGGAATTTATTGGTTGAAGATTCAATTTATGGAAGATGGCGATTGGCAGGTAATTCAGTTTGTAAAGAATTAGCATAAAAATTTAGACTTTATACTTTGTCTCGAACTACTTTTGGAGATTGACTATATAAGTGGACAATCTCCAAAATTTTATAAAAACCATGCGATCCAAAATTGACACAAAAAAATGCGCTGACGTCCGTCACCGGATCTATACGCAAAACCGTTGCAAGGAATAAAAAAACGACAACCCAGGTGAAAACCCGGATTGTCGTTTGTATTGAAAGTGCCAGATAATTAAGCACTTTTGAAAATAAAATGTGATCCCGGCAGGACTCGAACCTGCGACCTTCAGATTAGAAGTCAGATGCTCTATCCAGCTGAGCTACGAGACCATTATTTTAGAAAAACTCGCTTTTCTTGCAAAGCGGATGCAAATTTAGTTGTTTTTTCAAATTATCAAACTTTTCTAAAAATCATTTTTATAACTTATTTCAAAACCCTTTTGTTCCCTGTATCTTTTTTATTTTAATTAAATTCACAATTCTATGATTTTTGGTCAAAAACTACCTAGAATACTATGAGTAATGTAAAAATTGAATCTAGTTGGAAAGAAGCATTAAAGGATGAATTCACTCAACCTTACTTTCAATCGATTGCTACTTTTTTAAGAAATGAAAAAGGGGCAGGTAAAATTATTTATCCTCCTGGCCCTTTGATCTTTAATGCATTTAATACTACAGCTTTTGAAAAAGTTAAAGTGGTCATTTTAGGTCAAGATCCGTATCACAATCCAGGTGAAGCGATGGGGTTGTGTTTTTCAGTACCGCTTGGAGTTAAGGTGCCTCGTTCTTTAAAAAATGTTTATAAAGAGTTATCTACTGATATGGGCTGTGTGATTCCTAATCACGGAGATTTAACTAAGTGGGCGAACCAAGGTGTATTTTTGCTAAATGCGATGCTTACCGTGCAGAAAAATAAGCCAGCATCTCATCGAAAAATTGGTTGGCAAAAATTCACAGATGCGGTAATAGGAAAACTCTCAGAACAACGCGAGGGGCTAATTTTTATGCTCTGGGGAGGTTTTGCAAAAAAGAAAAAAGAATTGATTGACCCTTTTAAGCATTTAATTTTGGAAGCTGCCCATCCTTCTCCATTGGCAGGAGGCGCCTATTTTGGTAGTGCGCATTTTTCAAAGGCAAATGAATATCTAAAATCTCAAGGAAAGGAACCTATTGATTGGCAAATAGAATAATATTATGAACAGAAAATTTGTTGTAATTGCAGGTGTTTTGGGAGCTCTAGCTGTTGGATTAGGTGCTTTTGGCGCGCACTCTCTAAAGAGTTTATTATCGGCATATCAATTGGGAATTTTCAAAACCGGTATCCAATACCATTTTTATCATACTTTCGCCATTTTGTGCCTCGCTATTTTGGGACAGTTTTCAACTTACAAATCCTTACAGAAGGCTTGTTGGTTTTTCACTTTTGGCATTGTGTTGTTTTCTGGCTCCCTTTATTTATTAGCGACTAAAGACATTTTAGGATTGAATAGTATTACTTCAATACTTGGTCCATTAACTCCCATCGGAGGAGTATTATTTTTGATAGGGTGGGGTTTGATTATTTCGACTGGGCTTCAATTAAAAAAGCCAAATGCAGATTGAACTACATTTGACTCTTTTGAATGATATTTTCGAAAAATTTTTCTCGTACACTTTTTGAACGTGGTGGAAAATGCCGTCAAAGGCGTCGAAAGAATAACAAGGAATGAAACATTCCCTTATCCTTTTATTCCAGCCAAACCAGCGAGGTCTAAAATAAATGCATATTCCATAGCCGTTTCTTTATATCGTCTAAATCTTCCAGACTGACCTCCATGTCCTGCGTCCATATTGGTTCTCATAATAAGTGGATTATTATCAGTTTTCATTTCGCGCAATTTGGCAACCCACTTGGCAGGTTCCCAATATTGTACTTGTGAGTCATGCAATCCAGTAGTGACAAGCATTGCAGGATATTCTTTAGCTTCAACATTATCATAAGGTGAATAGGATTTGATATAGTCATAATATTTAGGGTCTTTCGGATTTCCCCATTCATCAAATTCACCTGTTGTTAAAGGAATAGTTTCATCCAACATAGTAGTCACAACATCGACGAATGGTACAGCCGCAACGATTCCTTTCCACATATCTGGGCGCATATTTATGATGGCACCCATTAGTAATCCTCCTGCACTTCCGCCCATTGCATATAAATTCTCTTTATTCGTATAGTTTTCGGCGATCAAATATTCACCGCAATCAATAAAATCAGTAAAAGTATTTTTCTTATTCAGAAGTTTTCCATCTTCATACCATCCACGACCCATTTCTTCCCCTCCTCTTATGTGAGCGATTGCAAAAATGAAACCTCTATCTAACAGACTCAACCTAACTGAACTAAACCTTGGATCCATACTTGCACCATACGAGCCATAACCATAGAGTAGGAGAGGAGCTTTTCCATCCTTTTCAACTCCCTTTTTGTATACCAACGAAATTGGAACTTTAGCTCCATCACTTGCTGTAGCAAAATGGCGTTCACTCTGATATTTAGCAGGATCAAAATCACCAACTACTTCTTGTTGTTTCAACAAAACTCGATCTTTCGAACTCATATTGTAATCAAAAATAGAAGTCGGTGTTGTCAAAGAGGTATAACTGATTCTAAGAATTTCGGTGTCAAATTCTAAATTAACTGAAGTGGAGGATACATACGATTCTTCAGGGAAATCAATATAGTGTTCCTTGCCTTCCCATGGCATTATTCGCAATTTTCGGATGCCGTTGATGCGCTCTTCCAAAACTAAATATTCTTTAAAAATATCAACTCCTTCTAATAGAACTGTTTCTCTATGAGGAATAACCTCCTTCCAATTATCTTTAGTTGTTGCATTTTCAGGGGTAGACATCAAACGGAAATTTTTGGCATCCAAATTAGTTTTGATAAACCATTTATCTTCAAAATGCTTGATGCTGTATTCTAAATCTCTTTCCCTTGGTTGAATGATTTGCCAATCGCCATTTGGCGTATTAGCATTCAAAACCCGATATTCTGTGGATACCGTCTGAAAAGAACCAATTACAATAAATTTCTTTGATTTAGTTTTATAAACATAACATGAAAAAGTTTCATCGGTTTCATGAAAAACTTCTTGGTCATCGGCACTATCAGTTCCCAAAACATGCTTAAACACCTTAAATGATCTTAGTGATTTGTCTTTTACCGTGTAAAAAACTGTTTTGTTGTCATTGGCCCAAACCGCACTACCAGATGTATTTTTTATTTGATCTTCAAGCATTTCGCCAGTTTTCAAATTTTTAAATCGAATGGTGTAAATTCTTCTACTTAAAGTGTCTTCTCCATAAGCAAGTAATTCATTATTGAGGCTTACAGATCGTCCGCTTACATTATAATAATCAAAGGGTTTAGCTAATTTATTGACATTCATGTAAACTTCTTCTGGGGCTTCTAAGTTGCCCTTCTTTCTAGCATAAATAGGATACTCTTCTCCTTCATTATATTTTGTAAAGTAGAAATATCCATTGTCTTTATAGGGAACGGATAAATCGGTTTGTTTAATTCGTCCTTTTATTTCCTCAAACAAATTTTCTTGTAGATCTGCTAGATGAGCTATCATTTTATCTTTGTACTCATTTTCAGCCTTCAAGTAGCTTAAGACTTCTTCATCTTCTCGCTGATTTAACCAATAATAGTTGTCAATTCTTTTATCACCATGAGTAATTATTTCATGTGGTTTTTTTTGACAAGTGGGTGCTTCAATATCTGTTTTTGTATACATATTTGAAATATTAGTCTGGTCTTTTTGGGATTTTTGAGTTTCCGAGCAAGCCGCAAAAATGATAATTAAAAGCAGTATACAGTAAGAATTTTTACTTTTTGATACAAGATTTTTTTTCATTTGTTATGAGTTGGATTTTTTGAAATAATAATGCAAATGCTTCTTTAATTTGTCTATTAAAGCCCACAAAAGTATAATAAGTTTAGCGTTTCTAAAGAAGAAAGAAAAGGGAGAAGCCGGGAAAGAGGAAGAAATAACGGAAAGAAGAAGAATGTGCCGAGACCGTTAAACCCGACTTCTCATAGTCTTTGTTGGGTTATCTCGGTGTTCAAGGGTTTTGAAAATAATAACCTACTCCGTCTATATTTAATACATAGCCAATTAATTTCGAAACCCCTTAATAGTTGAATAAAGCGTTAAAAAAGATTCCTTTTACAACTAATAATATAACGAAGAAACTAGTTTTTCAATCGAAAATGTTTTGTTATGAAAAGAATGGTGATGAAAGTAAATTTTTCGGTGACTAATTTATTCATTAGGCTTGTAAAAACCCACTCTCATTTAGGGAGAGCTAAATATTCATCATAAAATCATTTAGATTTTGGTCATTTGGTAAATTTAGTTTTTTGCGAAGCCTATACCTGCTTGCTTCGACACCTCTTACAGAAATATTTAGCAGTGGAGCAATCTCTTTGGTGGCTAGATTCATCCTTAAATAGGCACAAAGTCGAAAGTCATTGGAACTTAATTGTGGATACTTATCGCGTAATTTTTGTAAGAAATTACTGTGGACTTGATCAAAATGAATTTCAAACTGATTCCATTCTTCGTCCAATATTTGATCTTGGGTTAATAAATTATTGAGCTTTCTAAGCTCCGATTTAGTGGCGGTATTCAAATTTGAGTTATGGATGATTTTTTTTAATTCTCTTTGAATCCTCAAAATCATTTTATTTTTTTGAACCAAATGCATGGTTGCCAAAGCCAGTTCCTTATTATTATGTTTGATTTTGGCTTCTAAATTTTGAGTTTCTAGTTTATTGATTTTTTCTTTTGTTGCCAGAACAACCTGGTTATGCTCTGCTTCCTTTTTTTGATGCACAAACTCCAATGCAGCCTTTTGATTTTCAAACCTATTTTTCTGAAAATAAAGAAGGCTGAATAATACACCTAAAAAACTAAATCCAAGTAACATTTTTACAGCTCTAGTTGCATACCATGGTGGTGCAATTGAAAAATTAAATGTCTTAATTTCGCTTTTTACATTGAATCCATTTTTTGCTCTAACTTTAAAGACAAAATCCCCTGGAGATAAATTATTAATTTCTCTTTCAGTTTTATTCGTCCATGGCAACCAATTTTGATCCAACCCTTCTAATTTTGTCTGATATAATACTCGTTTTTCTGTTTTAAAGATTGGAGAAGAGAACTTGAATAACAAATTATTTGCTGTTTTTTCGAGTTGTAGACCTCTTTGAGTATTGAGATTAGAATTAGCATATATCAAACTATCGAAAGGAAATAATAGCACTTCAGAAATAATAACTTGAATAGAAGTATCGATTTCAGCGTATTTTTCTGGATTCAAAAGGAGGAATCCTTTTTCTGCTGCAAAAAATACATGTTCCTTATCAAAAGGATAAATGTATTCGAAGTTCTCTACTAATTTTTGCGACAATTCAGGGAATACCATTTTTTCTATGCTTCTTTCCAATCCTTTATCATCGATCTTTAAAACGCCTACTTCGTCGTCGGCGGCAAACCATATATTCCCAAAATCATCTTCCCGCAGTGTTTTTATTCGAGTGTTTTCTTTAAAATAGGCAGCTAGTGGCTTATTAGGCTTGAACTCATCCTTGTCCCTGTCAAATTCGAAAATACCATACTCACCCGTGAAAATAGCTTTATTCCTAATATTAAAGACATGATTAAATTGGTTACTTGGTAGTCCTTTTTGAGAATCATAGAATTGAAATATAGCCTTACCGTTTTTTATGTTTGGTGATACCTTGAAAATACCTCGATAAGGATGAGCCATCCAAAAAGTATTATTTTTTTCGCGGATTAAAATCCGACTTGATTCTTCTAAACCTGTTAATTTTTGAGAATATCTCCATTCGCCATTATTTTTTTCTAACAATGAGATACCATTATATTGACCAATCAGAATTTGTGAATCGTTTAATGGGGTGAAAATCCAGGTTCCAATTCCATTTTCTAATGGACGTGCACGGTTTTCTTCAATTAAAAATCCTCCTAAGTGATGTCCTAAAAACAGTTTATTATTTACGGCGTGTAGCCCCCATGTTTGACCTTCTGTGCTAGAAATAAGTTGGAAGTCATTATTGTCAATAGGATTTTCGTGTTTAGCCCATTTCTTAAAGTACAGTCCATTATTTGTACCAAGGTATAAGTGGTTATTATGAATTTGTGCCGTGTATCCAGTCCCTTCAAAATCTTTATCCGGAAATATTTTTGTGATGGGGGAATTGGCTTCCAAATAGTCTATGCCGTTATCTAATCCTAGCCATAAATTACCGTGTTTATCAGATTCCAAAGATAAAACGGTATTATTTTGTAGCCCCTTTTGTTTATCTGATTTATATTCTAGATTCCATTCAGAATCAAAAATTAATAATCCATTTGGAGGCGAGCCGATTGCAATTTTTCCATTTGGTAGGGTACACGCCGAATATTGAACAAAACTATCAAAGAAAAATGGGTCAAAGGATGTTTTGTACCGAACCCATTTATTATTGTTAAAGTGGAAAATGCCATGATTAAGTGTCGTAAAATAGGCATTATCTCCACTCTGAAGAATACTGGTAATCGGACTTTTTAAAGCTTCAATTTGTTGAAAAAATTGAAAGTCACCATTATGATAGTGCCAAATTGACTCATTTCCGACTTGTACAAAAATTTTCTCGTCTTTTTTACCTAAAAAAATGATGTTATCATCAAATACATAGGTATCTAAAATATTCCCAAATAATTTAAAAATGGCTTCTCCAGCCTTAAAAAAAACGCCATCCTCTGTTATTTCAATATCCCAAATATCGGTGAAACCTTTATGTTTTTCAGGCACAAGATAGGTTAGAGAATGATATTCCAGTGTCCCATTTTTTCTTGGATAAAAATAACCGAATTCTCCTTGGGCACCCACATAAATTTTACCATCTTCTGCAATGCACACCGATCTTACATTGGTTTTATTGGAGATAGGAAATACAGCCCAATAAGTACCATCAAATTGTAAGAGCCCACTATTATTTGCAAAATAAACTACTCCGTTTTTATCTTGTTCTATGTCCCAATTTTGAGTCCCTGATTTATATTCTCCCTTCTCATAATTTCGTACTGGCAAAATTCCAATATTTGTATTTTGTGCATTTACAAATACAAATAAAAGATTGAAAATTAAACAAAGGGAAAAATTTTGTTTCATAAATTGGAATCATTATTACTTTTTTGGAAGTTTTGGTGAAATTACTAACAAAATTCAAAAAAAACGATAGGATGTTGTAGTTGATTTGTATTTTTGTAGTAGTAATGTTGTAGCTATTAATAAACTGTCGTATTGTAGTAGTAATGTTTTATGCATTGTTTATCAGTTAGTTAACTAGATTTGTGAAGGCTTATTCTGATGTGTGATAATTTCAATATGTTGGGGTGAAAAAACAGTATCTGTGTAGTTGCTAATGAGCCTGTCAATATAATTATAAATCATTTTTTTTCACTAATAATTTTACAGTATGAAAAACCTTATACTTTCACTTTCTTTTATTTTGTATGCAACTTTAATATCCGCACAAACCATTATTCTTGATTTTGAGGATAGTGCTACTTCAACTACCTACCAGTATTTTGGAAGTGTACTAGATCCAAATGTTCAAGAACCTATTGATAATCCTGATATGTCAGGAATTAATACAAGTGCCAAGGTTATGGAACATGTTAAACCTGACGGTGCAGAAACTTGGGCTGGTGCCTTTCCTAATGGTTTACCTATAGCGGTTGATTTATCTACAAGTATCCAAATTTGCCTCGACGTATGGTTTAATGAACCGGGAAATTTAGCTATTAAACTTGAAAACTCATCCACTGGTGGTCCCAATTGGATTACGACTGAAGAAGTAACTACCACTCAAACTTGGGTCGAAGTATGTTATGATATCCAAGCACCTTCAATTGAAGATCCTTTTCAACCTGCTTTTGGAAATATTTATGACGGGCTTGTCGTATTTTTCGATTTTGGTACTTCGCCCTCAGGAGCTGATCGGCTGTATTATTTTGATAATGTAGTAGTAGGAGGTATGGGCGCAAGCGAAGGAGATATTTCTTTTGCAGTTGATATGAATGACTATTCAGAGCCATTTACAACAGTGTATGTTAGTGGTACAATGAATAATTGGTCTGGAGATGCAAATCCTTTGGAGGATTCAGATGGTGACGGTATTTGGACGGGTACAATTGCTGATGTCCCTGTTGGTTCTCAAGAATTTAAGTTTACCCTTGATAATTGGGCAGGTCAAGAGCAATTTACTGGAGGTGAAACTTGTATCATTGCCACAGATGACGGTAGCGGTAATATTTTTGTTAATCGAAAATTGGTCGTATCTGGTGACGCAACGTTAAATACTTATTGCTTCAATAGTTGTTACGAATGTGGTCAAGGAGTAAGAATTAATATTAATGTTGGGACGTCTCATATAGTAGTTGATCCTGAAGGAATTTTCATCGCAGGAGGTGGAAGTTTTGGAAATCCTGGTGATAATCCAATGACTGATCCTGATGGTGATGGCGTTTATTCTATTTCTTTAGAAAGAGAGATTGGATTTTCTTCCCACTTTACATTTACGAATGGTGCATGCCCAGATTGGAGTTGTAAAGAAAATATTGCTGGTTTAGATTGTGCAGATCCTGATAATTTCAATGATAGAAATTTATTATTAGATCCTGTTATGGCAGATATGGAAATCAATACTTGTTTTGCCCAGTGCACAGATAATACTGATTGTGGAGGCGGTGGTTCTCCTGTTGATGTAACTTTCCAAGTGGATATGAATGGATACCCTGACGCCATTAATGATGTTTATTTAAGGGGTACCTTGAATGGTTGGAGTTTAGACAATCCATTGACAGATGTCGATGGTGATGGTGTTTGGGAAGCAGTTCTTTCGTTACTTCCAGGGTTTTATGATTATAAATTTAATGTAAACGAGGATGTATGGGAAGAATTTCCAGAGGATTTGTCATGCACCGAAGATTTTGGTGGATTTATTAATCGAGTAGTCACTGTTGAAGAAGCAATGACAGTTTGTTACGAATGGAATTCTTGCGAATCTTGTTTTGTAGGGACTAATGATCTTGAAGTGGATGAAACTTTATTTTCTGTGACTCCTACTTTAGTAAATGATTACACTTTGGTTGATTTCAATGACGAAATTGCAGGGGAGAAAACCTTACGAGTGTTCAACGCAACAGGCATTTTGATAGAGGAATCTACCTTTGATAATGCTACTCAATATGAATTAGAGACTAGTAATTATACAACAGGTATTTATTTGATCTATGTCCAATCTGGAAACAAAATTGCTACCAAGAAAATCGTGAAGCAATAATATTCTTAGAAACTCAAGTGTTTAATTTTCTTCTTAAAGAAAGTTGGCACTTGAGTTTTATTCTTTCTGATCGTTTCAAGTATAATTATTCCTCTCTTTTTGTATAATAAAAAAACCGTAAGATATCTTATGGATTAAGCTCAATAATATCTTGAAACTCTCCTATCTATAATTGTATAAAACTTAATAAATGAAATTTACAAAAAGAGCCATTCTCTTCTTTTTTGCGATTTTCTCAATCGTTCAGTTGTCGGCTCAACAAACTATCTCTGGTGTCATTACGGATGCCGAAACAGGTGATCCCCTCATTGGAGCGAATGTTTTTATTATCGGAACCTCCAGTGGAACGATTACTGATATTGATGGATCTTACTCCATTACGGTTCCTGAAGGAGCTACTGAAATAGAATTTTCCTATACAGGGTTTGCTTCCCAAAGAATTACAATTGGAGCATCAAACATCATTGATATTAAATTATCAGCTGGGGAATTATTGGAAGAGGTAGTTGTAATAGGATATGGCGTCCAAAAGAAAAGTGTTGTGACAGGGGCTATTTCCCAAGTTAAATCAGACGATTTAAAAGATATGCCTGTTACTCGGATTGAACAATCCTTACAAGGGCGAACTTCTGGGGTTAGAGTTACGACCAATTCAGGTCAGCCTGGTGCAGCCTCTCAAGTTAGGATTAGAGGGACAACTACAATTGGTTCTAGTGACCCATTGTATGTTGTAGATGGAATAATCATTGGTGGAGGAATCGATTATTTGAGTCAAGGGGATATCGAATCTATTGAGGTGTTAAAAGATGCTGCATCTGCTGCGATTTATGGAGCACGTGGAGCCAATGGAGTAATTATTATTACGACAAAAAAGGGAAAAGTAGGTAAGCCTATATTAAATTACAATAGTTATTATGGCGTTCAAAATCCATGGCGAAAATTGTCATTATTGAATGCGACTGAATATGCTACCTTATTGAATGAAGCTTCAGCGGCAGCTGGAGAGTCTATTCGATTTGAAGATCCCCAATCATTGGGAGAGGGAACTGATTGGCAAGATGCAGTTTTTCAAGAAGATGCACCCATTCAAAATCACGACGTTAGCTTGTCTGTTGCCAATGAAGTTTCTAACTATTATGTTTCTTTCAGTTATTTTGAGCAAGAAGGTATCGTGGCAAGTGATGATTCTCGATATCAAAGAATGACCGCTCGTTTTAATTCTTCGCACAAAATAACGGATCGATTGACTTTTGGTAATACATTGGGTTACACTCGTACAAAGAGTCGAGGGGTTTCAGAGAATTCTGAGTTTGGGTCACCATTAAGTAGAGCAATCAATATTGACCCTATTACGCCATTATACGAAACAAGAGAAGAGGTATTGAACTCAAGTGTTTTTCAAAACTTTCCAGTAGTTTCTGATGAAAATGGAATATTCGGTATTTCAGAATTAGTGACCTCTGAGGTAGTCAATCCTGTTGCTGCCTTAAACGTCGCTCAAGGAAGTGGTTATTCTGACAAAATTGTAGGTAGTTTTTATTTGGATTACAAAATAGCCGAAGGATTAAATATTAGATCTACTTATGGAGCCGATTTAGCTTTTTGGGGTAGTGAAGGTTTTACACCCATACACTATTTAAACGCAACCAATTTTGCGGATAAAACCGGATTTGGATTAAGTAAGGCGAATGGATTGTATTGGAGTTTGGAAAATGTGTTGAGCTATGATAAAACATTTGGTGATCATCAATTCCAAGCAGTACTTGGAAATACGGTAATCAATAATAAAGGAGAAGGAATCGGAGGAGCCGTGCAAGATATTCCAGTAGATAATATTGACGACGCTTCGTTGGCTTGGCCAAATGATCCCTCTTTACAATCTTTCAATGGATACGAGTATGAAGATAAAGGGCTGTCTTATTTTGGACGGTTGAATTACAACTTCAGACAGAAATATTTGATTAGTTTGGTTATGAGACGCGATGGTTCTACCAAATTTGGAACGAATAATAAATTTGGAAATTTCCCTTCTGTTTCAGCAGGTTGGATTGCTTCAGAAGAATCCTTCTTCCCAACTAATGATGTTGTAAAATTTCTGAAAATTAGAGGATCTTGGGGAGTAAATGGTAACGACCGTATTGCTTCAGATGCCTTTTTAGCAACAGTAAGTGGAAATCGTACTTATACTTTTGGGACAGGTGATGCTTTAGTTAATGGAGTTGCTCCTGACGCAGCAGATAACCCTGACTTGAAATGGGAAGAAACAACTCAAGTCAATATTGGATTGGATATGCGCTTATTCAAACATTGGTCCTTAACTTTTGACTATTTTGATAAGCAAACCAATGGGATGTTGCTTAGAGTTGGTGTTCCTGGGTTATTTGGAAATGGCGGGCCTATTGCAAATGTTGCAGATTTAGAAAACAAAGGATACGAATTTGAATTAACCTATAGCAACAATATTGGAGGTTTGGATTTAAGTCTTTCGGGTAATCTCTCTCATGTTAAAAATAAAATCTTGTTTTTGACGAATGAAGCTGACTTTTTAGTTGGTCAAAGATATGGACCACAGGGTCTAGAAATCACAAGAACAACAGTTGGGCTTCCAATTGGGTACTTATTTGGTTACCAGTCTGATGGACTTTTCCAAAACCAGGCACAAATTAATGCACACATTAATGGAGATGGAAACCTTTTACAACCAAATGCAGCACCTGGTGATATAAAATATATTGATTTTAATAATGATGGCATACTAGATGATGAAGATCGAACTATAATTGGTGATCCAACGCCAACTTGGACTTATGGTTTCAACTTGAGTCTAGCCTATAAAGGGTTTGATTTGTTAGTTTTTGGGCAAGGTGTTTGGGGAAATGAAATATACAATGTGACCAGAAGGTTTGATTTACCAATGGCTAATTATGAGGCAAGTGCTTTAGGTCGCTGGACAGGTGAAGGTACTTCAACAGATTACCCAAGATTAGTTATGGGCGATCCAAATGGTAACTTTAACAGAAGTTCAGACTTTTTTGTCCAGAATGGTGCTTTTTTCAGAATAAAGACTTTGCAGTTGGGATATAATATTCCTCAAAATGTTTTATCAAAAGTCGGAATCGCCAATGCCAAATTTTATGTTTCTGGAAATAACATGTTCACTTTTACAGATTACAAGGGTTTTGATCCAGAAATAGGTGTTGGTTCAGGGGTTGATAGAGGAATCTATCCACAAGCAAGATTCTATCTGATAGGTACGAATATTACTTTTTAATATTGATTAACAACCTTTCGCGTTTTTTGATTTGAAAATTTAATTAACACATAGACATTATATAAAATGAAAAATAATTTCTTAAAATATTTTATGCCTGTCGTCTTAATTCTAACCACTTTTTCCTGTGGTGAAGATTATTTGGAAGTCGATATTAGAGGTAAAGTTTTAACTCAAAATTTTTATCAAACGGAAGATGAACTATTTCAGGGTTTGGTAGCAGTATACGATGTCTTAGGATGGCATGGAACCAATGGTTGGACGATGCAACAGGGTTTGCTTAATGCGGCATCTGATGACAACTATGCGGGCGGAAGTGATGCTTCTGACCAACCTTCATGGGTCGCTTGGGATGAATTTACTTTAAGAGCAGATTTAGGTCCGCAAGAAGGGTTGTGGAATAAAAATTATGCGGGTATTCGCCGAGCTAATTTGATTTTGGAGAAACTTGGGGAGGCTCCAGTAGATGTGCCAGCGGCATTTATTTCTAGAGCTACTGCAGAGGCTAAGTTTTTACGTGCTTGGTTTTATTTTGATTTGGTACGCTTATTTGGGAATGTTCCATTATACACAGCACAAGTAAGTGTAGAGGATCTTAAAAATATTCAGCAAGCAAGTCCAGCTGAAATATATACCCAAATTGAAAATGATTTGAGAGATGCTCATAGTACATTCGAGTTACCAGAAACCGTTGCTCCAGCAGAAATTGGTAGAATAACTAAAGGGGCAGTTTCGACACTATGGGGTAAGGTGATATTATTCCAAAATGATGATGCTAAAATGAGTGAAGCGGCCTCTTTATTTGAAGAGGTAATCAATTCAGGACTTTACTCTTTAGAACCAAATTATGGTGATCTTTTCTTACGCCAAAGCGAATGGGGCCCAGAATCCATTTTCGAGATTCAGCATTCAGATAACAAACCTGGAGATTGGGGCTGTTGTTTTGCAGCTGGACCAAACGCAAATCCAACAGAAGGGAATTATGCGGTTCAATTTTATGGTATTAGAGATTATGTTGGACCTTCTTATGCACCGGGTTGGGGTTTTTGCCCTGTAAGTACAGAGTTGGTTGATTTTTTACAAAATGACCCTCGCTTTGAGCATTCGGTGATTGATGGTCAACAACTACAAAATCAAGCAGGAGCTAGTTATTCTGTTGGTTATCAAAATACAGATTATTTCATCAAAAAATATGCTCCAATTGCGGATAATCAAGCTTTGGATGGCGTAATTCCATTAGAATGGGCAGATAATGAGCGGATCATGCGATTAGCGGATGTTTATTTGATGGCAGCTGAAGCAATTGTTCGTTCAGGTGGTGATGAAAATACGGCAAGACAATACCTAAATAAGGTTCGTCAAAGAGTCTCTTTACAACCATTTCCAGGTTCTGTAAGTGGTGGTGCACTTTTAGAGGCTATTTATAATGAAAGACGAAAAGAATTAGCATTTGAGGGACACCGTTATTGGGATTTAGTTAGAACCGGACGGGCAAGTTCTGTATTAACTAATTTTACGGACGGCGTACATGAATATTTACCTATTCCTCAAATTGAAATTGATTTGACAGAAGGTCAATTGATTCAAAATCCAGGATATTAATAAATTCAGAGATTCCAGTTATTAGTGCTAAACTAGTTTTTAGGAATGCTCTAAAATATACTGCAAAATAAATTTTTTGAAAATGAATAATTTAAATAAAATTCTTAGTCTCTTGTTTTTGGGTTTAATAATAGGATGTAACCCACAAGAAGACGATAAAATTAACTTGGGAACACCACCTTCAAACGTCACTTTTGATGTTGTTCAAGGAGATAACCCAAATAGTTTTATTTTAAAAAATACAACACAAGGGACATTTATTCACCAATGGGATTTAGGCAATGGGGCTACTGCAGAGGGAGAAGAAGTAACAGCAGACTACCTTTTAAAAGGCACCTATACAATTACTTTATCAGCTTTTAATGAAGGTGGACGTGGAGAGGCTACTACTACAATTACGGTTGATGAAGATGCTCCAACTCCATGTTTAAAATCTGATCCGTTTTTTGAATTTTTAACTTCCAATTCTGCTCGAGCATGGGTAATGAACCCTGACGAAGTTGCCTATTGGGTGGGACCTACAGATGGCTCAGCTACTTGGTGGCAGAATGATCAAAACACGGTGGCCGAAAGACCTTGCGCTTTTGATGACGAATGGATTTTTGATGCGGATTGTGTAATGGAATATGACACTAAAGGAGACGTTTGGGCGGAAGATTATATGGGCTTTGATTTCGAATGCATCACTGATGCACAATTGAATGATGGTCAAAAAGAGTGGGGTTCTGGAGTTCACTCATTTGCGGTTACTTCTGGAGGTGTTACTCAATTAACCATTACTGGTTTAGGAGCATTTATTGGTTTACCTAAGGTAGCGAATGGTGCAGAGGTAACTCAGCCTCAAATTGAGATAACTTATGACGTCATTAATTATGAAGAGCGCTCAGATCGTTATTACATGGAATTAGAAATTAATATGGGAGCTGGAATATGGAGATTCCAATTAATTTCATATAAATAAGATTTAATTAAAGGATTGTTGATTGTAATAGCATCAGCAATCCTTTTTTTATTCAAAGTTGTCTAGAGTTTTTGTATGGAGGCGAAAAGGCTTTCCTTTAGTAGACTTGTTTCTAAATAACAAATTGTTACATGAAAATATCTTTTTCCCTCATACTTTCGCTTTTTCTTGCCCCGTACCTTTGGGTACGAAGCTTAAAAAGAGCCTCGTCTGAGAAAAAAAACTAAATTTCATATATTCAATTCTCATGTAGGAACAAGCCTAGTCAATGTGAGAAATTTAGATATTCTATAAAACAATCCTCTAATCATCGAGATAATAAATTAACCGTAAAATGAACGTATTTTCAATTAAGACAATGATTATTAGTAGTTTCTTTTTTTCCTTTTATTAACTGCTTGCGGTGATGATAGTGGAAACGGTAACACTAACCCAACTCTTCCTACTATTTCAATTAATCCTATTTCAAAATTTGAAGGGGATGATCAAACTAGTTTTGAATTTAAGCTTCGTTTATCCCAAGTAAGTGATTCTGCTGTCAGTGTTGATTTTTCGACAGTAGGAGGTACAGCTGGTGCAGAAGATGACTTTATCTCTCAGGCAGGAACTTTAACTTTTTTATCTGGTGAACAGGATAAAAGTATTTTTATTGAAATCGTAACGGATATTATTAGGGAGCAGGATGAAGAATTTAAAGTAGTCTTATCGAATCCTCAAAATGCCACCTTGAATACGGTTGAAGCTATCGGAACGATTCGTAATGATGATACTTTTGTAGATGTACCGGAAGATGGATATATAACTCCAGAAGAATATACAGGATGGACAAAAATATGGGCAGATGAATTCGAGGGAACACAAATTAACTCTAGTAATTGGACACATGAATTAGGAGATCATGGTTGGGGAAATAATGAGCTTCAGAATTATACAAATAGCTCTGAGAATTCCTATGTGAGTGATGGGAAGTTATTCATTGAAGCAAAAAAAGTTGGTTCAGGATACACTTCTGCACGAATGATTACTGCTAACAAATTTGATTTTGTGCACGGTCGGGTAGACATTCGGGCACAATTGCCCAAAGGACAAGGAGTATGGCCAGCCTTATGGATGTTGGGAGCTAATTTTTTTGATATTGGATGGCCACAATGTGGTGAAATTGATATTATGGAAATAGTTGGTCACGAACCTGATAATTTACATGGTACTATCCATTGGGATCAGAATGGACATGCGAGCTTTGGAGGAAGTACTAAATTAAGCGATGGTGACTTTAGTGATGAATTTCATGTTTTTACTATTATTTGGGATAATCAAGATATTGAGTGGTATTTGGATGATGTCCAGTACCACAATGCTGACGTATCTCCTGCTGCTTTGAGCGAATTTCATAAAAATTTCTTTTTTATCTTCAATGTTGCCGTCGGTGGCAATTGGCCTGGTTCGCCTGATGGATCTACTGTTTTCCCACAACAAATGATTGTGGATTATATCCGTGTTTTTCAGCAATAGAGCGTAAATAGAAATTGAAAGCCCATAGGTTTATAGGTGGGCTTTCAATTTATGCCATTAACAAGCTGGCTTCTGGCTTGTGGTTTTCTTAATGCACTTATTTTCAGTGTGTTATAATAAAAAATTTGATGAAAAAATGAATCAATCTACCAACTGGATTCTGGTCATTCCTTTGTTTTTATTATTAGTTTTTTCTGTGGAAAATTGCACGGATAGTAACGCCCAAAGTAATATAAATGGATCTGCGGAAATAGACATTCAACGGAAAGTAAAAGACTTAATGTCTAAGTTAACATTGGAGGATAAAGTGGGAGAAATGACCCAATTATCTATTGACGTAATTTCGAAAGGATCCCCTTTTAATTTATCAGAACCTCATACTTTAGATACAGAAAAGCTAAAGAAGGTGATTGTTGACCTCAGAGTTGGTTCTATTATGAATGTTGGCGGACATGCCTATGACAGAGAGCATTGGGAGCAAATTATTACCAAGGTTCAAAAGATGGCAATGGAGGAGAAAGAATCAGGTATACCTGTGCTTTATGGAATTGATGCGATTCATGGAGCTAACTATACTCATAGTTCAGTTTTATTCCCACAGCAAATTGGAATGGCTGCCACTTGGAACACTGATCTAGTTCGAAAAATAGGAGAAATAACGGCATATGAAACTCGAGCTTCAGGTATTCCTTGGAATTTTTCTCCAATTTTAGATTTGGGCAGAGACCCTCGGTGGCCCAGATTGTGGGAGACCTTTGGAGAAGATGTTTATTTAGCTTCTCAAATGGGTAAATCTTTAATTGAAGGCTACCAAGGGGATAGTATATCTGGAAAAAGAAAGGTAGCTGCTTGTATGAAACATTTCCTAGGTTATTCCTGCACGGTAAGTGGAAAGGATAGAACCCAAGCTTGGATTCCGGAAAGACAATTACAAGAGTACTTTGTGCCAACTTTTCAGACGGCAATTTATGCAGGTGCCAAAACCGTTATGATTAATTCAGGAGAGATGAATGGCATTCCTGTTCACTGTAACCCCAAAATTCTAAAAGATTTACTTCGTGACCAGATGGGATTTAAGGGATTAGCTGTAACAGACTGGGAAGATGTTGCTTATTTAGCAAGTAGACATAAAGTGGCAAAGAATAATAAAGATGCAATTCGATTAGCTATAAACGCAGGTATAGATATGGCCATGGTTCCAGTCGATACTAGATTTCCAATATTATTGAAAGAATTGGTAGAGGAGGGGTTGGTTCCTTTGTCTCGAATTAATGAAGCAGTCGAACGTATTTTGACATTAAAGTTTGAATTAGGTTTATTTGAAAATCCATACTTTAATTATGATGATTATGAGGAATTTGGATCATTCGAAAACATTGAAATTGCTTACCAGGCTGCACTAGAGAGTCAAACTCTTTTGAAGAATGATAATAAGACCTTGCCTCTTTCAAAGAATAAAAAAGTATTAGTCACAGGATTGACTTCTAACTCAATCACAGCACTCAACGGTGGATGGAGTCGCACTTGGCAGGGAGCTGAAGAAAAGTATCATACTGATGGAAAACCAACCATTTTGGGAGCCATTGAATCTAAAATTGGAAAAGAAAATGTCATTTACGAAAGTGAAAAAGATTTGCGAAGAGTCAAAGCTGCTGCTACAAAGGCAGATGTGGCAATAGTTTGTATTGGCGAAATGCCTTACGCTGAAAAATCTGGAGATATTGATGATTTAGATTTGACTAAAAACCATATTGATTTAGTAAAAACAGTAGCTATCACTGGAACTCCTGTAATAATTGTATTGGCAGAGGGGCGCCCACGGATTTTTAGAGAGGCAGAACCTTTAGCAAAAGCAGTTTTGATGAGTTATTTGCCAGGGAATGAAGGAGGACGAGCAGTTGCAGATATTCTGTTTGGAGATTATAATCCGAATGGAAAATTAAGTATTACTTATCCGAGATATTCCAACTCCTTATTGCCGTATGACCATAAACATACAGATCGGTTTAATCGAGATTATAGCTGGAAAGGATACAATCCTCAGTGGGGATTTGGGCATGGCTTGAGTTATACTACCTTTAAATATTCAGATTTAAAATTAAATCCAGAGATTTTGACGGATTTGGAACCTATTACCATTTCTATAGTGGTTACTAATACAGGAAATAGGGATGGTAAGGAGGTCGTTCAATTATATGTTTCTGATAAAGTGGCAAGCATCACTCCTCCTGTGAAAAGATTGAGAGGTTTTAAAAAGATTGACCTAAAGATAGGCGAAAGTAAAACGGTGGTATTTAATATTGACGCAGATGATATTGCGTTTGTAGGTATTGAAAATCAATGGATTACAGAACCTGGAGTCTTCGGCATTCAAATAAAAGATTTAAGGTCCAATTTCGAGTATAAAACTAAAAATTGATTTTTTTAGTTTTTATGACAAAATAAACGAGGGGAATTGGTAAGTCAATTCCCCTTTTTGTTTTTAACTTGCGCAAATATTAGTTCAATCTTGTTCAAATTATGTTCAACATAATAGTTCTAAAAAATTGTAATTATTACGGAAATGAGTTTCAATAATTAGAGCCTCAAATTCTGACTGATCCTTTTTTTAGAAACTATTCATGCGGTTAAAATAAAAATTTGATTGCAATTTTTCTTTCAACATTTATGCAAATCAATGTACGGTACACTCCTAAGACCGCATAATCCCTTGAACACTCAATGAATTGATTCTGAACAACAAAATTTTTATTTTTATGAAAAAATTTATTACACTTTTCTTTTGTCTTATCACAGTTTCTTTAATGTTTGGTCAAGTTTGCGAACCAGATGAAACCTATGCTGACACAACTGGTGTTTTTCCACCGCCTTTTGATATCGATTCATGTCCAGATTGTGGAATAACGGACACTGCTTGTATCGGCAATGATTATGTTTTTATTTTTACTATCGCCGTTGGAGAAACGATTGAGATAGTACCTGGTTTTCCTCAAGCATTGGATTCTGTAGTCGTACTTGATATTACGGGGTTGCCAGTAGGAATAAATTATGCTTGTAATCCAAGTAGTTGTGTTTTCCCACAGCAGTTTTTGGGATGTGCTATTTTGAGTGGGATTCCGACTGCCGCAAATGCCCCTGGTGATTATTCATTAGAGATTTCTACAGAAGTATATACAGGAGGAAGCCCTTTACCGATTCCGATTACTTTTCCAAATGCCTTAATTGCTCCAGGAGAGTACATTTTGCGATTAGAAGCTGATGGACACCCAAACTGTTTAGTTGGCACCAATGATATTCTTGAAAGTCAAGTAGAATTGAAGAATGTTCCTAATCCAACAAATGGTTGGACACAAATTCAAATTTCCTCTCAGATAAGTGGTGATTTTGAATTGAATGTGGTTGATTTGATGGGAAAAAGTATATATACCGAAAAGATAAAAGTAAATGAAGGAAATAACTACTTTGATTTTGATGGGACGGATCTTCCTGATGGAATATACATTTATTCGATTGGAAATAATCTAGGGGTAGTCTCTAAGAAAATGATTATCAATAAGAGGTAATTAATTTCGAAACCCTTAGTAACGACTAAAGAATATCTCCGACATTTGCCTATGTATCTTTTGAATTATTGCAGCGTTAAAAATACTCGCTGATGCCCTGCATCACCTGTGTTTTTTGCCTTGCTAAAATTAAAAATCTACTATTTCAAATTGCCTGACTTATTTTTTACTCGTTAAGTGCTTGGACAGAAATAACTTACACACATTATGACGGACTATTTTTTCATCATATTTCGTTAAAAATGCTCGCCATATCTAAGGATATGCCTGTGCTTTTTGCCTCGTCTGGCAAAAAAATAGTTTTCGTCAAATATGGAACTTATTTCTGTCCAAGCACTTACTTATCCTCTTTTCATTAATGAACGATGAATTACCGAGTGGTGGTTCATCGTTCTACCTTTAGCAATTTTTACACCCCTAAAAACACCGAATATCTCGTCCTTTATTAAAAAATTAACACTCGATACAAAACATTTCTGAGCTGCTTACCATTCATAATTAGAATATTTTCACCAAACTAGTCTAGTTTTTGATAATTTATTTTGTCAATAATTTATTAGCCAAATTTAAATATTAATTTTGGTGGCTTTTTACAAAGTAGACTTTTAATAGTTTTGAGTTTTCGCTCGTCCTTTTTTGCATGAGGATTTATAATTTTGTGAACTCAAGACATTTCTTAAACAAATAAATGATGATGAATTTTAGAAAAGTTTTTTTGGTAGCAGCACTGTCTATTCCCATGATGGTTTCGGCTCAATATTCAGATAAAGCACCTGATAACTGGTTTCACTTGGATGCAACTAGTGATGGTTTCTCTGGTGTTAGTACAGAAAAAATGTACAAAGAATTAAGTGGAAAAAAAGCAAATACTGTCATAGTAGCAGTAATTGACTCTGGGGTAGACGCAGAACATGAGGATCTTAAAGATGTCATGTGGGTAAATGCAAAAGAAATACCTGGTAATGGAATTGATGATGACAAAAATGGATATATTGATGATATACATGGATGGAATTTTATAGGTGGAAAGGATGGCAAAAATGTTCATCATGACCTATTGGAAATCACAAGATTATATAGAGATTATGATAAGCAGTTTAAGAATAAAAGTGAAGATGATTTATCAAAGAAGGAGAAAAAGAAATACAAGCAGTACAAAGAAATGGAGGAGATAATAAAGGAAAAACAAGAGGAGAATGCAGGAAATGCGATGTTATACGGTGGCCTTTTAAATGCGGTAAATGCTATAGAGCTAGCTATAGGGAAGGATAATATCACTAAAAAAGATTTAGAGAATTTTGAATCTGATGATCCTATGATTGCTAGAGCAGCTGCTATATTAGCATCAAATATTATAGAAAAAGGATCAACAATTAATGATTTCAAGAAGCAATTGGAAGGCGGAGTGGAGCATTTTACCAACCAGGTTGAATACTACTACAATCCTGAATTCAATCCTAGGGCGATCGTAGGCGATAATTATAAAGATACCTATCAAAAAAATTATGGAAATAATGACGTAGAAGGACCTGATGCCGGTCACGGTACACACGTTGCTGGAATTATTGCAGCTTCTAGAGGAAATGGAATAGGAATGGATGGTATAGCTAATAATGTAAAAATTATGTCGATTAGAACGGTACCTGATGGAGATGAACGAGATAAGGACGTTGCCAATGCCATTATATATGCAGTTGATAATGGGGCAAAAGTAATTAACATGAGTTTTGGAAAAGGTTATTCTTATGATAAGAATGCGGTAGATAAAGCTGTAAAATATGCAGCTAAGAAAGATGTTTTACTAGTTCATGCTGCTGGAAATTCAAATCAAGATAATGATAATACCAATAATTTCCCGAATGATAAATACCAGAAAAAAGGTCTTTTTAAGCCTAAAATGGCTGAAAATTGGTTAGAGATTGGTGCTTTATCTTGGAAAAAGGGAGAAGACGCACCAGCAAATTTTTCTAATTATGGAAAAGAAAATGTAGATGTATTCTCTCCAGGAGTGGATATCTACTCTACAACTCCAAACAATAAATACGAACATTTTAATGGAACAAGTATGGCGGCGCCTGTGACAGCTGGTATTGCGGCAGTTATTAGAGGATATTATCCAAAATTAACTGCGGAACAAGTGAAGGATGTGATAATGAGATCAGCGGTCAAGCAAAATCAAAAAGTGAAGGTTCCTGGCTCAGATAAAAAAGTATCCTTTTCTGATTTATGTAGAACTGGGGGTACCGTCAATGCATATAAAGCTATCCAAATGGCTAATAAAGTCAAAGGGAAAAATAAAAAAGCTAAAATAACCGGAACAACTGGTACTTCGGGAGGAAGTGGATCAGGATCTGATAAAAAGCCTGGAAGGGCTTAATTTCCGTTTCAGAAAATAAAAGGCGAATTTCCTTGTTGGAGGTTCGCCTTTTTTGTTGTCAATTTCTAACTTACGCACTCAAAATTTCAATTATTTATGAATAAGTTAATTTTATTGTTTTCGGTTTGTCTAATAACTTTTGGCTGTCAAAATTCAGAGAAAGATATTCGAAACCAAGCTAAAAATAGTGCGGATTCTCTAATTATATTGGATAACTTTAAAAAGAGCTTGATCGGAGAATGGGAGACAGTTTCTTTTAAGGTGGATGTCAATTCTGTCAATAATACCGACTCAAGTTATTCATTGTTTGTTGGTCATGGGGAATGGAAAGAAAAATTAAATTTGAAACCTTTCAAAACTAATTATAGAGAAAATAATACTTACGAAATGTCTTTTTGGGATATGTCAGACTCAATTGTTGATGTAAAAAGGGGACTTTGGTCGGTCTTTGGAGATACATTAATATTGATGGAGCCTGATGGAACCTATCAATATCAAGTTCGATCTAAAAATAACCATCTCCAATTTGAAAGTTTACTAGATTGGGATGGTGATGGTGTGGAAGATGATGCTTATATGCGCGTAGAAAAGAGAGTTCAATAAGTATTATGACAGTCTTATTACCAAACGAAATTCAATCTTAACCTACCTTTGCGCAAAAAATAATTATGACAAAACGATTTTTATTTCTACTTATCACTATTGGTTTTTTTGCTTGCAATTCTTCAGTCGAGACAGAAGAAACAAGTGAACCAACCGAACTTTCTTTTTCTGGAACAGACGCTCGTCTTTATGAAGGAGAAGTAAACTTAAAGAATTTAACCCAACTTACAAATGGAGGAAATAATGCGGAAGCTTATTTCAGTTTTGATAATTCAAAACTAGTTTTCCAAGCTGATTATAAAGAGTGGGGTGTGGAATGCGACCAAATTTTTTACATGACTACAAGTGGATTTTCTGGTGACCAACCTCCAATGTTAAGTACTGGTTTAGGAAGGACTACTTGTTCCTATTTTTTGCCAGGCGATAAAGAAATTATTTATTCTTCTACTCATTTAGGCGGTGAAAAATGCCCTGAAGCGCCGCGTTCTGTTAATGGAAAATATGTTTGGCCAATTTTTGAGGATTTTGATATTTTCGTCGCTGATTTGGAAGGAAATACTAAAAGACAATTGACGGATACGCCTGGATATGATGCAGAACCTACGGTCTCACCAGATGGTAAAAAAATTGTTTTTACTTCGACGCGATCCGGAGACTTGGAACTTTATACAATGGACTTGGATGGCTCAAATGTAAATCAGGTAACAAGTGGTTTGGGTTATGATGGAGGAGCATTTTTCTCTCCAG
Source organism: Bacteroidota bacterium (assembly GCA_024743405.1). Lineage (GTDB taxonomy): Bacteria > Bacteroidota > Bacteroidia > Chitinophagales > Saprospiraceae > JANSWP01. The sequence continues at coordinate 107,380 of JANSWP010000007.1, forward strand.
ATAGTAAAAAATTAGTGTTTCGTGCTTCTCGACCAAAAACGGAAGAAGAGATTAAAACCTACAAAGATTTCCTAGCCCAAGGATTAGTACAGCCGACTAATATGGAGATTTATGTTTGTAATGTTGATGGATCTGAATTAACTCAAGTAACTGATTTAGGTGGTGCTAATTGGGCGCCTTATTTTCATCCTTCTGGAGAGAAAATTGTATTTGCTTCCAATCACCATAGTGTAGGAGAAGGTCGACCAAGATTTAATCTTTTCATAATAAATTTGGATGGTACAGGATTAAAGCAAATTACCTTTGATACCATCTTTGATGCATTCCCAATGTTCTCTTTTGATGGTAAAAAATTAGTTTTTTCCTCTAATAGAAATAATGGAGGTACCCGTGATACAAATGTGTTTATTGCTGATTGGGTAGACTAAAAAGTTTCTTTTATGAATAAAACTTGAATAGGCTTACTAGGTCGATAATGCAATAAAGTCTGGTCTAATAAGCCTATTCTAAAATTTTCTACTCTTTTTTCTTTCCAACTTGATTGAGAATTCTCACCATTTTTTTTTTTACCTGAAAGTCAATTATATTCGCTTCTGAATTTCCTTTCTTTGTCAGTGTATTAAACTAAAAAACGAATGTCAATGAGCAAAACTGCGCCTGCTTTCCTTTTAGTCCTTTTCCTGTTTATTGTTCAAAATCTATTCGCCCAAAATCCAGTAAAAATCCATATTGTTTCAGATATAAGAAATGAGTCTAGTGACTTATTTTGGTTTGAAGAAAAATTGAAAGAAGAGATTCTCTCTTTGATGAAAAATAGGCGAGAAATTGAATTTGGATTCACTTTTGGCAATTATGATCCAGCTACAATACAATTAGCTTTCGATAGGTTATTTGCTGATCAAGAAACAGATATTATTTTGGGAATTGGAACATTGTCTTCAGCGATTCTATCGCAACAAGGAAACTATTCCAAACCTGCTATTTCTGGAATAATCATTAATCCAGAGTTACAGGGTGTTCCAATTACTAATATAGGAACATCGGGTGTGTTAAATTATTCCTATGTAAAATCTCCTTTTTCACTTAATCGAGATTTGGAGGTATTAAATCAAATAGCGCCATACGAGAAATTAGGAGTTGTTGGTTCCCAGCACATGGCTAAATTTATAACAAATTTTGAAAAATTATTTTCTAATAGCGCTGCCCAGAGTCAAGCGGAGGTAATTTCCTTACCTATTGGTGAAAATGTGTCTGCAACCTTGAGTAATATCCCTTCTGACGTTGACGCGATCTATGTGTTACCTACTTTCGATGAATTAAAACCAACTGAAACTGCTCTATTTTTTGAGGGATTGGCGGAAAGGAAGATTCCATCCGTTGCTCTTTTGGGAGAAGAGTTTGTAGGGGCAGGAGCTTTGATTGGTTTTGAGGCCAATTCGAATTTAGCAAGAATGCCGAGACGATTAGCCATAAATGTATCCAAAGTCATTGAAGGAATTAATCCATCTGAATTGCCTGTTATTGTGGAGACTTATAGTGAGAATTTGATTATCAATATGGCGACCGCTCGAAAAATAAATATTTATCCAGATTGGGATTTAGCCTCTTCTGCAATTTTATTGAATGTAAATGATATAGAAACAAAACGATCCCTTAACCTGAAAACAGCGATTTTTGAAGCATTGGATAATAATCTTGACATAAAAGTAGCCAAGAAAAATCCAATACTAGTGCAGAAAGATGTCGATTTGGCTAAGTCTGAATTATTACCCCAAGTAGATGCCAATACTTCATTGTTATTATTGGACAATGCGACGACTCAAAGTTCATTTGGTTCAAGAGGGCGATTGAATTGGGCTATAGGGTTGGATGCTTCTCAAATCATTTTCGCCGAACCCGCATTAGCTAATATCGCTATTCAAAAACTATTAAAACAAAGTGAGGATCAAGGTCTTAAGACCACACAGTTAGATGTAGTTCTGGACGCAGCAGAATCCTATTTAAGAATTTTGCAAGCTAGAAGTTTTGCAGAGATTCAATCTGAAAATGTGAAGGTGACAAAGAATAACTTAGACATTGCTAAAGCTAAAGAAGCAGTTGGTTATTCTGGAGTAACGGATTTATATAGATGGGAATCAGAATTAGCATTAGACAAAATTGATTTGAATGATGCACAAGCGAGTGTTAGACAAGCTCAATATGCTTTAAATCAATTCTTAAATCGGCCCATAAAGGAATCTTTCCGAACAGAAGATGTCAATTTAACAGACCAATTACTAATTGTAACTGATGAGCGAATTCAGGATTTAATCAATAATGAAGGAGAGTTGGAGGTATTGGCTGATTTTTTAGTTAATGAGGCAATGATAAAATTACCTGAGTTAAAGCAAGTAGATATTGGCATTGCGGCTCAAGATCGACTCTTATTATCTCAACAGCGGCAAAATCACCTACCCTCCTTTGCGCTTTCTGGTGGTTGGGATTATACTATTGATAGATGGGACGTACCCGAATTGGATCCCGTGTTTCAGTCTTTTGGATTGGGTGCCCAAAATAAACCTTCCTGGAATGTTGCAATGGGTGTTCAATATCCTATTTTTCAAGGCATGGCAAGACAACACCGGGTTGAACAAACACAGGTTAATATTCTTCAATTACAAGATCAGCGGGCAAATTTGAGAAATCAATTAGAACTGCGCATCCGTAATACATTAGAAACTGCTGGGGCTTCTTATTTCCGATGGCAACGATCACGCGAAGCTGCAGATGCCGCCAAAAAGAACTTTATTGTAATTCAAGATTCGTATTCCCAAGGCTTGGTAAATATTACCACTTTGATTGATGCTCAAAATGTTTCGGTTCAAACTGAATTAAATGCTGTCAATGCTACCTACCAATTTATTAATGATTTTTTGAGCTTGGAACGTGCGGGTGGGTTCTATTATGTATTAGCCACTCAAGGCGAAAAAGATGCTTTTTTCGACCGGTTAGCTGCTTTCATTTCGAAACAACAAAACAATTAAAAAAAGATGAAAAACCTATTATTGATATTTAGCCTATTTACTTTTTTTATTTTTTATTCTTGTGAAGGCGAACAAAACAAAGAATTGCCAGAAGCCATCCGACCCATTCGAATTAGTAAAGTAATTAAATCAGGAGACGTCGGAGACAAAACCTTTTCTGGAGCTGCCCAAGCAAGTAAACAAGCTAATTTAAGTTTTAAAGTGGCAGGGACTATTCTTGATTTTCATTGTAAAGTAGGGGATAGGGTGCCAAAAGGACATACTATAGCTCTTTTGGATGCAACAGATTATAGTGTCCAATTAGAACAAGCAGTTGCTCAATCAAAAAGTGCTGAAACTCAAATAAAAAGTGCTGAAACGCAGCTCATCACCAGTAAATCTACCTATGAAAGAATCGAAAAATTATATGAAAATAATAGTGTTCCATTAAGTGAATACGAAAATGCAAAAGGAGCTTATGAAGCTGCCAAATCTCAATTTGAAGCAACCAAAGCACAGTCAACGGCATCCAACAAACAAGCCCAAGCTGCTCAAAATCAAGTTGGATATGCCAATTTAAGAGCCCCTTTCGCAGGAGTCATAACGATGGTTAATGTAGAGGAAAATGAATTGGTTAATTCAGGAACTCCAATCGCTGTTTTGACTTCTGAAAGTGATCCTGAGGTGAGTGTTGGGGTACCCGGAATTTTTATTAATAAAATTAAAAAAGGGCAAAACGTACATATTCAGTTTTCAGTTTTAGACAATACAACTTTTGATGGAACAGTTAGTGAAATCGCCTTTAGTTCTGGTCAAGCATCAACCTACCCAGTTACTATAAAAATAAAGAATCCCTCGTCTGAAATTCGTCCTGGGATGGCCGCCAATGTTCGTTTCTCTCTTGGGGATAACAATGATAAGGAGAAGTTAATTGCGCCTGCAAAAGCGATTGGGGAAGATGCCAAAGGTAAGTTCGTCTTTGTGGTAGTCCAGTCAAATGAAAATTATTCTGTTAAGAGAAGATCCATAAAAATTGGGAACTTAACTCAAGGTGGATTTGAGATTAAAGAAGGACTGAAAGAGGGAGAAATGGTTGCGACCGCTGGACTGAAATCCCTATTAGATGGTATGAAAGTGAGACCTTTAGAATAAGTCAATATCCATTCGGTGTGAATTAGGAATTAGGGAGCAGGAAATAAATAAGGTACCCAAATTTTGCACAGCTATTTTTTCTTCAGTGGAGGCAAAAAACACAGACATACCCATAGGTATGGCGAGTATTTTTAACGAAAAATGAAGGAAAAAGAGCAAGTGAAATGGGTAGGTTATTTATTTCCTACGCCCTTACTCTGCTAATTATTTTTAGTTATTACAAAACGAGAACAATGAATCTTACCAAATCAGCTATAGAAAACAATCGGGTTACTATTATGATGTTGTTGGTTATTGCCACCTTAGGCATAACTGTTTTTGGAGAATTGGCTCGAAATAGTATGCCTCCTTTTACTATTCGTGTAGCCTCAGTGATTACAAGGTTTCCTGGTGCTAGCCCTGATCGAGTGGAATCTTTAATCACAGATAAAATTGAGAAAGTTGTTCAAGAAATTCCTGAGCTGAAAAATGTGACGAGTGAATCAAGAACGGGTTTATCCATTGTCTCAGTTAGCCTAAAGGAGGATGTTAAACAATCTGAATTGCAAGCGGTATGGGATCGATTGAGAAGAAAAATAGATGGGATCAAAAAAGATTTACCGGATGGATCAAAGCCGCCGAACTTAAAGGACGATGGTATTGGGGTGGTTTATGGGATTCAATTGGGTTTAGAAAATGATGGATTTGAATTCTCTGAGATGAAAATTTACGCCGAAGATATTCGGGATGAATTAATCAAATTAGGTGATGCCTCCGAGGTTAAAATTAGTGGAATACAGGAGGAGCAAATATATGTTGAGTTTGACAATGCTCAATTAGCAGAGGTGGGGCTAACTGCAGGCCAATTGCAAAATATTATTGCCTCCACCAATATTGTATTTCCGGGAGGAGAAGTAAGTCTTGAAGATGAACGAATAATTTTGGAACCTACCGGAAATTTCGAAAATATTGAAGACATTGAAAAAACTGTTATTACCCTACAGCAAACTGGAGAATCCATTTTTTTAGGAGATTTAACAACCATTGTAAGAGCTTACAAAACGCCAAAAGAACGATTGGTCAAAATCAATGGAAATCCAGGGCTGATCATTTCTGTTGCTTTAAAGGAAGGCGCAAATATTATTCAATTGGGAGAACAAGTTGATAATAAAGTGGCTTATCTGAATAGTGAATTGCCTTTAGGATTGAGTCTCAAAAGAACCGCTTCACAAGATTTCGAAGTTGATAAATCGGTTCAAGATTTTGTTGGAAACTTATTCCAATCTGTTGGTATTGTTTTGATCACCATGTTGCTTTTTTTAGGGCTTCGTACGGGTTTAGTGGTAGCAAGTTTGATACCGATGGCTATTTTGATGACCCTATTTTTAATGGGAAGCTTTGAAATCGGTTTGAATAAAGTCTCTCTCGCAGCACTCATTATGGCCTTAGGAATGTTGGTAGATAATGCCATAGTTGTCTCTGAATCAATTTTGGTGAAAATGGAGGAAGGGACAAAAGCGCTGACTGCTGCGATTGAATCTAGTAAAGAATTGATGATTCCGTTATTAATTTCCTCACTTACTACATCAGCGGCATTTTTAGCCTTTTTTCTTGCGGAATCGTCCATGGGAGAGATTATGGGACCACTTTTTAGTGTGATTAGTTTGGCCCTATTGTCTTCATGGCTTTTAGCTATGACCATGATTACGATGTTGTCGGTTTATTTTATCAAGGTTAAAAAAAGAGAAACTAATGAAGAGAATTCAAAACCCTCTCTTTTTGATCGATTCAATAATTGGTATAAGAATGTTTTAATTACTGCGATGAAAAAGAAATGGTTATTTCTCCTAGCCATTATGGTACTATTTATTGGTTCTTTATCCCTATTCCCTAGGCTTCCTTTTATCTTTTTTCCTGATAGTGAGCGAAATTTGGTCACCCTAGATTTGAATCTACCACTAGGTACAAAAATTGAAAAAACAGAAGCGGTAATTACTCAAATTGAAAAGTTTATTCAGGACAGTCTTTCCATCAATGAAAATCGATCAACAGGAATCATTGACTGGACGGCGTTTATTGCGGAAGGTCCTGAATCTTATGATTTGGGTTACCAACCAGGAGAGGCAAATTCTGGATATGCTCATATGCTTTTGAATACTAGTTCAGGGCAAGACAATCAAATGGTTATTGATATTCTAGATGAATTTTGTTTCCAAAACTTGCCAGATGCAGATGTTTTAATAGGAAGATTGGCACAGGGTGGTGGTGGTGGTTCAGATGTTGAGGTAAGAGTTTCAGGGAGTACTCCCGAAGAGCTATATAGAATTTCGGAGATGGTTAGACAAAAACTTGTAAGTATTCCTGGGACTAAAAATGTAAAAGATAATTGGGGACCTAAAAGCAAGAAATTTTTAGTGGAAATTGATCAGGACAAAGCCCAACGTGCGGGAATTACCAATCAAGATATTGCGATTAGTCTCCAAACGGTTTTAACAGGTTTTAATACGGGTTCTTTTCGAGAAGGAGAAACCAATATTCCGATTATAATGCGGGAAGAAAGTAGTCAAGAAATTGACGCCCAATCTTTAGGTAGCCTGAATATTTTTTCTCAATCAAGTGGACGAAATGTCCCGTTAATTCAAGTTGCTAATATTATTCCCCAGTGGCAATATGCCAAAATTTTAAGACGTGATTTGAATAGAAATATGAACATTAGTTGTGAGGCTAGAGCAGGGTTTACCGCAACAGACATTACTAAAATACTGAGCCCATGGTTAAAAGAAAATGCACAAACTTGGAAAAATGGATATGTATATGAGTTGGGAGGGGAGTCAGAAAATAGTGGAGAAGCAATGGGTGCAGTAGGTGAAAAATTACCATTGGCAGGTTTTATTATTTTACTTTTATTAATCCTGCAATTCAATTCTTTTCGTAAAACATTCATTGTCTTATCAACCATTCCTTTGGGGTTGATTGGGGTCATTTTGGGTTTATTATTATTTCAATCCTACTTTGGGTTTATGGCCTTTTTAGGGGTTATTTCCCTTGCTGGAATAGTAATCAATAATGCAATTGTTCTTTTAGATAGAATTCAAATTGAACTGACTGAATTTAAAAGAAAACCTGTAGATGCTGTGGTCGCCGCTGCTCAACAACGTTTTCGTCCCATTATTTTAACAACTTGTACGACAACACTAGGACTAATTCCACTATATCTTGGCGGTGGATTGATGTGGGAACCGATGGCAATTGCTATAATGATTGGGTTATTATTTGCGACTGTGATTACGCTGTTATTCGTGCCAGTTGTATATGTTTTCCTTTATAGAGTGAAGGTTTGAGTTGTTTTAGGATAAGAATTTATTCAGTTAATTCTATTCCTGTTCAGGAAACCAATTAAAAGGCAATAAAATTCGGACGCTAAAACCATTGCCAACAGAAGATTCGATCTTCATAGAATAATTTTTCTTGTAGATTAGATCTAGTCTATCTCTAACGTTTTTGAGTCCTATTCCCATTTTAGGGATCGTACCATTAATCATTTCAACGCCAATACCATCATCAGAAATAATTATTTCTAAATTGTTGTTATTGAGTGCTTTAGAATATATTTTAATTTCTCCATCATTAGAAGATTTAGCGAATCCATGTTTGATAGCGTTTTCAACTAAAGGCTGTAAAATTAAACTAGGCATTCGCGCTTCCAATGTTTTTTCATCTATCTCATAGGTGATTTTTAACCTGTCGGAAAAACGTACTTGCTCAATGTCAAGATAATTTTTTATAAAATCTAACTCATCGCGAAAAGGAATGGTTGAAGGTCTATCTTCATCCAAAACGGTACGTAAAAGATTGCCCAATTTAGATACGATTTTCTGAGAGTCTTTAATGTTGAATTCCATCAATGATGAAATTGTATTTAGGGTATTAAAAAGGAAATGAGGTTGTAATTGGAGCCTTAAAGCCTCCAATTGTGCATTTGATAATTGATTTTCTATTCGTGCTAATTCAACTTCTTTGTCGCGGTATTTCTTTGAATAATCCAATCCAAAAAATAAGCCCCAAATTACCCAATACTGAATCCATTGGCTAATAAATCCAGTGGGAACCGATTTGAAAATTTTCGACATCTGAGTCCAATCAAAAGGTTCCATTCCAAACAAATCAGCAAATACTCCCCAAACAAAATAGGAGGTTATTTCATGAAATAAGGCAATCAGGATACTTGCCAGAATTACCCACATTTTCTGAGTTTTCCAATCAAATTTGCTGTAGGCATAAAATACAAGAGGTACCAAAATCCCCCACCAAACTTGATTGGTAAATGGGCTAGCGAAATGTCTTTCCCAGTTGAAATTTCCTGTTTCTCCCCACAAAAGAAAATACCAATAAAATCTAGTCCCTAAGAATAACCCTAAGACTATGCCTATGAGAATGCAGTAAATATATTTTATGGGTAAATCTCTAAACATAAGGCGAAGTAATCCAAAATCATCCACAAATCGAGGGGGAATGGGATAGAAATTTGGCTTTGGGATAAATTGATTTTTTATCTTCACTAAAAATTATTTTATCAAATAATCGAAAACACAGAGGTCAACATCCGAATGATGAAAAGCTTTTTGGCGAAAAGAATGTTTTAAATCTGAAGAATGGAGTTCATGATTTATCTGAATTACTATCTAAGGGGTATCCAATGAATGCCTCACTAAAGCTGGTAGGAGATCATTTTAAATTGACAAAAAGGCAAAGATTGGCTGTATTGAGAAATGCATCTGCATGGAAGGATGTTCAAAATCGTTTCAATAAAGAATGCAAGGGTGAAAACTTAAAGGATGAAACTATCTTAATTGATGGCTTTAATTTGTTAATTACTATAGAAAGTGCCCTCTCAGGTGGTTATATTTTTATTGGAGTAGATGGCGGTTTTAGAGACTTATCAAGTATCCATTGGTCTTATAAAAGGGTAATTTGACAAAGGAAGTAATTCGAGCCTATATCCCAGATGCCAATCTTAGACATACTCTTATTGATTTCAGCCATCACCTAACCAAAAAATGAAAAGAGATCTCTGAAAATTCTGGTCACAAATCTTTCATTACCAGTGATAATATCCGCATCGGCGAGCATCATTTGCCGAAATTTTAATTCTTTCCCAAAATTGGTTACTAAGCCATCTTCTAATTGAACTTCGACTTCGTAAGCATCATTTTTGGGCAATAAAGCAATATCACTCACAATGCCTTTTACATGTCCAAATTCACGAAAGGGGAAGCGCTCAAATTTGATTAAGACTTCTTGACCTTGCTCTACTTTTCCAGAACCATGAATTGGTAGGTTAATATATCCAATATATTGACCCTCCGCTTGAGGCGGAACGATAGCCATTACTTCATCCCCTTTATTATAAAATTGTTGTTCTGTCTTTGAATTGAAGAAGGAGACTTCTCCTGTAATTGGAGAAGTGATGAGGTAATTTTTTTTCCATTCAGAAATGGCAGCTTGAAGATTGCTGAGTCGTTGTTTTAATACTAAAAGCCGTGCATTACTATCATTTTTCGAGTCAAATTTTTTGTCTGATATAGAGGCTCTCAATTGGGTTATTCCATCATTTTCTTTGGCTATTTGGATATTTAGTTTTCCCAGTTCTGATCTTTTTTCTTCCTCTGTTTTTTTAGCACTCATCATCTTATTGAAGTCCTTCTTTTCAATACTTTTTTCATAATCCTTAGTATAACTTTTAAATTGACGGTTCGCTAATTCTATTTGTCGAATTATAGTCTCTTCTTGTGATTGTAGCCCTTTTATGATTTTGTCTTTTTTTCTGATTTGCTTGTAAATAGCATCAACTCCTTTATTATCAAATTTGGATTCATTTGAAAACGAAAAATCTTCTAGGGTGGTTAAGAAATTAGAATAATCTTGGAAGATATCGCCTAAAACTAGATCAGTGTTTGGATTGAAATTTTCAAAGGAATCTACATCAAATGTGCTCAAGGATTTTACATCTTGTTCCAAGGATAACACATCTTCCAGGTCTGCGAAGTTTTTAAAAATAGCGAGCATTTGACCTTCTTCAACCACATCTCCATCTTGTACTAAAATTTCTGATAAGTATTCAGCTTTATGGGCATAAACAGCTACAGGCTGTTCTGGGGTAGTCAAAGTCAACTTTCCATTTAATTTATCCGGGTATTTGAATTGCCAGCCAACTATAAACATGATGAAAAGTGCAATAATAATGGCAGCACTTCCCCATGTTGCAATCCAACCTGGAGGAGTACTCATTATTTCTTGAACATCTTCACTTAGGTAATCTATTCTTTGATTTTCCATAGCAGGAATGAAAAATTGTGGTTTAGAGGTTTCGATTAAGTAAGAGAGAAATTAAGTTTAGAATAAATTTTTGTCTTATTTTTTTCTCTCACAAGGCAAAAAACGCAGGCATAGCCTTAGCTCTCCGGGCTGGCTTGTGCCAGTGGCACAAAGGCATAGCCAAAAGTATTTTTAACACAGTGAGTGGAAAAAAGAAATTAAAATTAGCTAAAGATAATATTGCTCTCTTATTTAAAAAGGCAAAATTAATTAAGGATTTGTAAAATCGAAAATTTATCAACTCAACTCCCACTGTTCTTTTAACCAATGATAATATGCTCCTCTTTTTGCTGTCAATTCATCATGTGTTCCTTTTTCGATGATTTTTCCAGCCTCTAACATAATAATATTTTCTGCATGTAGCACTTGACTCAATTTATGAGCGATGACAACCATTGTTCGCCCAGCAAAATATCTTCGAATCCCTTTCAATATGATTGCCTCACTAGTTGGGTCAATGTTGTTGGTTGCCTCATCCAAAAATAAGTATTGTGGGTCAGAATATATCGCTCTAGCTATCAATATTCGTTGTCGTTGTCCTTCACTTAATCCAACTCCACCAGTTCCAATTTTTGTATTGAAACCCATTGGTAAGGCATCTACAAAAGATTGAAGGTCAGCGAGTCTAGTCGCTAATAAAAGTTTTTCACTGTTGATAGTTTCGCCTGTCAGGGCTATATTTCTTGAAATAGAATCCGAGAAAATATAACCATCTTGCATAACTACCCCACACTTAGAACGCCAAAGACGACTTTGAATATTTGCCAAACTCATTTCTCCAAGACGAATATAGCCATCATTTGGTTGATAAAAAGTCAATAATAATCTCAATAGCGTTGTTTTTCCACTTCCGCTAGGACCAATTATCGCGGTTGTTTTTCCATAGGGAATAGAAAAACTTAGCTTATCTAAAATTAGGGCAGAATGAGGACCATCGTACCTAAAAGATATATTATCACCACTTAAATCGGCTCTATTAGGTAAAATATCAACTTTCTCAGCCGGATTTTCTTCATCCTGAATTTCGTGAATTTCGTTCATTCGTTGAAGACTAATGCGAGCATCTTGAGCAGAAAGTATGAAATTGATGATTTGTTTGACCGGGTGATTCAATTGTGCAACGATAAATAAAATTGCCATCATAGTACCTAAGGTCATTGGTTCGGGTAATCCATTGATGGGCATAGGCATTTCTCCGCTATTTACCAAAATCGTCCACTGTTGGATATCAACACCAATAACAGCACGAGCAGCCAAAACTATAATGAAAATATTTTTAAATTCATTGATGAATTGAGCGCCAATTCTCGGTATATCATTGAATGTCATGTAGTTACGGCTAAGTCTGTAAAGCTTAGCTTCAGACCTTTCCCATGCCCAACGCATTTTCTTTTCTGCGTTATTCAATTTTATTTCTTCCATCCCTCTTACTAGATCAACCAATTTTGCATGCGTATCTGCCGCTTGGTCATATCGCTTATAATCCAGTTCTCTTCTTTTTCTTAGGAAAAGAAAAACCCACATAACATGAGCTACCGAAAAACTTAAAAAGACCCAAAATATTTTTGTATCAAATTGAGCTAATACGACCCCGAAAAGTATCAAAATCAATCCTGAAAAAAGCACAGAAATCGATTCACTAGTTAAAAAACGTTCAACTCTAGAGTTGTCATAAAGTCGCTGAACAATGTCATCTGTCATTTTAGCTTTGAAAAAACGAATAGGTAATTTTAGTAATTTAATCATAAAGTCGGTGAGCAAAGTCATATTCACCTTTGAACCAATATTTTGTATAATTATTCCTCTGGTTATTTCCAAAAACATTTGACTTACGTACAACATTACCCAAGCTATCATAATGAGCATGACCAAATTGAAATCTTGCAATTCAATTCCTTGGTCAACGATTGCTTTTATGATAAAAGGGAAAGTCAATAATAGTAGACAACCTAAAACGACTCCAATCCCTAATCTCCATAAAGCACCTTTGTATTTTTTTACATTATGCCATACATAACCAAAATCACCCTTGTTAGCTTTTTGTCCTTCTCTTTCGTAAAAGTCTGCAGTAGGCTCCATTAACAAGCAGATACCTTCACTATCATAAGAAGGGTTTTCACCAATCCAACCATCAATAAATTCATCCTTAGAGATTGCGTGAATACCATCAGCTGGGTCAGCTATCGTTACTTTTTTGTTATTAGCTTTAACCACAACCACATAATGGTCACTTCGCCAGTGAACAATTGCAGGTAAGGGAATATCATCTATCAGCCGAGAGAAAGTTAGTCGTGCACCTATTGTGTGCATCCCGAGGTGTTCTGCCGCGTCGCTAATTCCAAGAAGTGAAGTGCCTTCTACACTTTGGTGAGTTAATGATCTTAAATACTCAAGTGAATAATATCTTCCATAGTGCCGAGCGATCATGCGAAGGCAAGTTGCTCCGCAATCCATCATGTCTAATTGCTTATAAAACTGAAATTTACTAGCCATAGTCTTGCGTTGTTCGTTTTTTGGTTTTTTGATGCCTCATTTCTTTCAATGAGTAATTTTTGTGGGGGGACATTTGTCGCTAATAAAAAACACACAACAAACAACCCAATTAATGAAATCAAAACCTAACGGATAGACTTTGGGAAATAGATACGGTGATTTTTTAATTTAGGTTTGAAATAATAGTTTAAAAAATAAAATATTTGTAAAAACCTAAATGACAATCACTAATGACTATTTAGCCAATAACTATACCGAAACGTTAAGGTGATGCTCATAGAAAAAGGGTGAGGTTGGTTTAGATGGATGACCGTACAGATTTATTTAAGGAACGGTTACCTTAACCTCTTAAAATAATACTGATGTCTGGGATGAAAGACTGATTTTTGAGACTTAATTATTTAATTAGTCTTTAAATACAGATGTGTAAGTATGGTTGTCGATTCGCAAGAAAAGCAAATATAAATCAAAAAAGCTTATTTGAAAGAATTGTAATTAATAAAATTAGTCGGTCAAAAAATTGATTGAATAATAAAATGAAAATTTAAATTTACACCCAATCAGAGAAAGAGAACAATGAAGTTCCACAAACTTCTTTAAATAAATATAAAAAAAGATTAATGCATAATAGCTTCATTAGCATAGTTGGCGTAATAAATAGCATAGATGACATTGAAAAATTACCTAGTTATTTAAATAACTTATATAGGGTGCTAAAGGAGAATTTTTCAGATTATGAAATCATCTTGGTTAATAATATTCCTGCCCGTACCTATCAAAAAGAGATTGATCCACTCGATGAGGCATTGAAACATAATATTTTTCTATTGAATATGTCCTCCTCTATTAATCGAAATCATGCAATTATTGCTGGGTTGGATCGCGCCAATGGAGACTATACTATTATTTTTGAGTTTGATTTTTTCGAAAAGCCAGAACTGATTTTAAATCTTTTTGAGGAATCGCTAAAGGGAATCGATATTGTTTATTTAAGAGCCAATAAACGAGCTGCCAAAACGAGGTTTAGATTATTTTATAAAATATTTTACTCGATTTTAAAAAATTACTCTGATTTAAAAATCGATGAAATGGCCCACTCAACCCGCGTCATTTCTCGACGTGCATTAAATTCTCTTTTGAGGCTCCGAGAGAATTTACGCTATATGAAGGCCATTTATTCAATAGTAGGATACCGGACTTCGGCACTTGAAGTAAATGTTCCATTGGCAGATGACCCAAACACTAGTTTTAATGAGAAATTTCGAACTTCGTTGGTTGCCATTACCTCGTTTACTACTTTTCTTCGCTCCTTATTACTTTGGATTTTTATATTTTCTATGCTTTTCCTTTTTGGAGTGGTGACCAATGCGGTGAAAGTAAAAATGACCCATGTTGATTTGTTTGGAGATTATCACGAGTCTGTTCCTGGATGGACTTTTTTGGTTGTTGTGATATCTATATTTTTCGCAATCACCTGCTTAAATCTTTATATTATGTCTATTTATCTTTCCAATATTTATCAAGAAATGAAGCATCGTCCGCTTTATATTTTAGAATCGGTTAAGCGATTTTAAGACGTTAGTTATTCCTTGCTTTTTGGAGTTAAAAAAATACCTATAAAACTTTACAGAATTAGGGGTCAGAGGTCAGGTCAAAATTCAAGAATTTGCTCTCAGCTATCAGAAAACCTCATTCCTGACTCATATAGTACTGACTTCACCAGTTTATTAAAAAAGGCTCATATTGGTTCTACTCATTAGATTTGTTCGTTCAACCCTAAATCGTCTTTATTCACACAATATCAAAAAATAAAAAATTAATCTCCCCTAATTTTAACCTTGAAAGGATTAACCATTTTCTTTTGGTAAGGGAGTAGGGAATAAATAAGATACCCAAATTTTGCACAGCTAATTTTTCTTCAGTTGAGGCAGAAAACACAGACATACCCAAAGGTATGGCGAGTATTTTTAACGAAAAATGAAGGCAAAAGAGCAAGTAAAATGGGTAGGTTATTTATTTCCTACTCCCTTACAATCAAGAACTATAAAACGACTGATATAATATCATGCGTTTGGCCGGGGAATTGGTTTTCAATCGAAACCCCGGTTATTATTAATTACTAAAATATTTTAAAATGAAAACACTGCTCTACATTATTTTATTGAGTTTTTCCCTTTATGGGTTTGTTTTGCCTCCTAACAATTCATGTGATTCTCCTTCAGCTATCGCAGAACTAAATGTGAACAATGTAAAAGCCAAAGTACTGACAGGAGGCGATTTATGGTGGGATCGATCGAATGGGAGTTATAACGTACCTAAAGATGATCCCAATGGAGTCTCCGCTTTATTTGCAGGTGGTTTATGGATTGCTGGAGTTGACCCAGGGGGGAATTTGAAAATAGCTGCTCAAACATATGGCGCAGCTAATGGAAGTAACGAATTTTGGGCTGGTCCACTTGACCCTAACACGGGTACAACTGACTTTGACTTGTGTGGAAATTTTGATCGTTTTTGGGAGGTGGATATAACAGAAATAAATGCCCATATTGAAGATTTTAACGATAATGGGGTGATTGATGATCCTATCCCTGTTTCTATCAGAAGCTGGCCAGGACGGGAGAACCCCAATTTTTCCCAACTTTTTGGTTGGACGCTTCCATCTCAAAGATTAGCACCTTTTGTAGATATCAATGGGGATGGTATCTATAATCCAATGGATGGAGATTATCCCAAAATTAAAGGGGATCATGCAATATGGTGGGTAATGAATGACGAAGGCGGAGGGAATATGCACCCAGGTACTCAAGGGCAACCGATTCAAATAGAAATTCATGCGATGGCTTATGCCTGTTCAAGTCCTGGAACGGCTATGGATAATACGACCTTTTATGAGTTTACTTATATCAATAGGGCATTTGAGGACTTAAATGATACCCAGATTTCTCTTTGGGTCGATCCTGATTTAGGATGTTATTTAGATGATTTTATGGGTTCTAATCCAGAACATAAAATGGCTATTGTATATAATCAAGATTCAGTAGATGGAGAGCCGGGCTCGGATTGTCCGGGAGGCGTACCAAGTTATGGATCCGATATTCCAATGCTAGGAATTAAGGTTTTAGATGGAGCTTACAACCATTTAGGGCAAGACGTTGGTTTTTCTTCATTTATGTCTTTTACAAGTGGAGCTAACGGTCCACCATCCACTTCTGATCCTAATATCGCTGCAGAATATTATAATTATATGAGAGGAGTTTGGAGAGATGGCACCCCTTTGACACAAGGTGGCACTGGATATAATCCAGGTTCAATAGATATGGTTAGTCATGCTTTTCCAGATAGTCCAAATGATCCTAATGGTTGGTCAATGTGTACTGAAAATCTTCCTGCTCTTGATAGACGGATACTAATTAATTCTGGTCCATTTAATCTCTCTGCTCAAGGTGGCGAAGCGACCATTACTTATGCCGTTGTCACCCAACTTTCTGTTGATTATCCATGTCCAAATTATGAAACACTGCTTCAATTAGGGGAAGAAATAGAAGGGACTTGCGATGGAATTACACCGGTGCAATCGATTAAAATCGATCAAACAAATATTTCTGTTATTCCTAACCCGATGAATGATTTTTCTAAAGTAAAAATAGATGGCGAGAATGAATTGATAAGTGAATTAGAGGTTTTTAATTCGAATGGTACTCTTGTTAGCACCTATTCAAATGTGAACAGCTCAGAAATAACAATCAACAAAAATGGATTGCCCAGTGGCGTTTATTACCTAAAGATCTTGACCAAAAGTAATCAGTTTTTCTCGAAAAGAATAGTGATTCTCTAGAGGCTGTTTTGACACCTATAAAAAGTTTCAGAATTGACCTCAAAACAGCATCCCCTTAAAAACGGAATGATTTGGGAGCAAAGTTATTAATCATCCGATTTATGGATCCGTTCTCTTAAAATTAGAAAGGGTATCCTTCACAAAAAAGCCTTCAGCAACAGTTGAAGGCTTTTTGTGTTTTAATCAAAAAATTATAAACCAGCCGACATTCGGGTCTTCCTGTTACCTTTTGATGAATATTCATTTTGGTAATACCTCTTATAGAATTAATTTGAGGCGAATTTTGGCAATCATAGATGGAATCTTACTTCAATTCAAAAAATTCGTTACCTATCACTTTTATGTTAAACCATTTAGTATGAAAAAAATAATTGTTACGCTGAGTGCTCTTTTTGCTCTCTTTTTTACCACCATTAATGCCCAGACAGAATACCTAGTACTGCTGCATTCTGGAAATCAAGTTTGGACTGAAAATACCCGAACTTATGCCGATGAAGCCTTCATCAGTGCTCAGGAAACAGTCGATGGAAAATATTATCGTTTTTTACAATTTTATGAAATACCCAATCAAGATGCTCAAAAGAGAATTGCAGAAGAAGGTATTGAACTTTTAGAATATGTTCCAAATAAAGCTTACATCGCCTCTATACCTGTTCAATATGATGTGAATAGATTCTCAGATTTAAATGTTAGGAGCATAATGCCTATCGTGCCTAGTTTGAAAACAGAGGCGGCATTACAGTCAGATATTTTACCAGAATGGGCGCTTAAGCGGAATGAGATTCATTTGGTTTTGAAATATTATAAGAATTTGAATCATGAAGATATTTTGAGATACTGTGAAAAAGATGGTATCGAAGTTACCCTTGAAAATGGGTATAATAATTTCTTGAAAATTCGAATTTCAAAGGATCATATCGAAAAAGTAGCAGCTTTGCCCTATGTTGCTTTTTTAGAAGCAATACCAGAGCCTTCAACCCCTGATGATACTGAAGCTCGATCCCTACACCGTGCTAATACTATCGATTCTCAATATCCTACTGGTCGTCATTATACGGGAGAAGGAGTTAGTGTTTTGTGCCGAGATGATGGAGATATTGGACCACACATTGACTTCCAAGGGAGATTAAATTCTGATTTTGTAGGTGGTTTTGGAGGAACTCATGGAGATGGTGTTTCAGGTATTATGTCCGGAGCGGGTAATTTAAATCCAAAAAATAGAGGCAACGGGGCAGGTACTACTTTGTATGCGACAAATTATGAAGAGACATTTTTAGATGAAACAATGATGTTGTTCTTCGATCATAATGTAATCGTAACTAACTCTTCTTATTCAAATGGATGTAATGCTGGATATACAGGAATAACTCAAACAGTAGATGACCAAGTTTTTCAAAATCCGACTTTATTACATGTCTTTTCTGCAGGAAATTCGAATAATAATGATTGTGGATATGGAGCTGGTAATCAGTGGGGGAATATCACAGGTGGACATAAGCAAGGAAAGAATGTTATTGCAACTGCTAACATAGCCAATAATGCAGATTTAGTGAACAGTTCAAGTAGAGGTCCTGCGCATGACGGTAGAATCAAACCTGATATCGCTGCCAATGGAGCCCAACAAATTTCTACAGATCCTAATAATAGCTATGAACCTTTTGGTGGTACTTCTGGTGCAGCTCCAAATATTGCTGGAATTACAGCAATGCTTCATGAAGCTTATCGTGAAATGAATAATGGAGAAACTGCGTCGTCAGGCTTATTGAAACCAGTTTTGTTAAATACAGCAAACGATTTAGGACGAAAAGGTCCTGATTTTGAGTTTGGATGGGGACATGTGAATGCACTAAGAGCAATAACGACTTTGGAAGATGGGCGCTATTTTAGTGGTACAATAATGCAGGGAGATACGAATACTCATACTATTACAATTCCTGATGGCGTTGTGCTAGCAAGAGTAATGACCTATTGGATGGATCCTTCAGGTACGGTAATGACTAATAAAGCATTGGTTAATGATTTAGATACAAAGATGATTGATACCGAAGGCACCGAATATTTACCGTGGTGGCTTGATCCAACTCCAAATCCTACTATTTTAAGTACGCCAGCTACGACAGGAGAGGATCATTTGAATAACGTGGAACAAATTTCGATCGATAATCCAATTGCTGGCGACTATACATTGCAAATAAGCGGTTTTGAGGTTCCATTTGGGGCTCATGACTATGTTGTTGTATGGGAATTTAGAACAGAAGAAATTGATTTAATTTATCCAATTGGTGGTGAAAACTTAGTGCCAGGTGAGGTAGAAAGAGTACACTGGGAAGCAGAGGGTACTAGTGGTTCGTTCGAACTTTATTTTTCTTCTAATGGTGGTTCGACGTGGGATTTAATAGGACAGGAATTTGGTTCAGTAAGACAATTTAATTGGACGGTTCCTAATACAATTACAGGTAGTGGTTTATTCAGAATAGTAAGAGGGACTCAAGAAGATATGAGTAAAGACAACTTCTCAATTGCATTGGTTCCATTTAATTTAAGTGTAGTTGAAGCATGTCCAACTTATATAAGATTAGCATGGGATCCACTAGTAGTAGCGACTTCCTATAATGTTTACATGTTGGGAGATAAATATATGGAGTTAATTGCCAATACAAATTCAACCATTTTTGATATTCCAATAGATAACCCTCTAGAAGAGAATTGGTTTGCGGTTGGAATGCAAGAAGATAATTTAGGGGCAATTGGTCGTCGAACTATCGCCATTCCTTATTCAGGTGGGTTATTAGGCTGTATATTAGATAATGATGTCGGATTGGTGGAAATAAATTCACCCTCCACAGGAAATATTACAGCATGTGGCACCACAGATAGCCCAATTTCTGTAACAATTACCAATGGAGGTATTGTAGATCAAGGAGAAGTTGTGGTTTCTTATCAAGTAAATGATGAAGTGCCCATTGAGGAAATGCTTCCGGATACTTTGAAAGCAGGCGAAACTACTAACTATACTTTTATCCAAAGCTTTTCAGCTACCTCCTCAGGAGAATATACGATAAAAACTTGGGCTAGTATTGCTGGAGATGAAGCTGCATTTAATGATACTGCAACCGTTAACATTTCTATGCAAATATATCCTGGAGATGGGGAGCCTATTGCCTATTCAGAAGGATTTGAAGGTGTAACCTTCCTTCCTGATTTTTATTCCATTACGAATCCTGATGAGGATGTTACCTGGGATTCAAATATGGTTACGGGCATTGATGGGAATATGACAACTTGCCTATGGGTGCACAGTTATATATATCAGGCAGAAGGAGAAGAGGATTATATGACGACCATTCCAATTGACCTTATAAATGCTAATAGTGCAATTTTAAATTTTGATGTAGCCAATGCAAGGTTTAATGACCAGTGGAATGACGGTTTAAGGGTTGAAATCTCATCAGATTGTGGTTTTTCATTTAATGATATTATTTACGAAAAGTTCAATACAAATTTGGCTACGATTGGTGATCAAACAAACGATTGGCGACCAACTTCAGGTGATCATTGGAGAAAAGAGACCATCGACCTAACTCCATATATAGGGAACTCCGTTGTTTTACGATTCACCTGTATTAATGGTTATGGTAGTAATCTCTTCTTGGACAATATTAATATTGATGTGTTAGCTGCTCCAACAGCTGATTTTACTATTGACGGAAATATTTTCTGTCCCGATACTCCAATTGAATTTCAAAATACATCAGTAGCTGATTTTGCTACCTATGAATGGGATTTTGGAGCCAGTGGTAGTCCAATGACTTCCACTGATGAAAACCCATCTGTTAGTTTTAGTGCAGCTGGTACGTATCCTGTTACTTTAACGACCACAAATGCAGCAGGTTCTGATATGCAAACGATGGATATAACAATAGACCCATTACCAACTCCTGCGTTTTCTATCGATCAAAGTGGTGGAACGATTACGTTGACAAATAGCTCAACTGATGCACAAAGCTATTCTTGGAATTTTGGTGACGCGGGCACAAGCACTGATACAGAACCTATTTATTCCTATAATGAGTTAGGTTCATTTACGGTTACATTGACTGTCACCAACTCGTGTGGAAGTGCGGAAACGACTCAGACAGTGGACATTACTGTCGGAGTTAATGACCCTAATTTAGCTATTCATTCTCAATTACTGCCAAACCCAACTTCGGATCAATTTGAAGTCATTTTATCTGGCAATTTGTCTGATGAATTAACGATTAATTTAATGGATTTGAGAGGCGTTGTCCTCCAATCTGAGCAAGTTATTATGAATAATAACTCAATTAGTCAACGATTTGATGTTTCTGATTTGGCTTCAGGTGTTTATTTCCTGAAAATTCAAGGAAGAGATGGATTCTTAACTAGGCGAATTATTGTAGAATAAAAAAAACTCGATTGCTCCGTTCCACATTTTCTGAAAAATGGTAAAAGGAACGGAGCAATTTTATTATTCTGGTCTTAGACAAATTCCGTGGTTATGGTCAACCAAAAAGATAATTCAAACCTTCTTTAGGTGGCTTTTTCATCATCTTTTTGATTGACCACGAAATTTGTCAATAATGATTATTATTCGTTCATTTTCATCATCATTTCGCGCATTTTTTGCATTTTTTCAGGATTTTTTTGTGCATCTAACATTATTTGCCGCATATCTGTCATGTCAAAAATCTCCACATTTTCAGTTAGAGCTTTAAAAATTGACTCTGGAATGGGTTGTTGAATCACCTCATTTTCTATGGTATATTCCTTACCCGTTTTCAAGTCTTTCATTTTCATTTCCATAATAAAACCGTCTACACCAGTAAAGGCTCGCATTGTTTTATCCTGATTCATGTATTTTTTTGCTTGAGGGACAAGGTCAGCCATATCCAAATCCAATTCTTTAGCAATCCAGGCTTCACCCTCTGAATTTTTGTCCTTTCCAATTACTTTAACACATTCGAAGCCATGGATGGTTTTCTTTTCTTTTGTCACGATAACCTCTGCTGTTTTTTTACTAATATTCTTTGTTTGAACTTCATTATTGTTCATTTGTGAGACATAAGGATTATTATTCATGTTCATTTTTATTGCTAGTCTTTCTCCATCTTTTTCAGTAATAGTGGTCATATCTCCCGTCGTTTCATCAAAAAGAATATGAATTTTTCCATGGTCAGTTTGCGTTTCCATCAAAGCTAAGTTGTCCTTAAGTGTAAAAGTGATTTCCAATTCTTGCTCAGTCGTATTTTTCATTTTTACAATACCTTCAAATTTATTCTGAGCTTCAACGGTGTGAAAACTGATAATTGTAAAAATTGCAGAGAAAATGGTGATCATGTTTTTCATGGTTATTTTTAGTTTAGTAGGTATAGAATACAATATTTGTGAATTGTATATAAAGAGGTTTGTTCGTATTTTAAACAAAGGTGATATTTAGACGATTTGTTTGAAACCCAGTCCAAACTATTAAAGGAAATAGCGATAAAAAAATTGTATTGGGAGTGAAAATTGATGTGTGTGACACAAATATAATGTATTTATTATATATGTTGGTTGTTCTTATTTTTCACGCTTGTCTAACCATTCAAATAACAATTTACGAACACCGTTCTCCATAAATGACCAACCGGCAATATTCAGATGAGTTAGATTTTCAAGAATATGGAAATTTGTTTTTTCTGAATTTATGGCTTCTAGTTTTTTATAAAAAGATAAGGCAGAATGACATTCAACCAAACCATCTTTGGTCCCATGAATACCTAGAATTGGGAAATTTGCTGTTTTATTTAAATATTCCATTGGATTAGCTCTTTTGAATTTGGCTGTTCCTTTTTTCCCTGCCAGAAGAAAGATGATAGGGGAGAGGCGCATCAAGTTCAAATTCAAGGGGGCTCCTAGTAAAAACAAACCAGCGATTTGATTTAGATCAATATTCTGTTTTTGCAGATTGAGTCTATCCAAAGCTAAAAGAGCTACTAAATTGGCTCCTGAAGACATTCCCCCCAATAGAATCTTTAGTTCGCCCAGACCTTTTTCTTTTTTTATCTGGTCTATTTTTCTAATAATCAAGTTTAAATCTTCTCTTAAATCATCAATGTCATAGAAAGGAATTCGCCTATGAGAGGGCATGAAGACGCAATACCCTTCATTTATCCATTCTTGAGCATTGGGTTCGAAACCTTCAGGTCTTGAAAATTGCCATCCGCCTCCATGGATATAAACGATCACATTATTTTTGGTGGTTTTTCCGTTTTTAGGTGTGTAAAAGTATAGATATTGCCGAAAGTGAGTACCATATTTATATTTGGTTTTGATCATATTATCTGCTGGGAGCTGATACATATTAAGCCACCAAATAGGAAGGTGAATCATCTCGTGGATTGGGTTCCCTTTTGGAAGAAAAAAGAAAAGGAGCCAATAAATGCCAAAAAAAGAGATTAAGAGTAGAAGAATAAACATCTGCCAATTTAGGCAAATAAATAAAGGCACACAATCAATTAGACTGTGTGCCTTTCACAAAACTATTTTAACTAAAACCTTTGATAACAGAAGAACAGCTTACTCGACTTTTTGGTTTGATCAAGTTTAGTTTTTTTCAAGTTTTATTATTCGCTCAAAGAAATTTTTTCCACCTACCTTGACATTAAGTATATACATACCTGCTGGGAATTGGGACAATGAAACCTTTTTATTTGGGTTCTGAATTCTTTTTAGGATTCTACCACTCACATCTTGAATTTCAATTGATTCTAATTGTTGATTGCTATTGTTTCTTATAAAGACTTCGTTTGTAGTAGGGTTGGGGTAAATAGTCAAGTTGAGTTGGGTATCTACAACTTTTGTACTGGTCACCAATTCAATTGTCTCAGTAGGTGTTCTCAAAGGAATTATTGTTTCGTCGTTCATAATTGCTTTAAGCTGTGTGATTTCAATGCGAATATCCTGTTTGCCAGCAATATTGTCAATGATGCCTATGAACGCTGCAATTTCGCCAAAACCAGAAGCATTATTTTGGTCAGTTCTTGATATGGCAATTTCTACCTTTCCTTCGTCGGCTTTTGTTTTATCCATTTTTATCAAGTTGATTGGTTGTGCTCCAATCCAACTCGGGTCATAAGAAATTTCAATGGAGGATGGATTAATAATATCCGGATCAAAGTTTAAGGTAAAAGCTATGCCGTATATATCATTTAATGGCTGCATTTCTGTGCCCAAAATTATAGGAGCTGTAAATGGAACACCGAATTCGATATCCTCGGCATTTGGAAGATCAACAAAAAACGCTGGATCGTCTTCTGATGCGGTAGGAGGTTCATATCCTTCAACATCACCATGCGTTTCATCGTAATTTAAAATAATCGCTTCAATATCACCATCAGAAACTAGTCCGTTGCCATTGCAGTCTGCATGTTTGAAGTTGGCATCGTTTTCGAAAAACTGATCCCAATTTTCTGCAACTAGCCCTGTCCATTCAATACCTTGAGTGGATCTTTGAGAACCTTCCTTCCCAAAGGCTAAACCTATATTTAAAAGGTCAAAATTATTAGCAATGTTATCATCGTTTGCATCACCAGGCCAAGCTAAAATACAGTCAAGTGCGTCAAACATAATACTAGCACAACAATCTGGATGGTCATTTATACAAACCGTGATTTCATCAACCATTCCGCCACTTGTCGGATAATTTGGTATTAAAACCGGTAAATCATTCAATTGGAAAAATCCTAGAAAATCATCACCTGCGTAGACATCAAAAAAATCATTTCCTGGATTTTCTACTTCAAAGTTTATCCATAACGAATAGGTTCCGTCATCATTACAATCTCCTGGATCGGCAATCAGACCAACTATGTCACAATCATTAATTGGACATTCGACCGGGTCGATAGCAGTCCAGTTTTGGCAATCATCAATCATCAAATCGATTACAACAAATTCATATGCTGTGGTTCCGTCTCCTTCAAAAGGACCCAACGTAATCGGCAAATCAGCATATTCGAAATTGCCATAATTAGTGCCATTTCCTTGAACTTTGAAACCTTCATTGCCTACATTTTGATATAAAGCTTCTAGTGTAACAAAGAATTCTCCTTCGTCATTGCAATCTGAAACGGATGCAGTTACATTATTAATGTGACAATCATCATCACAATACCAAGGACCAAATCCTATTTCGGCTTGGCAATCGTCAACTAGGTTATCTAATACTATAAATTCATAAACGAAATCTCCACCACTTTCTAATGGTCCTATTGTAATCGGCAAATCTGCATATTCAAAATCTCCATAATCTACGCCATTTCCAACGACTGAAAAACCTTCCATACCTATATTTTCATATTCAAATCCTAGTTCAACATAAAAGAACCCAATTGTATCACACTCAATTGCTTCAACCCACAAGTCCCAAATGTTACAATCTGTTTCGCAATTAGGGAGGGTATAGTCATCAGCGGCGCAACAATCAGGGTTATCATTTATGCAAACACCGAAAGTCCCAGTTGGCTCATCTCCTCCATCAAAATTTGGTATGAAAATCGGTAAATCGTCAAGGCTATAAAAACCAACTATTTCATTGTTATAGAGAAAATCAAAATGATCTTGGGTTGGAGAAATTACTTCCATTTCAATCCAAATTGGAAAGGTTCCATCGTCATTGCAATCCCCAATTTCGACCCAAAATTCTTCAATACTGCAATCTCCAATAGGGCAATCAGGCTCTTCAAATTCAATGAAATCGCAACAGTCTACAGTACCATCGATAATACATACCGTTAAGGCGGTATGCCCGCTTCCGTTAAACGGGTAATTATCAATAAGTAATGGCAATTCGTTAAGTGGGAAATCGCCTAAAACTTGATTATGGGCAATGACTTGAAATTCATCACTTGTTGAATTTGTATAGTTAAAGTTAACCCAAACATTATAAGTGTCATCATCATTGCAACCTTCAAGTTCTATTTGTAGATCGGATATTTCACAATTGCTATCGCAAGAAGGAGCTTCAAAATCAAATGATTTACAACAGTCTGGATTGTCGTTGATACACACCTTAATGTTGTCAAATTGTGCACCTGAGTATGGAAAATTTTCTATATGAACGGGCATATCAGCCAAGGAATAGAACCCGATAAAATCATCACTAGCATATACGTCAAAGAAGTCATTATTTACATTTTGGTATTCAAATTCTACCCATAAATTATAAGTCCCATCAAAATTACAATCACCTACCTCCACTTCTATATGAACAATCTCACAATCGTTTTGGTCACATAAAAATGGATCAAAATCAATGGAGGATTGACAATCTGGAAATTGATTGTCTATGATCAAAAATTGATTAATAGAACCATCGCCAGAAAGTGGTCCCACGGTAATAAAAGGTTCGTCATAATTGAAACTACCATAGTCCTGACCGTTACCCAAAACTGTGAACCCCAAAATACCAGTATGATTGGATTCAAAGGCAATATCCATTAAATAATTGCCTTCGTCATCACAATCATGAGGTTCAAATATAACATCCCAAATTTCGCATCCTGCTCCGTAGCAAGAATTCTCCAAGACCAATTGTCGACAACAATCAGGGTTGTCATTAATGCAAATAGTTATGGTTGAAAAAGGCTCATTATTGGGTTGAAAATTGTCTAAAGTAAATGGCATTTGCCCTATTGGATATTGTCCTTGGCTTTCGCCTTCATAAAATACTTCAAAGAAATCATTTCCAGCGTTTTCAACATCAAAAAATAGAGTGACATCGAAGGTTCCGTCATCATTACAATCACTGGAAAAAGAAAATGGGCTACCGATAAAACAATCATTTGGATGATCTTCGCAATTTGGTGCGTCAAATGTGCCAAAATCAAAGCAGTCTGAATCCAAAAAATTAGCAAATATTAATGGTGAATTTTCTCCAAAATCATAAAAATTGGGTATCGAAATTGGAAAATCATTTATCTTAAACAGTCCTAAAGTAAGACCTCCATAATTAAGGGACACCCAATCATTTGGAGGGTTTTGCGCCTCTATTAAAATGGTGATTTCATAAGAGTTTTGTGTTTTACATTCACCGACATCTATTACAAAATTTGATATTTCACATGGCAGGTCACAATCTGGAACATCAATAATTGTGTGATCTGAACAATCGCCGAATTGATTATCAATTACTACAAATTCTAAAACATTTGTATTGTTCGAATCAAAAGGTCCAAGGGTGACAAAAGGTAGATCATAACTAAAATCACCATAGTTCATGCCATTTCCTTGTATCCTAAATCCTTCATTTCCAGTATTTTGAGAGTCAAAGGAAAGGTCAATGAAAAAGGAGCCATCGTCTTCACAAGGATGAACTTCGGCAATGACATTATATATTTCACAATTGCTATTTATCGGGTCACAATTGATATACGGCAAATCAATAATTTGCTTACAACTTGCCTCAACCGTATCTGTAATCATCAATTCATAATCGGCACTACTACCTGTAAAAGGTCCTAATTCAACTGGTAAGTCTGTATATAAAAATGATTCTAAAATATCTCCGTTTTGAAGAAGTGTAAAAGCATTGGCAAAATTGTTTGCAGCATCAAAATCCAGAATTACAAAGAATTCCCCTTCGTCGTTGCAGTCTATAATTTGAGCATCTACATTCAGAAATTGGCAATTACATCCAAAATTAACCTCAGCTAATTCTTCACAACTGGTGTCTTCTGAATCCCAAATCTTCCAAACTCTATTAGGTAAGAAAAGATGATCTTTTAAAAAAGGACCAACAGAAATTGGCAGATCCGAGTAGACAAAGGTCCCATCCATTATGGGACCTATTGAATTCCCAACATTCAAGGTTACATCTTTTAGCCTAAAGCTATCACTTGGCATAAATTGATGGTCGAATTCAACCAAAATATTAAATAGGCTATCAGGACCGCAAGTCTCAGGAGTTAATGTAAAATTGGAAATTTGGCAGAAACAAGTTGGGGCATCCAACAAGACGAATTCAGAACATCCAAATTCAATATCAGTCACTATGAATTCATATACAGTTGATCCATTTCCATCTAATGGACCAATTGTGATGAAAGGCTCACCATAGCTAAAATTGCCATAATCATTTCCATTTCCTTTGACATTGAAACCTTCACTACCAATTGAAATCTCTTCGAAAACAATATCAACTAGGAAATTGCCTTGGTTGTCACAATCATGTGCTTCTGCAATTAAGTTTGTAAAAGCGCATTGAGCGTATACTTGGAAAGAAACGCAAAAAGAAAGGATAAGAAGAGATAGGGTTGTTTTCAAAATACCATTCATGGTTAGTGGTTTTATATGTTTTTGAACCGTATGAGCATTACCAAAATTTGCCTTTGTAGAATTATTCTTTTGAGAAAGCGTGATTTTTTCCAACCTATTTTTCTGAAATACTCATTTGATAGAATAATTGATGATACAAATATGGCAGATAACTTTTTAGAGAAAAAGAACGAAAAATCAAATTATTTGAAAAAAATGAAGCATTTTTATATTGAATTAAAGATTAAGTTAGTTGATTTACAGTGGTTTATAATATATTTTTAATGTTTTTTATTTGAAAAATAAATGCAAAATAATAACCTAATAAAAATATTAAAAACGTTTTCAAGAAAGGAAATGACCCGATTTTGGGAGTTTACTCATTCACCTTATCACAATAAGCACAAAGAACTTCGCTTGCTTATTGATTATTTGAATGATTTATTTCCAGCCTTTATTGAGAAAAAAACTAACCGAAAATATCTTTATAAAAGACTTTTCAAAAATGAGGCATATAATCAGAATCGGTTAGCACTTCTTTTTACTTATGGTTTAAGACTATTAGAAAAATTTCTTTCCATCGAGCAATATAATAAAGAAGGTTTTCAGCGCCACCTAGATCTACTTCGACAATTAAGATCTAAGGAACTGTATACTTATTATGAAAAAAAACTTCCCGATTTGAAAACTGATGTTTTTAATAATCTAGAGGGAGAAGTGAATAATTATGCTTTGACCTTTCAGATGGCAAAGGAAAAGGACTTGTACTTTAATCAATTGTACAGAACCGAATACAATAGAAATTTGGAAGAAAAACAAGCCTATCTGGACTTGTTTTATTTTTCAGAAAAATTGAAAGATGCCTGTGAAATGAAGTTTCGGAGCCAAATCTTGAAAAGTAATTTTGATTTGGATATGGTAGATGAGGTCATTGGAACCATTGAAAATCATTATTTTGACAATCCAAGCCTAATGGTTTATGTAAGTATTTATAAAATGCTAAATGCCGAAGATACAAGTCTTTATTATCATTCGTTGAAAATATTTAACCTATACGAACAACAGTTTTCAAAGTCAGAATTACAAAATATTTATAATTATCTCCAAAACTATTGTATCAAACAAATCAATCAAGGAAAGCCTTCTTTTTTGAAAGAGCTCTTCAATATTTATAACTCTCAAATGGAAAGAGGGCTGCTTTTGGTAGAAGGTTATTTGCCTGAGTTTCATTTCAAAAATATGGTAACTACAGGATTGCGATTGAATGAAAACGAATGGGCATTTCAATTTATAAAAGACTGTCAATCATTGTTGAAGCCCTCAGCCTTAGAAAATGCCTATAGTTATAATTTAGCTGCCTATTATTATAATACACAGCAATTAGAGAAGGTATTAGATTTATTAATTAAAGTTGAATACACAGATATTAGATATAATTTGGACGCCAAATCGTTACTATTACGTACCTATTTTGATTTGGAAGAAGAAGAGGCATTTCTCTCCCTAACAGAAGCTTTTCGACAATTTTTAAAGAGAAATAGGTTGCTTTCTGAATTTCAAAAGGCTGGATATTATAATCTAATAAAGTTTTCACGAAAGGTATTTCAGATAAAATCTTTGATCAGGTATGAAACGAAGAAGAGATTGAAAGAAGATTTGGAAAAGATCAAATTTGAGATAAAAGAATCAGAAAGAGTTTTTAATAAAGGTTGGTTGCAAGGGAAAATTAATGAATTATTTGGAAGTCTTCATTTGTAGAAAGTATGCAGTTTGAAACTCAAGGGTTCAAACTGCATGTCTCCTAAAATATCTATAGAATTGTATCGACCTCCTGATAAGGTAATCCAAAGGCATCTGCTACACCCTTATAAACCACTTTTCCTCCAACGACATTTAATCCTTTTCGAAGTGGAATGTTCTCATTGCAAGCTTTTTTCCAACCTTTATCTGCCAATTGAATGGCGTAAGGTAGGGTAGCGTTGGTAAGCGCAATAGTAGAAGTATAAGGTACTGCTCCTGGCATATTGGCAACACAGTAATGAACCACATCATCAATTACGAAAACTGGGTCTTCGTGAGTAGTAGGTTTACAAGTTTCTATGCATCCGCCTTGATCAACCGCTACGTCAACTAAAACCGTCCCCGGACGCATTTCTTTTAGCATATCTCGGGTAATTAAATTTGGTGCTTTGGCACCTGGAATTAAAACAGCACCAACAATCAAATCGTGGTCTTTGATCAAACTTCGAATATTATAGGAGTTCGAATAGACTGTATTTACATTCGCGGCCATGATGTCATCCAATTGGCGAAGTCTATTCAAATTAATATCTAGAATAGTGACATTCGCGCCCAAACCAGCAGCCATTTTTGCCGCTTGTGTACCGACGATTCCTCCTCCTAGAATCATCACTTTGGCAGGTGGAACACCAGGGACTCCACCCAACAAAATACCTCGCCCTTTCATTGGTTTTTCCAAATATTTAGCACCTTCTTGGATAGCCATTCGACCAGCCACTTCTGACATTGGAACCAATAATGGCAAGCTTCTATCTGACAACTCTACGGTTTCATAAGCTAAGCAAACCGCCTCACTTTTTATCATTGCATGAGTCAATGGCTCATAAGAAGCGAAATGAAAATAAGTGAAAACCAACTGATCTTTTTTGATCAAATTGTATTCTTGTTGAATGGGTTCTTTTACTTTGATAATCATTTCGGCAATATCGTATGTTGCCTCAATTGTTGGTTGAAGTTTTGCGCCAGCAGTGATGTATTCTTTATCACTAAACCCACTTCCTTCTCCGGCAGTGGATTGAATATAAACGGTATGCCCTCTTTTTACTAATTCGTAGGCACCAGCCGGAGTCAAAGCCACCCGGTTTTCACTAGGTTTTATTTCTTTAGGTACACCAATAATCATGTTTGATATCTGTTTTATGTTGGTTAGTTATAGTCCGTTATCAATGGTCAGTTTGTACTTGTATATTTAGAAACTGAATACCGAAAACGTAGTTTCGCGCAAATATAAAATACCGATTTATCAAATTTCTCCTTTCTCGATTAAAATTTTAGTTTTTAGAATGGCAGCCACTGACAAGGCGTCTGTTATGCTTCCATCCATTACCATTTCAACTGCTTTCTGAAAGGGTATTTTTTTGACGACCAATTGTTCTGTTTCTTCTGGTTCTGGTGTTCCAAAAGTCAGATCTTTAGCCACATAAATAATGGCACGCTCATCTGTGACAGAATTTGATGTTGCCAACTCACCAATTTTTAGCCAATTTTTAGCAATAATCCCGGTTTCTTCTTTTAACTCTTTTTCGGCTGAATTTAAGGCAGGCTCATTCAAAGGTCCTCCACCTTCTACTATTTCCCAGCTATACTCACCCATTGTATACCTATATTGACCCACAAGCCATGTATTGTAATCTTTATCTAGTGGAATGATCCCAATAGCTAGGTTTTTGAAATGAACCCAACCATATATGCCGGAACCTCCTGAAGGATTTATTACATCTCTATGGCTGACTTGAATCCATGGATTGTCATATACCTCTTTGATTTTTAAAGTTTGCCAAGGATTTTTGCTTTCCTCTATTTTCATGAAATTATTTTTCTTGATTTTTTTAATGATGAATCATTCCTTACACATATCCTCTTACCCAATAAACTAAATATCCTACCCATTCCTTAATCAAGATTTCCCATTTATAAAATCCTAGTCGATTTGGAAGCAACCAATATTCAGGTGATAGTCTCCTTTTTTCACTCAAATAATTTACACAGAAAGGAGTAAAATCTACTTTTTGTTTGCTGAAGAATCCTATGGAACGTGGCATATGTGAAGCAGAGGTGATTAATAAACAGCGGCTATTTGGATATTTTCGGCTCAATAATTTCGCTGTAAAGACTGCATTTTCATGTGTATTTCGAGATTCAGATTCGATTATAAAATCTTCTCTCGGAATACCAATTTTTTTAAAAAAAATCGCCATTTCGTCTGCTTCATTCCATTCATTATTCATTATTCTTCCTGATCCTCCAGTCAATAATAGTTTTTTGACTTTACCGGATTTATAAAGTTCAAAAGCATTAAAAAACCGATTTCCAGCTTCATTAAAATTGTGTCGATCTTCACTCGGAATAATATTTGAACTTGAGTATCCACCAAGCAGAATACCAATATCATAGGACTCTTCTATTTGATCCATTCTAATTGTCTTAGGTTCCCAAAGTCGGATTACTTCATTGAAAATAAGTTGGTTAGAAAAGAAGAGCGTAAGCGTAATTGCCCAAATTAAGCTTTGCCTTTTCCGTTTCTGTTTTTTTGAAAAAAGGGAATATAGCATTAGAGCAATGACCCAGTTTAAAGGTTTTATTAGGAAAACAAGCACTTTTGAAAGAATAAAAAACATTGTTCTTTTTTATGAAAACCAGGGATGAGGTTCTGGTCCAGCCAAAAATTGCTGGATAAACAATTCTAATAATTCTGGTTTAAAAATTAATGTGGACACGATAATAAATACAATCCCATAAACTGCACCCCAAAAGTGAGCATTGTGCCCAATATGATCCGTACCCTTTTTATCCATGTAGGAAGAATACCACAAATACCCAAAACCAAACAATATGGCAGGTAAAGGTGGAAAAATGAACCACGCCCATGGGGCTAGAAAAACATATATAAATACAATGGCTGAAGTAGCTCCAGAAGCTCCAAGAGCTGCATATCCTGAATTGTTTTGATGCCTAAAAAAAGTAGGAATAGCTGCGATAATTACTGCTGTTAGATAAAAAAGCAGAAAGACAAATTTTCCAGCTATTTCGCCAAAAATCAACCCAAAATAGGCTTCGATTACCTCTCCAAATTCATACAAAACGTAAAGGTTAATCAGCAAATGTGTCCAACTCCCGTGTATGAACCCATGTGTCAGAAATCGATAAAACTGACCACTGTTTTTTATAGTTCTGGGGTGAAAAATAAGTTCTCCCTTCATTTTAGGATTGGAAAAAGCCTGATAAGAAATTATTCCAGTTAAGATTACTAATGCGATCGTTATACTCATATTTATTTGTTTGGTATTTTAAATTTCTAAAAAACTAAAGATTATTTTCTAGTTAGCCCTCATTGTGATATGGCTCGTTTCTAAGAATAGTCATACCTCGATATATTTGTTCAAGGACAAATAAACGAATCATTTGGTGAGAAAAGGTCATTTTTGAAAGACTTAATTTTGAATTGGCTCTTTTGTAAATGTCTTCTGAAAAGCCATATGCTCCACCTACTAAAAAGACAATTTTCTTATAACTCATTTGAAGTTTTTGATCCAAGAATTTAGCAAATTCAACGGAGGAAAAATGTTTTCCTCCTTCATCAAGTAATATCAAAAAATCTTCCTTTTTTAATTTTGAATTAATGGTCGCACCTTCTTTGACTTTGATTTGGTTAGGGCGAAGATTTTTGACGTTCTTGATATCTGGAATTATAGAAACCTCAAAAGGAAGGTAATGTGTGAGGCGCTTTTGATAGATTTCCATGCCTTCTTTAATATATCCAAAACTCGTTTTCCCAATGAGCCATAGTTCTACTTTCATTTGAAATTAATTTTTTCGAATTGCTTTAAAAGCTTGTCCCATGTGATTAATAATATCACTTGATAAAAGCGCTTCTTGTTGCGTTGATTCAGAAGCAATATCTCCTGCTAAGCCATGTAAATAAATGCCTAAAATACATGCTTGAAAAGCAGAATATCCTTGTGCTAAAAACCCTGTTAAAATCCCTGTCAATACATCACCGCTCCCGCCGGTAGCCATTCCTGGATTACCTGTAGAGTTGAAATAGCAATTGCCATTAGGGCAAGCAATAGAAGTATTGGCTCCTTTTAACACAAGGTAAATCCCGAATTTTTGCGCAATTTTTCGTTGATGTTCATTTCGTTGAAAATCATTTTCAAATTTGCCGAATAATCGTTCAAATTCTTTTGGATGTGGAGTCAATATACTTCCTTTTGGGAGTTTTTTTAACCAATTTTTGTTTTCACTTAATATGTTTAACGCATCTGCATCTAAAACTAATAATGGGTTAATTTCTTTCTTTTTTTTAGATTGTTTATTTATGGTATCTAATAATTTATTTAATGCTTTTTGTGTCAATTCATCTGTTCCAATCCCACAACCGATCCCAATAGATTTGTAGCTACTTATTTCTGCAACATTTGAGATGCAAAATTCATGATCATCAATGCTGACCATAGCTTCAGGGAAACTGATTTGCAGGATATTATAAGCACATTTTGGTGAATGTATAGTCACTAAACCAGCACCACTTCTTAAACAGGCCTTACCAGCTAAAATTGCGGCTCCAACTTTTCCATAACTACCACATACGATTAATGCATGCCCAAATGTTCCTTTATGATCATACTTTTTTCGATTTTTCAATATAGCCTTAACGGATTGATTGTCAATGAAATAGTTTGTTGTTTTAGCTTCTTGAATGAATTGAGTATCAAGATTGATCGATTGGAAAAACCATTCTCCAACATGATTTTGATACTCGGGAAATACAAAACTTAATTTTGGAAACTCAAAGGAAAACGTATAATTGGCGTTAAAAACAACCCCATTTGAATGCCTTTCTGAAAATAAGCCTGAAGGTACATCGACTGCAATTCGGAAGACATTTTGCTCGTTCAAGTAGGTTATATATTCACCTAATTTCCCACTTATCGAACGATTTAATCCAGAACCAAAAATGGCATCAATTATCATAGTCCCTGTTTCAAAAGAAGGATGCTTATCTTCTAAATTTAACTGCTCGATGGGTAGGCTTTCCAATTTTTTAATCCTCTCCAAATTGATCAAAAAATCGTCAGAAAAATGATCCGAAATTTCACAGATCAGAACCATTATTAAGTAATCCTTTTCAAAAAGCAATCTAGCAATAGCCAATCCATCTCCTCCATTATTTCCAGGGCCACAAATTATACATATTTGATTCTTCCATTTTGGAAATTGATCAACAAACCAATCTACAAATGTTTGGGAAGCTCTTTCCATCAAATCGATAGATGAAATGGGTTCCTTTTTTATGGTTTGAGCATCTAAGGCTCTTATTTGGTCTGTATTTAATATTTTCATTGGCTATCTATTTCTATTGCATTCTATAAAAGTTACAAAAGTATTTAATTCAAGTTAAAAACCTTCTTGAAAGATTTACCTTTGAGGCATGAATTTAAGGTGGAAAATAGCACAAGCAATTGAATTTCGATGGTGGCAACAATATTTGAAGAAAAAGCCAGTATCTGATTACTTGGCTTGGAAAAAGGATTACTGGAAAACTTTTTTAGAAAAGATTGATATTCACCCGATAAAGGAAGATGAAATTCTGGATGTCGGATGTGGGCCTGCAGGAATTTTTATCGTTCTGACTGATGTTGAAGTGGATGCTGTTGATCCGCTCCTGGATCAATATGAGGAAAATTTACCTCATTTTAATAAAGAAAATTATCCAAATACGAATTTTTTGACGACTTCTTTTGAGGATTTAAACTCGGCGAAGAAATATGATAAAATATTTTGTTTAAATGCCATTAATCATGTCAGTGATTTAAAGAAATGTTTTCAAAAATTGAATGAATTACTGGGTGAAAATGGAACCTTGATATTGTCGATTGATGCTCATAATTATTCGCTTTTTAAATACATTTTTAGAGCGTTGCCGGGTGATATTTTACATCCCCATCAATATGATTTGAGGGAATATAAGGATATGGTATCTGATCTTGGAATGACCATCCAGAAAACCGTTTTGTACAAACAAGAATTCTTTTTTGATTATCACATAATAATTGCCAAAAAATGAAAAGACAAAATATTTCTTCTGGTGCCGTTTGGGAAGATATGGTGGGGTATTCTCGCGCAGTAAAAATTGGAAATATCATTGAAGTCGCAGGAACAACTGCTGTTAGAGATGGAGAAGTGGTAGGAAAAGATGATTTATACACTCAAACAAAATGTATCTTAGAAATAATTGAAGATGCCTTAAAAGAAGCCGGAGCTACTCTGTCAGATGTTTGTCGGACTCGTATGTATGTGACTGATATTTCTCAATGGGAAGCAGCAGGTAAGGCGCATGGCGAGTTTTTTGGAGCAATAAAACCTGCTTCGACTATGGTCGAAGTTAGTGGATTAGTGAATCCAGATATGCTAATAGAAATTGAGGCTACAGCAATATTAAGCTGATTATTAAATGCGAACTCCATAAAATATTAGTAAATTTTCAACTTTCGTGGAGTTCGCATTAGACTAATCAAAAGAACTTTTGGGCACATCGTAAAGGTAAGCGATCGTCATTTTCATCCTTCATGAAAAACAACTCATAATATTCCCCATTGGTCCATTTTTCTAACATTGAATCAAAATAAGGATCACCAGGATTTCCAGACTGACCACCAGGATATACTCCATAAGCTTTAATCTCATCTCCTAATTCTACGATCATACGCCATGAAGGACCATTAAATTCGCTTATGGCATTTAACGCTTGCTTATACCCACCAACTTCAAGAGGGCTACTAGAAAAGGCTGGAATTCGACCTAAATGCGAAATGATCGTCCCTTTATGCTCTGCCCAATTATAAGTAGGATTTTTCAAATTTGATGACATTATTTCACACATCTTTATAAAGGAAAGTGTGGCAATATCTTTTGCATTTTCAATCTTCTCAGTCGATTTGATATCAAAAAAGTGGGAATTACTGATGGTATCTAGGATTTCCAATGTTCGCCAAGATTCAGGGTATAGCATTTCAATAGAATCTTCAAAAGCGTAGACTTCATCCCAAGTGAGTTCATAAAACTCATTCCACCATTCTGAAAATAGGACAGGTGCAATTGAGTTTTTTTCAAATTTTAGATCCCAGTTTTTGAGTTCTTTTAATGCTGATTTTTGAATAAAGGTCAGGCTATTAGAATCTAAATGCTCTAATAAAAGTGGAGTAGCTTCTTCTGCAAAA
This sequence comes from Bacteroidota bacterium, assembly GCA_024743405.1. GTDB lineage: Bacteria > Bacteroidota > Bacteroidia > Chitinophagales > Saprospiraceae > JANSWP01. Next base: position 144,552 of record JANSWP010000007.1, read on the forward strand.
AGGCTGTAATTGTCATTTTGCAAAGCCATCATATCTTCTACTGTTATGGAATCCATATTTGATAATCGATTCACCAAATGTCTACCTCGATAATCATCAAATCCACCGAAATAATAGTAAGGATATGTGAGGTCAGTCGAATGTTGATTGGCAGAGGCAATAAACTGTCGTTGAGGGTTCTTAATTTGTGGAACTTGACTCATAGGAATAAACCCTTGCCAAGCATTTTTTGAATCGCTTCCATCTTGCACAAATCGACCTTGACCGTCTCTTTTTATTGGGAATTTTCCATTTACTTTTATTGCAATATCTCCATCTTTTGAAGCAAAGGCAAAATTCTGAGCTGGCGATTCATAATGCTTTAAAGCATTCGAGTAATCTTCATAATTTTTACCTCGATTCAACAAATCAACAAAAGCAATTTCCATTGGACTAGGAGTTTCTACTCCTGCCCAGCGCATCGCTAAATCTTGTTTTGGATGAGCTGGGTCTTCATAAACAATTGGTCCCCAAATAGTATTTTTTATGGTATCACGGATTGGCTCTTCTTTTCCACGTACAGTGATCACACTAACCATGTTTTGAACTTCTTTCTCCAATCCATCAACTATATAAGATTCTTTTAAGTCATCTGCCCATTTGATATTATACCAATCCATTACATCTTGACCAACATTTGTTTGACCCCAAGCTATGTTTTCATTAAATCCTATGATGATACCTGGAAGTCCTGGCAATGTAACGCCGTAAACATTCAAATTTGGAGTATGAATTTGCATTTCATACCATACCGAAGGTAAGGTTAATCGGAGGTGAGGATCGCTGCATAATATTGGATTCCCAGATGCAGTTTTTGCACCCGAAACAGCCCAGTTATTGCTTCCTATCCCTTCATCCGTTTTTTCTAACGCTTTATGACGATAGTAACCAATCATTTCTTTGGCTGCCTCCTTTTGATCCGTATTTACAGGCTCAAAATCATAAGGAGTTCCAGTAGGAATGATTGGACTTTGCTTTGGATTATATTCGGGATATAAAAAATCAAAAGTCTCTTTGCCAAAATATTTTAGAGCATTGGTCGATTCCAAATCATTTTCTCGACTACACAATGTCAAAGACATGTTTTTTAAGATTAATGCAGAATGAACTACTGTCCAAGGTTCTGGTTGATAATCCATTAACTTAAATTCGACAGGATAATCTTTAGGTTTTAATGATTTAATATAAGTATTCACACCATTGGTATAAGCTTCTAATAATTCATATGCTTCTTTAGATTTTTCCCATTCTTTGACTGCTCGTTGAGCTGCTAAGAAAATGCCTCTTCTTCGTTGGGTTTTATCCAATTCTAACGCCTGCTCCCCTAATACTTCCGACAATCTTCCTGATGCATATCGAGTACCAAAATCCATTTGCCAAAGTCTATTTTGAGCTGTCACATATCCTTGTATGAACATAGCATCTTGCTCATTTTGTGCAAATACATGAGGAACCATTTTTTCATCATATTGAACCTGCACAGGTGCAATCAATTGTGATAAATTGATAGACTCTTCAGGAACACTTGTCTCAGATTTAGCATTTTGCCAAAATCCAGTGAAAGGGTTCATTAATTTGCCAATAGGTGGAATTGAACTAGTTAGACTATCATGGTTAATTTGATTATTACAAAGGAATCCTAAACCACCTGTTAGGATAAGTGAAAGTAGGAATTTGAAAACTTTCATGTTTAGGAATTTATATTAGAATCAGGAAGAATAAATTATAATATATCGTTCTAAAAACTAAAATATTAACGGTAATCCAATAAATACATTGATTTCTGGTGAAATGCCAACCTTAATCTTTACAATTAATGGCTCTTCAATCGAACTTCCAGATTTATGGTGCAAATTATAAGTTGTTTTTATAGTATTAAAAACTAATCGAAGAGGAGTACTAACTCTATGCTCCTCGATTAATTCTGCAAGTCTCTCTTTTGAAAAATCTTCATGCTTGCCTTTCAATTCCACTTCCAAAGTAGGGCTGATAGATACACTCGTTCCAAAACTGGTTATTTCCATCCCACATGCTTCCAATTTTGGTAAAATCATAACCCACTCTTCAATCATGTTATAAGCTTTTTCTTTTGCTGAATCACCAATAATATTGGCTTGCTCTTTAATTACATTACCAGCTTGCTCAAGTGTATTCTTAATTTTATCAATCATTATTCTAAAGTTTTATTGAAAAAAGATTCCCGAAATAAACGAAATTTTTGGACAAATAAAATTTAATAGGGGCGTTGGAAATATTTAAGGAACTCGGACCAAATAAATTGACCATTCTATCCTGTCTGTTTCATACCAAATTTATTTACCTTGCCATGCAAACATAATGGTCATTTTGATTGTTGAAATGCCTTCCATTTAAGATGGAGAAAAAGTTCAGAGGATTTTCAGTTTTTTGAAACCTGCCAATCTTAATTAGAGTATGTCTAAATTTTTACTTCCTAAAAACCAACGCTTTATGAGCCTGCCTTTCAAATTATTGCGGTCATTTGCTTCGGCAAACTCCCTTAATAATTTATCGCCAGAACCATAAATCATTGATTCTCAATTTGTAAAATTTTTAGACATACTCTTATTAAAAAACTATAATTGATGAAGAATATTAAAACACTGGGCGAATTAAAAGCATCAGGATATAAATCTCGAAGTATAAAAGAAGAATTAAGAGAAAACTTAATCAAGAAATTACGGTCAAACAAAACAGTCTTTGAAGGAATCTTAGGTTTTGACAACACGGTGATTCCTGACCTTGAGCGAGCTATTTTATCTAAGCATAATGTTTTGCTTCTAGGGTTGAGAGGGCAAGCCAAAACGAAGATCGCTCGTTTGATGACTCATTTATTGGATGAATGGATGCCCATTGTAGCTGGTAGCGAACTGAATGACGACCCCATGAATCCTATTTCTCATTATGCATTTGAATTACTTGCTGAAAAAGGAGATGAAACACCCATTGATTGGGTTCATCAATCGAATAGATATGTTGAAAAATTGGCCACACCAGATGTAAGCATAGCTGATTTGGTTGGAGATGTTGATCCCATTAAGGCTGCTAGTCTTAAATTGCCTTATTCCGATCAACGAGTGATTCATTTTGGGTTGGTGCCAAGGTCTCATAGAAGTATATTTGTGATCAATGAATTACCTGACTTACAAGCTAGAATTCAGGTTTCTTTATTCAATATTTTGCAGGAGGGAGATATGCAAATTAGAGGTTTTAAATTGCGTTTGCCTTTAGATATTCAGTTTGTTTTTACGGCCAATCCGGAAGATTATACCAATCGTGGAAGTATTATTACTCCATTGAAAGATAGAATTGAAAGTCAGATTTTGACCCATTATCCCAAAACGATTGATATTGCAAAAACGATAACTGGGCAGGAAGCTTCCTTAGCTGACGCACAAAAGACCAGCATCAAGGTTCCTGAATTATTGAGTACTCTTTTGGAGACCGTATCTTTTAAAGCTCGAGATAGTGAATACGTTGATGAAAAGAGTGGGGTTTCAGCGAGATTAAGTATTTCTGGGTATGAGAATTTGGTGAGTACTGCCGAGCGTCGCATGTATTTGAATAAAGAGAAAAAAACGACCGCTCGTATCACTGATTTTTGGGGAGTTGTGCCTGCTATCACGGGTAAAGTTGAATTGGTTTATGAAGGCGAGCAAGAAGGCCCTCATATGGTCGCTATGCATCTATTAGGGGAGGCAATTAAAGAACTTTTTTTAGAGAAATTTCCACACCCAGATAAGCTTAAAAAGGGAGCCCAGCGAGATCCCTATGGCGTGGTAAAGGCTTATTTTGCAGGAGGGAATACCATAGATTTATTTAATGACTCTAGCGATAAGGACTACAAAAAACAAATCGAAAACGTGCAAGGACTGCGTAAGTTGGTTTTTGAGGCAAACGTTCCAAAAGGGCAAGAACTGACATACATGGAGTTGGTTTTACATGGTTTAGCAGCCTTTGATGTGATCAATAAAGATATGCTTGATGCAAGTATCAGTTTTAATGATGTTTTAGCTGATATGTTGGGAGATGATCTATTTGATGATCAGTTTTGATTGAAATTGGGTATCGGAAATATTAAAAATAATATAATTGATGTAAGACTACAGTTTTTGTAATCTTACATCAATTTTAAGGACTCTGCTTTTCGGAGTGGGTTCAATGGTACTGATACAGAATCAGATGGCTTTATAAAACGTAAAAAACAATTGAAAGTCCAAATGGTATTGCAATACTAACAGATTGAGAAAAAATGACCTTGTTAGTTTGCTTTCCTTATTAACTTTCTCAATTTATTCCTAATCATATTCGGGTTGAGTCAAGGCCCGAAACAATAGACAAAGCAGCCATTCCTGTTTTCATACCTAAGAATTGTTTGATATAGTAATTCCTCAATGTCCTAAGCCCTATGTTAGGTACCTAATTGGGGCTTAGTAACGACTAAAAAATAAGTCCGTCAATTTGAAATACTAGATTTTGGATTTTAGTAAGGCAAAAATACTTTTTGCGTTCGCCTTTGTACCTTCTGGCACAAGCCAGCGCAGGATGCAGGGTATCTGCGAGTATTTTTAACGCCGCAAAAGTTCAAAAAATACATCGGCAAATGTCGGA
>JANSWP010000028.1 GCA_024743405.1 Bacteroidota bacterium
AAGAGAGCAATATTAAGTTTAGAATAAATTTTTGAATTATTTTTTTCTCTCACAAGGCAAAAAACGCAGTCATAGCCTTAGCTCTCTGGGCTGGCTTGTGCCAGTGGCACAAAGGCATAGCCAAAAGTATTTTTAACGCAGTGAGTGAAAACAAGAAACTAAAATTTGCTACAGATAATATTGCTCTCTTACTTAAAGATTTTAACCAAATAATTAATAATCTAAAATTCACATTTCTTATGAGTAAATTTGTAGAAGCCGTTGAACTTTACAAAAGCGAAATGGATAAATTAGGAATTAGCTACGATGAAACACTACTAACCGCTGTAGTTAAAGGATTAGGTCCATCTATTTACAATGCCGATTCTTCAAAAGTCTCTTCTTCTGACAAAACAGAGTTGGATCGAGTAAAATCTAATTTTCTGATTAAGAAATTAGGTCTTTCTGATAGTCCAGCCTTAGATGAAGGAATCCAATCTGCAGTTGACCAATTAGGAGCTTCCAACCGAAACAAGTACCGTGCTATGTTTTACTATCTTTTAGTAAAACACTTTGGTAAAGAAAGCATTTACGGATAACCGAAAGGATTTTCCGATACAAAAAACGGCTTGATGAGTATTCACCAAGCCGTTTTTTTATTCCCAGAATGTATTTTAAATAAGAAGAGAACGATATTGCCAAGCCAATACCACAATTAAAATAATGAGGTGAATCGACTCAGCCCACTGCTTTTTCATATTTGTAAAGTTGAAAGACAATAATATCCCTACAGGAATCGAAAGGATAAGAAAATGTTCAGTTGTGATTTTTGATTGAAATAAAATAGATATCCCCCCAACTAAAAGAGCAACTAAAAGGATATCAATCTTCTTTTGAACTTGAATTATTTTCTTTAATTTGTAAAACCTGCTTGATAATAAAACTGCAATTAAGATTAATGAAAAAGCAATGATTTTTATTAAAGTCCCACTACCGATTTTCCCTACCTGAAAATCAAGCCATGATATATTTTGTGTGATTTGAGTATCATAAAAGAAGTCAAATTGATCAAACCAAAAATAATAGGTACCCAGTAATATATAAGGCACCAATCCGCCAACAATCAAACCAATTCTTTCTCTCAAATAAAAAGCTCTTAATATGCCCAAACCAATTAATCCAAGCAGAATAAAAATAATATAGGAGAAATAAAACAGGCTTGCTATTCCTATCCAAAAACCAACATTAAATATTCTATCGGCACATGCGGGAACCTTGTAGGTTTCTAATAATTCAGATATTACAATTAGAAAAAATGTATTTGCTATTAAGAGAGGAGAGAGGTACAAAAAATCAGGTAACAAGCTACTAATCAATAAATAAAATAACCCTGGGAATAAATTTATTTCATTGCTTAAACGATGTTTTACCGAAATGGTGTTGATGATAATTGCTTGAAATAACAACAACCCAAATGAAATCACATATCCCCAAAGGTTTGCTGGTTCAATCCATTCAAAAAATATTGCTGATAAAACGCCCATACTTCCCAATTCCCATTCAGGTGGTACAACAAAAACGGATGACCTTAAAATAAGAATATAAAAAATCAGCAAAACGCTGTTTAAAATTTGATTTGTCCTAAATATTGAAAGCACAGGTGAAGTTTGATTTTTAGTTTAGTTCCTTTCAAGTTAAATCTTGCACAAACATGGCAAGAAATCTTATGAAACCTTTTTCGGCATTGGAGATTTTGGCGTTAAGAAATTCAATTGAGTATAGCCTGAAAGAGCACCCATGTTTGAGCCTGATGAAATCGGCGAGTTTGGGTGTGAGCGCATTAGCAATTGAATTTTAGTCAAAATATCCACAGCCTTGATTTTTTTGCTTCTTTTTCATTAAGGAAAAATGAAGATGTATTAATTGAAAATTCATGGTACTGGCTGTGCCAGGTTAGGGGTTAGGTAATTAATAAGCTACCACCAAAGGCGTGGTGATTTTTTCTTAGATAAGGCAAAAAACGTAGACGACGCAGCGCGTCGGCGAGGCTTTTTAACGAAGCATAAGAGAAAAATGACTAAGCCAAATTTGCGTAGTTTATTAATTGCGAAGTCCCTTATGCTAGCAAATTTAGGAAAAAAATAATATGAAAATAGAAATGTAGATCAAACCTGTAGATGATAGATCAACTGTTGCCCAATAAAAAACGGGCGGAAGACTTGTTCAATTGACTTCCGACCCGCTGAAAGACTTTTATGACATGGGATACATGTCTGTCCAATCCAATATTTTTTTGTCGCTACTTAATTAATATCATTTTTCCTATTGCTGTGTTTGTTGGTGTTTCCAATCGATAAATCAATGTCCCTGAAGTATTCAAGTCATTCTCATCGATAGTAATATGATTCAAGCCTTCTTCAAAAAAACCTGTTTTTGTTAACAACATTTTACCCGAAATATCCATAACTGTTAGTCTTACTAGTTGAGACGTTGGTAATTGGAACCTAATCTTTGTCGAATTATGAAATGGGTTTGGTTGATTTTGAAAAAAGGTAAATTCAGCCGAAAGAAGAACATCCACTTTCTCATTAAAATGTAAAGTAACTCCAAGTTGTTCCCCTCTTCGGCTATAGGCCTCAGCTTTTGTTAAAGATGAATTGATCATAATATTCTCACTGATTCTATCTTCCGACTTGGCATTGAATATCAAGCTAAATAGCACTGCTTCCTTATCCAAATTTTGGCTTTCAATGTCGTACCATGAAGTGGTTAGGATACCATCTTTCAATTGAGTCATTCCAAAATTTTGCTGAAAAACCGATAGCTCTCCCCTTTCAAAATCTACAAACTCAAGCGCATCTATGTCAAATTTTACGGTAAATTGATATGCTTCTATTTCATTAAAATCATTTGCTCTAAAGTCTATTTTGTAGGTCTTTCCAATTTCAGTTTTTTGGTCATTCACTTCAAAAGTTAATTTCTCATTCACATTTCGATCATCCAAATCAACTAACATATTTGGTATAGCTGAGTTATTTAAATCGCCAACTTTGATACCGATAAAATCCAAATCTAACATGTCATCAGAGAGGTTATTTATATTGTAAACCTCTGGAAAAACTTCACTCAATGGGTCGTCTGGATTTTGAAACTGATAATTTTTATCAACAAACCGCCACGAGTTATTATCTGCTAATTCATCATTTACAAACAAAATCAATTTTTGTAATTCCACCATATCTGTTGTTGTCACAGTACCCGAATTATTAGCATCTGCAGCAATGATTTTATAAGGTGAATCTAAATAATTGATGTGTAAAATATGCTTTCGCAAAACCACTAAATCATACGTTGTTACGCCATTTAAATAATTCATGTTCTTTTCTGGCGAAACCGTGTAATCGTTCCCAACTATTAAACTATCGAATTTATATGCTCCTGATCCCGAAGTTATAATAGGATTAGTGACGCCATCATTCACGGAAATCGTCGCATTTTCGACGGTAATTCCCATCTCGTCAGTGACCATACCTGAAACATTAACCATTAGTGGATTTCCCGTATTACAAACATTCATATTGTCTTGTACAATCACAAAAGTGGTACAAAAATCTTGATTGCCTGCTGCATCCGTCACCCACATTTCTATATTTTGTTGACCTACATGGTCGCAGTCATAAATAATCGAAGTATCATCTACATCTGCTGAAAAAGAAACCTGCACACCTCCTGGGCAATTATCGAAACTTCCATTATCAAAATCATCCGCCCAAATATCTACCATACCTGTTTGCATCAATTCAATGATGAGTCCATTCTTACAATATGGTGTTGGTTTTTTTCCATCCACCACTGAAATATCAATTTGGCATGAACTTGAATTACCACATCCATCTGTTGCTTGATAAGTTGCGGTATAAGTTCCAATTGAAACATCCATAAATGGTCCATACCCAACTCCTAAGTCGCTCGTCACATTTATATTAACACTTTGGCTACAATCTTCAACACTCGCATTTGGCAGATTTACCGTCCCTACACAATCAGTTCCTGTAATTTCTACAGTAATATTATCAGGACATGTTAATTCAGGTGCTTCATTATCAAAGACCTTCAAAACTTGTTGTTGCTCATAAAACCCCGCATTGTTTCCGCTGTTTGGAACAAAAGTACACCAATCTATGAGTGACCATGTCCGTACTATTTTAAAGCAAGCTGGTGTGGCAATCTGAAAAATTTGATCATCATAATTCAAACCTACCAATTCACAATCATCACCAAAAACGATAGGGTAATTGAATGGCGCAGGTAAACTGTCAGGATGTAAATTAGCTGCACTTGTACATCCATTAACTAAATCATAATCGTCTGGAAAAGTGACAGTGACGGGTGTGTTATCCACGATGGTAATCAACTGGTTACAGGAAGATGTATTACCATAATTATCCGTCACCGTCCAAGTACGAACGACAGTACCCTCATTACAAGTATTCAGATTCACCTGATCTGTGTGGGTCATATTTGCGATACCACAACCATCAAAAGCAACTGGTTGCCCAGTTAGGTTGAGGTCAGTATAATCTTCAGTGCACGAAATCGTCTTATTCGGAGGACAGGTTATTACTGGGTCAGAATTGTCATCGACATGGACTGTAACCATACAAGAATTAGCATTTCCAGCACAATCAACTGCTCTGAATTCCACCGCTACGTCTTCACCTATGTCATCACAACAAAAAGAAACTTCGTTGCTAAATACAGGACCTTGCCCACAACCAGTGATCATTCTTCTCGCTTCAAAATAATCTAAACAACAATTATCGTAAGTTCCATCATCAAAGGTCTGTGCAAATATTGTCACATACCCATCAGGCTGTAAACTTACTACCGTAAATTCATCACAAATGACTGCTGGAGAAGTACTGTCCTCAACAGTCAATGTAATTTGGCAGCTCGACTGATTGCCACAAGCATCGGAAACCGTATAAGTCACATTGTAAACACCGGTTGAAATGTTATGAATAATTCCACCATTTGTATTGATTAAACCTCCAGGTGTGGTAATCTGATAGGTAAATGTGCTAGAACAATTATCAGAAACCTGAATTGGAGGTAAAATCACCGAAGCCGTACAATAAAGAGAACTAGTTGTGCCAACAGTCAAATCAGGAGGACAAGTCAAATCGGGTCCTTGATCATCTGCAACTTTAATAATTTGCGTCTTTGTAACTACCGATCCTGTACACCAATTCGCCACGGTCCATGCTCTCAATATTTTGTACATGCCATCACAAAGAGGGATTTGATTGTCATTAAAAGTCACTGCAATATTGCATAATCCATTATTTGTAATCGGTGATCCGTTGATTGTTGGATATCCAGTATTTGAGGGATCTGTATTCGGATTTTCGCAAGGAATAGCCGTACCTGTAATCCCATCTCTATTCGGTGGAAATTGCACGCTGCTAGCATTCGGTTCTTCGATAAATATCGTTTGGCTACAGCTCGTATAATTTCCATATTCATCGACGCCTGTAAAGGTTCTAGTCAAAATGGCAACTGGATTATTACATCCAAAAACCTCTAAATTATCTGAATAATTGGTTGTAAAATTCGAGCAATCCGTAGCTATTAATCCACCTGTAAAAAGTGTATCTGTTGGGTCAGTGCATTGAATCGTAATATCAGATGGACAAGTTAATTGCGGAGGTAGTTTGTCCTCAACCAATATGCTCCCCCAGCAAGAATTGCCGCTTGCCCAATGCTTAACTTTTACGCTCAATAATTGTCCAATATAATCAGAAGTCACCACTGGACTCGTTGGTATGACTTGACCATACTGATCCATTACAAATACAACATAAGCCGAAGATCCATTTGGAGTACATACCAATGGGTTATTTGGATCTTCTAATATCATATCATAAGTAATCTCTGCTTGACAGTTAAAAGGCAAGGAAACATTTACTTGGTTATTGCAAACCATCGTACATCCCCAAGTTGTATTCGTCACAAAAAACAAAATAATTATTGCAAAAAATGTAGGTAAAAAATTCCCTTTTCGGATGTCCATAGTCGTTAAAATTCCCCATGCTTGTGTAAGTCGGTTTTGGGAATACTGGAGGGTTGTCGTTCTTTTCATTGGACCATAATTTTGTTATTAGTAAATCGGTTTTGGTGCCTTCATATCAATGGTCATTTCCTCCTGTACAGGAAACTTCCTTTATGAAATTCAGTGCATTTTTTATTCGTAATCTCAGTGTTAAGTGCAAAAATTGGGTGTTCTCTCCTCAACCAAATGCTGAAGAAAAGTCTATGGGTAGATTTCTCATTCCTAGTAATTGGAAACGCCAATTACCAATAAGGGCATGAATCACTATAATTAAGAGACTAGACATGGTTAACCTATCCACACAAATGCGGATATAGGCTGCTGAGCCTAAGTTGCGCCTAAGTTTCTACCTGTTTTAATGATCATTATAGCATATCACCAAAATTGGATGATAATGATCCTGTACAAAAAGCAGAAAAAAGCAACCTACCTAGTCCATAATTGAACTAGTGATTATAAGCCAAACTTGGAATTTTGAAAATTTTTATAGGAATTCGAAAGAGGGCATTGAGCCAGTAGAAAAGGTTTGTGTAAATCGGTTTTGGAAAATTCATGGTAAAATTCATTTTGGATTATAAAACTTGTAATCGTTGTCTAATCCCTTAGACTCGGCAAATATAGATGTTTGATTCCGTTTTACAAATGAATTATGTTTTTTTTTAATATTTAAAACCGAATAAAAAAATATACTCATTTTATTCATTCGTAAATCATCTATAATAATTTGCTTTATTCGCCTGTCGGCCCGGGTAAAACTTCAAGCTCATCAAATGGTACCTGCCCACAATTATCCCAATCAGAACAAGTTGGATCCATTCCTTTAAACTTAAACCAATCACCTTTTGCCACTCCATTAGGTGTCCATACCTTCTGTAATCCATCCGTCAACAAATCATCATCTGTTTGAAAAGTAGAGAAAATAATATCATCTGGACTACCTAGATATTGAGCATCAAGGAAGCAATTACCATCTATCCAATTATTACCAGAATTATATTGAGGGGAAATTTTGGCATTGACGAGTTGTAGACCAATGGCATGGGTTCCAAATGAAGTATTAGCAAAGCTTGTATTTTGGCAATCTCCAAAAAACCGAACACCGACAATTGAGTGGTGCAAGGTATTACAACAATAGCTTAGATTTTGAGACTTAAAAACAGAAATGCCTATAGCAAAAGAATTATGATCAGAAGCAATGACCGTGTTTCCATTTATTTGACCATTACTTGAATTATTTAAAATGATTCCACCTCCATCATTATCCGACTCAACAGCAGTGTCATTAATGTAGTTGCTTTCCACTAAAGATATCCCAGCCGTATTATTGAGTAAAATTCCTGCGTCTATACTATCCGCGATTATTCTATTTAGTGTCACTTGTACTTGTCCTTGTATTTCTTCAATCGCGATTCCTGACTTAGCCTGAATAGAATTTTCGGTTACTTCTATTGGCCGACTATCTAATTCATTTTGAATGATCTGAATAGCCGCAGAGTTCTCGCTCATCATAATGGTGTTTGCATTAACATTTGCAGCCTTTTTAAAAATACTGCCTGAAGTACTAATGCCCCTTAATAGTTGTACCCCATGTACCCCTATATCTTTCATTGCATTTTGATAAATAATGCACTTATCATAATCTACCATAAAAACTCCGATACGCGAATCTTCAATACTATTTCGGTAAATTCTTATTCGCTTCGAATTTTCTAAATAGAAACCATACCCCTCTATAAGTTGAGAACTTACAGTATCATCTACCATTTTCTTTATTTCCAAACCATAATAACGATTGTCTGTTCCGCCAATATCAATAACTCCATTTCTGATGTTTTGAATAGCGTTTTTTATGGTATCCTTATTACTAAATGAATGCCCTACTCTAAAATGGGTGATTCGTTCAACAAAAAAAGCAGCATAAGGAACTGAACCTGGATGTGGGTATTGTCCTGTATAAGGCTCTTTATAATGTTCAATTTGGTCAAAAAGATTATCCTTAATAAATTCTCCATAACTATCGACAATCGTACTTGTCCCATTATTAATATCAGGATAGGGAACAAAAACACTCACATAATTGCCTAAAAATTCATTATTGTGCAGTTTCACCTCAGATCCTCTTTCCAATCTTATTGCATACTGAGCATCACAAACCTTGGAGTTTTTTACAAACAAATGTGAAGCTCGATCAACAGTAAGACCTCGCCACATCTTTTCACACCCATGCAACAACGACCCATTATGAATAGTCAATGTATTAACATTCCCGACACCATTAGTTGATGTTCCACCAACTAAAATTTCGGCACCTTCATTCGCAATAACTTGAACATTATCAAAAACATAATCAACATCAACAATCAACTTGCCATGGAGGATCAAACACCCATTTGAAAAGGTATTAGAAGCATTAATTAATGTTGTTTTTGACAAGAAGGTAAGACTTGCTGGATCATCCTCTTCTCCTACTACTACAGAATTGTTAGTACAAGAACAGTCCGTTGCAGTAATAATGTTTATTGGCAATAAAGCCATTATAAATACAAGCTTTAGGAGATACAATTTATACGTGTCGATTTCAACATTTAGAAAATGAGATGTGGGCATAATCAGTGTGTTTTGAATAAAACTTGATTGAGCTGGTTGCTAACTTTTTTTGTCTCATTAGGCATCTGCTCAATGTTATTTTACCAAAAGCCCTTATCTCATTTTTTATTTTTTTTAGATTTCCTTGTGACAAAAATAAAGATTTAAACCTCAAAGTCTAATAATTTGCCACTCATCATTATATTTTTTTTTGGGGTGGGAAAATTAATAGACGCTAAAAAAGTGCCAAATAATGAATAAATAAAAACCAAAAGCCCCTATTCGCCTAAGCAAATAAGGGCTATGATACCTAAATCGATTAAAAAAAATACTCCTCAATAAGAGGATGGTTTTGGAATGACTTCTCCCAAATATTAGGGGGATAACCGATGAAAGGATTCATTATCAATGGTATTACTGTATTAAAATCATTTTTCTTGTCGCTGTATGTGAAGGAGTTTCTAATTGATAATAAATTACTCCCGTTGTATTTAATTCCTCTTTTCCAATTTTTAGCTCGTTATATCCTTCATTAAAAAGTTGTTTGAAAGTTTTCAAAACTTTTCCTGACAAATCAAAAATGGTAAGCGTCCCTTCAACTCTTTCTGGTAAATGGAAACTAATCAATGTCGAATTTCTGAACGGATTTGGCTGATTTTGATAAAGCTCAAAAGTTGACTCTGTATAAGTAAATTGCTCATTTTGGAATTCCAACTTCACATTCATTAATTCTTCATTCGAATCATAAGCTTCTGCCAGAGTATATCTTGAATTCAAGGAAATTAAATCACTTAATTGAGCATTCGTTTTTGATTTGAATTTTAAAGAAAATAACAAATCTTTTGGATTCAACTTTATGGTTTCCAAATCAAACCAACTCATCGTAATACTCCCATCATTCAAATGCGTCCAGCCAAAATTCTCTTCTGTCAACTTACTATCTTCATTCTCGTTAAATGCTAAAAACTCAATCGCCTCTTTATCAAAATTCAAGGTAAATTGATACCCAAATAAAGTTTGTAGGTCTCTTGAATTAAGATCTATCGAGAACTCCTCTCCCTTCATAATAACTTGATTATCAATACTTAAAACCAAGTCTTCTAAATAACTTCTATCATCTGCTGAGAACAATGAATTGGGTTGAGCAGAACCATTTAAGTCACCTATCTTGACTCCTGTAAAATTGGCTTCCAACTCATCTGCCGTAAAATTATTGACGTTTAGTGTTTCAGGGATATATGGGAAAAATGGATTCGTAGGATCTTGGAAAATGTGGCTTTTTTCCACGAATCGCCAAGACTTATTTGAAGGAAAATTGTCATTGATATTCAAAATTAATTTCCTTAATTCAACTACATCCATCGTTGTAACTGTCCCTGATTTATTAATATCCGCAGCAATAATTTTATAAGGTGTGTCCAACTTTTTGACCCCCAATACATGCTTAGTCAATAAGACCATATCCCAAGTCGTAACACCATTTTCATGATTCATATCCTTTTCTGGAATGACCGTATAATTGAAACCGATTGGTAAATTTGGAATGGCAAAACTACCACTCAAACCTGTGGTGTCAGGGAATGCATTAGTTCCATTAACTTCTACTTTTACCTCCTCAATATCTTCCCCCATCTCCGTTCGAATATCACCAGAAATAGAAGCCATCAAGTCATCATCGTTCGATGGACAAACATCCATATTGTCTTGAATCGTAATATTTGTTACACAATAATCACTGTTTCCAGCTTCATCTGTTACCCATACTTTTACAATATGGACACCTTCACCCAAACAATCAAAAACAAGTTCAGTCGCTGTAGGAACTCCATTCACTGGTTCTGCATCTAGTTGAATTCCAAATATCAAATCCCCTGAATCAGTACAATTATCGTAACTCCCTCCATCTAAGGTACTTACGGGGATTGTTGCCATAGCTTGACCATTCATCTCTTGCAATTCTCCGATAATACCCGTATTACAATATGGCGTTGGTAATTTTTGATCTTCTACCGTGATTTCTATGGAACATGAAGTCGAATTTCCACAACCATCCTCTATATAAAAATCGATCGAATGAGTGCCCATTGGATAAAATCCACTTGCATCGGCTCCATCATCATCAGCATAAGGGGAATTATTTGTGATTGTAATCTCCCCATTACAACCTGCATCTACTGTTACCTCATCCAAATCGACATAGGCTCCAGTACAATCATTATTAATTCCAACGATCATATCAGATGCACAAACATCAATTTCTGCAGCAACTGTATCGACAATTTTGATTAACTGTTGATAATGCCATATTCCAGGAGAATTAGGGTCATTTGTATTGTGTTGGCACCAGTCAATCAAAGTCCAATTACGAACAATTTTATAGCAGGAAGGAAAATCAATATCAAAAATTTGATTGGTATAACTCTCTGCTATCATCGCGCAACCATCTGATGGATAACTTGGGAAGCCATATCCTGGAGCTAAATCTTCAGGATCAAATGCTCCCACAGATAAACACACATTCTTAAATGTGGTATCTAAAGGCCACACGATGGTATTGCCATCAAACGGAGTTTGATTTTCAATTGTCAGAACTTGTTGACAAGTACTAGAATTACCACTGTCATCAGTCACCGTGAAAATCCGTGTGATGGTTCCTGTTCCACAAATTTGAATATCAGAAGTGTCAGTTTCAACAACGGTAAATCCACAATTATCAAAAGCTTGTGGCGTACCAAAATCATCCAAATTAGACGTGTCATCGTCACAATCAATAGTCATGTCAAGTGGACAAGACAAAAATATGGGCATTAATTTATCCTCAACCTCCACTTCGACCATACAATCTGAAAATGAATTCCCATTCAAAACTTCAGAGACTCTGACAGTCACTACTATATTAGGCCCTCCTACGTCCGCACAATCAAATACGACCGTTGGCGTAAAAGGAGCTCCATCTCGGCTTGCGAGAAAATGAACTGGGCCGCAATTGTCATTACTTCCATCATCAAAATTAGATGCTGATACGACTGCTTTACCAGTTGTTGTCAATGAGACAGAAGTAAATTCGTCACAAACTGCAGTTGGCGTTTGATTATCAATCACAGTAACCGCCATCTCGCAGGTATCAGCATTGAGGCATTCATCACGAACGATATAGGGTACCATATAATCTCCTGGTGGAAGAATAATATCTTGATTTAATGGCTGTTCAATATTATTAGTCGGGTGAATCACAGAAATTTCTAAACTCCCACAATTATCAGCAACAGACATTGGAGGTGGTAAAGAAATAGTCGCAACGCACACATCAGGATCAGTTTGACGAATAATACTCGACTGACACAATATTGATGGTGCTTCAAAGTCTTCTACTTTGATAATTTGAGTATGTTCTTTGATATCTCCTGTACACTCGTCATGTACCTCCCAATGTCTCAAAATTCGAATACCACAATTTGTAGTCATCGAAACCGTATCATCTGTAAAATGGGCGATCATCTTACAAAAACTATTGGTATCAATTGGATTGCCATCAATCGTTGGAAAACCAGTAATTTCTGGATCCAAATTGGGCGATTCGCAACTAACAGGATCATTTGGAGGAAATTGAACCACTGAAGTGTCTGGTTTTTCAATATGAATAAGTTGAACACAAGTATCCATATTTCCACTTGTATCTGTCGCAATCCATTGTCTTTCTATAGTTGCAATAAAAGGATTGGCAGCACAATCTAGATTAACCTGAGAATCAGAGAACTCTAAACTCTCTAAATCATTACAATTATCTGTTACTGTAATTGGCTCTATATCAGCTACATCTATAGATGCTGTACAACTAATGGTATCAGCTGGACATGTCAACATAGGCGCATGATTATCACTAATCATTGCTAATCTTGTACAGGTAATATTAGTGGCTAAATGAACTGCTCTCAGATTTACAAATTCTCCAATCCAATTTTCGGCGGGTAATTGAACGAAGTTGGTTCCTGAGACAATCGGAACTCCCCCAGGAGTCTCCACAATTATCATGTAAGGTGGACAAGTCAGTGAATCAGCACCTTGAACCACCGCATTATAGGTTATGGTTGCCATACAGCTTTGATCCACACTGACATTTGCTTGAGTTCCAACGCAAGTAGTGCATTGTGCAAACATTTTAAAACTAAATAAAACTAAAGGGAGCCATGCTATTCGGCGAAGGACAGCGTAAGGGCCTCCCATTTGGGTGCATTTGTTCTTTTTCATAGGACTCAGTTTTGGGTTTGATCAATTTTGTGATTGAGACTTAGTGGTCAGAGAGCTTTCAACCCATAGAAATACAGCCCTAACTAATTCACAATCAATTAATTAAAAAACAATAAAATTTAATTTTGACCATAGAAACTCATTATCTGAGATCTAAAGTCACAATCGTAGATGAATAGAATGTCCTATAACAATTGGTTAATCCTAGTAACTGAAAGCCTTGTTTTAGATTGGGAAATACGCTTTAGAAATAGAATATTTCTGCGCAAAGGAAAGATGTGGGTTTTCTCATGATCTTTCTTATTGCCCCCTTTCTGTGCTTTCTCAATAGTATAAATTGTGTCCAATATCCTGTATTTACTTTGAAAAATTTGCTGCTTATTGATTGCATCAAAAGTCCGAATACAGAATTTTAAAAATCTTTTTGTGTAGTGTAGTTGGATGGAATTGCTCCATCACATTATAATTCATTTTATATATCACAGATTATAATATAAAAACCATGCCTAAAACATTAAATAAAAAATGAATATTAAAAAATTAGCTTTTCAAGAATAAAAAAAGGGTGTAAATGGGAAAAAAATTGGTAGGAGAAAAAGATACTGGCCCGTATTAAAGTAATTGCTGGTATGTTTCATCTTATACCGTCCTCCATTTCGGCTAGGCGCGCTGAGGAGATTTGAAGGGCAATTAATGAGCTTATTATCAAATATGGGAAGGATAATCAAGAGGTGGATTTAAAATCAAAAGACTGGCAAATTTATCAGTCTTTTATTCGACCGCTTTATTTTTGAAAAATAGGTAGAGAAAAAAATTGAACTTCCTAGCAATAAAAAAGCCCCCCTTCATTAGAGTGAAGAGAGGCCATCCCAAAAACCGATTTAAGTATATATATCTTGAAAACGGTTCTTGCGTATCACATACAATCCAATCGCCTTAAAATTTATATTTCTTAAAATAAGTATTATTATTATAATATATATATCCCATTCAAATCTAATCTCTGATTTTTTTAAAACTAAAAAAGTGGCGGGGAACTAAGTTCCCCGCCTATATAATATCCTTAGATATTAGTCAATTAAGATCATCTTCTTAGTAGCTGAATCATTAGCAGTGTCCAATTGGTAGTAAAGAACACCAGCACCACTCAACTCGTCTCTCTTAACAGTTACTTGGTTGTAACCTCTAGCGAAGTCACCTTCGATTACTCGAAGAACTTTACCAGAAACGTCAGAGATAGTAATTGTAGCAGAAGTTGCTTCAGGAAGTGTAAAGCCAATAGCTGTTACATCTGCAAATGGGTTTGGAGTGTTTTGCAACAATTCAAACTGAGCAGTAGCAGCAGTACCGTTGAATTCAAGATTGATATCTTTCAATTCACCAGCTTCATTGTAAGCTTCAGCAGCAGTATATCTAGAGTTGATGCTAATTACGTCGCTCAATTGAACGTCAGTCTTAGCAGTTACAACGATAGAGAATACAGTTTCGTTAGCAGACAATTTCTTAGCTTCATTGCTATTCCAAGAAGTAGTAATAGCACCTTCTTCAACTAATGTCAAACCGAAGTTTTCGGCTTGAGCTAAACCAGATACAACGTCAACTAATTCTAATGCACTGTTGTCAAAGTTCATTGTGAACTGGTATCCAGTTACGTTGAAATCATTAGCAGTGAAAGAAATAGTGTGCGTCTCACCAGCAGTCAATGTAGCATCATCAGTAGCGAATGTCAAGTTACCAGTGAAGTTACGATCATCAGCGCTTACCAATTCACTTGGGTTAGCGTTACCGTTAACATCACCAACTTTAACAGCTACGAAATCAGCAGCAGACATGTCAGAAGACAAGTTGTTCAAGTTGTAAACTTCAGGGAAGTTATCAGCAAATGGATTTGCAGGGTTGCTGAATACGTGATCAGCTCTTACAAATCTCCAAGAAGTATTATTAGGGAATGCATCGTCGATGAAAAGGATCAACTTACGAGCAGCCACCAAGTCAAATGTAGTTACTGTTCCACTGTTGTTAACATCTGCAGCGATCAATTTGTATGGAGAATCCAACGTTTGAACGTTCAAGATGTGCTTGCTCATCAATACTAAGTCAAAAGTAGATACACCGTTCAATGGGTTAACATCTTTCACCGGAGTGATAGTGTAGTCACCACCTACAGGCACATTACCTAAGTTATAAGCACCAGAAGCATCAGTAGTTACAGTATTATTGAATCCGTTAGGGCTATTGATAGTTACATCAACACCTTCTACGTCTTCATTAGTTTCAGTATCAGTGTTACCAGCTACTAATGGATCATCGCCACCACAAACACCCATGTTATCTTCAACAATAACGAAAGTGTTACAGAAGTCTTGATTTCCAGCAGCATCAGTTACCCAGATTTCTACGTTTTGTTGACCGATTTGATCACAGTCGTAAACTCTTTGAGTATCACTTACATCAGTAGAGAAAGATACTTTAACTGAACCAGGGCAGTTATCGAAGCTACCAGCATCGAAATCAGAAGCCCAAATGTCAATCATACCAGTTTGCATGATTTCAATTACCAAACCGTTTTTACAGTAAGGAGTTGGTTTCTTGCAATCCAATACAGTTACAGTTGATTGGCAAGCGTTAGAGTTTCCACAGTTATCCATTGCAGTGTATGTAACAGTGTAAGTACCAGGAGCAACGTTAGTGAAAGGACCGAAGCCATTTCCTAAGTCACTTGTTACTGTAACAGCTACATCTGGGCTACAATCTTGGATAGCAGGAGTTGGTAATTCAACAGTTGCACCACAAGTGTTATCATCAATACATACGTCAGGAATATCACAACCATCAGCAAATTCAGGAGCTACAGAGTCACTGATTTTGATAGTTTGTTGGTATACGATATACCCATCCCATGGATCAAGGTCAAGATCAGTATCAGGAGGTAAGTTTAATCCAGTTAAAGCGTCAGCAGCATCTGGGAAGTTAACTCCATTCCAAGAATCACGGAATACGCGAGGCTCGAATGCGATACCATCACCGTCCAAATCTCTGTATTGGAAAGGCATTGCTTGCTCAGGAACTTCAACAACCTCTTGGTCGATGTCGTCTCCAACAACACACCAGTTGATTACAGTCCAGTCACGTACAATTTTGTAACATGCATCAGGTACTACATCGTAGTAAGTATCTTCGTAAGAAACTGCTAATAATTCGCAAGTTTCAAAGAATAATTCTGGCTCACCGAAATCAGGAGCATCAGTTCCACAACTTTCATTCAAGTCAGCAGGGAATTCAACAACCCAATCAGAAACGTGGTGTACACGGATGATTTGAGTACAAGTCGCAGGACCGTTACCAGCATCATCAGTTGCTTGCCATGTTCTTGTGATTGTACCATTACCACATTGGTCAACATTTACGTTGATGTTAGGGTTAATGTTTACAGCACAGTTGTCATAGAATTCAGCAGTACCGAATTGATCAAGTACACTGTTGTCACCTAAAGAAAGACCTACTTCTAACTCATTCCAGAAGTAATCACAAGTGATATCTTGAGGAGCAGGACAGTTAACTACGATTGGAGCTAACTTATCAGTTACTCCAACAGTAACCATACAAGAGTTATAATTAATTGCAGAGAACCCAGAAGTCAAGAATAAACCAGGAGTACCATCACAACCCAAAGTTGGACTTGGGAAAGTTGTGAAGAATGCAGAAGGATCAGCATCCAATACCAATAAGATAACTTGTACATCAGTTCCAACCTCATCGCAACAGAAGTCACGTGTAGGATAGTAGCATCTGTTAAAGATATCTTGGCTGAAAGAATCATCCATCTTAGCCATCAAGTAGTATACTGGCTTACAGTTATCGTAAGAACCATCATCTAGGTCTTCAGCATGTAAAGTAGAACATCCGTCACCAACAGCACCGTTGTTTGTTACAGAAATCTCAGTGATTTCATCACAAACAGCTACAGGTGGTACACGGTCTCTTACAGTTACAGTAATCAAACCATTAGTTTCATTATCACAAGCATCGTAGTTAGCATAACGTACAATGTAACGTGCATTTTGTCCATTTTCCAATAATGGAATACTCCAGAAAATACCTCCGTTAGAAGGAATAGAAGCAACCAATTGCTCTGGAACTGGGTTAGCAGGAGTAGAAGTAGCAGCTAAAGTCCACATTTCTGTGTACCATCCAGCAACATCACTACATACATCACCAGCAGAAGATGCAGGTGGAACTACAACGTGTCCAGTACATACACTGTGAGGACCAGTTGTTGGAGAATCAGATTCGTATACATCAATTGTTAAGTCACCAGGAGTTGTTAACTCAGGACCTTCAACATCAACAACTTTGATTACTTGGTTGTGCTCAAGAACTGCAACAGGATCAGCACACCAGTCAATCAATGTCCATGTACGAAGAATCTTGAATGTACCTTCACAGTCATCAATCCAGATATCTTCAGAATCAACAGAGATACCACAGTGGTCTCCGTTAAAGATAGGACGACCACTAATTCCAGGACGACCAGCACCAGTTAACTCAAGAACGTCAGCATCATCTAATCCGTTATTTGCAGGAACTGAGAAACAATCGTTTCCAGGACTTCCTCCACCACCATTAGCAACGTTTGTGCTATTGATTGCAGGATCATCTTCCCCTGCTGGGAAACATGGAGACTGCGGGAATGGAAGATCTTCATCATCACTTCTTGGATCAAGATTTACATTGATGATAGCCGTAGCTGCATCAGTATCTGTAATATAAGGATGTAATTCAGTAGTTTCAATTACATTAGGGAAGTACATGTATTGGTTACATGTAAACATAATGTCTTGTGGCAACTCAACGTCAGCCAAAACAGGACGAGAAACAGTAATTGTTTGAGAACAAGTAGTAGAGTTTCCACTTTGATCAGTAGCAGTCCAAGTTCGAACATATGTTCCACTAGGTCCGTCACAGTTATCGTCAAAGTAAGACTCTTCATAACCAAGATCAATGTTTGTACCGTCACAAGCATCAGTTACACCTACTTGAGGAGCAGTTGCAGTTACGATCAAACCAGCAGTTATGATGATACCATCATCACCAGCAGCACCATCAGTGAATGACAAGTTCCAAGTTCCTCCAGCATCTCTACCATCAAAAGCATCAGCTAACAATGTAGGATTCTGAGCACCTGGTAATTGTAAACATTGTAATGGAGCACCACCAGCGTCTAAATCAACACACTGAGTCAATCCACCAGCACCTTCATCATCAAATATTGCATTGATATCAAACTCTTGTCCGAAACATCCAGTTACGCCAAATACTCTTTGAGTAAATCCATCAGGAGATGTAACAGAGATATCTAAGTCTGGCAACCAAGTGTGCTCAACTAAATGAACAATTACATCAACGTCTTCAACTGGCGTACCAGGAGGGAACAAAGAGTAATCGAAATCATAATCGTGTACATCTGGAACTGGAGCTCCAGCTTCACCAATAGGCTCGTTAGGAGAAACACTCATTTCAATTGGTCCACCTACCTCAGGAGCTGGCTCCGTTGGTAAATCTTCCGTACAAGATATAGTCAAATCACGACATTCCATGATTGGTGGTAATTTGTCTTCAACAGTCAATGTACCCCAACATTTGATATCACCATTTTCAGGATCAATCACTTCAACAGTATAAGTTCCGCCTACGAAAGAAGCGTTAACAATAGCACCAGGAGCACCTACAGCGCCACCACCAGTTGCTAAAATTTGTCCGATAGCATTTTTGATCATTACGATATACTCATCATAACAACCGTAAGGGCCACCTTCCAAAATCATATCAGCAGTAATTTCAGCTTGACAAGCGTCATCTAAAGTTACTTGCACATTATCATTACAAACAACATAGTTGATTGCATCAGGATATTCGTTTACAGTAATATCGAAAGAACATTCTGCAGTGTTTCCGTTAGGATCAGTAGCAGTATAACAATATGTATTTGTTCCTAATGGTACCAAGTCACCAGGAGTGATTGGATCTCCACAAGTTTGCTCAACTGTAACCTCAGCTTCAACCAATGTATGAATTTCAAGGTTAGCTACACGAGGATTAAAGTTACCATTGAATAAACCATTAGAAGCAGCTCCTAATGTAACTTCAATAGCACCATCTGTATAGAATTGGTTTGCACCAGTTCCGTTAGTATAACTATTTGCAGCAGTATTAGTGTTCAATGCAATACCCCAAGATCCTGGAGGAACCTGAATACCTTGTCCTGGGAAAATAGCTGGAGTAAGAGGTCCATTACTTACAATTGGTCCAGAGAATGGTCCAACTGTAGCATCACCTGTTGCAACTAAAGTCCAAGCACCGATATTTGTTGTAGCTCCTACATAAGTACCAGCTTTGACATAAGCATCAACCATCGTAGCAGCAGAAATCTTCATATCAATCTGTGGAATAAAGATATCTCCAGCTGTTATGTTATTAACATCAAAGAATACAGTTCCACCAACTCCACCACCGTTATTGGCAGTTTGGTTTGTGCTAATACTAGACTGAACAAAAGCTTCACAGTTATCAACTGCGAAAGGAGGTACGAAATCAACGATTCCGAAACACTCACCTGGAGGCAAGTTAAGTACGATATCAGCAGGACAAGTAATTACTGGATCTTCATTGTCAACAACAGTTACGTTGAAAGTACAACAAACTGGAGCACCAGACAAACCAGTCGCACAGTATTCAACTTCAGTAGTTCCTACTGGGTAGTCACCTGAAGCATTTTGTCCAGCATTTTGGTTATTAGTAAATGCAATAGAACCTGTAGGTACTTCAATTTCAACTGTAGAAGTATTAGCACAGAAGTTATTGATACCATTAGAACAAGCAATCATTGTGAAATCAAGGTCAGAACCGAAGTTAGTAACCCAACCGTTCCATGTTGCCATAGGAATAACAGCACCAAATGTAGCACCAGGATTACAATCTGGGGTAGGCTGAATAACACAAGCAAAGATGTCAACGCCATCAGGACCTTCTAAAGATGCTCGCTCACTACCAGCAAAACTCATATCTGCATCTACGATCCAAGTTAGGTTTACATCACCAGATGTAGCCTGAACAGCACCAGAAACGGTTGCAACTACAGGATTAGCAGCTGTAAGAGGATTAACTGTCCAAGATCCCATTCCACTCAAGTTAGAGAAAACAGGAGTAACTGCACATTGATCTGTTACAGGATCTGGTACAGTAACAAAAGCACCACAAACACCTGGATCATTATTAACCGTGATATCAGCAGGGCAAGTGATAGTACAAGGCTCACAACCTAGTGCAAAAGAATAAGTTTCACCCGCTCCAGCAGGAACCTGAAGAGGTACCAATATAGCGCCAGGAGTTTGTAATTGATTAGCAGGAGGACATCCGTTTACTGAATAGTCCTCAGAAGAAATAGCTTCGATTGTTGCACCATTCCAACCATCACCGAAAGAATCTTCGGCGTTAAGGTCATACAAACCAGAAGGAACGTTTTGTACAATAGTATTATTAGGTGTAAAGTTACCGAATGTTTCACTTAAGATAGTTGTACCACTAGAAACATTTACTAGGGACCAACCGATCTCGCCATTGAAAGAACCAGAACCGAAGTTCAAAGTAATTTCAGACTCACCTACTGGAGCTTGCGCTTGTAGGTTAGTTGTGAAACAACCCAATACCATTGCGAATGCAACCAGAAAGAATTGCGTAAAATTCGCTTTTTTCATGAGATTAGATTTTAATTTTGAATTTAACATTAAAAATTATAAAAGAATTTTGAATGGATTCGAATCATGAATCTAAATAAACCTGTTCATAACAACCCATCCGAGAAAAATTTAGTTAGACAACATTGTAACGGTATCATTGAAGATATCCATTGGTATAATGAAGTCACTAAATGGGTTGTTAGAAGCAGCAGCTTCTAGTTGTACAAAAGACTCAATGATTGAGTTAGGTACATTACCAGATGTATTGATTCCATTGATTACATTTCTGTAAAAAGAACCAGTTACATAAGCTTGATTTTGAACAACATCACTGTCGTCATTAAGATCATCTGCCAATTGATTGACAGCGTCAGTTAAAGCTTGCTTAGCTTCACTCGCAGAAATGAACGTTACACCTGTAAAGGCAAATGCGTTAATAGCAGCAGCATCTTTTGTAGCAGCAGCATTATTAACAGCATCTAACTGTCCATTCACGAAATCACTTTGCGCGTTAGTGTTCAATGTTCCCAAAACCATAAAGGCTAAGAAAAAACCGAATCCCAACAAGCTTTTGAATTTCACATTCATCTTTTTCATGAGATTAGAATTTGATTAATGATTTAGTTAATAAAAAAATATTCAATAATACATTTCTGATTACACCAGATTGAAATATAGTAAACCCCTAAGCAGCCATCACTGCATAGAGTACAAAAGAACCAAACTTAGGAATCTCGGAAAACACGAAAAAAAGGCATTAAACTACCCGAAGATAAGTCTAATGCCTTGCTTCATTAAAGAAGTGTAATATAATGTGTAAGATTCGTTTTCTTCACGAGATTATAATTTGTTAAAAGTACTGGTTATAATTTGCTAAAAATATTTCCTAATTTATTGGTAGTCACTTCATATTTCCATAAGGAAAGAGAACTACTTTTCTCCACAACTTCAATCTTCTTCTTTAAAATTGTATAAGCTGGCCAAAGCAAACAATTCAATCTTTTGATTGAGTCACTAACAAAATAAAATCCTTAAAAATGGGTAATTGCCTAAGTTTTGACGCCGTATTCAGGCGATCGGTTTGAGGGAAGTAGTTGCTAAAAAAAGAATACTCTAGTAGAATATAAAAACTAGAGTTCTTAGGCGTTCAGCAGATTTTGGATTATAATTTGTGTGTGATCTAAAAATTTCAAATGAAAAATTAACTAATACAAAAGTATAACATTTTTCATTCTTGCTTATACCCTCATATGGGTATTTTTCGCATTAATTTTTTTTCAATTGTATGCAGCTTCTTTAAAAGCTACTTGGCAAAGATATAAACTCTCATTAAATATACAATTATACGATAAGCTTTTTTTCAATTTTTGTTCCAAAGTCCATTTTTTGCACTCATTTCATTAAATATATTTGAATATAAATTATCTTAATATTTAAAGTACTGTGTACCGTTTAATAACCAAAATATTTTTTTGCGATTTATTATTAGACTTGTTCGAAAATAATAAATAAGTATATAAAAAAATCATTTTTTCCTCCTACTTCGGCTATTTTTCCTTCCTTATCTACAGGTACAAAACTCAAAATGAGCCTCATCTGAGAAAAAATGCAGCAACTTGAAAAGAAAAAATTATTGACAATATATTGGTTTCAACCTCGCTTAAGAGCCTAATTTAGTACTTAGACTTAATAAGATAAGTTCAATATTGGTCGTCGTTGAGTCCATATCTTCCCAAAATAATTGAGACTTTAATCATCATCGCCGCTCTAACCTTACCACAACTCCTCCTTTTGGTCGCGTTGTCAAGGTTACTAATGGCTCGTTTGGGGCATCCGAAACTAAATTCAATCGAAAACGCTGTGTCGCCATGGCAATTATAAAAACAGCTTCCATCATCGCAAAATTATTACCCATACAAAGCCTTGGTCCGCCCCCAAATGGTAAATAAGCAAAAGTATGCTGTCGGCGTATTAGGTCTTTATCGAATCGATCAGGATTGAAAGATTCAGGATCTTCCCAAAAATCAGGATGCCGATGCAGTAAATAAGGGCTGAAGAAAACTTCAGATCCGCCTTTGATAAAATAATCACCCAATACATCATCTTGTTCAACTCTCCTTGGCAATATAGGGACGGGCGGATATATCCGAAGCGTCTCTTTAAAAACCTTTAGCAAATAAGTTAAATCAGGAAAATCAGAAGCCACAGGGATTCGTTTACCTAAGACTTGTTCCACTTCTTCTTCGACTCTGTTCCTCACATCTGGTTGTTGGGAGAGCACCATCCATAACCACGCCATGGCATTGGCGGTTGTCTCGTGTCCAGCAATGAAAACGGTCATCACTTCATCTCTCAATTCCTCATCATTTAATGGTTCTCCAGTTTCTTCATCACGAGCATCCATAAGCATTTGCAATAGATCGGTAGGCGGACTGGAAGCGTTTCTTCGTTCATGGATAATTCGATAAATGATATCGTCTAGTTTTTTTATGTTTTCAAAGTAAGCAGCATTTCGTTTTCGCCTAAGTCGATGAAAAATTCTAATAGGAAAAGAAATCCTAGCGTTGGTTTCTTCTAGCAGAGGCGTGAAAACGTCTGCTACGGTTTGTACTTCTTCTTTGGATAATGCGGTACTAAAAAGCGCTCGCACGACCACCTTTAAAGTGAGGCGCATCATGGCGTCTGCCACATTAATGGTTTCTTTTTTATCGCAAATGATCTCCCATTCATCCAACATCTCTTCTATCGTATCCGTCATCATTACGGATAGGTTTGCAATACGGTTTTTATGGAATGAAGGTTGAGCTAGTTTTCTTTTTCGTTTCCAAACTTCACCTGTGGAGGTAAAAGTACTTTCGCCTAAAACCACTTTTACAATTTTAAAAGCTACAGACTTCTTTGTATAATTATCAACCCGTTTGCCTAAAATTTCTCTCACCAAATCTGGATGGTTTACTAAATAAACTTCTCGCTTCAGTAGCCTAAATTTGGCAACATCACCATATTCATCAGTCAAAGATTGTAGCCATTTTAAGGGGCGGCTTGTTAAATCTAATATACTTCCAATAAATGGATAGCCTTTTGGACCAGCTGGATTGATTGAGTTCTCAGTTTTCATCATTTATAAATATAGTTAGTAACTCGGAGAAAATATATTATTTTAATTAGCATTAGACTTTTTCGGACAAAATAAATAACAGATCCAAATCAAGGATTAATTTTTTGCACCCCATTTTTTAAAAAACACCAACCCTTTCCTTAAAACTAATGTCTTCCCTTTCGACAACGCTTTTTTTAAAAAAATATAAGAAAATGAAACAATTCAAACTCCATGCTTTATGCTCTCCGTTTTTACTATTATGTTTTGTTCTATTATTGGTTCAATGTTCTTCAGATGAAGACACTACTCTGAGCAATAGGGACTTTGATGCTGATTCTTCCATCTCTGGTGCTTTTGAATTGAATGGAAACGGTAGTTTCGACCCCTCTGGTGAAGGATACAATAGTTTTGAAGAAAACGCTTGGATAGAAGTTAGTGACGAACCTGTTTCTACCTTTTCCATTGATGCGGACGGGGCATCCTATTCTAATACACGCCGTTATTTGAATGAACACGAAGAGTTACCGCCTGTAGATGCGATCAGGACAGAGGAATTTATTAACTATTTCACTTATAATTACGAGAATCCAACCGACGAACATCCGATCTCTTTGAATGGAGAAATTTGCATGCATCCATGGCAATCAGGCAAAAAGTTATTACGCATTGGTATTAGGGGGAAAGACATTCCAAAAGCAACATTGCCCCCTGCTAATTTTGTTTACTTAATTGATGTTTCAGGTTCCATGAGTAACCCTAATAAATTAGGTCTACTCAAAGAAAGCTTTAAAATTTTCACCGATCATTTACGCCCCGAAGACCGGATTGCAATTGTAACGTATGCAGGTTCGGCAGGTGTTTTACTTAATTCTACTCCAGGTTCTGATAAGGAAACAATCAAAAATGCGATAGATCAATTAGGTGCAGGTGGAAGTACAGCGGGAGCTCAAGGTATTATCACCGCTTACCAAATCGCTCTTGACCATTTTATCCCAGGAGGTAATAATCGAGTAATTCTGGGTTCTGATGGTGATTTCAATGTTGGAATCTCAAGCCAAGAGGAGTTGATTAAATTAATTGAAGAGAAACGAGATTTGGGTATTTTCCTTACCATTTTAGGCGTCGGAACAGGTAATTTACAAGATGGGAAAATGGAACAAATTGCTAATAATGGAAATGGGAATTATGAATACATCGACAATATTGATCAAGGTGTAAAAGTGTTTGTAGAGGAGTTCAATAAATTTTATACAGTTGCCAAAGACGTGAAAATTCAAATAGAATTTGATGCCGATCAAATTTCAGCCTATCGTTTGATCGGTTATGAAAACCGACTTTTAGAAAATCAGGATTTTGAGGATGACGAAAAAGACGCTGGCGAAATTGGCTCAAACCAGACCATAACGGCCCTTTATGAAATTGAACCGATAAGTTCTGGCTCAGATTTTACCCCTGCAGTTAAAGTCGATTTTCGATATAAAAATCCAGATGAAGATGTGAGCATTCCGTTGACTTTAGATATTGATGATTCGAACTTACCTTTCGAGTACGCCTCCGAAAACACTCGTTTTGCGGCTTCAGTAGCTGGTTTTGGGCTTTTGTTACGTAATTCGCAGTACAAGGGAAGCTTGAATTATGACTATATTTTGAATTGGGCAGATCAGGCAAGTTCAAATGATCCGGAAGGTTGGAGAGCTGAATTTAGAGATTTAGTATTGAAGGCTAAGGGGTTATAGTCTTGTAATGAAAATTGGTTTTGTTTTATAATGAAAGCCACGCTGAATATATCAGCGTGGCTTTCACGTTCTTAAGCCATGATTTTTGTTGGATCAAAGAAATTAGATGATTTTCTGTACGGTAATAGCTTCGCCGATTGAGAGCTTTAGAAAAAATAAACACAATCCTTCCACAATATTGCCATGTCTAAAAAGCGTTTCTTTCCCCTTCGCATTAAAATAGTTGAAAAAAAATCTAATGAATTAGTGAACATTTGAATTTTTGAATACCTATTTGATGCGAATCTACTTTTTGAATAGTAAGGTATTTTAAAAAGTGATTCAATAAATAGACTTTATCCCAAAAAATATTCTATAACTAGAACTTAGTCTTTTGGTATAAGGTCTAAAAAAAAATAGAAAATTATGACCAATCCATCCAGCAAAAATCAGACAAACCTTAACAAACCTGTGTCGACGACACCAACCTCACCTAAAACAACAACAACTTCTAGAATGAATAAAAAAGAAAAAGATCCAATGAAGATTTTTCTTCCAATGGCAATCACTATTGGACTTGTCCTTTGTGGTATTATTGGTTATTTGATGTACACAAACTCAGCTCAAGAGCGTGCATTAATGGCACATGTTTCTGAATTGGAAGAAGCAGAAAACATTCGTATTGAATTAGAGGATCAGTACAATCAAGCTTTAGTCGATTTAGAAGATATGAGAGGTGAAAGTGAAGATTTAAATGCTTTGATCGATCAGCAACAAGCAGAATTAGAAGAGCAGAGAAATAAAATTGCTCGCTTGATTCGAGATAGCAAAAAACGAAATGTAGCAAAAGAAGAACTGGCGAATTTGAAAACTCAAATTGCGTCTTATATTTCAGAAGTTGAAGATTTGAAAGCTCAAAATGAAATGTTGGCAGTCAAAAATGATTCTTTACTTAACAATAATTTGATGCTTCAAACAGACCTCCAGTCACAGCAAAGTGCCAATGAACAATTAGAAGAAGCAAGAGCTGTTCTGGTGAGTGAAAAAGAAGACTTATCAAAAACTGTTTATTTCGCTTCAGTGGTTCAAGTGAAAGGTGTAAAAGTAGATGCCTTTAAAGTAAAAGGAAATGGTAAACCTGTAAAGCGAAAAGTAGCAAAGCAAATCAATCAATTGAAAGTCTGTTTCACAACAACTGTCAATGAAATTACTGATCCGGGCTTAGAAAAATTCTTTATCCGAGTCATTAATCCATTGGGCGAAACAATGGCATTAGAAGAACTCGGTTCAGGAATGATTGTCAATAAAAAAACAGCAGAGGAAATCAGGTATACGCATGTTCAAGAGTATGAATATTCAAACGATGAGACAGAATTATGTTTTGTTTGGGAACCGAACATGGCTTTTCAACCAGGGAGTTATAATGTAGAAGTGTACAACAAAGGCTATGTGTGTGGAACAGGAGCTTTCATGCTCAAATAGTAGTCTTTCAAACCGACCTTATCCTATTAGTTAATATAACCAGAGCCGGGCTTCCCTATACGGGGAGCCCGGCGGTTTTTTTTCCCTCATTAAATGAATAATCCTACTTATTTTTACGCCTAAAAAAATATGTTTAGAATTCTTTTCGTCTTTTTTTGCGTAGGAATATTTGCTTGCGGAAATAATGAAAACGCACCATCCTCATCACAAACACCCCCTACTAACTCTGGTTACGACCTTACCGAATTTTACGATTTTTATCAAAAATTTCATAGAGATAGCCTCTTTCAAATGGCTCACATTACCTGGCCATTGGAAGGACTCCCCAATCATGCCGGTATGGACAGCACGGTAAATAGAAGTGAAACCTATTATTGGGAAAAAGAAGATTGGACGATGCACCAGCCCATTGACTTTGAAATGAGTGAATTTCGAAGGGAATTGACGCCAATTTCGGAGGACTTGATTTTTGAAAATATCACCCATAAATCTGGACATTATGGTATGATACGACGTTGGGCAAAGTTATCAGATGGATGGAATTTGATTTATTATGTTGGGATGAATCGGATTGGTAAGGAAGAGTAACATTAGGATGAATCTCGCCGACAATTTCCCTTTATCTTGAACGATTTTGACTCTTATTAGTTAGATAACGACTATTTTTGACAAATCGAAATCTAATTATAAGTGCCACGTGACAATTAATTCGGTAATTTTTAAACATCTTTTTCCGCTATTTTTCCTTTAAAAATTATTCCGTAGCGTGGGCTATGCAAGAATTTTTAAAGAAAAACTATCGAAAAAATCTTGTCTAAAATTTTTACTTAATTAATTATCACGTGGTACTTATGAGTCAATTTTTGGACATAAAATGTGCTGATTCTTATCTTTTAGATGATGGGTTGAAGGCTGTTGTAAATCTTCTCTTTAGACGTCGGGTCTCTCTCATTACTATTCTTCTATTTTCTGTTTTGCATTCCATTGCTCAAACCATCCCATGCGATCATAAAGCCTATATTATTGGTAGCGAGTTTCGCGATCTAAATCTTAATAATCTTCAATCTAATAATCTTCCAACTAACCCCGATTTTGAAGCCGATGCGATAGGGTACAACGTCCGAGATGAGAAAATATATGGACTTACCCCCAATAATTATCACCTAATGAGCATAGACGGAAATGGGACTGTGGAAGATTTAGGAATTCCGGAAGGGCTCGATTTGAATTTCAACTATGTAGCTGGAGATGTGGCACCGGAAGGTAAAAGGTTATTTGTTTTAGCTCAAAACAAAACGACAGGCATTGATGAAAGATTTTATACAATCCGTTTAGAACCACCATATTTTGCCGGCTTTTTATCTGTCACGAGTATCGAAGATGTTGCTTTAGGCGATATCGCTTTTGACCCTCTTTTGGATAAGGTTTATGGTTATGACAATCGACAAAACAAGGTCGTTTCATTATCATCAGGAGGAAATATAACTAGCCATTCCACTGTCAGTACGCCGCACACTATCGGTAGTTTATTTTTTGATGAATTTGGGGTTTTATATGGAGTAGAGAATAGCAAATTGATTGAATTTAATAAACACACTGGCGAAGTGCTCTCTGTGAAAAACATTTCAAATGGCGGCATAGATGGTTGTTCCTGCCCTTATCAATTAGACTTTTTTCAAATCATAAATCCACCCAAAATAGTTCCATGTAGTGAAGCTATCATTACTTATTATTTTGATAATCGAGCGGGCACTTCTTATGGAGATATTGGTATCGAAGCCATTCTACCTGATGGATTTACGATTACCGAAATCATCGAAAAACCATTTTTTGGCACCGTTGAAAATGGACTAGGAAGTAATATTTTTGAAGTCGTAAATATGCAGGTTTTGCTCGGTGTTGATTCTTTTTCCATTCGAGTATATTTGGATGAAACAGTTACTGGAACCTATGATTTACAAGCAAAGGCTTTTTACTTTCCTCAAGCTTTTGGAACGGAGATGTCCTCAGATAATCCTTATACTATCGAATTGTCTGACCCTACAAAACTGAAAGTTCTCACCAATGAAAAGAACCTTTTTGAAGATGACTTTTTATATTTATGTGAAGGTGGTGAATTGACATTAGAAACCAATTTGAATGGTGTTGATTTTTTATGGAATGATGGCTCGACACAACCGAATTTGACCGTAAATGAACCAGGCGAATATTGGGTAGAAATCAAAAATAATTGTGGTATTTTTAGGGATTTCATTCAAGTTAAACTTGAAGAAAATCCTTTATTTATTGATCTCGGTGAAGACTTTACCTTAAATTATGGTCAAAATCAAACTTTATCCTACGCCTCCAATTCGACTGATTTATCCTTTCAATGGTCGGCAGACACTCCTGAATATCTGAATTGTGAAACTTGTTCCAATCCCAACATTCAACCTTTCGAAAATACGCAATATTATGTGACCGTCACGAATGAAAATGGATGTACTGCTACGGATGATATTTTAATAAAAATCGAAGACCAAATTGAGGTCTATGCACCCAATGTTTTTTCACCGAATAAAGATGGCATCAACGATGCGTTTTATCTTCAAAGTGGCGGTAATTTCCGATTAAAATCTTTCCAAATTTTTGATCGATGGGGCAATTTGGTTTTTGATCAATCTGATATTATCACAAATGAACCCTCCAATGGCTGGAATGGAAAGGTTGCTGGTGAAATTGCAGAAGATGGTGTTTACTTATGGTTGGCAGAGGTTGAAACATTGAATTCTAGTCTTCGCTTGAGTGGGTCTGTTCTCTTGTTAAACTTTTGACCTTTGATTTTTTTTCAAATCTGAGTTTGACTAACTCAATTTTATGTCTGTCGAAGTGTTTTTACAGGATTAGCCATTCCTGCTTTGACCGCTCTATAACTAACCGTGCCCATCGCCAAAATTAATGCAACAACTGCAGCAGATAAGAATACCTGCCAACCAAGATTTATTCTGTATGCAAATCCGGATAACCACTCATTTAGTAAATACCATGCAGGAACCCATGCTAAAATATTTCCTAAAACAACAAGTATAAAAAAATCTTTTGCCAATAATGCAGTTACACTGCCTATGGAGGCTCCTAGAACTTTTCTGATACCTATTTCACGAGTTCGCTGAGCAGCAATGAATGAAATAAGTCCTAACAACCCCAAACACGCCGTCAGAATGGCAAAGCCTGTAAACCAAGTTATTATTTTTGACATGCTGACTTCGGCTTTATACATGCTGTCATAAGCATCATCCATAAAGAAAAAATCAAACGGTATATTGGGCAATAAATTCTCCTAGGAGGATTTTACATTTTCTACGGTATTAGCGACTGAAATCCCCTCAATTTTTATACTCATATACGCATGATACCGAGGGTAAATATGCATCATTAAAGGTTCAATCGTGCCATGCAGGGAGGCATAATTGAAGTCTTTGACCACGCCAATGATCGTTCCTCTTTTAGGTTCAGGAAGACCATAAACATATTCAAATGGTTTGCCAATTGGATCTTCTAAATTGAATTCTTCAATAGCCGCCTCATTCAAAATAAACCCTCCTTCAACATCTGCTATTGAACCTTGCATAAAATCTCGTCCCTCAACGATTTCAAGTCCAAAGGTGTTCACCATGTCATCATCGCCAGACATTATTCTCATACCTGTAAATCCATCATTTTCCTCTTCGGGATTTTGAGAAGCCAAACCAGGTACGCCTACAGACATGATATGTACTCGTTTGCCAGGGATTGTCGATGAAGCAGAAATACTGTTAACCGTATTAATTTGGAGTAATTGGGTTTTGATGGTTTCGAGGTTTTCCATCCCTCCACGATTCGGTAATGGCACGACCATAATATGATCTTTATCCATTCCAATATTCTTATTTTGGATAAAAAGCAGTTGATCTTTTACCGTCAATGCAGCAATAACTAACAAAACAGACAGCGCAAACTGAACAGTCACTAATACTTTCCTTAAACGAACCACACCACCACTTTTTGTGCTGGCAGTATTTGCGCCAATGGCTTTCATTGGGCTAAAACGAGATAAAACCAAAGCAGGGTAACTCCCGGCAAATAATCCAATAATCACAGTAATTACCAAAAGGACTAAGCCTGTATTAATATCCAAAATGTCCACCATCGAGAAGCTTTTGCCGATGGCGAGATTGAAATAAGGAAGAATAAATATGACTAAAAAAACTGATGCGATAGCCGAAATAAGTGCGAGTAATATAGCCTCAATCATGAATTGAGCGAACAAAATGCTTTTACCCGCGCCCAATACTTTTCTTAGACCTGTTTCTTTGGCTCTTTTTAAAGATTGTGCCGTCGCAAGATTCATGTAATTAAAGGCTGCAATAAGAAGAACAAATAAGGCGATGGCAGAAAAAATATAAATGTATTGAATGTCAGAATTAGTCTCCATTTCTTTTTCTGCGTTTCCCGAAACATGAATTTTATCAATGCGATTGAAACTGTAATATGCATTAAAGCCTTCGGAGATATCGTTATTTTCGCCAGTGTTAAACCCCATTATTGAATAAATATCTTCCCTTGTTTTTTCTTTGATGGCAGGTAAAGACTCAGGGTTGTTTAATTGAACATAAGTATAAAAACTGGATGGCCCTCGTGAATCAATATTGGGTCTTATTTGCCGTAAATCTGACATGGGAATGAGCATGTCAAAATGAATATGTGATTGCTCTGGTACGTCTTCAAAAACACCTTTCACCTCATAATTGCGCCTATCTGTTGAAAGCGTTTTTCCAATGGCATCCTTTGTGTCAAAATATTTAATAGCGGTGGATTCACTGATTATGATATTTTCGGGTTCATCCAAAACAGTGTTTTTATCACCCACAATTAAAGGAAAATCAAAAACGTCCAGAAATAACGAGTCTACATGACATACTCCTTCTTCTTTAAACTGGCGGTCGCCATTTCTGAAAATGATGGGTAATTTATCAGGCGCAATTCTTATTGAAGCTTTCACTTCAGGATATCGGCTCGAAAATTCATTTGCCAGATTACCTTGAGAGGCTGCCCAATGACTTTCTTGTCCTTCATTCTGAAAATGAGCCTGTATTCGAAATATGGTGTCAGCGTTTTTATGGAAGGAATCATAATTTAATTCATGATTGACAAAAAGATAGATTAATAGGCAAGTAGCAAGACCTGTAGAAAGGCCTAAAAGGTTAATTGAACTATGAACCCTTTGAGAAACTAAATGCCGGAAAGCACTTTTGATTAGGTTTTTATACATTAGTCAGGTGATTAATTCCATTTTATGAATGCCTTTGACGTAAGGATGACCGCGCAAAGAATTATAGAGAGGATGAATTTAGGCTATATCAATTGCCTTCTCCCGTTTTTAAGTCTAGATTTTGAAATAAAGCAATAATGTATCCTTGGAAGGTAGAGCCTTGGATATGAGTAAAGATGATGAATGGGTACACTATGGAAAGTCCCATATTGCGTTCCTTTAGGAGGGCAAGCGTACATTAGGGCAAGGGACGCCTTCGACGCGATGTTGCAGTATATTAAGTGTAAGTCATTTGTTTCCAAACACTTACTTTAGCTCAAAAGCCTCCCCTAATTCTGGAATTTCGACTTTTCTAAAGCCACGATCAAACATATAAGTACGCAATGATTCTTGACGTTCGATTTCCCCATGTACTAAGAAAATTTTTCGAACCCGACCTTGTTGATTTTTTATAAACTCTAATATTTCGATTCGATCAGCATGGGCTGAAAAGGAATCCATGATTTCGATATCCATTCGGACGATCTTCTCCTCTCCAAAAATTCTCAATTTTTCTACTCCTCTACGTAAAATGCCACCTGTTGTATCAGGGGAGCAATAACCAACAATTAAAAGTGTATTTTTCTTTTGATCGATGCTATTAAAAAGATGATGTCGCACTCGTCCGGCATTCATCATACCAGAAGAACTAATAATTATACAAGCCTCATCTGTGGCATTCAAAGATTTAGAAATTTCAACATCTCTAACATAGGTTAGGTTATTGAACCCAAAAGGATTATCGTCTACCAACATATATTTATGTAGCTCATTATCATAACACTCTGGATGAGAACCAAAAATAGTGGTAGCGTTTACGGCTAGAGGACTATCTACGTAAACTGGAATGTGTGGCAGGACGCCTGCTGTTTCCATTTTGTCGAGCATATAAACAATCTCCTGAGTTCGTCCGACACTAAAAGCAGGTATGATCAATTTTCCCTTTTTCTCAACACATGTTTTCTTAATGATCTCCAAAAAACGATTTGCTTCAGCAGGTTTTCCTTCATGTTCTTTATGACCATAGGTTGACTCACAGATTAAATAATCAACTTCGGGCATAGGTTTTGGGTCACGCAAAATCGGACGATCTGGACGACCTATATCCCCTGTGAATCCAAAAATCTTTTCGGCTCCATTTTCCCTAACTCTTAAAGTGACACTCGAACTGCCCAAAATATGCCCCGCATCCTTAAACATTACATCAATATCTCGATGAATCATAATCCAATGATCGTAACTGTGCCCTTCGAATAAGCCCATGGTTTTTTTTACATCTTCCTCACTATAAAGAGGCTCTCTCAATACCGCGTCCTTCCCTTTTCGTTTTAATTGACGTTTGTTATGCCATTCAGCATCGCGTTCTTGAATGAATGCACTATCCAAGAGCATAATGGAACATAAACTTCGGGTCGCATGGGTACTATGAATACAGCCATCAAAACCGTCTTTCACCAATTTTGGAACCCGACCAGTATGATCAATATGAGCATGAGAAAGAATCAGACAATCGATTTCACCAGGTTTGAAATACCAATTTTCGTTGAAATCTTTCATCTCTTTATCACGACCTTGATATAAACCACAATCTAACAAAATTTTATATCCATTATCGAGTGTAAGCAAATGACAACTACCAGTAACTGCGCGAGCTGCGCCACAAAATTGAATTTTCATAAAGAGAAGGATTTATAGTTTTCTCGAATAAAGAAGGGAAGATACAAAAACTAATTTTTAATTGATTTCAAGGGATTTGAAATCGAACTTAGTCGCCCTCGGTTTAATACCTTAATCTCTGATTTTTTAGACCTTAATTTTTCTTTCAAAAAATCAATGCCTTTATCCATTTGAATATCACCACAGGTAAAAATATCGATGGCGGCATAACTATATTCCGGCCAAGTGTGAATAGTCAAATGACTTTCCATAATGATGACGACCCCCGAAACTCCAAGAGGAGAAAAATGATGAAAAGCACTTTCAACAACCGTTGCACCCATTATGGTGGCAGCTTTTTGCATGATTTCGGAAACCGAATTAGGGTCGCTCAAAAGGGAAGCTTCACATTCATATAATTCGAGAATAACGTGCTTTCCGAGAAATTCCATATTTTTTTATTTGTATCCAAGCCCTTACTGTTTCTTATCTTTTCGCCATTTTTCAAAATCCTTCAAGAAATAATCTAATAAAACGGGTTGATCTAAGCGATTGATTTCAATATCATTTGGGTGACCAATATCCTGCTCAAAGTAAAACATTTTTTCAAGGATCGCCTGATCTAAATAACGACATTCTTTCGAGAATTTAATTTTTTGAGGATTTAAATCCTGTTGCCCAGCCAAAATAAACCCCCAATCTCCGAAAGAAGGGACATAAACATGATAAGGATGAACGCTTGAGAAACCAGAAGCTTTAATGGTTTCAAAAATACACCAAAAGGCTTTTCGAGTATGAAAGGGACCTGAGGCTTGTGTCGCCAAGATACCTTGAGGCGTCAAACAACTTTTGGCAATTTTGAAAAAAGCCGTACTGTACAATCTTGCCAAAGATTCATTGGACGGATCAGGTAAATCAACTAAAATAATATCATATTTTTCGGAAGCGTCTTTCAAAAAAGTCATGGCATCATTGACGACTAAGCGGACTTTTGGATTGGATAAAGCACCATTATTTAAAGTTTTCACATGGGTATTTTCCTTTCCAATTCTAAAGACTTCCTCATCCAAATCCACAATTGTCAAAGACTCCACTTCTGGAAATTTTAAAACTTCACGAGCTAACAATCCTTCGCCACCACCTAAAATCAAGATATTTTTCTTAAAAACGGCAGATTCCATGGGTAACATCGCTAAGGCTTCATGGTAGCGATATTCATCCATTGAAGAAAATTGGATAATTCGATTGATGTAAAGTCGAATATCTTTATTTCGCTTTGTTAAAACCAAATTTTGATAAGGAGTTTGTTTGGAATAAATAATTTGACTAGTGTAAAAACTGTCTTCCCAGTGCTTCAATAATTTACCTGAAAAAGCGCCCAAAATCACAAAGAAAAGAATACATATTATCGCACTCCACTCGAGTCGATTTTTCTTTTTGACGGATAATTGTTTGGTAAAAAAACGATAAATAAAAAATCCCAATCCAATATTGACTAAACCGAAAATTATGGAAGTTCGAAACGTACCGACAAAGGGCAATAACAAAAATGGAAACAGTAAAGTCGCCAATAATGCGCCGATATAATCGAGGCTCAAGACATAGGCTAGATTGGCTTTGAGTGGATAATGTTTTTTCAAAATCCGAACTAAAAGTGGAATTTCAAAACCTGTAAAAACCCCAATCAGAAAAGTTAAAAATAACATGATAAATTGATACTCAAATGTGGTCAATTGGTCGAAGGTGAAGTACAAGATAGGGACACTGGCTCCACCGATTAACCCCAAGATAATTTCAATTTTGATAAACCAATCTAGTAATTCATCCTGAATATATTTGGTTAAATACGACCCCAAACCCATAGCTGCCATATAGACTCCAATCGTCAAAGAAAACTGTTTGACGCTGTCACCCAAAAAATAAGAAGAGGTCGTACTGATGAGCAATTCGTATACTAATGAGCAAAGTCCAGCAATAAAAACGGTTAGAAAAAAAACGGTTCGTTCGGGTTGAGCAATGTTTTTTTGCATTAGATTTTTTAGTTATTTATAGCGTAAATGTAGGGAAATGAAACTTTAACACTTCCTTGCACCCCAGTTTTTCGTTTCTTAACAAGACTTTAAATCCTCCCCATTTGTCCAGTTGAGTTTTTGTTTAGAATTTTCAAAGCATATTTTCCAACCATGACCTTAAACTGTCTGAACACCCCTTTTCAAACAGCTTATGTCTCAAAAATTTAAAGCATGAAAACAATCTACACTTTTCTACTCGTTGCGTGTTTTTCACTCTCTGGTTTTGCTCAAGAAGTACTAAATGAAGCGCCTCTGCCACCACCCTTTGTTAAAATAAATATAAGCTTCCAAACGGCTATTCCTTTAGAAAAATTTCAAGAAACATTGGACGATGTTGCTTTTGGAGTAGGCATTGATGTATTAAGTAAATTAGGTCAAATGCCGATTTGGGTCGGTGCACAAACAGGGTTTTTAATGTATGATAAAGAAAGCCAGAAATTCTTGACAGATGTTGGAGGTATTGATCGAGAATACGAATGGAAAACTCGAAATAATATTTGGCTTCTTCATGGTATGTTTCGCATTCAACCTACAATTGATTTTCCAGTTAAGCCTTACTTCAATGCAATGGCAGGCTTCAAACGCTTTTTTACTACTACAAATTTATTGGATGCGGATGTTGAAGATGAATCCCTCGAACGTTTTGTCGACCATTCTGATTGGGTATTTAGTTTTGGCGGTACAATCGGAGTTGAAATTCCACTTACAAAAGACAAAGAAGCGGTTTTAGATATCCGTTGTTCTTATTATCAAGGTAATCATGCAGAGTTTTACACGCGCAATCAGGATGCTGTGGTCATTGAGGATACCCTCGATGTTTTTGAATTGAAAAATTCGCCAACACCACTTTTAGTACCACAAATTGGGGTGACTTTTAATTTGAGTGATTGAAAATAAGGAATGGATGGTTTCATGGTTTCGTTTCAGAAAAAGAAACCATGAAACTTATTCACCAATTTTTCCAATTTCAATTCCTTCTGAGTAAGCTACATTGACTCCATGTTCATTGAATGCTGCTTTTATTTTTTCATAAACTTCATAGGTGACCTCCCAATAATCGTTGGGGTCAATAAACGGTCGAACTGCTACTACGATACTATGTGATTCATATGCTTCTATTCCAACTTCAGGTAAGGGCTCTTCTTTTACCTTTGGAATGGAATTTAAGACCTCTCTAATAATCTTTTGTACTTTGGGGAAACTCTCAGCATAAGGCATCATCACACTTAACTCAACCCGAATATGTCCTTTTTTTGAATAATTGGTAACTATATTATCGATGATTTGACCATTTGGAATAATCAGCGTTTTCAGTCCAGGAGTCACCATAAGCGTGTTGAATATTTGAATTTCTTCAACCTTTCCAAATTTTTCGTCCACTCCTATCCAATCATTTACTTTGTATGGTTTAAACACTAGAATGATTACGCCTGCCGCAAAATTGCCTAATCCACCTTGTAATGCCAAGCCAATCGCAAATCCAGCGGCAGCTAATAAACCTACCAATGCAGACGTATCAAATCCAATAATTCCAGCGGCAATTAAAACGGTCAAGACCTTCAGAATTACTTCCAAAAAGGAAAGGATAAAGGGGGTGACCTCAGGAGAAAACTTGGCTTTTTCAAAGCCTTTTTTTGCAACACGGCTAATTTTTTTGACAGCCCAAAAACCGATTACTAAGACAAGAATTCCACTGGCTAGTTTAGGCGTAAATTCAATAACAAGTGTGATGAACGTATCAATGTGAGAAGAAATATTTTCCATATTCTAGTTGAAGAGAATCCCTTTAGTTTTTTAGGATGTAATGTCTATTAGACTTTGAAATTGGCGGGCAAATTTATACAAAAAAATAGAAAAGAAGACAAGTAATAACCTTTTGAGTGAAGGTGACGACCTGGTTTAAAATGCGTCAAAAGCCTTGGATTCTCGTTCCCAAATCTTGGTTGAGTGGCTGATTGAAAAAGTTAATTAGCCACTTATTTATTTTTTTCTTTCATAAGGAATTATATTATCCCATTCCCCAGAATCCGACCTTGCAACTACTGCTACGACTGGCTCCGAATCACTCATATTAAAGACTTCATGTGGCACACCCGACTTGATAAAAATAAAATCTCCTGCCTCATTTTCGAGGATTTCCTCACAATTATCGCCAAACTCATGGCGGACTCTTCCTTCCAAAATATACAGCATCAATTCAAACCCATCATGTATGTGCGCATAGGCAATGCCTCCTGGAGGAATTCTTGCGATATTCATTGACAATTTGGTTGAACCAACATTCTTGGCAGACATACCTTGTTTGTAGTTAATATTATTCCATGAACGAGCCGAGCCACCACCTCGGATGGTCAAAATGCCATTATAGTCTTCCACTTCTTCTTTGTGGACGGTATCTTTAGGATCTTTCATTTTAAGTAATTTACAGTTAAATAATTACGCCAAATATCTCGATTATCTTGCTATTTCTTCAACTAAGGGATTAGGAAAATAATAATCTACTAGCCAGACTTGTTCTTTTTTCCTTATGCTACGTTAAAAATACTTTTGGCAATTCTTTTATACCTCTAGGTATAAGCAAACCCAGGCGCTGCGTCACTTGCGTTATTTGCCTTGCCTAAGAAAAAAATTTGTCGCCTTTTAAGGTGGGTTATTATTTGCCTAATAACCCCTAAACTTCTTTACCTTTGCAAAGCCTCCAAAATACTGAATCTATTTCTAATGCATTCCTTGCTTTTTCACCAACTAAAAAAACTATGAAAAATCTCTTCTTAACCATCTTAATTGGTTTGCTAATTGTCCCTCTTTTCTCACAAGAAAAATCCACCCTTTGGGCAGATGATAACTTCAAAGGAATTGAATTTCGAAGCATTGGTCCAGCCTTTATGTCCGGGCGAATTGCCGACATTGCAATTCATCCAAATGATGAAAATATATGGTATGTCGCCGTAGGCTCGGGCGGTGTTTGGAAAACCATGAATGCAGGGGTAACTTGGACACCGATATTTGATGATCAAACTGCTTATTCGACGGGTTGTGTAACTATTGACTCGAACAGCCCAAATGTTGTTTGGGTAGGAACTGGTGAGAATGTAGGAGGGCGACATGTTGGTTATGGCGACGGTATTTATAAAAGTTCAGATGGCGGTAAGACTTGGAAGAATATGGGATTGAAAAAATCTGAGCATATCTCTAAAATAATTATCCATCCTGACAATTCTGACGTAATTTGGGTAGCTGTTCAAGGACCACTTTGGAATCAAGGCGGAGAAAGAGGTCTTTACAAAACTATCGATGGCGGAAAAACTTGGAAGCAAACACTGGGTGATAAAGAATGGACAGGAGTAACAGATATAGCAATTGACCCTCGAAATCCTGATCAAATATATGCTGCAACTTGGCAAAGGCATCGAACGGTAGCTGCATATTTGGGTGGCGGCCCCAAATCAGGCTTACATAGAAGTTCGGATGGTGGTGAAACTTGGGAACGGCTCAAGTCCGGTTTGCCGACTTCAAATATGGGAAAAATCGGTTTAGCGATTTCAACGATTAAACCAGATGTGTTGTATGCTGCGATTGAAACTGACCGAAAAACAGGTGCGGTTTATAAATCAGTAGATAAAGGTTCGACTTGGAAAAAAGGTGCCAGTGCCGTCGCGGGTGGAACAGGGCCTCATTATTACCAAGAACTCTATGCTTGTCCTCATCATTTTGATCGAATTTATTTGATGGGTGTTCGAATTCAAGTTTCGGATGATGGCGGCAAAACTTTCCGAAGACTCAAAGAGGAGCACAAACACTCTGACAATCATGCCATGGCATTCCGAAAAGACGATCCAGATTATTTATTGGTTGGCGCTGATGGTGGGTTGTATGAAACTTTCGATTTGGCAGAAAACTGGCGGTATTTTGACAACCTCCCATTGACTCAATTTTACAAAATTGCGCTTGATGACGCTGAGCCTTTTTACAATATTTACGGGGGTACTCAAGACAATGCGACTGAAGGTGGCCCATCGAGGACAGATAATTTTCAAGGTATTCAAAATTCTGATTGGAAGGTTGTTTTAGATTGGGATGGTCATCAACCTGCTACTGAACCAGGCAACCCAAATATAGTTTATGCGGAACGACAAGAGGGGCAAATCTCTAGATTGGATATGAGCACCGGTGAAGTGATTGACATTCAACCACAACCTACAGGAGAAGAGGGACCAGAAAGATTCAATTGGGACGCGCCAATTTTGGTAAGTCCACATTCTCCAACGACCATTTATTTTG
Source organism: Bacteroidota bacterium (assembly GCA_024743405.1). Lineage (GTDB taxonomy): Bacteria > Bacteroidota > Bacteroidia > Chitinophagales > Saprospiraceae > JANSWP01. The sequence continues at coordinate 40,297 of JANSWP010000028.1, forward strand.
CATCTTATAGAGTTTGGAAATCTGAAAATCGCGGTGATAAATGGACCGCTATTTCTGGTGATTTGACTCGAAATCAAGATCGTTTGTCTTTGCCAATTATGGGCAGTACGCAAAGTTGGGACAATCCTTGGGACGTGGCGGCAATGTCGAATTATAATACGATTACCTCCCTTGCTGAATCACCAAAACAAGCAGGTTTGATATATGCGGGTACAGATGACGGAATTATTCAAGTGACTGAAAATGACGGTCAAAGCTGGCGAAAAATTGAAGTCGGCTCGATTCCAGGTATTCCAAACACCGCTTTTGTCAATGATATTAAAGCGGATTTACACGATGCGAATACAGTTTATGTTTGCCTAGACAATCACAAATATGGCGACTACCAACCGTATTTAATTAAGAGTAGCGATAAAGGAAAAACATGGAAATCAATTCGCTCGAATATTCCTGACCGAACATTGGTTTGGCGAATTGTACAAGACCATATGAAACCAGAATTATTGTTTTTGGCGACTGAATTTGGGATATATTTCTCCATCAATTCAGGGCAAAAATGGACAAAACTAAAGGGAGGTTTGCCAACTATTTCATTTCGTGATCTACAAATTCATAAACGCGAAAATGATTTGGTAGGCGCATCTTTTGGACGGGGCATTTACATCTTAGATGATTATTCCGTTCTTAGAGAAGTGACGGAAGAAAATTTGAAAAATGAAGCAGCTTTGTTTTCTACTCGTAAAGCTTGGTGGTACACACCACGTTCTCATTTAGGGTTTTATGGCGCAAAAGGCGATCAAGGGGCGTCTCATTTTGTAGCACCCAATCCACCTTTTGGAGCCGTTTTTACTTATCACCTGAAAGAAGATTTAAAGTCCAAAAAAGCGACACGACAAGAAAACGAAAAGAATGCAGCGAAACGAAAAGAAAGTATCCCTTTTGCTGGTTGGGATGCATTGGATGCAGAGCTTAGAGATAGTGAGCCTAAAATTTGGTTGACCGTAAAGGATAGCGACGGCAATGTGGTCAGAAGAATCGAAGGCAAAACCAAAAAAGGATTTCATCGGGTGGCTTGGGATCTGAAATACCCTACCCCCGATGCCATTGACTTAGAAAAGCCAAAAGGCGATATTTCTTGGGGCGGACCTCCAACAGGTTTGCCTGCGGCACCTGGAACGTACATAGTCAGTCTGTCAAAATCTATAAATGGACAAGTTACGGAATTGGCTTCGCCACAAACATTCGAAGTGGTGCCTATGAAAAAAGGTACTTTAGAAGGGGCTAAAATGGAAGATGTTGTAGCTTTTTGGCGAAAGTATGAGGCTGCTGTTCGTAGTTCGAGCGCAGTTAGTTTAACAATGAAAAACGCTATGACCCAACTAAAAGGCATGCAAAAGGCTTTGATAAGTTCTCGCGCTGAGGTGGGTGACTTGGATTCAAGAATCCATAATTTAAAAATGGAATTGATGGATTTAAATACCCAATTGAATGGCGATGTATCGAAAAATTCGGTTGGCGAAAAGGTGAACCCTACCGTTGGTGATCGATTATTTAAACTCAGTATTGGTATTTCTAACTCTACTTATGGACCTACCGATACTCATAAGATGATGATGTCTATGGTAGATTCAGAATTGAATGATATACGAACCAAGTTAGAGGCGAGTCAACAAAAAATCAAAGCATTAGGTAGCGATTTGATGAAGGCAGGTGCGCCATGGGTTGAGGGAGGCATATTGCCAAGGAATTAGGTTTCAGAAGAGGCTGTATTATAATGGGGCTGTATCAAATGACTTTTGATACAGCCCTATTGTTTTTTAGAATGAAATCTTTTTTTTCAAGCGAAAGTTGTTTTTTCAAACAACCTCCATTGATGAAAATTATCTATTTGACCTGCTTAAAATCATTTTATTAATGGGAGAAGTCAATGAACTTCATTCTATCATAAGCATGGTTTAGGCTATTTATTAAAAAAAAGATATCTAGTGTTTTATTGTTTATAAATCAATCATAATATGACTACCGATCATCTCTTCATAAAGTTTTATCCCGTTAAAAATCTTCACAAAATCGTTATCCTCGGATTAAAAACGGAGTTCTTTTTAGTGTCTCTTATGGCTTTATTTGGAACGCTTTTGCAAGCCCAAACTACAGATTTCACACTCGCTGGGGTGGAATATGTTAGTTCGTTAGAATCTCGACCATATATTCCCCCCAACTATTCTCTAAATGGCGATGAAAAAATGAGTGCGAATGAGATTTCAGCTTTTGTCAATTTCGGATATCGACTCTCTCCAAAAATCCTAGGATTTCATTCCTTAAAATGGAGTCGCAAAGATTATTCAGCCCTATATGAAAATGGAAGTGAATATTTAGTTCCACCTTATTTACAGTCCATTCCAACCTTAGCTTCTTTAGATTTTTCAAGTGCTATTTTGCATGATCTTTCAGAAAATTGGGCTCTTACAGGTCTAGTAAGGGGATCATTAACCAATGGTTCTGGTGAGTATGAACTTGAGGGAGATTTTAATTACCTCGGTGTATTTTTGGTAAAAAGAAAGTGGAATAAAAGCCAATTAGGGGTGGGAGCATTTTATTATCGAGGTGTAGCAAATAGAACCTATTTACCACTTGTTTCAATTGAATATAATCAAGATCGATGGTTTGTAAAAGGGACACTTCCACTGACTTTTGTTGTCAAATATAAAGTTTATCCAACTATAAGTTTGGGATTGAGTCATGAGATCGGTTCTGCTGGCTATAGTTATAACGTTGCAGAAAATAATCCTCAAGGATCATGGCAAGAGCCAACGACACTTGAATTAATAAAATGGATGGTTGGTCCAACTGTTTCTTGGCGGATGACTAAAAACTTTGAGTTGACGGCAAAATCTGGATTTTACAATCATGATTTTACAATACAAACCCTTGAAGGAACAACAGAATTGCTTCAGTTCAAAAACAACTTCTTTATTTCATTAGGGCTTAATTATGTGATTTCTACGGAAGAAAAATAGTAAGTGATGATTAAAAGACTCTTCAAAACTTTAATTGATAATCAGAAATAATCGGAGAATATCTATTTCCATATACTTGTGGAGGCGTTCCAGCTTCTTTTGGGGTAGGCGCCATCCATTGGCTCTTTACTCCTTCTACTTTCAATTTACCTTTAGGATTTATACTCGCAAAGGCATAAAGAGGATCTTCATATGGAGCAATATGATTTAACCATTTATAATCCTTTAATAATTCCTGAGAAAAGCGCTTGGCGTTGTGTTTGTATCCAACCCATTGATAAGACATACTATTAATTTCCAAATAATCTATACCGTTTTGATGATGGTGAAAATCAATATGGTTGTGCCCGTTTAGGCAACAGATAATTTTTTTGTGGTGTTTTTCCATTTGTTTTTGCAGAGACAACCGATTCTTAACACCCCATTGATAATGCCAAAGACTCTGATGAGAAACAACAATAGTGGGTAATTTGGAAGCTTCTAACTCTGCTGTAAACCATTCAATTTGTTCATCGTTGATATAAGTTCTTAAACCATTATCTACATAAAAATTCCCTCTATTATAATCCAAAAATTTCCCCTCTTGATAGAGAAAATTGGCATCTAAAACAATAAACCGAATCCCTTTCTCTTCAAATGAATAATAGCTTTTAGGCATTTCCCAAAAATCCATAATATCCGCTTTCGATGTTAAATCCATATCATGGTTGCCCAATACATGATATTTTGGATTTTTGAAGGTATTCCAGGTTCTCAAAAAAGACTTACTCCTTTCCTCCTTATGACAAAAATCTCCTAATTGGATAATAAAATCGACCTCTTTCGCTATTGCTTTTTCAATAAATTCTTCCAACCGCCCTTGTGTCCCCGGCATCATTCCATGATGAACATCCGCAACAATTCCGAAAGTCAGTTTCTCCTTTTTTTCAATTAAAATATTTGGAATAAATGATAATTCAGTATTAGGAAGTATCAACATACTGGCGCCAAAACTAGCTTTTTGAAGGAAATCTCTTCTTTTCATAATGTTGTTGATAATTTGACTGGAAGATATAGAAATTCTCTTTCAAAAAATGAAAATTCCCAATCCTGATATAAAGGTCATCCATTTGGATAATTTTTTGATACAAAAGATAAATGCCGAAAAGAACCTTGCTCGTAAGGATTTTTAATCCGAAACGGGGCGTACCTCCAATCTCAGATTGGTCGTACAGTTCTTTATAAACTAATCGGAGATTGGAGGTACCCATCGCGACGGTTCTTTAGAACCTAGCGAGCAATACGAGGGAAGGTTCTCTGCCAACAGGAGGTAAAACTAGTTCACCATTCTCCTTTCATAACCTCATCATTTAAAAAACGCCATGTCGGATTAAAATCAGTTATCAATCTTTCTTCTTTGGATCTTAGCCAACCTTTGATTTGCTTTTCTCGTGCAATGGCATTGTTGACATACTGGTGCCATTCATACCATAGAAGATTGTAACAGGAAATATTTGGCAGTGAAATAGTTTTCGCCCCTTTCGCAAGCTTCATAGTGTTCTTGCAGGCGACGTTGAATATTATTAGTCATCCCTGTGTAAAGGACAGTTTTTTTCGGATTAGTGACAATGTACACCCAAAAGTTGTACTGTATTTTCATGGTGTTTGTTTTTTGTCATCCTGAGTGATAGCGAAGGATCTGAAGAATGCTATGTTTCATTTTACAGATTCTTCGCTTTACTCAGGATGACAAAAGGAACTTACAAGTATAAAAAGAAATTCTAACGTAAAAACGAAAAGGTTCTCCTTAAATGCTGCCTAGTCCACTCGGCAATATTTCAGCTTATTATGGGACAAGGAAGGAAACTTAGACGGACCAATAAACAAACAAAACCTATAGAAATCAGCGTGTCAAAATCGTCCTTTTCGTCAAAATCATCCCGTCAACATCGACACGAGCAACTCCAGTTTTTATCGCAAAAATTGGGAATAACGTGAATGATAAGTATGTTCCAACAAGGGTACCTTTATAAAAGCAATTGGCTGTAAAACTAATTCAGGACAACTTTTTAGCTGTAAGACTATACTAGAATTTATTTTTTAACTTTAATTCTTTTTCGGGACGATACATTATCCAACATCCTTCTTTAGTTATTTTTGCTTCATAACCTTACTGTTTACATGCGGTTCGGGCTTTTCAACAATTATTTTTTAACTATAAAATTAAATAATGACAGTTTTACAATTCAAAATTTTCTTCTTCTCCAATTTATTTCTTCTCTTATTTTCACTGCCATTATGGGGTCAACAACCAACTATTAGGATGGCTGATGATGGAAATTCAATTTATATCGATAGTGATACCGGCTTACAATACACTGCATACTATACAAAAGAAGGCTATCGTAAGATGACCGATTATTATGATGAACAGATACCAAACCAAAGTGAGACTATCCGCATTTCTCATGTAAAAGGTAGACATGAGCATATTTCCATATTTGCTATTGATGTAGAAGGGGAAGTATCTACCCAAATATTTTCATTGAAAGATGGAATTTACCCTAAAGAGAGCAGCTTGTCAATTACTAAGCGACCAGATAATGCAATTGAGATTAAGGCCCCTAACTATCTAGCATATGATGCACTTTTTACAAAGCAAGGATATTGGGGGATTGACAAACATTCCAAAAGAGATGAATCACCTGGCACAACCATTGGATTAGATGGCGTAACATCTTCATTTATTACAGTTGCTGCAATCGATTTAGAAGGAAATGTGGTTGCTCAAAAGATTTCACTTAAAGAACAGAAAGGACTGTCGGAAGTACCTTCCTTAGACGATATTAAAAATTATTATGAGGATGACAAAATACGAACTGAATTGATTCCAGATAAATATCGAGAGACAGAAGATGCTTTTGTTGGGGATGAAAATAAAAATAATAGCATGTGGTTTTTCGCAAAAATTAGTTTTGTATGGGATTTATTAAAAGATAATTTCGAACTCAACCCGGAAGAAGACCATACCTGGGTGGATACAGGACTTCGTTCGAAATTTGCTATGATAACAAAATATGCAACTACCGAAATACTTGAAAAAATTGCAACTTATCCAATATATACTACGCCAAATTACGATGGAGATAGTAAACATTGGGTGTGGTTAAATACAATTGAACAAAATAGAAAACTAGCATTCCATCTAAAACCTTTTGAAGAGAATTTAAAGAAAATGTGGTCTCCTCATGGAGGCTGGGTTTCTAGTACCCCACTTAAAATGAACTATAATTCGACAACCTCTTTTGGTAAATATAATCCTTCATTTCTGTGTGAGATGACAGAAAATTATCAATATGCTCGCGAATATTTTCCATTTTTTAAAAAAATAATACAACCTCTCTATGATAAGCATTTGAAGGGTATGGCCCATACTTATTACGATGCATACCTATATTTAAATAGAGATCGAGAATCTTTAGAAGACCTTCAAACTCAATATCTGTCAGATGTATTTGCTGAGGGGGGGACTACAAATGGTTCTATGCAGGAAATATTCCGTGATTATGCAGAGGCACTTGAACAAAATAAAGGAGCAGATTATTATGAAGCGGTTACTGCTCCAGCGTTTTGGCTTCGTCGCTCTATTGATGGTACAGATGAATTGTTTATCGAAATGCTTGAAATGCTAATGAAAGATTTTGATCCGGAATTTATACCTGTTCGAGATTTTGTGGACTTCAGTACTAAAAATCGATATTATGATGGCTATACTTTGAAAGATCCTCGAGATGGGCAAGTATACAGAGTAACAACCTTAAAAGACGGTAAAGTCTGGATGATAGACAATTTAAATTACTACCTAGATGGATCCTATTATCCAAATAACAGGAGTATAACTGGTAGCATTAATGGCTATCAATTTGGACGACTTTATAGCAGGGAAGCTGCTAAAAAGGCTTGTCCTCCCGGTTGGCACTTACCAACTGATGATGAATTGTGGAATTTGTTTAATTATTATGTAAAACCATTTAATAGTATTGATGATGGAAAAATAGGGCATAAGGATCCATATTATAGTTATCGTAATGATGATGTGGAAAGATACAACTTCCTCCAAAGTACTTATTTTCAATTAGCAGGTGAGTACAACTACCTCTACTGGGAACCTGACACAAAATTTTCACCAATGGAAAATGTTTTCTTGCCTGATGGAAATGGGGTAATCTGGAGTGCCACGGATAAACCAGAATATAGTATTGTATACAAATTTAATCTGGGGAGCCTTGAACGAACATACTCTCATTACGATCAAGAGGCAGCATATTCTTGTCGATGTGTAAAAGACTAGTTCGTTTGTAAAATACTTAACTTATGAAGCTGAATAGATGATGTCATAACTAAAATAATGATTTAAGGGTATCTCTATAAAAAGTGATAATCTCAACTCATCTTTTTTGAGTTGAGATTATTCTTGATTTTCGAGTTATAACGATTAACGACCAAACAAAAAAACTCCTAAGAAATTATTCAGCGTGTCATGATCATCCTTTTCGTCAAAATCTCCCCATCCACATTCAGGTGATAATAAATCAGCCCTGTCGAAGTCAACAAATCATCCCGACTCACCTCCACCACATTTTCACCCTTTTCAAACTCATCATTAATCTCAAAAAGCACTTTCCCAGAGACATCATAAAAAGTCAAAACTGCCGAATTCGATTCAGGCAAATTAAAGGCAATTTGGGTCTTATCCAAAAACGGGTTCGGGTAATTTTGTTTCAAACTTAAAACCGGATCTCCTTCTATATCATCCTCATTATTAAATAATTGTAATTCAACATTTAATTCCGATTCGTCATTATTGAATGCGACGGCTTTTGTGAATTTAGAAGAAATAGTCAACACCTCACTCAAAAGGAGTGAGGTGTTTGCGATGAAGTTAAGTGTGAATAAATCCGCTTGTTTCGGTAATTGAGTTGCTGTATTATTGAACCAAAGGGCAGTGATAACACCTTGGTTGGTTTTGGTTGTTCCAAATTTTGAATTTGTAATTGACTTATTGACTTCCAAAAATTCTAGTTTCTCTTCATCAAATTCCAAAGTCATTTGCCAAGCTCTTATATGATCGAAATCATTATTTCGGAAGGTGACTTCGATTTTTTCACCTGCCTCGTATTGTCGATCCTCAGTTTCTAAAATGAACGTTTCGGCACTTCGATTCTCAGCATTCTCGTCTCCTGTTATATTCGAAGGAATAGCATTTTCGGTAACATCACCGATTTTAATTCCTATAAAATCCACATTGGAAATGTCACCAAGAATATTGGTCAATGTAATGGATTCCGGAAAAGGAGTCGCCCACGGATTGTTCGGATTTGGAAAAATATAATCAGCTGGTACAAAGCGCCACGAGGAGTTATTCGGAAAGACCGTTTCTAAATGCAAAATCACTTTTTGAACAATGACGAGATCACCGACAGTGATCGTACCTGAGTTATTCGCATCTGCAGCAATCATTTTATAAGGCGAATCAAGGAATTCTTTTGCTAAGATATGGTCATTCATTTTAGCCAAATCGAAGGTCGTGACACCATTCAAAATATTGATATTTTTCTCCGGTCGAATGGTCATATCATGTCCTTGGAGGTCGCCTGAAAATTCGAAATCACCTAAGTTATTGGTAAAACTCGGTATCATATTATTCATTCCATCTGGATACAAAGTCACCTGGGAAATGCCTTCATCCGAAGTCGTCCGAATCGCTCCAGAAATAACGTCAGGGTTTTGAAGGCAATAATCAAAACTATCTTCAATTTTTATCCATGTTAAGCAAGAACTTTGGTTCCCATTAGTGTCTGTCACATAGAGTTCGAGATTGTTTTGTCCCAGGGTGCTGCATGTGTAAGTCCGAGTTTTATCATTAATATCTTGAGAAAAAGAATATTGTAGTGCTGATGCATCTGTGCAATTATCAAAGCTTGCGAGATTCAATGAAGGAGCCGAAACAGTATATTCTGCCGAAGGATTCAAGTCAACCGTTAAGCCATTTAAACAAAGAGCTGTCGGAGCATTATCATCCATCACTTCAATAGTAAAATTGTGCGTACTGGTGTTACCACAGCCATCCGAAGCCGTATAACTCATATTGTAAATTCCAGCTGAAACATTCGAAAAATTAAAACCATAGCCCAAATCACCTTGCGCCGAAAGTGCAATATGGTCGCTACAATCAAACACCATTGGTGTGGGCAAGGAAACAGTCGCCGAACAATTTAAGGAAGAAGTCATATGAACCTCCAAGTTGATAGGCGGATTCACAAAAACAGGGGCAGTTTCATCATTAACCGTAATGACTTGGATATATTCCCATTTCCCAACATCATCATTGGAATTTGAAGTCCATTGACAAAAATCAATGACTGTCCATGTTCGATAAATGAAGTAACAAGATGGTTCGGAAACCCAAAATAACTCATCGTCATAACTTGCCGAAACGGATTGGCAACTGCTCACGGAATTATAAGTCGGTACATTGAACGGTGCAGTTAATTGGTCTGGGGCAATTTGTGCGTTACAGCCACTTGTCATGTAATCAGCAGGCCAGACGATGAGGTCATTATTGGCATTCCAGGGTGTTTGAGAATAGATATTAATATTTTGAGACACGGTATTGGTATTACCAAAATTATCGGTAGCGACCCATGTTCGAACAATCGCCCCCTGTCCACATCCATTGGTAATTTCTTCTGTAAATTCTTCAATAGTCATTTCGCAATTATCGATACTAGCAATATCTCCAAAAATGGATAAATCACTAAGATCGGCATTACAATCAACGGTCACATCAGCTGGAGGTAGCATGGCAGGAGCTTGCTCATCCTCAACCATTACTTCCACCTCGCAAAACCCTGAATTCCCAGCACAATCACTCACCCTCATATGTACCATGAAACTTGTACCTGCATCCGAACAATCAACTTGAAAATATGCTGCATAAGCCGAATCGTCGTCGGTTTTTCTTTTGACTTCAAAATCACCAAGGCAACATAAGTCATAACTTCCGTCATCAATCGAAGTCGCAAAAACAAAGGCAGTACCATCAGACGTAAGGGAGGCAACTGTGAACCCATCACAAATCACAGTGGGAGGATGCTGGTCTTCCACTGTGACGAGCATAGTGCAAGAGGTCGAATTACCACAGGGGTCTGCGGATTCAACATCAATCGGATAAGTGCCGGGGGGCACATCGTCAAAGGGACCAAAACCGTTGCCGAAGCTCCAGTTTGGCGTAAGGTTTACAGTGCTCGCACAATTATCGTATGCATTTATGGACGGAATATTAATAGTCACACCACATTGGGACGAAGATGTTCCGACCGTCATATTTGGCGGGCAAATTAGAGTAGGAGGTTCTTGGTCAAATATTTTTATGATTTGAATTTCTTCAAAAATTTGGCTTGTACAATCATCCAAAACCCGCCATTCTCGCAAAATCAATTCGCTTCCTTCGCAAGTCACAATGGATTGATCTTCATAGGTCAATGAAAAGGTACAATCACCATTTTGAATTAAATATTGGTCAAAAGTTGTATTCAAATCGCCATCATCATCCAAAAAAGGATATCCCGTAATTGCGGGATCATAACCTGCGCCACAAGTCAAAGCAGGTTGCTGAATATCATCATAATTAGCTGGCATATGGATATCTCCTAAAGTAGCTCTTTCAAGAGTAATGACTTGAAGGCAAGTACCTTTATTTCCCCAAGAATCAGTTGCAGTCCATGTTCGATGAATGATTTTTTGTGCTGTGGTGATAAAATTGAAATTAGAGAGTTCCGTAGTCACCATGTCATTATTCCCATCGGATGCTTGTTCAAACGACAATACATCTCCAGGCTGTAATAACCAAGACTGCCATGATCCACTTTGGACATCATTGAATGATAACTGAATACAAACGCCATTAATGGTCACATAAAATGCATCCCCATTAAAATTGGAGCCCCCAAAACTACTCCAGTCAAAACTGATATAACCCTCTGAGGGAATCACGATTTTAAATCTCGTGATATAACGAGGGCTAGTCTTAAAAGGAGAGGAGTCAGCCCCTTCAACCAACACTGCATTGGGAGCTCCGGTGACATCTACCCCACCGTCACCATTCGTTGTTTTAACCGTCCAATTTGACGGATCAAAATATCCTTGAAAGCCTTGCATTCCACAGCCCAAATCAATCACTTCATCTTCGTAGGTCAAGCTCGCAACCGAACTACAATTGTCTGTCGCGATTGGCGTGCCTAGAGTTGCAACGCTATAATCTTCGGTACATTTGAGGCTATAATTTTGGCATTCAATTTCAGGTGCGCGACCATCTACAACATTTACGGTTCCGACACAAGACAAGCCTGTCCAATTGTGATAGATATAGGCATCAACGGTCATTCCGAGATGGCTTTCATTTAAAGTATCACCTAAAAAATTTCCATTTTGATCATAATATTCCATGGTCGTCGGTCCACCACACGCCAATGGATTTGCTAATAAGAAATAGGAGTTTATCGAACCTTTGCAGTCATCTTTGAGTGCAAGGGTTACGTTTTGGTTACAAGCTAAAGTTGTGCATTGTCCGTAGGCGCTTGACAGTTGGCATTGGATAGTTAACAGCAGGGACAGAACAATTGTCAGGATTTGTGAGCAGAAAATATTTCGCCAATTTTTTCTCAAAGAACTTAGAGTACGAGTTGGACACAAATGGTATATTTCCAACTCTAAATAGGTGTAAATCGGTTTGTTCATGGGAATAATAAAAGTCTTGTTAAGTAACGCCTAAAGAATAACTCCGACATTTACCTATGTATCTTTTGAACTTTTGTGGCGTTAAAAATACTCGCCGATGCCCTGCATCCTGCGCTGGCTTGTGCCAGAAGGTACAAAGGCGAACGCAAAAAGTATTTTTGCCTTACCAAAATCCAAAATCTACTATTTCAAATTGGCGGACTTATTTTTTAGCCGTTACTAAGTAATCGGTTATTAAGATATCACTCCACTTTTCTTAGCAATACTAGTGTCTATTAAACAACTGATTATCAACCAGATATTCTTTCTAGAATTATTTGTTCTAAAAGTGTAGGTAAAATCCAAACTTGTTTTTAAGGAAGAATCACATTACCCAAAAGCCAATCATTCTTCAAAAGAAGAAATAAGACATTTTGAAAATGGGTCAGTTAGATTAATCTTAATAAAGGGGAAATAGGAAAATAGGTAGTAGTGTCGAATTACGTTCATGGAAATACGGTTTTGGAATAATAATGCTTTGAATTCACCAATAACTTAGAGTAAAAAAAGAGGGTTTTAGGTGTGTGGAAAGGATAAAGACTCTAAGCTACTATTTTTAATCAATTCAAAATTCATCTAAAAAATGGGATAATACTGTTCGTTTCTTTTATACAAAAAATTAGGTGTCTGTTTATTCAAATTAAGCGCTATTAAATGCACTTTATCTTGTTTTACAATTTTTTATCCATGACAAATATAGCCTATATCTTTTTAGAATTTAAGAGAGACTATGGATAAAAAACAAATATTTATTTTAATAAATTAAAATTTAAGGTATTATTGTCCTCCGCCTACAACTATAAATGATACAGCAAAGGCAATGACAGTAACGGTCATTCCTATCATAAAAACACTGTAACATAGACGTAATAAGTGGAATTTTTGACCCAATGCTTTTCCTAGAAAAAACAAATCCATGACGACGGAATTATCTAATATATTATCATCTCCAGAAACAGTTCTAATACCACTTCGATAATCATCTAGGCTCATTTTATAAAAATTTCCATAAAAGAAAAGATTGGTTTCTCCTTTGGGAATTTTGGCGAGGTCAGTGGTTCCTGGTGTTTTAACAGGTCGAGTAGCAAGTGTCGCAAATATGATGGATAACGTACTTGTCACCATCAAGCAGGCAGTTGGCCAAAGTAAGAATGGACTACCTTGTAGATTTCCAGCAAGCAATGGCATTGCTATCGTAATAATTAAAGCACTGATACTTAACATCATATTGGCTTTATTATCGGCGATAGCCGTTAGGTCAATATGATTCCTGAGTGTCGTTTTAAACATCATTTGAGCACTTCGATTGCCTTCTAGAATGCTTTGGACACTACTAATGGTACTGCCTTGAGTTCTTTTTAGTTTTTCCACTGTTGTGGCAATTTTTTTTAAGTTTTTCTTTTTTGCTTTACCAAATAAGAGCTTTGCTTCTCCTGTATAGAATTGATGGTTGCTCCAAAATTGAAAATTGTTCATCATCCACTCTTCATCCGTCATTTTCAGGTTTTTGAAAACCTCCCATTCATGTCGAAGTGCATCTCCTTTTTGTTGATAAGACAAGTCACCGAAAGTATTGAAGTCAGCATCTTTGATAATCTTTTGGAGTAGATTTTCTGGCTGAACACTCATTTTTGTGGCCTCAATACAATTGACAACTTTTTCAATACTATTGCTTGGATACTCCTTTTCGCTTAAAAATGATTTTGCCAATTCAATACTCACTTCCTCATGTCCATCATACGTTTGAGTAAAACCCGTATCATGAAAAAGGGCCGCCAAAGCTAAAATTTCGGATTCTTTTTTAGACAAGTGATATTTTCTAGCCAATACAAGTACGGCTTCTTTGGCTGTCAAAGTATGCTCTAAACTGTGGTAGAGATGGTCAGAAGTAAGTCCCTCCTTAAATAATTCTGTGACGTATTTTTTAGTATCTTTTATAAGTTGGCTCGCCATTTAAGTCACTTTTCTAGTTAATTTTTGGACAAATGTAAGATAATTTACTCTCTTAAACCTCTTTCCTTAAAACCTCTAAAGGTGGCTTTCGCACTACATCTCTGCTATTAAACATTCCGATCAATACAGTAAGCCCTGTAATGACTACAAAAACAATAAATGCAGGGATCCAATTTACAGCAAATGGAATCTCAAATTGAAATTTTGCTAAGAGAAAAGTTCCTATCGCTGAAAGCCCTATTCCTGTCATAGTTGCCAACGCACCTAATAAAAAATATTCGAGCGCATTGATCCACAAGATCTGTTTTTTATTCGCTCCAAGCGTTCGTAAAAGTACACTTTCCCGAATTCGTTGATATTTGGAAAGTACCACTGAACTGATCAACACTAAAAGTCCTGTGAGAATACTAAATAATGCCATAAATCGAATAACGAAAGAGACTTTACTTAAGACGTCTTCTACTGATTTTAGAATTTGAGTGAGGTCAATAACAGAAATATTGGGGTAGGTTTGAACCAATTCTTGTTGAAACAAGGCTGATTGTTTTTCGTCAGCTACTCTTGAAATAACTACATGAAATTGAGGGGCTTCTTCCAAAACTCCTTTCGGAAAAACCACAAAAAAGTTGGTTTGTAGTCTTGTAAAATCAACTTCTCGAATACTCGCAACTTCTGTTTCAATAAGCGCACCTTGAACGTTAAAAGTCAATTTTGTTCCAATTGTCGCATCTAAATTATCCGCAATATTCTCAGCAATAGATACATATATTGTTCCATCTTCACTTACTTCTCCATGCCACTCTCCCTCCAAAATCGTTTCTGTATCAATCAAGGTATCTCGGTAAGTACATCGAAATTCGCGATTGAACACCCACCTTGAAACGTTAGAGGTAGAATCTTGCAATCTTTCCGTTTTGGTCATCCCATCTACAGCGTCTACCCGCATAGTGACAATCGGTACTTCTTGTATAACAGGTAAATCAAACTCCGTTGTCAACCTTGCCACACCTTCTTTTTGAGGGGTTTGGATATCAAAAATAATCATATTTGGCTGTCCTCCTGCATCTGTCATTTCGATTTGTTTCAATAACAAATCTTGCGTGAAAAACAAGGTTGAAATCAATGCCGCACCCAATCCAACAGTCACAATCAAAATGACAGTTTGATTATTTGGCCGATATAAATTGGCAATACTTTGTCGCCAGATATAATTCCAATTTCGAGGAAAATATTTCTTTACTAAAACCGTCAATAATTTTGCAATACCTGTCAAAACCAAAAATGCAACACCAATTCCGATTGGAAAAACAAACGATCGCCAATCCCCCGTCTGAATCCAAGTGAATCCAAAAACAAAAAGTCCAATCAGTGCAAAAACACCCCATCTTAAGGGATCGCGTTGAGTGGTATCTTCATCAAAAGAAGCTCGAAGTGTGCGAAGTGGAGAAATACGGCGGATTGCAAGTAATGGTAAGAGCGCAAACAAAACGGTAATTGCCAACCCTGTAATCATTCCCTCCCCTATCGATGCCCATGAAATATCATTACTCACATTTTGAACTGGCAAAAAATCAGCAACTACTAAAGGCAAAAACACCTGAATCAAACTTCCTAAAAGGGCTCCCAAAAAACCGCCTGCCAATCCTAAAAAGATGACTTGGATAAGGTATATCTTAAAAGCTTGATTTCCTTTCGCCCCCAAGCATCGCAAAACCGCGATAGTTGGAAGTTTGTCTTTTATATAAATATGGACAGAACTTGCCACACCGATACAACCCAATAGAAGCGCAATGAACCCCACCAAATTCAAGAAGCCTGTTAAATCTTCAAATGCTGCTCCTAATTCTTCTTTTCGCTCTTCAACCGTATCATACCCCAAAGAACTTCCTTCTCTTAATCTTGGTCGAATGCGCTCATCCGCCATTTTTTCGACGTCTAAGGTTTCATCAAACTTGAAATAATATTGATAAAAAACACGACTCCCCATTTGCACTAAATCCGTTGCCGGCAAATGATTCATCGGGATATAAATCAATGGAGCGATAGCACCTGCAAAGCCAGCTCGACCAGGCGTAGAACTTATATAACCTTCAATTTCAAAAGTAGATTTACCCACTTGAACTGAATCACCTGCCTCTAATCCAAATTGATACATCAACGTCTTTTCGACTAAGGCTTTTTGTCCATTTCTGAAAGTTCGAGAGGCTTCCTTGGGCTCCGTCGCTAAGTTTCCATAAAAAGGATAATCTCCTTCCAATGCTTTTACATTTACCAATCGGGTGCCTCCATTTTTCGGAAAATATGCCATCGAAAATAACTGGATCGCTTCAGAACGTTTTTCCGCATTCAAGGAATCCAACAACATTTTTATACTATCCGGAGCTGCCTGATTTCCTTGAACAACTAAGTCAGCACCAAGCAAAGACTTTGCTTCGTTTTGAATATCCTTTTGTAGATTTTCACTGAAAGAGTTAATGGCGACGAGTGCCGCTATACCAAGAATAATGGAAGCTATGAAAAGAACTAGGCGCCCACGATTTCTGCGACTGTCTCGCCACGCCATTTTTATTAGCCAAGAAAATGAATTAGACAAAGTTGAATTGTTTGATTGTTGAATTACTTTCCCTCAAAATATTAAATTCGTCCCATCTTGTCGTGCTAATCGAAATCAAGAACCTGACAAAAAATTAAACTTTTTAAAAAGGAAAAAAAGAGGACAAATTTAATCAGATTTTGTTTTCAAAGCCTTTAATATTAAATGGTTTAGTAACAAATCCTATTCCTCCGAATCATCCGTAATTAATGTTTCTTGACTCGGCAATAATTTCACTGCCAAAATACCACCAACAATGTCTAATAAGGTATGTAAAATGATAAGCCACCAAAGTGATTGCATGACCCAAAACAGGTAGCCAAAGAGAAGCGCCATCACCACAATTTTTAATACGGCCTCCCAACCTTGATAAAAATGTGAGAAGGCAAAAATCAAAGCTGGTATTAGTATCGCAATAAAAACCCCAGTGTTCGTATCTCCTGTAAAGTGCATTAGATATTGAATAAAATACCCTCTAAAAATAATTTCTTCACAAACACCAGCACTAACAGCAACTATAAAAAAATGGGATAACTCTCGTTTATTTTGAGGTAAAAAAGGGGTGTTTTTAAGAAAACGATCAATCAGTTTTAATTTACGATGAGGATCACTCGTTTGGTACCATAAGTCCAATAAATAGCCTCCACAAAAAAGTATCGTTAACCCAACCCATACAATGTTTGAAAAGTCAGGTACCCTAAACCCTAATTCTAATAAGTCGCGCCCTGAAAAATACCATACTAATACAACCACAATTGCCATCACCCAAAGAGAAAGACTATTTCCCCAATAAATAGCGAGCTTCGTTTCCGTATCGTAATTCAATTTTTTCATAGCCGGCTGAGAAGAAAAAACCGCATAAATAGGCAATACAATACCCAAAAGAATTACTAAAATATGGTCAATAATGTTTGGTGAGAAGGCATTCATAAAAGCAAAGAACGTAAAATTGATTTTCCCAAACCAAATTATACCAATTTACCCCAAATTAATTATCAGACAATACGAACCCGCTTCCATGGACATTCATAATCTTTATTGAATCATCTGCTGCTAAATATTTTCGTAGGCGAGAAATAAAAACATCCATACTCTTTCGAGTGAAATAATCGGTTTTACCCCATAATTTTTGAAGAACATATTTTCGACTGACTAATGTTCCTTTATTTTGACACAACATTTTCAATAACTCCGCTTCGCGTTCCGTAAGTTGCCGGGTATTTCCATCGACTGTAAGTTGTTGATTTTTACTATCAAAATGATATTTGCCAATTTCGAATAACGCTTCACTCTCCTCTACTTCAGAGATCTTACTTCTTCTAAAAACGGCTTGAATTCGAGCAACCAATTCTTCTTCTGAAACTGGTTTTTTAATATAATCATCTGCTCCTATTTTGAAGCCTTTGATGACATCTTCAGTTAAAGATTTCGCAGTCAAAAAGATGATCGGCACTTCTGTATTCCGATTTCGAATGAGTTCAGCGAGCGTGAAGCCATCGATAGCCGGCATCATGATATCCAAAACGCAAAGGTTGAAGGCTTCTTGGTTAAAACGACGCAAGCCATCGGCTCCATTTTGTGCCCAAGTGACTTCAAAATCTCTCATTTGGAGGTATTCCTTGAGTAAAAAACCAAGCGTTTGGTCATCTTCAACTAACAGAATTTTAGGTGTCATAGAACGTGTTATTTTGTATATAATTTAATCGTAAATTCAGTACCTTTTCCAAATCCACTTTTCAAATTGATTACTCCGCCATGTGCCTCCACAATTTTTTTCACATAATTCAATCCCAAACCAAATCCTTTCACTACGTGTAAATCTCCGGTCGGAACTCTATAAAATTTATCAAAAATCAATTTGTGAAATTCAGGGGCAATCCCAATGCCTTTATCTTTTATCCGAAGTTGAAACTCATTGCCCTTAGTTAGAGTCTCAATTTCAATTTCGACCGTGCCTTGCGAGTATTTCAAAGCATTTTCGAGCAAGTTTTGAATTACATTTTTAAAGTGGGTTGAATCAATATTATGAATGAAATTTTTAGCATTTAATTTTTGCGTCAGCGTTCCATTACGTTCTTTCAATTTTACCTCAAAATCTTTTGCCATTTCTTTGATTAAACCATGTACATCTGTTGGTTCTTTTTGCAAATGATAATTAGCACTCTCAAGACTTGCTAATTCTAGAACTTTATCAACCTGAATTTTCAATTTATCCTTCTCATTATCAATTAGTTGTAAGAATTGCTCCGCTCCTGAAATTTCACCTTTTTCCAATTTTTCTCTTAAGATTTTGACCGCTAAAGAAATTGAAAAAACAGGCGTTTTTAATTCATGGGTAAGGTTATTAATAAAGTCATTTTTAATGGCATTGAGTTGATGCTCTTTTTTCAAATTTCGAAACAAAAACACGACACAAAGAAGGATGGATAAGAAACATAAAATTGACGGAATGATCAAATAGTCCAACTCACTCAAAAAATATCCAAACAAATTCAAAATATCCAAATGAAGAACTTGTTCACAATGACATTCTCCAATAATTCGATCTCCCAATAGTATCGAATATTGATCAAAATCGAAGTTTTCGACAACGAAATTGGTACTATGAACAGTACTTTTTGTGTTATACTTATCATTAATTACAAAAGCAAAGTCAGCGGTGATACCCTGTTTATTTAGTTGACTTTCAAATAATTTCGTCAAGCCACCTTCTACTATTTCATATAAATAAACATTGGTCTCTTCTTCTTCGTAGACTTCCTCCTGAATCAATTTTACTAAAGCATTTCCTACTGGGTTTTTCCCATTTAATGCTTCATTGACATTAAATAAAACTTCCTCAATTTTTTGGTCAAATTTCACTTTTTCCAGTCTTGCCCCAACCACTAAAAGCCTAAATTGGATCAGTAGAAGTCCAATTAGAGAAACTAGTATAATGATCGCTATGAGGCGGCTTTTTAGCATATTTTTAGATTATTAACGCCTAAATATAGGCATCCATTTCCCTATTAACCTTTCATTTGCCTTTTGTTGGATATCCATTTGCTTTTGGGAATTTAACTTTGCAGCTAAGGGAGCAGTAAATAAAAAAACATTCCAAATTCGCACAATCAATTCACAAAATACACATTACGCTTTATGAAAAAAGTCATGCTTTTCGCGCTCATCTCGTGTTCGTTTTCTATTCTATCAATTGCTCAAGATAATTTTAAAGACAATCAAATCAATCTCTTTTTTGATTGTCAATCTTGTGATCTCACGTACATCAGGCAAGAATTACCTCAACTAAATTATGCACGAAGATTGGAGAATACTGATGTCCTAATTCGATCTACTAAAATTGAAAATGCATCGGGTGGTTATCGGCACAATTTATTTTTCATTGGTCACAATCGTTTCCAAAATCACGACCAAGAGTTGTTCTTTATACAAAATCAAGATATGTCTTTTGAGGAAACCAGACAAGGTATTTTGAATACTGTAAAAGCAGGTTTAGTACCTTATATCATGCATATTTCTCCAATGGAAGATATATCTATTACTTTCCCTGACTCTATATATTCGACTCCATGGAACACTACCAAATGGAAAAACTGGACTGCTTTAGTGGGTGGAAACATCAATTTTAATAGCTCAAATAATGGCTCAAGTAGATGGGATCTCGACCCTCGAATTTCGATTTTGAAAGAAACACCTGAAGAACAATTTGGACTTCAATATAATTTTAGTTTCGATAAAAACACTAATAGTGGAGGCGCAGAATCTTCTTCAAATTCTCACCAAATGTTTGCCTATTATGCCAAGGCAATCGGGCCACGATGGTCTTTAGGAGGCAACATTTCAGGTAGAATCTGGGAATCCAATAACCTCACTAATAAAATACTTTTTGTTAGCCCAATGATTGAATACAGCATATGTCCATATGAGGTTTTTCATAAAAAACGATTGACCATTGGCTATTCAACGACTATCAATCAGGACATTAAATTTAGTAGCCATGGTCCACGGATTCGGTTGTCTTTATTTCAAAAATGGGGATTTATTTCAGCCATTTATTCGGTTCACCATAACTTGATTCCAAATACCACAGATACTATTTCCACCCAATTCTCTGGTTCTATTTGGTTTCGATTGTCCAAAGGTTTTTACCTGAGTCTAGATGCCATTCTATTAGGCAATTTGCAACTACAAAGCAATATCGATTCTTTTACCAGTACTCGCTTTGGTGTTTCTTTTAATTATGTTTTGGGTGACATTTATAATAATGTAGTAAATCCAAGATTAGGATTTTAAAAAAGCTTCACACTACATAAACCATAGTGTGAAGCTTTAAAATCTCTTTCTAGACTTTTGTATCACTGCATTCTTTTCGATTCTACCAAAACATTTCATGAAATTTTTCACATTCCATTACTAATTATTCTCTCAAATTCTCCTGAAATAATTTAAAAATCCGTCGATACTCATCTGTCCAACTACTCGGTTCAATAAAACCATGACTCTCGAGTGGAAAAACAGCAAATTCCCAATTTTCTTTTCCTAATTCGATAAGCCGTTGAGCCAATCGAACCACATCTTGAAATTGAACATTTGTATCAATCATACCATGTAGGATAAGCAATTGATCTTGTAATCCTTCCGCATGATAAATCGGCGAACTTTTCAAATATGCTAAACTATCCTCAACCGGCGTATTCAAAATATTGGACGTATAAGCATGATTGTAATGTGCCCAATCAGTGACCGATCGTAAAGCCGCACCACATTTAAAAGTTCCCGGTGAAGTAAACAGTCCCATCATCGTAATAAACCCACCATAAGAACCACCATAAATACCAATACGGTCTGCATCAATTCCGTAAGTTTCAGTGAGGTATTTGGCTCCGTCAATTTGATCATTTAAGTCCCAACCGCCCATGTGTCGGTATATCGCCGTTCGCCAATCTCGTCCATATCCATTACTTGCTCTATAATCAATGTCTAAAACGGTATATCCATTATCTACCAACATATTATGGAACATAAACTCTCGATAATAAGAACTCCACCAATGATGTACATTTTGTAAATATCCAGCCCCATGGACAAAAATAACTGCTGCATTCGTCTTTTTTGATGGATCAGGGCGATAAATCCGAGCCGGCACTTTGGCTCCATCGCGAGCAGTAAATTGGATGACCTCAGGGTCTCGCCATTCGTACCCTTCAAAACCTTTCGTTGTAGAATGTGTCAGTTGAGTCATTTCGGCACCAGGCTCATTTTTCATGACATACAATTCCCAAGGCTTATTTGAATAAGAATATCGAACTGCTAACCAATTTTGATCAGGCGAAAGGGTGACCTGATGACCACCTTTTTTGGAAGTTATTTTCTCCATATTTCCACCTTCCACCGACATTCGATAAAAATGATGTTCGAAAGGAGATTCTTTATTTGCAGTTATAAAAAAGTATCTTTTGTTATGGGAAATCTCCGCATTTATTATTTCAAACTTACCTGAAGTAAGTGCTTTTTTCTTACCTGTTTTAACGTTTACGGTATAAATATGTGAATACCCAGACTCTTCGGATTGAAACCAAACGTTTTGATTATCAGGCATCCAACCTAAATTGCCAGCAGAAAAATTCCATGAAACGATACCTGGACCACCAATCCAAGCATCATCGTGTTGATGGTCAAGTAACTTCAACTCTCCTGTTGGCAAATCGAGTAACATTACCCATCGATCTTTATTATCCATGGATTTGATATTGACCAAGGTTTGCCCATCTTCACTGAAAAAAGGACCATGATAAATGACCTCACGTGGGCTATCATACTTAGCATTCCAAGCGTCCTCTCCTTTGTGGTATTCTTCCAAAAAAGCAGGTTTATCATCAATTCCATCAATCTGACTGGGATCAATCAAATAGCAAGTATCCAATTCTAAATCACAAACTCCTAGTTCGTAAGTATCCTGTGGGGAGCCTACTTTTGCACGTGATTTCAAATCTACGACATGCCCCGATTCCGTAACATAATTAGGAACATCAGTCCTTTTCGCGTCAGCTCGTTTTGTCAATCTAAAGGTAACAAATTGCTCATTGGGGCTCAACTGAATATTCGAAATATTTTTACTGCCATAGTAATAAGGTTCGGGGCGATCAGGTTGACGATTTTCTCGTTGATCTTTTCGCGCTTCATTCTGTCCATCACGCCATTGAAGCACTTCAAACCAAGACATTTGGTCATTTTCAAGCCATTCCTCGTGGCGAGGTTTATATTTACCAGAACGTTTTTTTCCTGTTACGAAATTAGTCAATTGGGCCACAACCCCAGTTCCCGGTTCCCAACTGAACAAATTATTTTTCTCTTGATAAACAATCTTTTTTTCATTGCCCGTAAAACTTGGACTTCCTTCCCGATCAATGGTATTCGTAACTTGTAAAGTCCTATTGTTGGTTATATTAGAGATATATAAATCGCCATTTTTAGAATAAACTTTAGTTGTTCTTGCCCGATTATAGTCTCCTCTCGAAGGCATTTTCATTATCTCCTCTTCCGAAACTTTTTGTGGCTCACCCCCTTCTATACCAACTTTATACAAGCTCCGTAAAGTATCCTTTTCAGGGTTCCAAGTAAAATAAATCCACATGCCATCATCTGACCAAGAAATATTCTCTGGTAAAGAACCTACAAATCGTTCGCCCTGCATTATTTGAGGAATTGTCAGCACTGAAGCATTAGGCACTGACTGTGAGAAAGAAGCAAAAGGGAGGCAACAAATTGCCAAAATTGAGAGTAGTTGATTTCGCATTGAACCTATTTTAAAATGTGATGGGTAAAAATAGATAAATATTGCGAGTTGGTTTTCCGCAAAAAATGTAAAGGATTAAAAGCTTAAAAATCATCCATACAATTACAAATCTTGAATCCAATCATGAATCATATGAACCAATTCATAATTGAAATTATTTTGAAGCTTTTCTCGATATTCAGGCGTTCCACTCAAATTGATTCCATCTTGCATTGAGCCAACTTTAATCATGGAATGATCTGTTTCTGGAACCAATTTATAGGTACCGTACCCAGGATGATATGTATTGACAATTTTGACAATTTCTTCATGAGCATCTGACGAAATAGCTGGCAAATCAGCTTCACCATACAAAGAAAGTACATGAGCTGTCGTTTTTGCCCAAGCATCTGTTAGGTTCTGATCGTGCAATTCTTGCCAGAATATTTCGTCTCGATCAAGGATTTGGTCTTTCCCGTCCCACTGAAATTCACGACGTAGGATATCTTCAAATTCAGGTGTTTTAGCGAGTTCTTTGGTTGGTACTTTTTCGTAAAAATGTTTGAACCACATCCTTGTCGCTGTCCTCACGTCTTTCTCCATTTGAATCCAATCGTCATTTATCCAAGGTGTTTGATAACGAGTTATTCGAAGTAAATATTCAAACCATGACTCATTCGAAGTGCCATAAACAATGGCACCTTTCGGATTGAATTCGTCGGCAATCAATGGTGTATAAACACCTCCCATAGAATGACCGAAAACGTGTACATTATTTAAATCAATAAAGTCATAATCTTTCAAATGTTGGTAGGCGACTTTATAGGCTTCGAGTTCTTGATTAAAACCCATTTGAAAACAGTCGCCCGTATTTACATTGTCTCCAATCCCTGGTTTTTCGACTCTAAATATCACATAACCTAACCCACTCAAGCTATCCAATAATTTTCGATAAGGATGGATAGGAGAAAAACCTTCCACAGAAGAACAAGTGTATCCAGGAATAAAAAAAATGGTTGGGTGCTTACTTTTTTCAAGTGCTATATTAGGATTTGGCTTATTCACAATCACTCTCAACCAACCTTCCTTAAAAGGGATTTCATTATAGATTACCTCTGAAGAATTGGATGTTTCTTTGGGTAATCCAACCGATTTTCCTTTTAATTTCACGATTTCACTTCCCCGCCAAATCGTAATTTCGATCATTTGATTAGCTCTTAAATCATTTCTCTGCTCCATCAAATCAGACATATTTGAAATCGCAAGTCCGTTGATTTCTAAAATAATATCACCACTCTGTATAGCTAATTCACTAGCCGTGGTATTGGGAATAACCTGATTAACAAAGATACCTTTACGCTCGGACAAATTATATTCTTTAGCAATTTCAGCAGTTAGTTCACTTGGATAAATACCAATGGAAGCACGTCGTTGAATATGTTGACTATTTAATTGCTGGCTAATGAACATCCCTCCGAAAAGAGCAAGAAGTAAAATGATATTTTTCATAATAGAATTCAAAAATTAGATTCAAAAAGCCAAACATAGATTCGAAAAAAAACTTAAAAGGTGGAAAAATTGCTAAAGGGGTGGGTGGTTTTACTTAAAAGAATGTTAAAGCAGGTTTCCACATTTGATGTCATATCTTTAAAAACCAAAATAAGCGGTACTTTTGCGTCGATTTTATGGAATAGCATGAATAAATTCCTAGAAAATATTTCTAATCGATATTCGCCTAGTCCAAACTAATAATTCAAATCCAATAATGAGGATCTTTGAGTGAAAATAGAAAATCACTCATCGTTCATCATTAAATCAAAAATCGCATGCACATGAAAAAGGTATTCCTTTCGCTTGCATTCTTAGCAATTTTCGCCCTTGCGGCCACCACTTCTCACGCTCAAATTCAAACACCCGCTCCAAGTCCAAGTGGCAAACTAGAGCAAACAGTCGGTTTGACTAATGTAATGATCGAATATTCTCGTCCAGCTAAAAAAGGAAGAGAACTATTTGTAGAAGTTGAAAAGTGGGGAAGAATTTGGCGGACTGGTGCCAACGCTTCTTCAAAAATTGAATTTAGCGATGATGTGAAATTGGAAGGTAAAGACATTCCAGCTGGGAAATATGCTATGTACAGTATTCCTGGTAAAGACAATTGGACGGTTATGTTGTATAGTGACCTAGGTTTAGGTGGCAATACGAATGGTTATGATGAGTCAAAGGAAGTTGCTCGTTTTAATGTAAAAACGAACATGATGTCAATGGAAGTCGAAAACTTCACTTTCTATGTTGATAATATCACAACGACTTCTGCAACTGTTGGTTTTGCTTGGGGAAAATACTCAGTTCCTATGAAATTGGAAGTTGAAGTGGAGAGCAAAGTAATGGCCGCTATTGAAAAAACAATGGGAGGACCAGGACGAAATGATCATTACCAAGCAGCAAGATATTACTATAATTCTGGTAAAGACTTAAAACAAGCTTTGGTTTGGGCTAAAAAAGCCAACGAAATTGGTGCTAGATACTGGCAGTTACGTTTAGAGGCTCAAATTAATGCAAAATTGGGTGACTTCAAACGCGCTCAAGCAAAAATTGCGGAGTCTTCTAAAATGGCTCGCGAAGCTGGCAATAACGACTATGCATCAGCTAATGATAAAATGGCAGCTGAGTGGAGAATGGATGGAGGAAAAGAAGGAGGCGCCACTAAAGGATAAACTGCTACATATTCTCAGTTCTCAATTCCCAGGTTCGGGAATGAGAACTGAGGGTTTTTCATTTCTCAATATCTGGCTTATCCTTCTCACCTTTCCATATTCTTTAGTAGTCAATTTTTTCCAAGCAAAATAAAATCCAACCATAAACAATAGTCCAAATAGATTAAAAAAGAAGACTTTCATTCCTGATATTTTTCCAATCAAATGAATATTGCCTAAAATCATTATTGGCACCAAATTGAAAAGCCAACCTCTACAAATCCGCATTCGGCTCCTTCCATAAGCTAAGTTTTCTACGATAGGCGAAGATTCTTTGAATAAAAAAGCCCGATCTTTCAATAATTGATGATAATCGTTTTCGTAGATCTTCATCAATATTTTTCGGTTACGCTTATCCATCAAGTGATCGGCAATTCGATCTGTCAAAATACCTAAGATATACAAAATGGCAATCGCCAAACCTGCCCATACTATTTGTTGATTTGGAAATTCTTTCGCTAACTCAGCAAAATGAATATCAGCAAAACCAAGTAATTGAAGGAGCCAAATCGAAGCTCCAAAGCCTATCAAGAGTAATTCAGCAAAGAGATTGGTTGTTTGCATAGTTTATTATTTTGATTCAAAGAATAGCAAAATGAAAAATGGAAAACTCAACATTATAAAAGTCATTAGTAAACCATTTTTCCTAGCCTATTCAATTATGATGTTCTACAGGAACGCGGACACTGTTTGAAAAAAAACCTTTGATTTTACATCAAAAATCACTTTTATTTTCTTTAAAAAAAATCATTTTGGAAGAACTGCTTAAATGGAGAGACGAAGATCTATTTAAATTTTACTCCTATCAAAGCTTGATTATAAAACAAAATACACACTTAAATATAAGCTAGCGATTTATTGATTACACGCAACAGAAGCGCTTCGAAAAAGAGAATTATAAAAATATTTTGACGAGGGATTAGCAGTGAACTTCAATATAAAGGAGATAGTTGGAGAATTGATTTAAGACAAAGAGGAAGGCTAACGTTGAAAAAGTCCTAAAAAAGAAAAAGGCTTTCACAAATTGCACTTTTGGGGAGAAAGTTCTGTGAAAGCCCTCTATTTTTTTGTTCATTAATGGATAAAAATCAGTTTTGACTAATGAGCCTTATTCATTATTTCTACACGAAATAATAGGACGATTAGCAAAAAGATAGTTAGAATGATCATGGAAATGTGTTTATAGGATTATTAAATAATTTACTGGATATAGTTGTGTTAAGTTTTAGCTAATCTTAAAGTACTTATCAAAGAACAGGCTTTTTCGTTTAAATGTTCGACCAAAAATACATGATTTTTAACCGCATCGCAAGAGATAGTTTTATAAAAGAGAAAAAAACTAAAAAAGATTTCAAAAAAAGGGCTTGAAAAAAATTATATTTCGCCAAGCCCTTATGCATTAATCAGTTGGTTATCAACCAATTAAAAATTGGATGCTCCTTCATTGGCATCATTATATCTTTTTGTTACTGCATGCCAATCAACTACGTTGAAAAATGCATTAATATAATCAGGACGACGATTTTGGTAATTTAGATAATAAGCATGTTCCCATACATCCAATCCTAAAATTGGTGTTCCTTTACAATCTGCAACATCCATTAAAGGATTATCTTGATTTGGAGTAGAACAAACACTTAATTTATCATTTCCATCAACACACAACCAAGCCCACCCTGAGCCAAAACGAGTAGCTGCAGCTTTTGAAAATTCATCCTTAAAGTTCTCAAAGCTACCAAAGTCACGAGTAATTGCTTTGTGGATATTCATTCTTTCAGTTGGCTCTCCACCACCGTCAGGCGACATGATTGACCAAAAAAGAGAATGGTTATAAAATCCACCTCCATTATTTCGAACACCTCCACTATACTTAGATACGTTCGCTAAAATATCCTCAATTTTCATCCCTTCTAAGTCCGTACCTGCGATAGCTGCGTTCAATTTATTGGTATAACCATTATGATGTTTACCATGATGAATTTCCATGGTACGCGCATCGATATGAGGTTCTAAAGCATCGAAAGAATAGGGTAATTCAGGAAGTTGGAATGCCATATTATATTGTTTTGGAATTTGGTGTGTTTAAGAGTTTATATTTAAGCGTCTTAAACACTGCCGAATTATTAATAATTTTGAAATCAATTCAAAGTTGAGCTGCAAAAGTAAAAAGATTGCGTTCGTAGATAAAACGTGATCGAATAATTTTTGTTTAAAATAAATCTAAATAAGAAACAACCCCTGTTTTACCCATTAATTGAAAGGTCTTTCTTTTATCTTAAAATTTTACTTTTGCACCAAATTTCAGTTCACTATTTCATGGTTTTAATCAGGATTTCCTAAAAACTATGTAATGATGCAATAAACCATCCGTCCAATGAATTTCAGAAAAGAAAAAGATTCTATCGGGTATATCGATGTCCCATCCGATAAATACTGGGCTGCTCAAACCCAACGTTCCCTTCAAAACTTCAAAATTGGAGGTCAAAAAATGCCTATTGAGGTCGTTCGTGCTTTTGCTATCTTGAAAAAAGCAGCTGCATATACGAATACTAATTGTGGCGTTTTGCCAATCGAAAAAGCAGATTTAATAGCCAAGGTTTGTGATGAAATCATGGAAGGCAAATTAGACGACCAATTCCCGCTCGTAGTTTGGCAAACAGGTTCGGGTACGCAATCAAATATGAACGTCAATGAGGTAATTGCCAATCGAGGACATGTTCTTTCTGGAGGTAAACTCACAGATGAGAAAAAAGCCTTACATCCGAATGACGATGTAAACAAGTCTCAGTCTTCTAATGATACTTTTCCAACGGCCATGCATATTGCCGCCTACAAGGCTTTAGTAGAATGGACAATTCCGGGTTTGGAGGCACTGAGAGATACATTGAGTGCGAAGTCCAAGGACTTTATGGATGTTGTAAAAATTGGACGCACACACTTTATGGACGCGACACCGGTGACCGTTGGGCAAGAATTATCAGGTTATGTCTCTCAATTAGACCATGGCATTCGAGCTATTAAGAATACCATGGCACATTTAAGCGAGTTGGCATTGGGGGGCACCGCCGTTGGAACCGGCTTAAATACACCTCCTGAATATTCAGAAAAAGTAGCCGCCAAAATCGCAGAATTGACTGGGTTACCTTTTGTGACTGCGGAAAATAAATTCGAAGCACTTGCTGCACATGACGCCATCGTAGAGGCGCACGGTGCTTTAAAGACTGTTGCTTGCTCCTTAATGAAAATTGGAAACGACATACGGATGTTGGCATCAGGTCCTCGTTGTGGAATTGGGGAATTGATTATTCCTGCCAATGAACCAGGTTCTTCGATCATGCCTGGCAAGGTGAACCCAACTCAATCTGAGGCAATGACCATGGCTATGGCTCAAGTCGTAGGCAATGATGTTGCCATCAATATAGGAGGTATGACCGGACATTTTGAGTTGAATGTTTTTAAACCAATGATGATTTTCAACTTCTTGATGTCAGCTCGGTTAATTGGTGATGCTTGTAATAGTTTCAATGATAATTGCGCAAAAGGGATAGCGGCCAACCACAACCGAATTAAAGAAAACTTGAATAACTCGTTAATGCTTGTTACAGCATTGAATACCAAAATCGGTTATGATAATGCGGCTAAGATTGCCAAAAAGGCTTATGCAGAAGATAAGACGTTAAAACAAACTGCTATTGAATTAGAACTGCTAACCGCAGAAGAATTTGATGAGTGGGTACGCCCAGAAAAGATGATTGGAGGATTGAAATAAAACCTCTTAGATTTTGACCTCGCAAAAAAGAATTTTTTGCGGCGAAAGCAGCCATCTGAAAAGAATGGGTAATTGGCAATAGCTGTATTTCAAATAATCTTTCTTCGTTTTTCCATGATGAAAAACGAAGCAAAAAAATCTAGGCTGTGGATATTTTGACTAAAATTCAATTGCACTCGCGCAAACGACCCAAATACTCGCAAAGCTCGCGTGGGTAGTTTTTACACAATAAACACTGCCCAAAATATAATTTCTTAACGCCGAAATCTCCAATGCCGCTGCGAAAACCGAAACATTCGGGTCAATAGACTAGCAAAAAATTATCGACAACATGTTGGTTTTCAGTTTTGCTTAAGAGCCTAAAGCTATATTACTCTAAAGCGCGGTCATTTTAAAATGATCGCGCTTTTCTAATTAATTCAACCTCGAGTCTTCCACATCTAAATCATTAATATCCAAATCTAAATTTATTCCTTTTTCTTCAAATACCTGGTCAATTCTCAATACCCTCATTTCTATTCCTTGTTCTTTTCCCAGTTTTTGAATGACCGCCTCGATTTTTTTCATTATTGTATCCTTAGTCAGGTTTTGAGGGTCTAAATTCTGTAACTCAGATAAGCTTTCCTCAATGGTTTTCATTGCATTATTGATTACCTCCATACGAATGGCAACCTGATTTATATCACCCGTTTCCCAATAGCCCCCTTCATCGCGCACTTCTAAGTTTGAGCTATATTTATGCTTGAGATACTTTAAAAGTTTCACAATTGAAACATGATTTTCGGCACCTGCAAATTGGGTTTTAGCAAAAACCCATGGTAGCTCATCAGCCTCTTTCGTTTTCCCCGCAGCCAAATTGATCATGGAATTCAAATACCCTTCTCCAGTGAATGTTAGTGCGATAACTTCACAATCTGGATTCGGCTTAAAGAATATGCCCTTTAGTCCGGTCTCCCCGTCTTTCATCATTGTTTTATCCTCTGTAAGCTTGGGGTCTTCCTCCCAATCATCATCAACCCGATTGTATTCCCAATCCATACTTTCACAAATATCTGTTACTTCATCCATGAGTTCATAAATCCGATTTATTTCATCAAGGCTTCCTCTAAAATGTATTGTCACGCCCATAATCAATCTTAATCTTTGTTAGGAAAATGAATAGGTAATATTGCCATTGCTTCTCAAATGTAGTAAAAATAATATCCAGTGATCAAATTGTTTATCCACATTGAATTAAGCACCTTGAATGGCTATTATCCTCCGTGCGTTTCTCGATTGAGATAAAAATCCAAAACTTCTATCTCAAGAATCCATTTGAAATAAAGTCTATTAAACCCTATCAAAAAAAAACATTTTTTTATACCCCACAAACTCAATGTCAAAAAGGACTTCCCTAATTTTTCACTGAAAAAATCAGCGTACCTTTCAGTTTGACGTTGCATTTTTGAGTGGGATCACCTAACTTTATCAATTAACTACTGTGAATTTTAAAAGACTTTATGAAGATCACCAACTTCTTTCAATACTTGCAATACGAGAAAAGATATTCCCCTCGAACACTTGAAACTTACCGCAAGGATTTGACCCAATTTTTAGATTATTCTAAAGCAACCTATGAAATTTCTAACGCTGGTGAAGTTGAACATTTGCATATTCGTTCGTGGATTGTGGAGCTAATGCAAAATAACATTTCTTCTCGTTCGATCAACCGAAAACTTTCCACTTTAAAAACTTATTTCAAATTCTTAATAAAAAATAACTATCTTGAAAAAAATCCAATGCAAAAAGTAATTGCTCCAAAAACGGGCAAATCTTTACCTGTCATTATAGCTGAAAACAGCATGGAAAATCTTTTTAAAAATGTAGCATTTGATTCTGATTTTTCGGGTCAGCGTGATCGTTTGATTCTGGAATTATTTTACGGAACAGGTATGCGTCGAGCAGAATTAATCCATTTAAAAATAAGCGATTTAGATTTTTCCACTAATCGAATAAAAGTATTAGGAAAAGGAAATAAAGAACGTCTTCTTCCATTGGCGTCTTATTTGGTTTCATTAGTTCAAGAATACTTAATAGTTAGAAGTGCAGAATTTTCACACCCAGAAAACTATTTGCTTTTGACCAATAAAGGGAAAAAAACTTACCCTATGTTCATTCATAGAACCGTCAAAAGATATTTATCATTAGTGAGTACCGTTGAGAAAAAATCACCGCACGTTTTAAGACATTCTTTCGCAACACATTTAATAGATAATGGCGCCGATTTAAACGCTGTCAAAGATCTTTTAGGTCATGCGAATCTTGCTGCAACCCAAATTTATACACACAATTCAATTAGCCGGCTCAAAGAAGTTTACAAAAAAGCACACCCAAAAGCCACGCTAAGCTAATCTAGAGGTTCGGGATTCTTAATCTAACCAGGTTATGAATTTCGATAACAAACATTCCTCTACTGTACCTATTTTTTAATAACCATAAACAAGTTTTGTATGAAAGTTCACACAGAATCTGTTCAATTTAAAGCCGACCAAAAATTGGTCGACTATGTTGAAAAAAAACTAGCTAAACTCGACACCTTTTTTGATCGAATTATTGGTGCCGACGTAAAACTCAGACTCGAAAACTCAGGACAAGTCAGGGACAAAATTGCCGAAATAAGGCTAAACGTTCCGGGTACAACCTTGTTCGCCAAAGAGACCAACAAGACATTTGAAGCATCCATCGATTTAGCGTTGGATAACTTAAAACGACAATTAACAAAATACAAATCCAAAATGAGGGCTAGGGCTTCTAAATAACTCATAAGAACCGTATAAAAAATAACTTATAAAGGTTAGGCGGATTCTTTTGATTTTATCTTTTGTTAAAAATACTCGCCGTAGCGAGGCTATGCCTGCGTTTTTTGCCTCGGCTAAAACCCAAATAATCTCCCCTAACCTTTATAATTTATTCTTTATACGCTCCTAAGTCTTCAACAAACGAACAACAAGAAAGTCTGTACCCTATGGTACAGGCTTTTTTGTTTGACAAAATCAAACCTTTTAGCAAATTAGTATTAATATATTGAAGTTGTCTAAAGTTAATTGACATTTTGTGAAACAGTTGCAGCGAGTTAAGTTTGAAAATCCTACTTAACTCACCAAACCCACTGCAACTATGATGAAATTAAGCAAAAAGCTGATTAACCAAAATTTAGTACCT
>JANSWP010000119.1 GCA_024743405.1 Bacteroidota bacterium
CCTTGTCAGGTTGCTTCCCAGCAGAGCCTCACGCCGCTTCGCCTGATAAGGGCAAAGTTAGAACTTGCGGATTTGTGTTTTTCTAAAACTCAGGTTTTTGACCTATTTTTAATTTTATGCACAGTTCAGTGAACTATCCCCTTGGATAAGAAAACCCAATGGTTTTTTGGACGGATTCTGGTTTTGTAATTTTTGCGAATCGCTCAGCACGGACTCTGATAAAACTGTCTAAACGGAGAACAACGCCGTCCCATAGCATTTCTAGAATACTGGGCGTTTTATCTTCCTCCTCATATTCGACTTGAATACCACTTCCTCTCCGATAGACCTCCACGGTAACAATGCAAATAAAGGCCAAAATCACACTAAATCCGACCAACCAAGAGAACAATCCGCCCCAAAAGTTGGCATTCGTTCGTTTTGAGTCAAGGACTTTATTTTGCTGAGTTATCACCGTTGCTATAGCGGATTTCATTTCGGACTTTTCAGCTGCAATTGCTTTGTTTTTTCGATTTTGCCAATTTTCTAATTTCTCAGTTTTCTTGGCATTTAATTTAGCAATCGCATTCGCTTTTTCAGTAGCCAGATGAGTTGCTTTTTTTCGATAATTTTCAATATGCCCTTTAGCCCATTTTGAGCCATTTCGATATTTACTTTCATATTCCTCAATTTTGAGGTCAATGACAGCAATTTCTGCTTTGAATTTATCAGAAGTGCTCATCGTGATTTCCCGATGATTTTCTTTGATCATCCGCCATTCTTTATCGAACTGACTATCAATTTCACGAACGCCTCTCCGATAATCAGATTTCATTTCTGAATCGTCAATAATAGTTGTTACTGGCACATTCGACACAAAAGCATGCTTAATTCCGTTGGTTGAAAGTCGAAAAGAAAGTACCCCCATACCGACGGTTATCAATGAAACAATCACAAATAAAGCGATATACCAAGAGTTTTTCAATCGTTTCCAAACCAATGCCCGCGTAACTACTTGAAGGAATTTTCGACCTCCCAATTCTAATACTGCGACAACTAAAAGCATCGCAAATAACGATACGATAATAGCTACAATTTTTGACGAACCGACCATCTCACTTTGGGTAATATGCCAAATCGTAATCGCCTCCGTAATGGCACTAATGACTTGTGCGACCTTTCCAATAATATCCAAACTTGGTGTAATCGGACGAAATAAATTATAAAAATCGTGATTGGTCGCCGATGTTTCTTTCGCTGTGAGTTTAACTTGTTTTTTCATAATGATGATTTTAAAAAGCAGGAAAATCAAGTGTTAATGGATCCTTTCTCAGCACCTCTTTTATGATTCGATAGACCGACTCCTAACAAGTCATCATCTATCATGCCCCTACTTTTTGAATAAAAAAATGACCGACTTCTTGCCTCCTTCTTCATCTTTTTGAAAACTACTCTTGCGAGTGTTTTCGGAATCAATTTGTGATTAGCGGTCGAAAATGGTAAGTCAACGCTGTCGGAAATACATTATTAAAACGAAAAAACAGCACAAAAGTAACATTTGTTATAAATGCAATTTTTATTACATTTACATTAATTTAGCAATCAAAGCCGTCAAAAAATGACATAGGACACTGTCTACCAACAAGTTAAATCAATTTTCAAATACAAAACAGAAAGATATAATGGCAAAAGAAAATTCAAATGAATCCTTAAAAGTACTTCGCGTAAATGCTTCTGTACATCAACAAGCAAAAGTAAAAGCAGCAGAACGAGGCGTGAAATTGCAGACTTATATAGAAAATTTAATAGCCGCAGATTTGGAAAAATTGATTGATTGGGAGAAAAAAGATGCTCCAAATAAAAAATGAGCCACCTACCATTCGGCAAGTAGCTCACTTTCAAAATTTGAACCTTCAATTTGGCTTTTTATTTCTTTGCTTTCTTAGCAATATTGGCTTTTCTTTGATCTCGTTTCACTTCACCTTTAGTAGAATTTTCTGTCCCAACACAGAAAGAGCTGATTTCATAGCTTCCGAAGTACCCATCTGACTCAACTAATACGAACCCGTCTTCTTCGTATATTACATAAGACCCAAATCCATAGTCACAGCAGATTCCGTCGCCCCAAGCATCATAGATATAAAAGGTATAACAACCAGTATCAAGGCAAAGGTCTTCAATTTCTATGGAGCCACTTTGCCCATCTTCGTAAGGTCCTCCAACCGCTATGATATTTCCAAAATCATCTTCTAATTCCCAAGTGGTTTCACTTCCGAAGTCATCCAATGTTAGTTCAAAAGTTACTGAATTCAATTCACAGCTGCCATTACTCCCACCCTCTTCAATGATGAATGTTTCTTTTGGCCCAAAAGGTGTCCACGTTCCATCTCCACACCTTGTTCTAAGGCGATATTCGTACGTTACCCCAGCAAAAAGATTATTTAAAGTAACAGAAGCGTTTGTAACCGTTTTCTTAATCCAATCTGCTCCAATACCTGCTTCCCGATATTTAATTCTGTATTTAAGCGCAGTTGGAATCGCAGTCCAATTAACTTGTACAGAGGTACCATTCAAAATAGTCACAGAAGGATCTTGAGGGAAGGTACATTCTGTAGGAACATTACAAGGTTCACAAGAACCACCACAATCCACGCCTGTTTCATCACCATTCTGAATGCCATCATCGCAAGTTGGCTCATCTATACAAGGTTCGCAAGAACCACCACAGTCAACACCAGTTTCATCACCATTTTGAATGCCGTCGTCACATGTTGGATCATTTCCACCACCACCGCCGCCACCAGAACTGATAACATTCGGTGCGTTATTAATAACATTGTTTAAACTAGACGTTAAATAATTATTCATTCGAGTAGCCTGTCCATCAGAGAACATATACATACACGCATCATTGGTATAATCCATGTAGTTCATATGCATATCAGTCGAGCTACAAGTACTTGCACCAATATTTGGACAATCGTAATAAGGGGCATTTGAATCAGGTGTATCTGCCACATCATCATCTTGACTACAACCATTACCCCAAATGTGGTCTAATAGAAGATAGTGCCCTAATTCATGCGTTAAAGTTCGACCTAAATCATATGGAGATTGAGGGGCAATATTTCCACAACCATTTCCACTTCCAAAGGCTGCTGCATCAATCACAACACCATCTCCGTTGCCAGATCCACCCAATGGAGAATACCCTAAAACACCCGTATTAAATTGGACGAAAATATTCAAATATCCACTCCAGTTAGCATCTGAATCACCATTCGTTTGATTTACCGTTACCGCTGGGTCGCCATTATTTAGCCCAAAACCTGTAGGGTGATTTTGATCGGCTAATTTAAATTCTACACACATTTCTCCGTTATTCACCCCAGGAAAACTTGGAGAAGCATTGTTATTCCACAAAGAGATATCACTATTTGTCCCTGTATAATCTTGATTTAGAATGTCTATTTGAGTTTGAGCGAGAGTGCTCAAACATGGAACATCAGGATTACTAACGCCTTGAAAATGAACGGCTACAGGCAATAAAATTGTTCCAGAACAAGCTGCCCGATCACCAACCATACTTGACACCAATAATAATTTTTGTTCGTGTGCTTTCTTGTATTCAGGGCTTTCAAGCAATTTCGCCATATGATCATGCATCCCACATCTGCGGCGGGTTTCGCCATTTGCGATATCTACTTCGGTATTGGCAGTAGTTTCATTAATATTCAGTTGTTCATCTAGTCCGAGGGATTTGTCATCGTTACAAGCTGTAAAAAATAAGGTAGCAAAAGTGAAAATGAGGGCGACTAATTTTACATTTTTCATACTGAAAAGTTTTTAGAATGGTTAAGCTTTTTAGCTATCAGAAAACAGTAGTCATTATACCATTGGCAGCCAGGTTAAGTATTCAATTTGAACACTTAGAAAGCATATGTTTACTGTTAAAATCTAACTATCGTCCATTGAATTCAACAAAGAAGGATTTCAAATAAGCAAGATTGAATTTATTGAATTAATAGAATTTTGTGTTTTCAAAAAGTGTAAAACTGGTGGTTTCGATAAATCTGAGTTTAGACATACTCTTAGTGTATTTTTTCGAAAATGTTTATTTGAAGGGTTTCATTCGTGATTACAAATACAAACTTATGGGCATTTCACAAATGTTTTTTGGTATTTATAGAAACAGCATCCATTATTATACTTTTGTCAATTTTCTCTATACATCCGTGTTTTGAAATTGTTAATCAATTAAAAGAAATACTTAAAATTTTCATTTTGGTAAGGGAATATATTGAATAGAATAGGCTCTTAGGCAAAATTAAAAACCAACATGTTGTCGATAAAATTTTGCTATTCTGAAAAGAGATATTTGGGGTTTTGCAGTGGCATTAGAGATTTTGGCATGAGCGAACGATTCCGCAGGATGAATGTCTGGGGGACATTCAAGGGAGTGAACCGCAAAGCGGATGAGTGGCAAATTCAATTTAGCGTTAGCGAAAAAACTACCCACGTGAGCTTTGCGAACTTTTGGGTCGCTTGTGGGAGGGCATTGAATTTTAGCCAAAATATCCACAGCCTAGATTTTTTTCATCAAAGGTGCCTTTGCACCTTATGATACCTTTTTCATCATGGAAAAATGAAGAAACATGGATTTGACGGCTTAGTTTTCCCGTCGCATTAGGCGACGGTTTTTCTCACGAAAGCGTAGAAAATCTAGCTCCTTTTTATCAATCAGAGTGAATTTTGAAGACTTTTACGAATATTAGCAACATCCTTCATAGAGGTTCGACAACACCCTCCAATCAACCTTGCACCGGCATTATACCATTCTAAAGATAGTGTTCCAAAGTCTCCTTTCTCAGCATCAGGCAACCAACAATGATTTTTGGCGTCCCATTTCTCCCCACTATTTGGATAGGCAAGTAAAGGTTTTGAAGTTATTTTCTGAGCAATTTTCAATAAGGGAAGGACATTTTCAGGAGGTAAACAATTGATACCCACTGCAATAATTTGATCCGATTGATTGGCAATTTCGACTGCCTTATCAAAAGGTGTTTCATCTGCCAATTGAGCACGTCCCTTCGTACTCAAACTCAGCCACGCCGTCATTTTCGGAAATTCTGACAGCAATTTAACTAAGGCTACGACTTCATTATGATTTGGGATCGTCTCAAAAGCTAATAGATCAGGCTCGCATTCTACCAATATGCTCATTCTCTTTCGATGAAAATCCATCAACTCTGGTACACTCAACGAATAATGTCCTGAATATTCAGACCCATCAGCGAGAAAAGCTCCATAAGGACCGATGGAAGCTGCAACTAATGGTTTCAATCGCCCCCTTCGATTATCTGGATTTCCCAAAAAATCTTCTCGAGCTTCTTTTACTAATTGGATACTTTTTTGAAAAATGGTAATCGCCTCCCGCTCCCCTACTCCTCTTCTTTCAAAACCTTCAAAAGTAGCTTGATAAGTGGAAGAGACAGCAACATCAGCACCTGCCTGATAATAATCATAGCACACCTGTTGTACCAATTCTGGTGACTCAAATAACATTCTAGAAGACCAAAGCGGATCATTTAAATTAGCGCCACGCCGTTCCATTTCAGAAGCCAAGGCTCCATCGAGAATGAAACACCTTTGAGTATCGAGAAAGGGTTGAATCGGATTTATCAATGGAACTTTCATTCTTTTAGCGTTTTTTAAAAGCATTCTTCATATCCGCTTCTGCCGCTAAATAACCAAAGGCCGACCAATAATCAGTTGCTAATAATTGCTCGTAAATAGCTTTCGCTTTTTCTTGATCATCATTATAATAATGCCAATTACCAACGCCATACCCTTGAGTAACCAGATCCAATTGTGCATCTAAACTTTCAGCTTCAAAATTGAATAAATCTTCCTCTGCATATTTGCCTTTATACATCAATAGTCGATGAAAATAGCTTTTATTTTCAATGATCTTCATATTAGGATCTACATATCGGAGCCATCGTACTGCCTTGTCTTTTTGTCCGTTTCGACGTAAAGACATGTAGAGCCAATCTACTGTCGCAACTATTAAATCAGCGTTAATGGCAAAATCCATACATTTTTCATAAAGCTCTGCCGCTTTTGCAAAATCACCTTTTAAATAATAAGCCAACCCCCAATGGTACCAAATGTTGAATTGCAAATTAGACAGTGGTTGATTGATTGAATTTGGGATGCCATCCGGTTCAATTTGAATGGGCCGCCCCTCTACCAATTGAGCGGCTTTCTCAAAGTCAGCAATCGCTTCATCTAACATTCGAA
Organism: Bacteroidota bacterium; assembly: GCA_024743405.1. GTDB lineage: Bacteria > Bacteroidota > Bacteroidia > Chitinophagales > Saprospiraceae > JANSWP01. The sequence continues at coordinate 6,283 of JANSWP010000119.1, forward strand.
TAGAAATGTATCGATGTCCTCGATGACGATATAACTCAGGTGCATCAGGATGTTTTTCTATGCCTTGAGTGTAGATCTCTATAGATTTATGGTACTGCCATAAATACGCAGTGCGACGTCCCACCCAAATATTACAATCCAAGCTATCAGGGTATTCCTCATAGTTGACTTGAGCAATGGCTAAAAGGCTATCCTTTTTTTGTTTGGAAGCTACGGACTCAGAAGGTGGGTAATATTTTTTTCCAGTAAAACCTATTACAGGTTTATATTTGGCTGTTTGCTTTTCAGTTTCTGTATTAGCCTCATTTAGGTTAGTTTCTGGTTTTGGATTTTTAATTCTTGTTAGCGTGTCGCATTGAAAAAAGAAAAAGGCGACAATGATTAACCAGAATAGGGACGCAAATCTTTTCATAAAGTTAGTTCATTTTGTAAGTCACGAAGGTAAGACTGTTTTGGGATTTTAGGCTATTCAGGTAATTAAGAAAATGTAACAGTCTTTCGATTTCCTTTGTCCGATAGAATTAAGTGTTATTTTCAAAAAACGAAGATTTGAAGCCTTTTTAAGAAAATTTTTATTGCCATTTCTTAATTTTTACAGCTATGATTTTCCTAATGTGGAAATCATTTAAACAATTTTAAAAAGGATTTGCAATAATTTAAACTATTTATTTACCTTTGCGCTCCAATTTTGAAACGGTATAAAATCTAATAAAATGGACGCAATAAATTTTGTGCACGAACAGATGACAAAGGAAATAACTTATCCTGATTTTCGTGCTGGTGATAATGTGGCAGTGAGCTATAAAATTGTAGAGGGAAATAAAGAAAGAATTCAGATTTTCCGAGGTGACTGCATTCAAATTAAAGGAGAAAATTCTACTAAAACTTTCACTGTTCGTAAAATGTCAAGTGGTGTTGGTGTAGAGCGTATTTTTCCTTTCGCATCTCCAAATATTGTTGAGATCAAAATATTGAAAAGAGGTAAAGTAAGAAGAGCTCGATTATACTATTTACGAGATCTTGTTGGTAAAAAAGCGCGTATTAAAGAGCGTAAATTCATTAAAAAAGTATAATGCTGAAAAGCATTCTATCTTTATAAAAAAAGGCGACAATCGGTTGATTGTCGCCTTTTTTGTTTTTTTGTGTATCTATAAATGAAAAATGACAAACCTACATTTCAATGAATACCATCAACCATAAGCCTACTCGACTATTCATCGTTCTAGCTGGTTTCTTTATAACTAATGCTATTGTTGCCGAATTTATTGGTGTCAAAATTTTTGCACTCGAAGACACCTTAGGTCTGAATCCACTTGAATGGAATCTTTTTGGACAAACAGGTTCTCTAAATCTTACTGCAGGTGTGTTGCTTTGGCCGATCGTATTCATTTTAACAGATGTTATCAATGAATACTTCGGTAGGAAAGGAGTCAAACTTCTTTCTTACCTGACTGCTGGACTGATTGCTTATGGATTCATAATCATTTTTATGGCTATTGATTTGGTTCCAGCCAGTTGGTGGCCAGGCTCTTATAAAGAACAAGGAGTCGAAGATATGCAGGTTGCTTATGCCGCTGTTTTTGGACAAGGCATGTGGATTATTATCGCTTCTATGGTCGCGTTTTTGGTTGGACAAATTGTGGATGCCTATACATTCTATCGTGTTAAAAAAATCTCTGGTGAGCAAAAAATTTGGTTAAGAGCGACGGCATCCACAGCCGTTTCGCAATTTATCGATAGTTTTATTGTCATTTATATTGCCTTTGTTTTGGGTCCACCTAAATGGTCTATCACTTTATTTTTAGCTGTTGCATTTGTCAACTATTTTTACAAACTCTTTGTTGCTATTTTATTGATTCCATTACTGTATGTTTTTCATTGGTTAATCGATGGATTTTTAGGCGAAGAATTAGCAAAAAAACTGAAAAGAGAAGCACTGAAAGACTAACCATCAGAAACATAATCAACTGATTATCAAATATTTAAAAATGAAAAAATTAGGCGTTTTACTCTTTTTAATTGCTAGTTTAAATCAAATTTCAATTGCTCAAAATGACCAAGATCTAGAAAATCAAATGATGGAGGGTTTACAAAATATGATGGAGCAATTGCAGAAAAATCTTAATAGCAATTCCATGTTTTTTATGGATACATTGATGATGAAGGGATTTGAAAATGGGATGATGCCTTTGGACGGTAATTCTTTCTTTTTCATGGATACCTTAATGATAGAGGGCGGTCAAGCTATGCCTAGAATGCCTTTTGGTTCAGATGGATTAGGGTTAGACTTAGGAAAGATGATGGAGGAAATGCAAAAAGGAATGCAACAAATGGGACCAGAAGATTGGGAACAACTAAGTAAAATATTTGAAAACCTTGATTTTGGAGGAGGGCAATTTATGATTCCCTCTCCTGAAGAATTGGAAAAACTTCAAGAGCAATTTTCTCCTCCCGCTGACTCTACTAAACAAAGAAGAAAGACTATAAAAATTTAGATTACGGAAAGAAAAGCTCATTAAATAATTGATTATCAAATACTAATTTCCGAATAAAGCACTTTGGGCACCAGTCTATATTGTCTCGTTTTTTTCTGAATACCAGCTTTTCTTCCTTTCTTTGTAAAAGCTATAAATAAAAGTGGGAACAATTACCTCCACTTTGTGTTTTAGTGGGACTTTTTACAGTTCATAAATCAAAAAAAATGGCGCTAGTCAAAAATGCAAGTTTGATCATCTATCGTTTCGCAGAGAAAGGGCTAGAGATATTTTTGGTCAACTCGGATAAAAAAGATAATTGGGATTTGCCAAAAAATTTGATGGATCAAGTAGATCCTAAAAAACTTTTGGAAGAAGAGCGTATCATCGCACTTGACCCAGTGGAAGAAGAAGGAGAAATGATTCAAGGAATTGCAGTTGAAAGTGATTGGCATGAGATTCCATCATTAAAATCGATGGTAAAAGAAGATGTACTTTTTGTTAAAGATCAAATTAAACAAATCGTACCAGACATGATGGAAAAAGGAACTTATGTTGCAGTTAAAGACGCATTTAAAAGAGTTTTGCCTCATCAATATGAAATGTTGAAAGAATTGAAAGATACCTTAACGGAAAGAAATTCTATTCAAAATATGTAATCTGAGTAGAATTCTTCAGAAAATGAAAAATGTGAAAGCAATTGATATTTGCTTTCACATTTTTTTTTGCGGCTTTCATACCAAAACACCTAGTCTACTTATCTCTCCCCTGCACTTTTTGAAAGTTGTGGAAAACGCCGTCAAAGAGGGCGAAAAAATAATAAGGAGAGAGACTTTTGATGAAAAAATCTTCGATTTTTTCATCAAAAGTCTCTCTCCAAAAGAAATTTTCGCGCCGTAGGCGCGTGGATTTCATAAGTGTAAAGTAGAGAAATCTACTTTACATCATTCTTCAGCTTTCTCATTTCTTAGATTGGCTAACCCTTCTATTTCTTCCAATCTTGTTTTCAAGTCTTGAAAGGTCCTTTTCCAATTTTCTCGGTTCATTCCAGAAAGGGCTGACAGTTCAAAACTCCCCAATTTTTCCATTTGCTCATTGCAGAATTGAATATCAGCGAAAAGGTCATTATCTGTTAAATTAAATATCGAGGCTGTATCCCTAGCATTGTATTTACCTTGCGGAAAATGAGTACTATAAAATCGCTCATGCCTCAATAAGAAATTCTCAAAGCGAACATCTTCTGATGGTGTTTGGCAAGAAAAAAAAACAGAAAAAGAGATGAGCAGAAGAGCGCTCCACCGAACAAGAATATTTTTTGTCATTTAATAACGTTGATTATCAATTAGTCAGTCAACCCCCAAACCCAATTACCTTCCATATTAAAATAGCCAATTTTATCACCTTGTTCTACCCGAAAAAGTCCTTCTCCCGCATAGCTAATGTATTCATAATCTGGTTGAATGATAAGTTCGCCTTGAAGATTAGTTAAACCATTGAATCCATTTATTTGGACTTTTGCAAAGCCATCTTCGAATTGGTCAATGTAGTCATATTTTGGAGGGATGATTTCAATTCCCTTTTGATTAATGATGCCCCACCGTCCATTTTCTTTAATAACCGCTACCCCATTAATAAATTTTCTAGCTTTTTGATACTCTCCGTCAAATACCTGAGCTTGTTCTGTGATATAAATGAACTGTGTGTCTTGTCTCACAAGTCCTCTACCCTCCGTAAATTCAATCATTTGATTGATACTCGGCACAATCAACATTTTGCCATTTCTGTCTATCAAACCTCCTTTTTTATTGCCGTGAAAAACGACTGCCTTTCCTTCCTTAAAATCCATACAGCGTGAAAACTGGGGTTTAATAACCATTTTACCATGCTGATCAATATAGCCATATTTACTATCAACTTTCACATAGGCTAATTTTTGAGAAAAATCACCAGCTTTTATAAATTTTCCACTGATAACAAGATCACCCATTTGATTAATAAAACCATAATGGTCTTTATATTTTACCCTTGCCAAACCTTCCTTGAATGGGTATATTTCTTTGAAATGATTGGTGGTCACCATTTCACCACGAAGATTCATTAAACTATACCGAAGGTTACCACTTCCATAAGCAACAATCGAAAGTCCATATTCATCAAACTCAGAAATAGATAGATATTTAGGTCGAACGACATACGCGCCTCTTAAATCAATCAACCCCATACGCTTAAAATCATTTGTCCATTCTGTGATACGCGCTACTCCTCTATCAAAATCCTGGGCGGAAGCAAATCGTGGCTCAATAACCCACTCCCCCGTTCGATCAATATAACCAAATGGCTGAGAATCATTTTTAGCAAAAGCCAAATCATTATTAAAATTGCCGGCTCTAAAAAACTTAAAACCAATTTCAATATTCCCTAATTTATCAATGTAGCCCCATTTATTACCCAACTTCACTGCCGCTAATCCTTCACTAAAATTTTTCACCTCTTTAAATCGACATGGAATGACTTCTAATCCATTGGCATCTACAAAACCCCACATACCATTATATTGTACCGCCAAACGCCCTTCACAAAAAGAACCAATATCGTCATATTTCAAATTGACAGTAAGCTGCCCAAGCGTATCAATTAGACCATATTTTTCATCTTTTTGAAAAATTCGAATGATCCGATTTTTTGTATTTTCTAAAAAACTCAACCCATCATATCGACAAGGCAATAATTGTTCGCCCACAGCTCCAACCATTCCCCATTTCCCTTCACATTTAACAATACCCACATCATTTACAAAGTCTTTCGCGAAATCATACGATGGCGTCACCACCGTTACGCCTATCGTATCCATATAACCCCAAAGGCAGTTTTGGCAAGTCAACCTCCCTGTTTTATCAACTTCTTTATCATATAAGGTATAGTCTCGCAAAAAAACAGGAGCAATCATCTTATTTAAATATTGGCGAAGAGAACCAAGGTTTTGAGTTTGATGATTCAAATGAGCAGACAGTCTCCCTTTCATACTCATTCTAGCTAAACCATTTTTAAATTCACCGATAAAAGCATAATCCTTACAAACTACTTTCCCTATCCGATTAACCAACCCGTGCCGACCATTTAAAAATATACATCGAGCAGTCGGGAAACCATTTTTAAAATCACTCAATCGAAGATCAACCATATCTACTTCCTTCACTAATAGCCCTACTTTATTATTGACCATACCATAGGCCATTTCGAAGCGATAGGAGGTACGGTCATAGTCGTAATAATCTAAAATCTCAATACCAACAAGCGTTAAATCCATCTCTTTCAAGACCCTTATTTCATGAAAGGTTGGCGCTATTTGTACACTTCCATCTTTCAATTTTCTAAGTCCCCATTTATCATGTGGCGGAGAATAAAACCATTCAAAATCTTGCAGTACAAATTGGCTTTCTGCTTGCCCAGCTAGCATCCATGGTGGTGGTTGTTTCCCCCCTCCTATCTTTATAGTAAGATGTTTTTGAAAACTACCTTCTCTAGTCATACCACCTGATTCATCCCCTTGAAAAAGCACCAATTGACTCCCTTTAAAAGCTTGTAATTGAGCGTGCTCAAGAACCATACGATCAAACGCTGGCTCAACCACCACTTGCCCTTTAAAATTAGCAAGCCCCATTTTTCTATTTTGAATAACAACACAATACCCATCTTTCATAGGTGCGATATAATCGTATTCAAAAGGGATAACAACCGTATTCGTTACATCAACGATCCCCCATCTTCCATTAAAATTAACTCGAAAAAGGTTTTCATGATAAACTTGAATTTCATTGAAGTTCGCTGGCAAGAGTTTATTCCCATGAGCATCAATCAAACCGAGAGACCGATTTTTCTTAACTATGACATAGTCCTTTGTTAAAGGATAATAAGCATCAAAGCCACCATTGGTTAGTGTTTTGTTATTCTGAATGGAAAAGAGGGAAGTATTTTCGCCGTAAACTAACTTTAAAAAATCATCCGAAATTTTGGCGAAGCGATCGTAAATTGGATTTAAGACAAGACTACCATTTTGGTCTACAGCTCCCCAATGATTCCCCTTTTTAAAAAAGAATAGCGTTGAATTATAGATCTGAATTTCATCATTACTTGGTTTCAAAATCTCCTGTCCAGTCCCTGTCATCAATCCAAGACCTTCTTCATTTCTTGTTTGAAAATACTGATTCTTTACAATAGAAATATCATCAAAACGAGGCTCAATAATGGAATTCCCTCGAATATCGACTACGCCCCACTTTTGATTTATGGAGTAGGCAAGAAAAGCTTTATTCAAGGCCTTTGCCCGTTCATACCCTGCGTTTAATATCACATGCCCTTTTAAATTGACAACCACCCAACGTCTGCGAGTCATCACCGCAATCATCGTTGAATCCAACACTTTTAAATCATCAAATTTAGGCTCAATGACTTCTTCGCCTTGGCTATTCAGCATGCCTACTTTCCCATCTCTTTGCATAACGGCATACCCATAGCTTTTGAATTCACCAATAGCATCATAATTGGGTTGTAATACAATTTTACCGTCCGCATCTATTAAGCCCCATTTCTTATCCTTTTTTATTGGAAAATACTGCTGTGCCGACAGTCCAAAACTGACAAAAAGTAGAAAAATTAGTAACCTAATGTTTAGCATAAAAGGATATTTCGCGTATTCGAATTCAGAAAAGTTACAATGTTAATAACGTCAGGTGGAATATTTATTATATCAGCCTAAAAAATCTACTACTAGATAATGTAAAACCACCAAAAAGTTACATTTCAAACAAGTTTCCAAATTCGAAAAATTTTATCGCAATCTAGATTTCAGTAAGTGCTTGGACAAAATCAAGTTATAGATTACTGGAGCATTGCCGCAGAGCGGCTCGCTCCAGTAAATGGTGGTTTTGGTGGGGAGTTCCATATAAAAGCTGATTTTCAGCTTTTATATGGAACTCCCCTCCAAGCCTCCTCTACTGCAACGGGCGCCTTTGGCGCGATGTTGCAGTGTTTATCTCCCTAAGGAACGTGTAAAGAATAAGTAATAAAGGTTTCTAAATTAGGTTACTCCTTTTTTCCAATGATGAAAATAGTATAAAAGGTGCAAAGGTCACCTTTAATGTAAAAAAATCTAGGCTGTGGATATTTTGACTAAAATTCAATCGCCAACCTGCTCACACCCAAACTCGCCGATTTCATCAGGCTCAAACATGGGTGCTCTTTCAGGCTTAACTCAATTGGATTTAGCAAACCCACCCGCTTTGCGGTTCACTCACTTGAATATCCAATGCCAATAGGTCTTCCAATCCACTCTCGCCTCAGGTGCGCAAAAGTTGATTACTTAGAAACTAGGTTTTTCCATTGCTATGCTGGAAAAAAGCCCTTTAAGAGGGGATAAAGAAGTTCATTCAAATTTATCATGAAATTTTCAGCATATACTTTTTTCAGCTGGTTGTTTTTCTTTTGGCATTCGCTGGGCTTTTGCCTAGAGGCAAAAGAGTGATGGCAAGAAACAAAAAGTCTAGATAAATCAAACTCCTTCCAGTCAAACAGTGATTTATCCCGCCACCCGCCAAATTAGACAGGCTTCGGTGTTTTTGCTTAATTTTTGATTAGATTATAGTCTTCATTTGGTTTCAACTATTTATCGACAACATGTTGGTTTTAAACTTGGCTTAAGAGCCTAGGGTATAATTATCAATTATGTCCCACCTTTTCCCATTATGCCTCAATAAAAATATTTCATTCACCTCAAATTTTTCAACAAAATGAATATCTGAGAAGTGTGCCCATGCCCTTTCAAAAAGGTAGGATTTAAGATCTTTAAAAGCCACTGTCATATGCGGATGATAGGGTCGATGGTCTTTTTTCAGACGCAATTCATCTACCAAATGAGTAGAAATCCATTCCTGAAAATCTATCAATTGCGGATTGGGAGTAATATCAATGAAAATGACTTTATCGGAAAAATGATCCCAATGGTTTAATTCAATCAAAAAGGGCACTTTAGTTTTTGAAAATACTTTCAATGAATCTTTCAGACGCTTTAGCTTTTTCAAACTCCATCGAAAAGGAGGCTGTAACGTAATATGTGGAGGAGATTTTAGTGCATGGCTCGAATTAAATTTTCTAAAAGCATATTCTTTTAGTGACGTAACCTTTTCTTGAATTTTTTCAGGCGGTAGTATTGCTACGAAAAAAATAGGGTCTTGCATTTTTTAATGAGGGTGTTAAGTTCCTAAATAATTAATATTCAAAAAACAAGATTGTATTTAAATATCAACTTTGCCTAACTTTTGTTTTACATTTGGTAAGTTTTAGAATTGATTTTAAATGCTCTAAATCAATTTAATCGCTTCGCTACCTATCTAAACAACATATCATTAATCAATTTAATTTTTCTTATGAAAAACCTTTTACTCTTACTAATTACACTTTTTGGTGTACAACTAAGTGCACAAACTACAGTAACAGGTATCGTAACTGATGCCAACAACGAAGCCTTGTTTGGGGTAAATATCCTCGAAAAAGGAACCTTTAACGGAACTATCTCTGATTATGATGGCTCTTTCAAGCTTTCCGTAAGCTCAAGTGATGCTGTCTTATCTTTTAGTTACACTGGATTTAAAGCACAAGATATCGCTCTAGATGGAAAGGACAATTTAAGTATCCAAATGGAAACTGGTGTCTTACTTGGCGAGGTACAAGTTGTCGGCTCTAGAAGTTACAGCCGATCTAATGCGGACTCGCCCGTTGCCGTTGATATAATCGATATTGCTGAAGTCGCTGGTACGACTGGTAAATCTGATATCAATCAAATATTACAATATTCCGCACCTTCCTTCAATGCGACTAAACAGTCAGGTTCGGATGGTGCTGACCATATTGATCCTGCTTCATTGCGGGGTTTAGGTCCTGACCAAACATTGGTATTAATTAATGGAAAAAGAAGACACCAATCTTCTTTGGTTAATGTATTTGGTACTCGAGGTCGTGGTAATTCAGGTACAGATTTGAATGCATTGCCTGCTGCCGCTATTAAAAGAATGGAAATATTACGAGATGGTGCTTCTGCTCAATATGGTTCCGATGCAATTGCTGGGGTAATTAATATCGTATTAAAAGACCAAACGGATGGAGTGACTGGAAGTGTCACTTATGGTGCTTACAGCACAGGAGTTGGTGAAGGATATGAAGAAGAATATGGCGATGCACTTTTCAATATTGAAGGAAAAGAAAGGATTGATGGGGAAGAAAAAAGTTGGGATGGAGAGACTGTAAAAATTGATTTGAATTACGGAGTTAACATTGGAGAAAAAGGTGGTTATGCAAATTTCACCACCGAATATTTATCAAAAAACAGAACACTTCGTCCGGGTTTCGCTTGGAGACAAGGATATGGGAGTGCAGCAATTGATGGCTTCAATTTCATGATCAATTCAGCAGTTCCATTAAATGACAATACTGAATTATATGCATTTGGTGGAAGAAACTATAGAGACACGGATGCATATGCATTCTCAAGAGGCAGTTTTGATGATGGCGATAATCGTGCAGTTCCTAGCTTATATCCAAATGGATTTACTCCTCGAATCACCTCAATAATTACTGATGCTTCTGTTTCTGCGGGGATGAGACATACAATGGACAATGGTTGGAAAATTGATTTCAACAATACCTCAGGAAACAATACTTTTCACTACTTCATTAAAGGAACTAACAATGCTTCTCTAGGAAGTGCTTCTCCTACAGAATTTGATGCAGGTGGACACAGCTTATCTATGAATACGACTGGTTTAGACTTTTCAAAATTCTATGATGATATCGCTGCCGGATTGAACGTCGCATTTGGGATGGAATACCGTACCGAAAACTTTGAAATATTTGCAGGAGAAGAAGGCTCTTATGCATTATATGACACCCTTGGAGTTGCTATCACTAATCCTGCAATACAAGTACCTGCTGTTGATGCTAACGGAGACCAATTGCCAAGTGGTTCGCAAGGTTTCCCAGGTTATTCGCCAGCCAATGAGGTTGATAAAAACCGAACAAACTTAGGTATGTATTTGGATATCGAATTCAACGCAACTGATGCATTTTTGCTAAGTGGAGCAGTACGTTATGAAAATTATTCAGACTTTGGTGAGACTTTCAATTTTAAATTAGCTTCCCGATATAAGATTGGAAGTAACTTTACTTTAAGAGGTTCCGTTTCGTCTGGTTTTAGAGCGCCTTCTTTAGCTCAAATTCATTATAATTTATTATTTAACAATATCGTGGCAGGTAGTTCTGTTCGAACACTTTTGGCTTCAAATACAAGTACTGTCGCTAAAGCATTTGGAATTGGTGCGCTTCAAGAAGAAACTGCTTTCAACACTGGAATTGGTTTGACTTACCGAAATGGCGGTTTCACCGCTACTATTGATGCCTACAATATTACGGTAGATGATCGAATCATTTTGACAGATAATTTTGACGCTAGTGATTTAGGTGTAGGAGCTGAAGCTGCACAGTTTTTTGCTAATGGCGTGAATACACAAACTCAGGGTGTAGATATCGTTTTGAGTTATAAAAAATACTTAGGTGCAGGGAGCAATGCTATTACCGTAGGTTTGGCTGGAAATATTAATAGCACAGAAATCAAGGACATCATCAATACTCAAAATGGTAAAGTATTGAATCCATTTACTTTCTTTGGTCCTTTCTCTCAAGCTTATTTGGAAGCTGCGGCTCCTGATTATAAATTTGGTTTGAATCTTGGTTACTCAAGTTCAAAATTTTCTGCAAATATCTCTTTGACTCAATTTTCAGAAGTTGAATTACAAGATTTCCAATGGGTCGATTCTCCAGCAAGTAACCAAGCCGAAGCTGATGCATTGCGTTCAGTTGCGACTGATATTTACAAAGCTGCAATGGTTATTGATTTGAGTTTGAGTTACAATATCAATGAAAAATTGAAATTAACGATAGGCGGAAATAATATCTTAAACGAATATCCAACACCACAATTTGATGGTTGGACGGACCAAGGTGGTTTCAATGATTCTGTTCAAATGGGCGCAGATGGAGCTTATTGGTTCGGTAGAGTTGGGTTTAAGTTTTAATAAGAGTGTATCTAAATTTTTACTTCCTAAAAACCAACGCTTTATGAACCTGCCTTTCAAATTATTGCGGTCATTTGCCTCGGCAAACTCCCTTAATAATTTATCGCCAGAACCATAAATCATTGATTCTCAATTTGTAAAATTTTTAG
>JANSWP010000130.1 GCA_024743405.1 Bacteroidota bacterium
CACACATTATGACGGACTATTTTTTCACCATATTTCGTTAAAAATGCTCGCCATATCTAAGGATATGCCTGTGCTTTTTGCCTCTTCTGGCAAATAAATAGTTTTCGTCAAATATGGAACTTATTTCTGTCCAAGCACTTATAGGGTAAATAATAAACGACCAAATAAACTTATTCTTTACTCGTTACTAAATATCATTCAAAGCTAGTACTGGTCAAACAATACAAATCATTATTTCAACTCACTTATTATGTTCAACTATTTCAAAACGATTTTACCAACTTGTCTCATTGTATTTTCTTTTTTCCTTATTGGGTGCGGTGATTCAGAAAAAGAGTCTTCCATTGATAGACCACATAGTCCTTGGGTATTTCGCTCTGTCTTAGACCAAACACCTCGAATGATCACCATGGCATTGCATGACAATATGTGGGTTGCGTATAGTGCTAAAAATGGTTCTTTATCGAAAGCATGGAAAGGAGGAGTTAATTTTGATGGTGCTGTTTACACTACCGTACATGGTCCTCAGCCTTCCACTATAGGGGATTTTTGGACAATTAACGAATATACAGAACCTTGGTCAGTGGTTCAAAATGGCAATGTAGAAAAGCCAAAAGTACAGTATCGAGGTCATCGTTTTGACAACAGTCATGCGATATTAAATTATGATTTGATGCTGGAAGATGGTACAGTGATTAAGGTGTCAGAATCACCTGAGTATGTTGAAAACCCTAGCAAACTAGCAGGCTTGGATAGAACGTTCGAAACTTCTAATGTTCCAGAGGGCGCTCAAGTAGTTTTAGATATTAATGTGAATTCTATTTCGATGGTTCAAAGTATCAAAACAGATGGGGAATGGACAGTGGAGAAAACCGAAGAACGAGAAGAAAAAGGATTAAATGCGATTGATGCTTTTGGAAAGCTAATATTAAAATCAAATGGTTCCACAGCATTTACGACCACTTTTACTAAACAACCATTGCTTGAAAATCCTAATAAAGTAGTTGGTGCAGAGGAGGAAGAATTGCCATTAGGATATCGATTAATCGCTCGAACAGACTGTAAAACATGCCATAATACTTATGCTAAAACAGTAGGTCCTGCATATATAGACGTTGCAAAAAAGTATGAAAATAATCCAGCAAATGTGGCGATGTTGGTTGGTAAAGTGAAAAATGGAGGTAAAGGTGTATGGGGTGAAGCACCTATGACACCGCATCATGATATGGATGAAGGCGATATTACTATCATGGTTCAATATATCATGGATTTGGATAAGGAAGAAGAAGAAGCAGTAGCATCAATACCAGAGGGGAATGCGCCAGAAGCTACTGATTTTGAGTCATCAAAAGAAGGCATCGCAGATAATGAAATGTTTCCTGGTGGGTTATTGAGTATTTATTCACACGATTATCCTCTAAGTAAGTTGGCAGATGTTAACTCCGACCAAACGCCTGAGTTCGAGGGTATTGTTCCTCAGGTTAATTTACTTTCAGGGGATCTTGTGGATTTGGCAGATCATTCTGCTATTCATATAGAAGGGTATTTAAAAATTCCGACCAATAATAATTATGTATTTCGTTTAGCTAGTGATGATGGCTCAAAACTGTGGATTGATGATATGGAAGTTATTGATCATGATGGCTTACATGGTGCGGGTCCTAAAGATGGAGAAATGGCACTTGCAGAGGGGTATCATTCTTTTAAAATTGAATTTTTCCAGGGTGCTGGTGGTAAGTCGCTTGAGTTTTTTTGGAGACCTTATGGAACTTCTGAATTTACTTATGTGCCTGCTACCGTGATTGTCCATAATCAAAATGACCGACCTGATGGTGCGGTTACTATGGGTGGTGAAACTCAAATTCCTGGAGATGGTTTTCCTGTTACAGAAGTACATCCAAGTTATGATTTAGCACAGGCTCGACCAGATGATTTTCTTCCAAAAGTAGGTGGACTTGATTTCCTTTCTGATGGTCGTGCTGTAGTAAGTACCTGGGATGCTGCAGGTGCAGTTTATGTAGTCAATGGATCAGATTCAGGCGATCCTTCCAAAATGTCGCATCAAAAAATCGCGGAAGGATTAGCAGAACCTTTGGGCTTGAAAGTAGTCGATGATGAAATATATGTTTTACAAAAGCAGGAGTTGACAAAACTTATTGACAATGACGGTGACGGAATAACAGATGAATATCGAACCATTTGTAATTCATGGACAACTACTGCCAACTTTCATGAATTTGCTTTCGGTCTCGTTTATAAAGATGGCTATTTTTATGGAAATACAGCCATTGCAATCTTGCCTGGTGGTGCTAGTGCCAATCCACAAGCTCCTGATCGTGGGAAGACCTTTAAAATTTCTAAAGAAACAGGTGAGTTAACCTTTGTCGCACAAGGATTGCGTACTCCGAACGGAATCGGCTTAGGTGTTGACAATGAAATTTTTGTTGCAGACAATCAAGGGGATTGGTTGCCTTCGTGCAAGATCTTACACATCACACAAGATGCCTTTTTTAATTCTTATGCCGTTGATCCAGTTGGGATGAAAGATGTGCCTGTTAAGCAGCCGGTAGTTTGGTTACCACAAGATGAAATAGGAAACTCTCCTACGACTCCTTTGGCATTGAATGATGGGCCTTATGCAGGTCAAATGATACATGGGGAAGTCACTAATGGCGGTGTTAAACGTGTATTTGTAGAGAAGGTTGATGGTGAATATCAAGGCTGTGTTTTCCGTTTCATACAAGGATTAGAGGCTGGAGTGAATCGAATGGCTTGGGGCCCAGATGGCTCACTTTATGTCGGTGGTGTTGGTTCTTCTGGTAACTGGCAGCACTACGGAACACTGTGGTACGGGCTTCAGAAATTGACCTATAATAGTGAATCCACTTTTGAAATGTTGGCGGTTCGGGTGAAGTCTAATGGTATGGAGATCGAATTTACAGAAGCTCTTCCTGATGGATTGGGTTGGAACCCTGAAGACTATGAAGTCTCCCAATGGTGGTATAAACCAACGATCGAATATGGTGGTCCAAAAATGGATGAAGAGCGTTTGACAGTTCGTTCGGCAAGTGTATCTAACGATCGTAAAAAAGTCTTTTTAAAAATGGACGGTATGAAAGAGAGACATGTTGTCTATGTTCGACTTCCTTCCAAATGGATGAGTGATAAAGGCAATGAAATGTGGACAACAGAAGCGTGGTACACCTTAAATAGTATTCCCCAAAACAATAATGGGACTGTCGTTGATGCACCCCAACCTACGCCCCATAATGCACTTTCTGAAGCTGAAAAAGCGGCCGGCTGGAAATTATTATTTGATGGAGAAACAACGAATGGTTGGCGAAATTTCAAAAAACAAACGATTGGAAGTAGTTGGAAAGTGATGGATGAGGCACTGACACTAGATGTGGTCAAAAAAGCAGATGGACATTGGCAAGCGGAAGATGGTGGCGACATTATTACAGATGATGAATACGAGAATTATGAATTCAAATTGGAATGGAAAATTCAACCTTGTGGAAATAGTGGCATCATTTACAATGTAGTCGAAAGTGATGATTATGATTATGCATGGAATACAGGACCTGAAATGCAAGTTTTGGATAATACTTGTCACCCTGATGCAAAAATTCCAACTCATCGAGCGAGTGATTTATACGATATGATTGAGTGTAAATATGTCGCTGTACGGCCAGCAGGCGAGTGGAATGAGATTCGTTTAATTAGTAACAATGGTCATGTAGAACACTGGTTAAATGGGCGAAAAGTTGTTGAATTCCAAATGCATACGCCAGAGTGGAATGAAATGATTAAGAATAGTAAATTCCGCGATATGAAAGGATTTGGTCAAGCGAAAAAAGGACGAATTTCTCTCCAAGACCACGGAGATAGAGTTTGGTATCGGAACATTAAGATTCGAGAGTTATAAAATTTATATAGTACAACGGCACGGTGTTAATATGGTTATTTAAAGCGCCATGTCGTTGTATAATCCTTCTTTTGGAAATCGTAAAATCTTTTTTTTTTCACTTCTTTTTTGAACGAAAGCTCAAACATGTTTTACTATTTCATGTTGTAAAACAAATTTTCCAAAATTATCACTTAAAATGAACGCACAAAATTCAATCTCAGTTGGTATCGACGACATGGCTTTATACATTCCAAATTTATACTTACCAATACAAACATTAGCCGAAAAAAGGGGCATTTCTTTTGAAAAATTAAACAAGGGATTAGGGTTAGAGAAGATGGCTATTCCTGATGTTCATGAAGATGCGGCTACGATGGCCGCTAATGCGGTAGTAGAACTTATTGAAAAAAACAAACTCAATCCGAACGATATCGGGCGTATTTATATGGGGACTGAAAGTGCCTTAGATGGAGCAAAACCAACGGCGACTTATATGCTCGAAATGCTTCGTCGTAAGTATAGAAATACTTATGGCAAGAATTGTTTTACGAATTGTGATGTGGTGGATTTGACCTTTGCTTGTGTGGGAGGGGTAGATGCGTTACAAAATACACTAGATTGGGTGCGTAATGAGGAAGGTCGAATGGGCATTGTGGTATGTTCGGATTTTGCAAAATATGAACTAGCTTCAACTGGAGAGTACACTCAAGGTGCGGGCGCGATAGGAATGCTTATTAAACATAATCCGAGATTACTTGAAATTGAAGGAACCTTTGGGGTGGCGACACGTGGCGTACATGATTTCTTCAAGCCTAAAAGAAGATTTGAGAAAAAAGAAGTCATTCAAGAGGTCTTGAATTTGGCTGGAATTGATCATATCTCAGCCGAAGAGATTTTATCAAAGCTACCTGATTCTTTAGAGGTTAATGGAATTTTGGATGAAAACGATTCCTATTTGACTTTACATAAAGACACGCCAATTTTTGACGGACCTTATTCGAATCAGACTTATCAAAATCGAATAAAAGAGGCTTTGGAGGATTTCCGAAATAAGAAAGTCAATCGGAATGAAATTTCTGAAAAGGAACCTTTGTTGAATAAATGGGAACGCCTTATTTTTCACTTACCTTATGCTGCACATGGTCGACGAGTAGCTTCTGAAATTTTTATGATTGAATTAAAATTGAGAGGTCAGTGGAGAGATTTTGCATGGAAATACGAATTGGCAGAACCCTTCTTGGAAAATTTTGAAAGCCAAGCTGAGTTTGATAAAGCTTATGGTAGTTTTTTGAGAGCCATTACGAAAACGGAACCTTACCAGTTATTTGCGAATGCGAAATTGGGCAAATCTGAGAAGGCTTCTGGCGAAGTAGGAAATATGTACGCTTGTTCCATCTTTTTGGCATTAATGGGTACTCTTGAACAAGATTATTTAGAGGACTCAAATTTGATCGGAGAGAAATTTGGATTTTTTGGATACGGAAGTGGCTCCAAATCGAAAGTCTTTGAAGGTAAATTACAGCCTGAATGGAAGGATATTGTCGCTAATTTCAATATCCAACAGAAATTAGATGGGCGAATGGAATTGGACTATGAGACATACGAAGCGCTTCATAAAATGGAAATGACCGAAAGTGTTCAATCACCAGATTCTGAATTTCAATTAACTAAGATTTCGACAGAGGAGCTAAGAAATGGTGCTCGATATTATGAATGGGCGGAGGTGAAAGCATTGGTTTTGTAAGCGAATGCTAATAAACTATGCTTTTGCCTAAAAAGGTGATTCGGAAAGATTCTGAATCACCTTTTTATTTTTTAACCGTCCATTTCCGAACAATTTTCGTCCAAATCTGAACAAATAAAATTAAGTTAAGCTTGATTTTTAGGTGTTAAAAGACCTCCCTCCATAATGTTTTTTCGGCAGCTTTGCTGCCGCAGATTTCCATCCATATTCACTATATCCCCTTTCATATCGCCACATAAATCTTTGACCCAAGCAATAAAACATTTCCTGAATTCTTCGGGATCTATTATTGAAAATACGCCCCCAAAAGTATCAGGAGAGGGTATCCCATGCTTTAATTCTAAATAATTCTTCAAAAATGATTCCTTTGATTTGCCAAATTCTTCCATCTCTGTAAAATCATCTGCTCCACAGATAACGGATAAGATACCTATTATCATAATATCTCGTAATTTGTGCAAAAGGCCTTGAAGTTTTCGAGGATCTGGTATTCCACCAAAGTAGCTATCAAAGGAATCTAATGCTGCATTTTTTGTCATCTTGTTTTTGACCACAAAAAAACAAAACTTCAGTTTTCTTGCGATTGCCTTACATTTCTTGCCCAGTAAAAAGAATATCCGAATTTAATTTGGTAGTTTGCATATATCGAAATTTTTCTTACCCCGAATATACCCTTTTTAGGGTACTTTCGGGGTGCTTTTAAAGAAAAAAATCGACTTAAGTTACTGGAAAAACAGTAACTTAGCTATTTTTTGACAGACCCCAAATAAAGCGAAACACTTAATGAAAATAAAGGTTTCTGCCATTTTGAGTTCCAAGATTCTAGAAAAAACGAATCGATCTAAATTGGCAATATAAGCTATTCACAATCAATTATTTTTAGAGTCTTAAAGTATAATTAGGAATGCCGAGAAATCCGAAAATCCTTAAGGCAAAATAGAATAGACCTCTTTACAGAATAAATTTATTGAATGGGAACATGGATTTTTTCGTCAGAGGAGGCATTTTTTGAAGGGATAGCCTTAGCTATCGCTGATAAAAATAAAGAAGTATGACGGGAAAATACTGTTTAGCTTCATTGAAGTTATTCTGTAAAGATGTCTAATAATAAATTAGCCATTTTATGCTGCCCTTTTTTCTTAAAAGAAACTTTAAAAAAGCCTTATTTAGCTAGGCTATACGCGGTTTTTTAAAATCTCTTAAAAGAAAAAATGACTCACCTAAAACGACTACTTTATTATTCCACTTTGCCTAAAAGATTAGGAGTAAACCAAAACAAAAAAAGATGAAAAGAAGCTTATTATTATTTGTGCTGATTTTTCCGGTGCTACTATATGGTCAACAGGCGGTGTTGAGTACAGGTGGAAATGGGACTGGCACAGGCGGCACGTCGAGCTATAGCGTAGGTCAGGTAGCTTACACGTATAAAGGGAGTGGTCCCTCGGTTGATGAGGGTGTTCAGCAGGCGTTTGAGGTGACGAACCTGCCGATCGAATTGCTGTATTTCGAGGCGAAAGCGACGAAGACGAATCAGGTCGAATTGAGCTGGGAGACGGCTACGGAGGTGAACAACGACTATTTTACGATTGAGCGTTCACAGGATAGTCGGGATTGGGAGTCCTTAGGCAAGGTGACGGGGTCAGGCACGACTACGGAGGCCCAAAGTTACAGTCATGCAGATGAAAGTCCCTACAAGGGTTTGTCCTATTACCGTTTGAAGCAGACGGACTACGACGGGAGTTTCAGTTATTCCGAGATAAGGAGCGTAAGGATAGGATATGATGAAATCAGCATTTATCCGAATCCCTTCGAAGGGTATTTGAACATATCGTCGGAAGACTATCCGTTGGATTATAAAATATGGGACTACAGCGGGAAGCTGTTGCAGAGTGGCGAGTTGAAAGGGGGAACGGGACACTTGAACTTGGGGGATTTGCTACCGGGGAATTATACGCTGGAATTACGATCGGAAAGAGCAATTTTATTTACACAAAAAATACTGAAATTCTAACAAGATGAAAAGAGTAACCTTCTATGTATTATTGACGCTGCTGTGCAGCGCGGGGGTATATGCTCAAAGCCCTGAGCAGATGAGCTATCAGGCGATACTACGGGATGCTGCTGACGCCTTGATCGTAAGCCAAGGGATAGGGATGCAAGTAAGTGTGCTGCAAGGCAGTTCAAGTGGGACGGCAGTGTATGTGGAGACACATAGTGGGACGACAAACGCGAACGGTCTTGTGAGCCTTGAGATAGGGGCAGGTACGCCTACTACCGGGACATTTTCGGGAATAGACTGGAGCGGTGGACCTTATTTTTTAAAGACGGAAACGGACCCTACAGCATTGGGTGGCACAAGCTACACGATTACGGGGACGACGGAGCTGCTAAGTGTGCCGTATGCGCTGCATGCGACAACGCTGGCGGAGAAAGAATTACCTACCGGAGGTACAGAAGGTCAGGTGCTTAAGATCATATCAGGGGTGCCAACCTGGAGTTCCAATTAGCCGTATGTATTTCATATGGGAAAGGAAAAGAGTGCTTAAAATAAATTAAATAATAAGTAACGCCAAAAAAATGACTTGATCATCTGGACGACTTCTTTTGCTCCCATTCTTTCTTAAAAAATACTTCCGTAGCCCTGCTATGCAAGCATTTTTTAAGAAAAACTAGAGCCAAAATAATTTTGTCCAAATGTCGACAAGTTTATCAAACCCTAAAAGATAGTTGACACTTTTGCTGTTCTCACCCCTAACCCCTAAAGGGGAACCTCCACGCTCAGAGACCCGAATCCTATAGGTTTGCGGGAGGAGGTTCCCCTTTAGGGGTTAGGGGCGAGAATGGGAGTTTTGTCAATCGACTTGATAAACTTGTCCAAATGTCAAACTTATTCTTTTGGCTTGGTACAAAAAAAATAAACTTATGAAAAATATATTATTAATATTCGTTGTATTATTGGGCTATACAAGTGTGTATGGTCAGGCACCGGAGCAGATGAGTTATCAGGCGATACTACGAGATGCTGCTGACGCCTTGATCGTAAGCCAAGGGATAGGGATGCAGGTAAGTGTGCTGCAAGGCAGTTCAAGTGGGACGGCAGTGTATGTGGAGACACATAGTGGGACGACAAACGCGAACGGTCTTGTGAGTCTTGAGATAGGCGGAGGTACGCCTACTACCGGGACATTTTCGGGAATAGACTGGAGCAGCGGTGGACCTTATTTTTTAAAGACGGAAACGGACCCTACAGCATCGGGTGGCACAAGCTACACGATAACGGGGACGACGGAACTGCTGAGCGTACCCTTTGCGCTGCATGCGAAGACCTCATCGGAGAAGGAATTGCCATCTGGAGGTACAGAAGGTCAGATACTGACGATTAATGCTTCAGGTAATCCGGAATGGAAAACGATTCTGAAAGTAGGACAAGCTCACCCCACTCTAGGAGGTATTATTTTTCATCTGGATGCTTCCGGAGAGCATGGATTGTTAGCTGCTGCCGTTGATCAAAGTAGTGGAGCACCATGGGGGTGTTCCGGGACTAATATTCAATCCATTACTGAACGACATCTATCTAAAGCATCGTTCGGTGGAGTAGATGGTGCCGGTAATCCTATTTCTCAATGTACTGAAGTAGGCAGTGCTAATGCTCTATGTACCGCATTAGGTACTGAATGGTATTTGCCCAGTTTGGGAGAGTTGAACTTAATGTATCGGACCATTGGACCGGGGGCTCCTGCTCCTACGAATACTGGCGGTTTTGCGGCTGTTTGGTACTGGAGTTCTACGGAGGACGACGACAGCTTTGCGTGGGAGCAGTCCTTCAACGGTGGCGATCAGGACGACAGCCTTAAGGGCTCCACCAAATATGTCCGTGCCGTTCGGGCTTTTTAACTATTTATCAATTTAACCATTTAACCGCGTAGCGGTCGATTTTTATTTTTTATGGCACTGTATTATGATCTACCGGTTTTTAAAGAGGTGTATCAGTTGGTATTGAAGATATTTGATTACACCAAAGATTTTCCGAAGGAATATAAGTATACCCTTGGTCAAGATATGAAGCGGGATAGCATACAATTGGTTAGAAGCATTTATAGGGCTAATAAAGCGAAAGATAAAAGAGAATACCTTGAGCAGTTCTTAGATGACTTTGAGGTACTCAAACTGGAAATACGCTTATGTGTAGATATGAAGATATTGTCTATCAGGAAGCAAGCAGAACTGAGTCAGATGATGGAAAGCATAGGTAAACAGATAACAGGCTGGCGGAATAAGAGTTAGAAAGTTAGAAAGTTAGAAAAGTTAGAAAGTTAGTAAAGTTTGGACTTTCAACTTTTAACTTTTTACTTTCAAACTAAAAGATAGCCGGAATTACTGTTGCCAAGGTGGCAGTAAATGAGCAAGGTTTTGTTTAAAAGCGATAAAAGGATGACTGAAAGGTCACGACCAAAGTCGTGATTAAAGGTCGTAAACCGACCTTTAAAAGGAAGGAACCGAAACATCAGTTTCGGGTGGGTGGCAGAAGGTCCGTCATAGATTGATGTCTTGGTAAAACATTATTGTTTTGGTAAGATGATCAGATGCGTGTGAGGTTCCTCGCAAACATCAAAACACTTTTATTTATACTGGCGGTTTTGCGGCTGATTGGTACTGGAGTTCTACGGAGAACGACAACAACAATGCGTGGAAACAGAACTTCAACAATGGCAATCAGAACAACAACAATAAGGACAACAACAAATATGTCCGTGCCGTTCGGGGTTTTAAGCAAGACAAAATAAAATGGGCTGTCGGGTAATTGTTCGGCAGCTCTTTTAAATTCATGGCTATGCAATTATCTATATTTGATCATCCAATTCAACCACAAATAGAGCCGTATGAGTTATTCGAAGCTTATTTCACTTGCCGAAAGAATAAGCGAAATACGGTCAATGCCCTAGCTTTTGAAGTGGATTATGAAAGCAAGCTTATTCAATTGTGCAAGGAAATCAACGATGATAGTTATCAGATTTCCCGGTCTATCGCATTTATAATTTGTGATCCTGTGCATCGGGAAATATTTGCAGCTGATTTTAGGGATCGCATTGTACATCATTTGATTATTGGGAAACTCAATTCACTTTTTGAAAAGCAATTTATCTTTGATAGTTATGCTTGTAGAGAAGGGAAAGGGACACATTTTGGAATCCAACGAGCAGCAAAATTTATTCGTAAGTGTTCACAGAATTATGCAAAGGATTGTTATGTGTTGAAATTGGACATAAGAGGCTTTTTCATGCACATCAAAAAAGATGTTTTGTACAAACGCTTGGTGAATTTTATTGAAGCAAAATACCAACAAACCGATAAAGACATCATCATAAGATTGTGTCGTCAAGTGATATATAATGATTGTACCAAGAACTGCATCATTAAAGGAAAAGCATCCAACTGGAAAGATCTACCAAAGAGCAAAAGTCTTTTTCAAAGTCAGCAAGGATGTGGATTACCCATTGGAAATCTCACCAGTCAGATATTTGCTAACCTCTACATGGACAGTTTCGATCACTTCATAAAACACGAATTGGGGATCAAATATTATGGGCGATATGTCGATGATTTTATCATTGTCCACCAAGACAAAGCATATCTAAAGTCTATTCTCCCAATCATAGCTGACTTTTTGAAATCAAAATTGAATTTGACTTTGCACCCAAAGAAAATGTATTTACAACATTATAGCAAAGGTGTCAAATTTTTAGGTGTTGTCATTAAGCCCAATAGAATTTACATTGGAAAAAGAACCAAAGGAAACTTTTACAAAGCCATCAAAAAACAAAGCAACTTGGCTACAGATCATAAACCAAACAAAGAAGAACTTGATTCTTTTTTGAGCAGCATGAATTCATATCTTGGAATTATGAAGCATTATCAAACTTATAAAATGCGAAAGAAAATGTTGTTCAAGCATTTATCTGTTTGGTGGTGGAATCAGGTATATCTAAGTGGAGGAATTGCTAAATTTGTGAAGAAAAGGAAGCCTGTGTAGAATAAATAGCGAATTTATTATTCTATTTTGCCTAAGAGAGAAGGAAATAAATAACCTACCCATTTCACTTGTGGCACACCCATCCGCTTTGCGGCAAATTCTTTTCAGAATTTGTCCTTCATTTTTCGTTAAAAATACTTTTTGGCTATGCCTTTGTGCCACCGGCACAAGCAATCCCAGATACCTATTGGTATGTCTGCGTTTTTTGCTTTTGATGCTATTGCATCAAGCAAACCCAGTAAAGAAAAAATAGCTGTGCAAAATTTGGGTACCTTATTTCATACACGTTCCTTACCTAAAAAGGTGATTCAGAATCTTTCCGAATCACCTTTTTATTTTTTTACCGTCCATTTCCGAACAATTTTCGTCCAAATTTGAACAAATAAAATAAAGTTAAGCTTGGTTTTTTGGAGTTAAACAATTGATTGTCAAATTGTTGGATTAAATGGCACACCCGTTGCAAATACCTTATTTGAAATCACCTGACTTTTAAAAAAATACAGAAAGACAAATTTTAAGCGCTAATTTTTTATAGAATTATAAGAAATGTGCACATTTGGAGATCAAAAGTGTCTTTCATAAAAAACCGTTCTAAATATGATCAAACTCAAAGGCATCGAAAAGTATTTCCGCAATGGGCTTCACAAATCTTTTGTTTTAAAAAACATCAGCTTGGACATTGAACAAGGTGAATTTGTGACCATTATGGGCCCTTCTGGAGCAGGAAAGTCAACTTTATTAAATATTTTAGGTTTGCTTGAACAGCCGTCTGGCGGTGAGTATACTTTTTTTGATGAGCCAGTTCATAAATTCAAAGAGCGGAAACGAAATGACTTTAATAAGCATTATATGGGGTTTATTTTTCAGGCTTACCATTTGATCGAAGAACTCACGGTTTATGAAAATATTGAAACGCCTTTATTATACCGTGATGTGAAGAGAAAAGAACGGCAAAGTATGGTCGCTGATGTATTGGATCGGTTTAATATGGTTGCTAAAAAAGACTTGTTTCCACATCAGCTTTCAGGTGGACAACAACAATTGGTGGGTGTCGCAAGGGCGATTATTGCCAAACCAAAGCTACTTTTGGCGGATGAACCTACTGGTAATTTGCATACGTCTCAAGGTGAAATCATTATGGATTTATTCAAGAAACTTCATGGGGAAGGGGTGACGATTATTCAAGTGACGCACTCTGAAAAAAACGCTCAATACGGTACTCGAATCATTGATCTATTAGATGGTTGGGTGGAGAAAGATCGTCGGTTAGAAGTTGAAAATGAAGTAGGGTAGTGCAAAAAGAATTTTTCTGAAAAATGACAGATATAAGAATTTTAAGTAAACCATTGGATCCTAAATTTTGCATTGATTTTGTCACTTCAGATGATGCTGGCGCTATTGATGTTTTTATTGGGACCGTTAGAAATAATACGAAAGGCAAAAAGGTGGTTCGCTTAGAATTTGAATCTTATAAACCGATGGCGATTTCTGAAATGACAAAAATTGCCGAACGAGCTTTTGAGAAATATCCTTCCCGAAAAATTGCTATTCATCATAGAGTGGGAACATTAGAAATTGGTGAAATAGCGGTGATTATTGCGGTTTCTACTCCTCACCGTAAAGCTTCCTTTGAAGCTTGTCAGTTTATGATTGATACATTGAAAGAAACGGTTCCAATTTGGAAAAAAGAGATTTTTGAAGATGGAGAGGTTTGGGTTGCGGCACATCCTTAGGAACTTATTTCATACGCGTTCCTTAGTATCTAATCAATAACCTTTTGCGCTAACATGGCAAAAGTTGATTCGGAGTATGCATGGGCATTGGAGATTTTGGGGTTAAGAAATTCAATTAAGCGAAGGCAAAAAAACTATCCACGTGAGCTTTGCGAGCATTTGGATTGTTTGAGGGAGGGCTATTGAATTTTAGCCAAAATATCCCAAGCCTTGATTTTTGCTTCTTTGCATCAAGGCAAAGAAGAATTTAATTCACTTTTTATGATACTGGCTTTGCCAGATTAGG
>JANSWP010000165.1 GCA_024743405.1 Bacteroidota bacterium
AGCAAAAAAACTACCCACATGAGCTTTGCGAACATTTGGGGGAGCGAGTAATCCCGCAGGGTGAATGTTCGGGGAACATTCAAACGAGCGAACCGCACGCGGATGGGATGCTTGCGGGAAGCATTGAATTTTAGCCAAAATATCCACAGCTTAGATTTTTTTCATCAAAGGTGACCTTTGCACCTTATGAAACCTTTTTCATCATGGAAAAATGAAGAAATATCATTTATCTCCCTTCCTCCTCATTTATGAGGATATTCATATAACCCTCAAAAGGGTGGATGTTTGGAGTACTCATTTACAACATCTTTGTACCATCATTATTAATCAACTTTTAATCCTTCACTTCTTAAAAACAACTCTTATGAAAACGACAATAAAAAGTATCCAAAATTTAATCAGCAAATCTTTATTTACAGACACATTGGCTATAGCATTCTTCGTGGCTTGTTTTATGGGCGTTAATCCAACTTCCTATGCACAGCCTAGTATCGCCGCAGAAAATACAATCGATGATATCAGTGTAACAACCAAGTATGGAGAACAAAAAGTGTATACTGTTTTTCAGGATGCTCAAGTATCTGAACAATGGTATTATATGCCAAATGAATTGAGAGTGGCTGAAAGAGTAGATGTCAATGGTAATGTAAGACCGAAAATGACCATTTTGAGATATCAATATCAAGATATAAAAACAAAGGAAAACCAGGAAGGAGGAATTTTAGTAGCATCGTTTACCTATGCGATGGAACCTGAAGTTGTGGAAGATGCAAAAAGGCAAATCCAACGTAAAACAGGTAATAGCAAGATCAGATTATCAGCGATTCCTTTAAATTCTTCCAGTATCGATTTCTTGTCAGATTCAGGCAAATTTATTGGAAATAAAGATGCCAAGGTTACTTTTAACGGAGCCACTTCTGCCAGCCAAGAAATCGTAATCAGTTATGACTTGACCGTTTTGGGCGCATCAGTTTTTAAAGCACTAGCAAGTTCAAAAGGTGGAATTCCGATAAGAGCGAATATAACTTATAACGGTTTGACTGCTCCTTGTGGTTACAAAATCAAAGGCAATTGGAATAATGTCTACAATTATTTCGAAGAAAACACTAAGAAAGAAGCAGGTTTGAAGGTTTGGTTTCTGAAAGCTGGAGGAACTAAAACTAAACAAAAAGTGAGAGAAACATTAAATAATATTAAGGGGATGGAAGTAGATATTGTTGAGTGTGAAAGTACTTCTGATAGTACCCAAAGTATGGATGATGCTAATATGTATGCTTTAATTTCCAAAATCCAAAATGAAGTCTTTAGTGATAGTTTGATGGGGCGTGTTTCAGAACTTGAAAAGCTACAATCTATGCTTGTAAATACGAATGACAAACAGATGAAAGAAAGATTATTGGATATGATGACCAAGGGAGAAAAAGCTTTAAAATTGGGTTATCAGAATTCAATTAAAGATGTCAAAAAGAGACGAAAAGGAAGTATCAATTATGATTTTGCCAGACAAAGAATGGTGGTACGACCTTCTACTTTTGGTGGCTTACTTAGCTTTAGCAAATATGGTTTGGATGAAGAAACTTTGTTGAAGGAGGAATACATCATTGATGTAGATGTGAATAGTGATTTTCCAACAATTATCATGGGATTACCACACATAAATCCTGATTTTGATCTTAGAGCTTTGACCTTGGAAGTTAGTCATACAAATAGTGATGGAGAAATTCATAGTGAGGCAAGACAATGGACAACTGAATCTAAAGTATGGACATCACCGATGGGTGCACAGGTTGATTATTTGCAATTCAATATGTTAGGAGAGAAAGATAAATCTAAATTAAATGAGCCTCAGTTTGATATGCAATTAAAAGTGATTTCAAATATACCGAATGCTTCTTTTACGATCCAAAAAACGATAAAGCTCAACAGAGGAGAACGGTATATTGATGCATTAGAATTATTGACAAATCAAATTATCGTTGATGGTAGTGTGCTTGATTTTGCAAAAATTACTAACGAATCTAGTGACTTGGCATTAGCAAAACTAGAATTGAAAAAAGGAGATTTAACCATAAAGAAAAGTATTAAGCCTTTCTTTATTAATAATAACCCTACTCCACCGAATCCTTTGTATGTCCTTTTCCCAAAAAATGATGCTCCATTATCCAGTAAAGTGACCTACTATAAAAAAGAAGGAAAAACAAAAAGTGTAATTGACAAAGAAGCCATAGAACTTGGAGAGAATGTATTAATTGCGCCAGACTGGATAGATGAAACAGAATAAAATATGACCTCCCAAAAAATTCCCTGCCTGGCTCATTATCAATCAGGCAGGGAAGTCAAAAATCCAACTTTTTTCTAACTCATCAGTAAATCATATCAAAATGAAAAATATTAAAGGGTTCTTCTTTATTCTAGCGATTCTTTGCCTTTCTAATACATTATTTACACAAGCCAATTATAAAGTAAACAAGAAAATTTATAAAGCGAAAACAAAAAACGACAGGTATTCAACGACTCAATATGCATCGAAATACACCGCATTAGCAGAGCGAAAGGTTGTTACGTCTCACAAATATGTTTGGGTACTTTCTGCCAATGGGAAAAAAGGAACTTGGTCAAGACCTGTAGCAAATGAAATCAAAAACAGACAAAAAGCGACTTCCTCCTTTTCTTATGAGCCTTCTTTTGATCATATGCGCCCATACAAGTCAGGAAAATCTAGTTATGTAGAAGCACCAAAACCAGTGAAGTCTATTGTTTTAAATCGAATTAAAGAGTATAAAGATGGGCTCGAAAAGAAGGTGATAAAGAACTTTACCATTGGTAAAAAAGAAGATCTTAATAAAAACAAAGCAAGGAATTATAGCTATTCAGCAGATGGTACCCAAACCAATGTCTATTATACGAAAAACATCAATTTGGGAATCTTATTATTCCTTCCTGATGTGGATCATATTGTAGTAACTGACACACTTTTTGTACCAGTAGCGGCTCCTCGGAAATCAACTTTTACGAGTTTACAAACCAAAAATCGAAATTATATCAGAATTATCGCGAACTGTATTGTCTATGAAAGTCCGATACAATTACTTTCCTCTAACAGTTCAAAAACGGATTACGTTTTTTCTGCAAATAAGGTTGTCTTTAAAAGCAATTATAAGAATTTGAAAAAAAGTGACTTCAATCCACCTCCACCATTCTACAGAACCGATACGAATACAAAAGCATACAAAGATTACCTGGGGGAAAAGGAACGTATTTTATTGAATCGGCTATTCGTATACAGCATGGAGCAAGTCCTAACCAAGTTAAATACGACCAGTAATAAATGGGAAAAGGACAATCTTTTAGCCGAATTTCAAACTTATAGAATTAACAGAGTAAGTACGACATTACTAAGTAAAGACAAACGGACTAAAAATTTATTTGACAAACTCTGTAATGATTTTCATAGTCAATATGGAAATAAAAAGATCGAAGAACCTAGAGATGAAGGTAACTTGAAAGTATTGGTAGCTGGTAAAGTAAGTAACTTACCTAATACCCCATTCAAGTATTATACATTGCCTACCAAAGCTTCTTTATTGCCTGCAAATAATCAAAATACAGGAAAACCAACCGCATTGGGTTTTGTAAGTTACAACCCGACTGGCGAGGTAGCATTGGAGCTAAAAATGGAAGTTGCCTTGTCCTATAATCAACAGGAATTAAGAAAAGTTAGTCAGATTTTGAAGAAAGAGAATCTAGTCTTAACGGAAAAATTTCCTGAAAATCTAGCGTCTATTGAAGAGCAGCCATTAAAAATAAATAGGCAGACGGTCGGTAAAATTATTCCGATTGGCAATCAAAATGTACGATTTGAGATCCAATTACCAGACAACGGATTATCATTGTTGAATCTATTCTTAAAGCCTATTAATTTTAAAATGGATTATACCATAAATGGACTTCAAGAAGTATATAGCCAAACAATCTTACTTGAAATTGCTCCTTTATTATTAGAGTCATTAGATCCAGATCAAGTATTAGAAAGTTTTTCAGTCATTGAAAATACTACTCTTACAGATGGTATCAAAATTTCAAGTAAGCTGGATCCTTTACTCGAAAACGAAGGGACACTAAACTATGTGGAAGTCTCATTGGAATTCATTTTTCAAAATAAGAAAGTATTTCGCGGTCCATATCGATTTTCTTCCTATGCGACTTTGGGTTCAGAAATAACGATTCCTTTTTTAAAATATGCTGATGAGTATAGTGTCAAAATAACCGGACAAGCACTATATGAAAATGGTAAACGAACGATTGATTTTGAGTCAACTGACGAGATTATCATTCTCGATGAAAGTATTTTTCAATAATCTCAATTTGTTATCAATTTCTTCTTTGTCTTAATACAAAGAAGCAAAAATCAAGGCTGTGGATATTTTGGCTAAAATTCAATGCTTCCCGCAAGCATCCCATCCGCGTGCGGTTCGCTCGTTTGAATGTTCCCCGAACATTCACCCTGCGGGATTACTCGCTCCCCCAAATGTTCGCAAGGCTC
>JANSWP010000045.1 GCA_024743405.1 Bacteroidota bacterium
ATTATGACGGACTATTTTTTCACCATATTTCGTTAAAAATACTCGCCATATCTAAGGATATGCCTGTGCTTTTTGCCTCGTCTGGCAAAAAAACAGTTTTCGTCAAATATGGAACTTATTTCTGTCCAAGCACTTACTTAACGTCCTTCTTCTTTAAAAAGTAATACCAAAACCCCTATTGTAGGAATAACTGCATTTCCTTTCGAAAAAATATCCAATGATTGCCCAAGAATGCTATAACAGGAAGTATGAGAAGAAAAAAGGTATAAATTATTTCATGTAAAAGATTCATTTTGAGCGTGTTAATTAATTCAGTGAAAACCAATTTTATCCATCTTGAAACGCTTAAATATATCCTAGATTTTATTTTAACATAATCACTTTTCTGGCAAAAATATTTTCATTGACTTTAAACTGTATAATATATTTTCCACTTGAAAGCCCATCTAATTGAACAGCTTTTGTGTATTTCCCTACAGGAATCTCTTCATTAAAAAGGGGTTTGATTCTATTCCCTGAAACATCCATAAGCATGGATTCAATGTTCATTGTTTCTCTTATCTCCATTTCAATGTTTAACTTTCCATAGGTTGGATTTGGAAACACTTGAAGATTTAACAGGGACAAGATTTCTTCATTTACAGCACTTGCTGGAGTATAACTGTCTGTACCATCCGTCAACCAATCTAAACTAAATCGGGCAAAATGTAATTGATAAGTCTCATATTCTCCATTTTCATAAAATAGCCCAATCGTCCCATCCTCCAATATTGTCAAGCTTGAATAACCTGCTCTTCCTTCATATATCACTTTGGAAGTTGGCCAAGTGTCCGCTTCATCGTAACTAACAAAGACCTTCATATTGACTCTTTGAGTGGGATGTGAAGCAATCGAAAACAAGAGCCGGCTCTTATCAAATTCATCTAGAATTGATGTATACCGAATAATGTCTCCATTTACAAATGGATCTAGCAATTCAGGTTGAAAAAATGCGCCACTCCAAGTTTGTCCACCATCACTTGATCGGTGAATTCGACGTAAATCTGGCGTTTGATTTCGACCATTTAGCATCAAGTCGCCATTATCCAACTCAATAATCTTTGATTCATTTCCATAAGAGAAGATTTCATTTGGCATAAAATCCCAGTTGTATCCTCCATCATCTGAAAAAATCATAAAATTGGTTAAGTCATTTGAGGAATTCTGGCGAACACCAACAGATGCTATGATCCGACCACTTCGAGTTTGATGTGCACTCCCAGAAGCTACCCATGCGCCATACCAACTAGAGTCGTAAATATCATTAGAAAACTCTTCTGGCGCTGACCAAGTGAGACCATTATCTTGACTCCGGCTAACTTGAAATCGAATCTTATTTGATGGAGTGGATTGAAAAAGACCACTATGCGAAGCAAAAAGGCATAAAATATCACCTGTATTTCGATCAATTACTAAAGCAGGGTCACTCGCTCCAAATTGTCCAAAATCAGCCATTAAAACCGCGTCTGACCAAGTCTCCCCCATATCGGTACTTCGTCGAGCTAACAAATCAATATTATTTGGTAAATCGCCTGCTTGGTCAACTCGCGCATCACCCACCGCAATCAAAGTTCCATCCAAAGCAGTCGTAATCGCAGGAATTCGATAATTGACAGAGCCATAATCACCACTCGAAAAAAGAACCTTATGCTCTAATAAAATCAATCTCGAGCCCACCACAGAAGGAATTGAAAGTTCTTCCTCTACCCCATTAACCTCAACGGAAATAACTTCTCCATCTATAACATTTCCTTCAACGGCATTTTCAATTAAATCATAGGCAAGCCAGAAAAAATTATTGCCTTGATTAAGAGTTTGAGTTCCAGCTACTGAGATTAAACCATTAGCTGGAGATGCGGAGCCAAACAGCGCATCTGGTGAAAAACGCTCTGTTCCTCCTGTATAATAAATTTGAATTTGCTCAATATCATTAAGACTAGTCGTACCATTTATTGAGAAATCAATTTTGGTTAAATCTATAGGGTCTAGGTTTCCAACTGTTTGAACATTGACAGCCACCACTCCCTCATTTTTTTCACCTTGCCCGACTGGAATATTTCTTTGAATAACACTCGCCGACGCAAATTCCATTGGCGAATTCGGATCAAAAATTATTGCTCCACCATTTAGTGTTCCGGGATGATTTCCTTTTAAATCAGGCACTATATTCCCATTGACATCTTCAAAATCCCATGAAGCGATTAAATCATCTTCTGACCCATCCACTAAATTGTTCATATCTGCCTCAATTTCTAATTCTGAAAGCGGAATAGACCACAGCCGAACCTCATCAATCATGCCTGGTAAAAATATATTTTCTAAAACCTCTGTTCCAATCAACAAATCAACATCATTTGCAAAGCTTTGAGCCCCTATTGCACTCACATTACTTTGCTGTTCCGCGTCTCCATCCACATAGATCGTTGCCGTATTATTTGTTGCATCTACAACCATTGCGAGATGATGCCAACTCCCGTTCGTTACATTTGTTTGTCCAAATGGCGGCCCAGAATTGACATTTGAAACACTTCTCAAATTCATCCCATAAGCTCCGCCGCCCGATTGAGTAATCATTTCGTAGCCAGGCAAAGTGCCACCACCTCCTAATCTTTTACTAATAATTCGATAGAAATTGGCATTGGATTGAGTCTGAAACCAAAGCGTAATCGAAAAATTTTCTCCTACATCAATATCCAAATCATCATGATCAACTACTCGCATAAAACCATCAACGCCATTAAGACTCAAGGCTTTACCATTTTGGGCTTGAATTTGGATCGTAAGTAACCCTAAAAGTATAATTAGGAAAAGGTAAGTGTGGAATTTCATATTATCTTGATTTTTTCGATTGGCAGTCTTTGCAAAAACGAATTTCTTTTATTTTGCTTTTCATTTCAACTACTCAAAAATATTCAACTTTTAGCGTATCTGGTAGAATTTGAGAACCTATGATTTTTTTCCTTCAACTCCCAAACCTTTTATCAAGGTAATTTCTGAATAAATTTCTTTCAAAAAAAATGGATCGAACTTTTACTAAGAGAGATGATTTTTCCATTCATTTTACTTTCTGATAAGTTTTATAACTCAACATTCCAAACCAATAAAATGTGATTAAAAAGGTTATTTTTTGAAGCATTGGCAATATAAAAAGCCAGATTTTGGAGTAGTAAAAAAAGAAGTTGACAGCAAATAAAAGGAGGCAAAAAATCCCAAATTTAAATAGAAACTCATGCCCATCCTTTTTCAATTCTAAAAAAGTAAAAATCACCGCAATACTCCCAAAAGTACCGCCTGTATTAATTACCCAACCATGATGAGGGGTAACCAAAAATAATGCAATAATCATTGCTAAAACACCAGCGATCTGAATGATAAGATGATTGTGATGCGGTCTGGAAAATAATTTTGGTAAGAATAGCCACATAAAAATCAAACAAACGATCAACAAGTTCATCGCAAAAACGGCAAGTGGTCTTCCCTTATTCTCCAGCTTATTATGCGTTAAAGGCTCTATCAAATCGCACCAATAATTATGCATGAGACTAAAACCCTTTTGTGCCAGATCAAAACTCGAGCCTCCAGGATATTGGGTTGCTGCGATTGTGTAAAGAATTACAAAAGTGACAATCCCAAAACATGGAATCAAGAGCAGAAATGGATACTTCCTAAGGATTGATTCAGATTTCATTGTTAGCTTTTCTTATTTTTTCATTAAAACCAACTACTCAACGACAGTCCAAAAACAATCATAAAAATGAAAAATCCAATCAAAACCCAAGTCTCCTTTCGTGCAAAATTGAGATCAACTTTTTCTAATGCGGTATCCCATTTCACCTCGCCCGAAATAACTAAACTCAACGAGTAACCAACCGTCAACGTCACTACTGCACCGATGAAATTCCACCAAATCCAGAAAATAGGAAAATCGCCTAGCCAAATAATCATATTTACACCAACGCCGGTCAACAAACCGATATTTGCACCCAAGGCGTGTGTTCGTTTAGTCAAAATAGCCAAAATAAAAGTCGCGACAATCGGACCATAAAATGCCGAGCCAACTTTATTAATAGCTTCGATGACCGTATCCGCAATATTTCCCGCATTGAAAGCAATCACAATACAAATCACTCCCCAAAAGATGGTAAGCCATTTTGAATATTTCAATTGATCTTCATCTTTGATTGGCTCTTTTCGGAATCGAGGTAATAAATCTTCCATGGTTGCAGCACTTAAAGAGTTAATCGCCGAACTCAATGAAGACATTGCAGCTGCCAAAATTGCCACCAAAAGCAACCCAATCACCCCATGTGGGAGGTAATTAATAATGAATATAGGAACCATTTGATCAGGCTTATCCTCAGGAATTAAATTCAAAAATTCAGGATTTGAAAAGGCGAATGTTCCAATAATCAAACCCATAAAACAATACGCCAAAGTGACTGGAAAACGCGCCAACCCATTGAACATCAATGCTTTTTGAACCTCCTTCAAACTCTTTCCTGAAAGCGAGCGCTGTGCTTGACTCTGATCACATCCATAATAAGAGATGTATAAAAAGAAGCCCCCTATGAGCATGGGCCAAAAACCAAATTCTTCTCCCTCTGAAACGCCCCAATTGAAGTCGACAACATCGAGTCGACTTTTATCCATATTCGTCACAAATCCATCCCAACCACCTACGTAATGCAATCCATAACCCACACAAATCAAGATCCCAAAAACAAGAATAATCATTTGAATGACATCCCCCCAAACTACCGCCTTCATACCTCCCTGATAAGAATAAATGATCGTAATGATACCTGATAAAAGGATGGTCTGCCAAAATGGAACACTCATCACAGAAGCCAAAACAAGTGCGACCGTATATATCATAATGCCTGTCGCAAATGAACGACTAATTTGAAAAACGGTGCTAATCAAAACTCGTGTCATTGAGCTAAATCGATTTTCCAAAAATGCATAAATACTAACGACCCCAGCATTATAAAGAGGAGGAATCAATACCACAATTAAAAATATCATGGCAATCGGAACGGCAAATTCAAACGTCAACCATTGCATCCCTCCACTTCCTTTCATCCCAACAAAAGCGGCAGCTGAGATAAAACTTATTGCAGATAGTTGTGATGCCATTGTGGACATACCCATCGAAAACCATCCAAAGCTTCGTCCACCTAAAAAGAAGTCTTTTTTGTCTTTCTGGTCTTTAAAAAAATAACCAAGGCTAAGTAATCCGATGGAATAAATGATAATAATGACGATGTCAAGCCAATTCATTTCGTTTTGTTTGTTTTGCTGAATAATGAGATTGACAGGAAGTCAAGTAACGGCAATTTTATTCGCCATTAATCCAACCTTCAACCTTCGAAGCCTTGAATTTACTATTTTTGGCGAGTAATCAAAAAAAACAGCTTTATGTACAGAATTCTCTTACTCCTTTTAGTCCTTTCTTTCTTTTTTTCCAATTGTAAACTTAGGGTGAGTACGGAACCAGCTAATGAAATAATTGAAGCTATCCGGCAAGAATTAGCTCCCGACAAACGTGTCGCTCGATTCCGAATTAGAACCTCCTCAAAAGGTCAAATTGTGACGTTAAGTGGTGAGACCAATTTACCAGAAGCCAAACGTGCTATTTTGGATAGTTTGAGGACTGCAGGCATTGAATATGAGGATAATATTAAGGTTTTGCCCGATAATGAGTTGGAAGGTAAAGAATTTGGCGTCGTTCGCTTGAGTGTTTGTAATATTCGCTCCAACACCAAACATTCGGCAGAATTATCTACACAGGCAATTTTGGGCACGCCGGTAAAAGTCCTCAAAAAAATAGAAGATAAAGATTGGTATTTAGTTCAAACGCCTGATGGATATTTGGGTTGGGTCGATTTAGATGGGATTCAGGTGATGACAAAAGAAGCCTTTAACAATTGGAAGTCTTCAGAGAAGATATTTATTCAATCCGCACAAACATTTGCTTATTTAGAAGCCAATACGGAAAGTCCCATTGTTTCAGATTTGATAATGGGAAACATCCTAAAGAAGCGAGGAGAATCTAGTGATTTCGTGGAGATTGAATTCCCTGACGGACGAGTTGGATTTGTTCAGAAAAATACTCAAATCGGATTTGGTGAATGGGTAAATACAACAAATCCAACCGCGGAAAACATCCTCGAAACCGCTCAAAATTTCATGGGACATCCTTATTTGTGGGGTGGCACTTCCGCCAAAGGGTTTGATTGTAGTGGTTATACTAAAACTGTTTTTTATAAAAATGGCATCCAATTGCCTCGTGATGCTTCTCAACAAGTACATACCGGAATCGAAATCGAAACAGACTCGACCTGGGCAACTCTTTTACCGGGTGATTTACTATTTTTTGGTCAAAAAGCAGAAGGGAAAAACAAGGAGAGAATTCGCCATGTTGCCATTTACATGGGCAATGGAAAAGTGATTCATTCAGCTGGAAATGTCAAAATTGAAAGCTTAGTGCGTGGGGAACCTGATTTCGCAGAGGACAGAATGAAAACATTTGTTCGAGCGAAGAGGATATTAACTTCTTTAGGAAAAAATGGCGTTGATTTAGTACGAGAGTTGGAGGTTTACAATCGGGAATCTTCATAAAAATTCAAATAAATTCACTCTATCAAATAAATTCACTCTATCAAATAAATGCATAGTATGGAATTTTTAATCATTGGAATATTCATTATTCTAATACTTTTTGTGCTATTCGATTTTATAAAATTCCTTGTCAAGAAGGATAGGTTTTTCAATCCGGTAGCCGCGAATATTTTAGATAGCCTTGTAATTATTATTATTCCTCTTTTATACCTCCTTTTGCAAGATTTTGGAAAAGATAATGAATGTTGTCATGATACCGCGACTTTCTCTCCCGATCACAGAATGACGATTTATACCTATATAGGGCTTTGTATAACTGCCTATTTTTATTCAAGGAATCGAAAAGAAATTGCGCCACCTGTGTTAGAAGTTATTTTGAATGGTATTCTGCTGATAGGTGTGATTTCAAATGTGGCTTTAGCTTATCACATTGATTTTTTTGGTTTATTTGGAAATATCCCAATTGCCCTACTTTTCACAATTCCCCTAATTGAAAATCAACAAAAAATCATTCAAAACGCAGTTGAAAACGAGTATGCAATTGACTCAAAACTGAATAAAATCTCTTGGCAAATTTTGACTTCAAAACCGATTATTAAATATCCAATATTATTGCTCCTTTGCATTCCAATCATACTCATCTTGACCACCGTTTTACTTCTATTTGGTCAAAAGCCGAATTCCTCTATAAAAGCATTTACAGACACTTATCGACATGGGTTTTCACAACTCAATCATCTTTGTAAAAATGTCGAATGCGGTGGACATTACCTTTGTTCTGTCGCTGCCAATGGGCATCAAAACATTGTCAAGCCTGAAAGATTGGGTATAAGAAATGGAGGTTTGATTATTTGCAATCGACAATTATTAATTTCGAATGCTTTTGAAGAATTAATTCAAGAAAAAGCACCAATTTTTCATCGATTTGTCCGAAACCATTATAATAAGGTAGGGAATGTCATTCACAGATATTATTACCTTTTTGAAAATAAATGGCTGTCTGACTTGATTTATTTAATGATGAAACCGCTAGAATGGTTATTTTTAGTGGTGCTTTATGTTTTTGATCAAAATCCAGAAAATCGAATAAGTAAGCAATATCTATAGCACGAATAGGCATAAACTATGAATCTCCCGAAAAAAACGATTAATACGCCCCTGCTTCTCTTTATTTTAATTTGTGTATACGGTTGCCTAGCGACTGCCAAATTAAGTGATTTCCCAAATAGTGCAAATTCGATTGATTTTGAAAAATATTTAAACGAATATTCAAATGGACAGCAACCAAATTGGACATTTGAAACTTCAAGTGAATATTATTTTGAGAGGGAATTGAAAATGAGTGAAGCCGAATTATTTAATAGGATTCAAAAGGCGATGAGGTATGATGGTTATAAATTGAATGAAATTGATTTAAAAAATAATCGAATCATTGGCAGGCGAGGATTATCGGCGAATGAATGGAATGCTATGACTGGAGTTTATTGGAAAGAAAAAGAATCCACTAAAAAGATTCAACTTTACATTATTACAAAAATAACCCAAGATATTACAGGTGGATGGACTGAAAATAGAGCACAAAAGATTGGGAAATTAATTGAAATTCAGATTGACCAACAAATTTAAAGAACAGTTCAATAATAGATTACCATTCTTAAGAATACTCAACTATGAAAAATATTCAACTCATTCTTTTCTTATTACTTCCAATTTTCGTCTTTGCCCAACGAACCCAAAAACCACCGCTCCACGCCAAACATTGGATGGCAATCACAGGAAAACCACTTGGCGCTTCGGCAGGCGCACAAATATTCAATGAAGGGGGCAATGCTATCGACGCTGCCTGTGCTATGTTAGGTGCGACTTGTACGATGTGGGATGTTTTGAGTTGGGGTGGCGAAACACAAGCTTTAATTTACAATCCAAACACAAAAAAAGTTATAGGAATCAATGCATTAGGTGTTGCTCCTACAGGTGCAACTGCAGATTTTTTCCTTAACAAAGACATGAAATATCCACCACAATATGGACCACTTGCAGCGGTTACACCGGGTACCCCTGGCGGATTAATGACAATGTTGGCAGAGTATGGAACAATGAGTTTAAAACAAGTTTTGAGACCAGCAATGGAAATGGCAGAAGGCTATCCGATGGAAGCTCAAACCATCGAAAGAATGGAACGAAATAAGGAGCATATTAAAGAATGGCCTTATTCGAAAAAGTTGTTTTTGACACATTTAGGAGAAGAGCATGAGTCCCCCCATCCTGGTGAAATTTTCGTACAAAAAGACCTTTTGAATACCTTACAAAAATTGGTGGATACAGAAGCCAAAGCATTGAAATCTGGCAAGTCTCGGAAAGAAGCGATTTACGCTGCCAATGACCGTTTTTATAAAGGAGACATTGCAGAAGAAATAGCGAGAAGCACACAAGAACAGGGTGGACTAATTACAAAGGAAGACCTCGCTAATTGGAAACTCTACACCGAAGAACCTGAAATGACTAATTATAAGGGAATTGATGTCTATAAATTAACCTCATGGGTTCAAGGCCCAGTCATGTTGCAAGCTTTAAATATGATCGAAAACATGGATATGGAATGTATGGATTTCAATACCGCAAAATACATGCATGGTATCTGTCAGGTAATGAATATGACCTTTGCCGACCGGGATTTTTATTACGGTGACCCTTATTTCCCACCAGCAGAACCTATGAAAGGTTTATTGTCAAAAAAATATGCGAAAAAGCGATATGAAGAAATCAATTGGGAAAAAACAAACAAAAAAGCCATGCCTGGCGACCCTTATCCATATGAAGGAAAAGTAAATCCTTTTATGAATTTATTGAAAGCATGGGGAAAAGAAGATATGTCCTATGCGCCACTAAATTTTGATGAAGATCATGAATTTCCAAAAGATGAAGATTTTTATTTAGGTACAACGACGATTCAAGCTGCCGACGAAGACGGATGGATTGTTTCGATTACCCCAAGTGGTGGTTGGGTGCCCGCTGTAGTGGCTGGTAATACGGGAATAGGTTTGAGTCAAAGAATGCAAAGTTTTGTACTTAAAGCAGAAGAAAATCCCTATAATGTGGTCGAACCTGGCAAACGCCCAAGGGCAACACTAACGCCCGCAATGGCTTTGAAAGACGGCAAACCTTATCTTTCATTTGCTGTTCAAGGTGGCGATAGTCAAGACCAAAATTTGTTGCAATTTTTCCTCAACATGGTCGAATTTGGAATGACGGTTCAAGAAGCAACAGAAGCTCCGAACATAAATACCTTTCAATTGAGAGGCTCATTTGGCGAACATAAAACACGTCCTGGGGTACTTTTAATCAATCAAAACACGCCACCCTGGACTCGAAAAGCATTGAAAGAAATGGGTTATAAATTGGAGGTTTTAGAACGAACGTCAGGACCAATCAACGCTATTTATTTTGATTGGGAAAACGGATCTATGTGGGGCGGATCTAGTAATCATGGAGAGGATTATGGAATTGGATGGTAATTTTCACACAACAAGCATTACACTTAACAAATCAATAACGCAACATCAATCATAAAAACAAATAAAATGAAACAATTATTAGCCCTATTATCATTTGGTCTTTTGATTTTGACGAACTGTACTCAGCCCAATCAAACTTCCGAACCCGTTTCCGAAGAGGATAAACTCGGAAAAATAAGCTATGATTATAAAGGTTCTGATGATGCTCAACCAGCCTTCAAAAAGGCATTATTGCTACTACATAACTTTGAATATGATGACGCATGCGAAGCTTTCTTGGAAGCCCAAAAAATAGATTCCACTTTCGTGATGGCTTATTGGGGCGAAGCGATGACCTATAATCATACCCTTTGGCGCGAACAAGAATATGACAAAGCCAGAGAAGCCTTAAAAAAATTGGCAGATACTCAAGAGGATCGAATGAAAATGGCTGCCTCAGAATTAGAAAAAGATTTTCTAAGTGCTCTTGAGGTTTTGTACGGGGAAGGCACAAAAAAACAGCGAGATAGTCTTTATTCTGACCACTTGAAAAAGATGTATAAAAAATATCCCGAGAATCATGAAGTTGCCTCGTTTTATGCACTTTCTTCCTTGGGAGCAGCTAAAAACGGAAACGACCTTGAAGCCTTCAGAAGAGGAGAAAAAGTAGCTAAAAACATCATTGCGGACAATCCTAACCACCCTGGTGCTTTACACTATTTAATTCATTCTTGCGACGATCCAGAATATGCGCATTTGGCATTAAATGCTGCCTATTCTTATTCAAAAGTAGCGGCAGATGCTGCTCATGCGTTGCATATGCCTTCGCATATTTTTGTAGCCTTAGGTATGTGGGATGAAGTGGTCGCCTCAAATATTGCCTCTTGGAATGCGGGATTAAAGCGAAAAGAAGCGAAAGGACTGGACAATGATGCATTAAATTACCATGCCTTTCATTGGAAAACTTATGGTTTATTGAATCTTGGCAAATTTGACGAGGCCGCACAGCATACCAGAGACATGAATAAATATACCACCGAAAAACCTTCCAAAACAGCTCGTCGGTACTTCCTTGGCATGATTGGAAATTACCTTGTAGAGTCAGGAAATTGGGAAAGCGATATTGCCGAATTTGGAATGGATAAGGAAGATATGGGATTCCATTTTCAATCGCTTTATTCGTTTTTAGATGGTATGAAAGCCTATGTTAATAAGGAGCCCGATAGCTTATTGAGGGTTATCAATAAAATGGAAAAAGAGCGTGATGAGGCTTCTCGAACCATAAGTGATGAAGGAATCCCTATGTGTGCTGGTACGGTTCCAAACCTTCCGAACCAAGGAGCCATTGACAAAGCAAAGGTTCTTGAATTGGAATTACGAGCACTTCATGCGTGGAATACTTCTGAGGCTGAAAAATGGCTCCAACAAGCGACTGAACTTCAAGAGAGTCTACCTAAACCCTCTGGTC
Source organism: Bacteroidota bacterium (assembly GCA_024743405.1). Lineage (GTDB taxonomy): Bacteria > Bacteroidota > Bacteroidia > Chitinophagales > Saprospiraceae > JANSWP01. The sequence goes on from JANSWP010000045.1 coordinate 11,623, forward strand.
CTATTTATATCATCAAACCTTCATTTGACTTGTATGCGGATTGGCTAATTGAGAATAATCGCCCCAAAGAAGCGGCTATTCAATTTGAAAAATCATTAGAACGAAGCCCTCGTCGGATGGCAGCATTGAAAGGAAAACTTCGGGTAGCCGAACTACTAGGCGATGAAAAAACGGTCAAAGAAATGTTGAAAGAATTGGAGGGAGGAGAAACAAAAATTTAACTACATCATTTGTTGAATTGGCTTTTTGTATGATAATAGTTTTTTTATACAAAAAGCCAATTCAACTTTCTATTCAGCATACTTAATTCTCTAAATGATAGAAAATTTACCGCCTCTTTCCCCAAAAACGATTGCACTAAAGATAAAGCCCTCCGTCGAAAAAATCATCCGGAAGGGTCATCCATGGCTATTCGAAGCAGGAATTACCAAACAAAATAAGGAAGGTAATGCAGGAGATTTAACGATCATTTTTGATAATCAAAAGAATAAGTTTTTAGCGATTGGATTATACGACCCACACTCTCCTATTCGGGTGAAAATTCTTCAAGCAAATAAATCTGCTAAAATAAATGCCGAATGGTTTAGAGAAAAAATTAATGCAGCCTATGAAAAAAGAAAACCACTCTTTGAAACCGAAACGAATAGTTACCGCTTCCTTCATGGAGAAAATGACGGACTGCCGAGTTTTATCGCAGACGTTTATGCAGACGTTTTAGTGGTCAAATTGTACGCTTTAATTTGGTTGCCCTATCTAAAAGACCTTTTTCCAATCCTTTTAGAAATCAGCCAATGTAAGACGCTAGTACTTCGATTAAGTCGAAATGTCCAACAAAAAACTGAAGAATTACATGGGCTCCATGATGGTCAAATTCTTTTCGGCACTTTAGAAAATGAAGTTATTGTTTTTAAAGAACATGACGTTTTGTTCTCTGCCAATGTCATTCATGGTCACAAAACAGGTTATTTTTTAGACCACCGCCACAATCGAAAAAAAGTGGGGGAATTATCTAAAAACAAAACCGTTTTAGATGTCTTTTCTTATGCTGGAGGTTTCTCCGTTCATGCCCTTCATGGTGGCGCAAAAGAGGTCATTAGTCTCGATATCAGCGCCCAAGCCTTAAAAATTGCAAAACAAAATGTCGCACTCAATAACCTTCAAGCTAAACACCAAACTTTAGTAGGCGATGCTTTCCAAAAAATGCAAGAATTGGCAAATCGACACCAACGTTTTGATATTATTATCGTTGATCCGCCTTCTTTTGCCAAAAGAGATTCGGAAGTAGAAAAAGCGTTAAACGCTTATGCTCAATTGACAAAATTAGCAATTGAGCTAGTCGCAAAAAATGGAACATTGGTAACGGCATCCTGTTCCAGCCGGGTTTCGGCTGATGATTTTTTTGAAGTTGTACTTTTCCAATTGAAGCAATCAAATCGGTCATTTCGTGAAGTAGAACGGACTTTTCATGATATAGATCACCCGATTGGTTTTGAAGAAGGAAAGTATTTGAAGTGTGGGTATTTTCGATTGGATTAATTTTTTTTATTTTTTTTCAAAACCTTCCCAACGTTTTTCTAATCCTTCTCGTCTTGTCTGTGATTTTCCGGAAAAATGATTCAAAACTGGTCATTATATCTTTTGATAGGATACTTCTAAAGTATTTTTTTAGAAAGATAAAATGCCACCATGTTCGCAGATTTAACTTTCTTGTATGGAAATTCACAGTACACTTAACAGATCTTCCGGACTAAACTTATTGCTCATACCTTTGAAAGAACAACAAGTCATACAAAACGAATTAGATCAAATAATTGAAGGTTGTTTGAAAGGGAAACGGCAAGCGCAACAACGACTCTATCAAAAATTTTATAATCAAGTTTTTGGAGTTTGTTTGCGCTATGCAAGTGACCGATTAGAGGCAAAAAGCTTAGTAAACTCTGCTTTTTTAAAGGTCTTCAAATCACTACAACAATTTGATAAAAAAGGTGCTTTTGGTGCTTGGCTAAGTCGCATTGCCATCAACGTAAGCATTGACCATGTACGAAAGCAAAATCGCTATCGACAACATACAACCACTGTACCTGAAATGCCTGAGGTTCCTGCTAATGAAGAAATTTTGTCAAAAATGGCGACTGAGGACATTATTGAATGTATTCAAAAGGTGAGTCCGACAAGCCGTACCATATTTAGTTTGTATGTCATTGATGGATACAAACATGGTGAAATCGCCGAGATGTTGGGCATTAGTGTAGGCACTTCTCGATGGCATTTATCAAATGCTAAAAAAGAATTGCAGGAACTTTTGAAGAACTATTTCTAAAAGATTAGACATGAAAAATAATCAAGAAAATATTTGGTCAAATATAAAATCGCGGGTTCAAAATCATCAGCCTGATGAATATACAAATTCAGATTGGGCAGCTATGGATGCGTTGTTAAATGCCGAAGAGGAAAAGCCACTTTACCTCAATGGGCAGTTCTTTAAAAGATTGAGCATTGTTCTACTGATTGGTATTATCTCCTTTGGGCTCTGGAGTTTGGATGTATCAAATACATCTCTTCTAGTGGAACAAACAAATACCGTTCAAACGAATAATGACGCAAATTTTTGTGCTGATAATAATTCAAAAAACGAAGCCTCAAAAGCTCCATTCCTCTCTGATAATCAATTAAATAAAGAACTAAAAGCAACGGAAACAATAAACTCTAAAAACAGAAATATTCAAAAAAAATCCGTTCAAAACCCTCCAGAATCTACGTTGGATACTGATTTAAATAAAACAAAAAAAGACGCGCACTCTAATAATTTTGAAATTGAAAAAGACAAAGAAATCATTTCTTTAAATGGAGAAGAAGAGGAAGAAGAAGTAACAAATAATATTAAGCCAACTCAAAACCGAAACCTCCTAATTCCTTCTGAGATCACTTTTTTAGCACTAAAGGAACTAGAATCTTCGCCTTCATTTCAATTTAATGAAGTTGATATTTACAAGGGTCCCAATCGCTTATTTTTCGGGAAATGGCATGCTGGCTTAGTCTTAGGAATAAACAGTTCTATTACAGATTATCAAAATTTCAGGCTTTCTGTAGTACCACATATTGGACTATTTGCCAGCAAAACTTTAGGTCGAAGATTAGAGTTTCAGGTCGAAGCTCATCTGAAAACCGTCGTAAATTATAATGAAACACAAACCTACGAAGAAGAAGTTTTTAGTTCAATCGGTTGGGTAGGTAACACCCAATTAACATATCAATACAAAGGCTTTACCTCTCTCGATATTCCTTTGACTTTTAAATATGCCTTGGGGAATCGTTTTGGAATATTAGCTGGAGGACGATTTAGCTTTCTTCAATCGCATGAACCCGCTGAAAGTTTATCTTTCAATGGATTATATTCAGGTTCCTCCTTACAAGAACGAGTTCCTAAGAAAGGATTTTGGGATAAAGACATAGGTTTGGTCATTGGCGCAGAATATTATTTAAACACCAAGTGGTTATTGGATGTGCGCTACGTTCAAGGATTGAAAGATATTACGCCAGATAATTTATACGGAAATACAAAAACACACATGAATACTGATTTGCAAATCTCTATTCATCGCTTTTTCTAACAAAAAAAAATAACAATCATGAATACAAGAATCTCTTTAATCGCAAGCCTTTTTCTAGTTGGTTTTTTCTCTTGTAAAAAAGATTTTGATTTCGATAACGGTATTATTACGCCTCCTGTTGAATCAGAATTTTATGTCTCGGGAACTAACATTTTTGATGAGGTAAACTCCTATGAATTTAACTATCAAGGAGGAGAATTAATCCACCCAATGGTAGAAGTAACCTATGGTTCTGCATCGGCTATTGGTGAAGAAAATGGGGAAAAATACATTGTTTCAATGGTCGGAACTAATCCAGGGTCTTACCGAGATCGAACATTTAAAGAAAATGACCCTTCAGGAGGACCAATTGGTATAATAGGAAGTGGTTTGTATATAAAGATCAATAGTGATCGCCCAGCATCAGAAGCAAACAGAAAATTCACTCGCGAAGAGTTAGCAGAATTAATACAAGTTGGCAAACATTATGGATTTGGATCAGAAGCTGGTCAGGTCGAAATTGGGTTTGCTAGTAGAGACATAGACGAAAAAACAAAAGCCTTAATTCCTTGGCAATTTCCTGGAATACAAGGAACCTCAGATATGCCCAATACAGAAAGTTTCTTTAATGTTTTAGAAATCGATGAATACGAAGATCCGACCGATTATAAATATGCAAAGGGATTGAAAGCAAAGGTTAGATTCAATGTCAATTTGCGTAACCACTTTTGGATTCATACAGATCTCTATTTGAGGGATGTAGAAGGGGTTTTCTTTTTTGAGTATGAATAGACATAAAATTTAATTCCAAAATGAAGTCTATAATTTTTTGAAATACTGTGGCATATTGAGTTAAAAGAATAATCTCAATTTTTCTACCTTGCACACTGAAAAGAATTTCTAATTTTGCAATATTTTCAGCAAGGTAAATGGAAAACCACCACAAACAAATACAAGTCGAAACTGAGCTTAGCCGGGATTTAGGCTTAACATCTGCTTTAGCAATCGGCATTGGAACTATGATTGCCGCCGGAATTTTTACCCTATCAGGATTAGCGATTCGAAATGTGGGTTCGGCAGCCATCGTTTCTTTTTTATTGGCAGCTTTTGTCGCATTATTTACAGCACTTACTTATTGCGAGTTTGTATCCATTTACCCCCGAACGGGGGAAGGTTACCTCTATGCACGAAAGACATTTTCGCCACCATTAGCCTATTTCGTCGGTTGGGCACTTTTTCTGGGATATGCTTCTAGTTGTGCATTTTACATAGCAAGTTTGTCCAGTTATTTCAATGAATTTATTTGGCACTGTCCAATTGAATCACTCTCTGGGTTAGTAATTCTAGTTGGCTTGACCTTATTAAATATTAAAGGAACTAAAGAGAGTGGTAAATTTCAGGTGGTGGTTACCGCAGCCAAAGTTTTATTATTGATTTGGTTCATTTTTGGAGGATTGAAATATGTAGAAGTCGAAGAAGTACTTAATCGTTTTAGTGATGATATCGTCGCAATTGGCAGTACAGCGGCATTGGTTTTTATTACTTTTTTTGGATTTTCAGCAATTGCTGCCTCTGCTGGCGAAGTCAAAAATCCAGTAAAAACTATTCCTCGAGCCATTTTCATCTCTATGGGAGTGGTGACGGTTCTTTACACTTTGGTCGTTTTGGTAGTGCTTTTTGCAGGTTTAGAGGAATATACAGAAGCTTCTATGGGAGCAGCCGCAAACAAATTTTTAGGCTATATCGGCGGTTATGTTATTATTGCTGGCGCTATATTTTCAATGATTTCCGCTTCTAATGCTTCGATTATGGCAGGGTCTAGAGTCATCCTATCAATGAGTCATTTGGGGCATATGCCTAAGGAAATAGGGATCATTAATGCTCAAACTCGAACGCCAATCGTTTCTGTACTTTTAGTTGGTGGTGCGATTATCATTTTTGCACTCATTTTACCGTTGGAAGATTTGTCTTACTTCGCAAATACGGTTCTTTTATTGGCTTTAATTTTAGTGAATGCTGCACTCATAGTCCATCGTCGAAAGTTTCCAGATATGGAACGTCCATTTAAAGTTCCATTAGTTCCACTATTGCCAGCACTGGGTATTATCGCAAACCTATTTTTAATTTCACAAATATTTCAGCACCCTACCCCACTCATTTTTGCGATTGCCTGCTTAGCGATAGGCATGTTTGGATTTATTGCTTGGAAGGGCACACAAAGTGAAGCAGATGCTTTACCTGGCAAGTCTTCTCATATTGCCCACAGCCAAGGTCGTGGAACCTATGACAAAGAGCGTTTTCGAATCCTTGTACCATTGGCAAACCCTGATACCGCGGAGAGTCTAATTAAACTTGCTATTTCGATTGCGAAAGCCAAAAAAGGGGAAATATTCATATTGAAAGTAGTTACAGTACCGGAGCAACTACCTCCTACTAAATTCAGTGAACAAGCCGTCGAAAAGGAGCAGGTTTTATTAAAAGCAATGCGGACATTGGTAGAAAAAGAAGGACTTCCTGCACATGCACTGATCCGTGTTGGTCATAATATTGGGCGAGCTATTTTAGAAACCTCAAAAGAGCGACGTTGCAATTTAATTTTATTGGGCTGGAAAGGATATTCAACAGGAGGAGAACGAATCTTAGGTAATATTACAGAAGCAGTTGTGACTCATGCTCGTACCGATATAATGTTGGCAAAAATTGTAGGTGATGAATTACCAAAAAATATTTTATTGCCTTCTGCGGGTGGTGAACATGCGCAATGTGCAGAGCAATATGCCGCAGCAATTGTCCGAAGTTTAGCAGGTACCTTGACGGTTTGTCAAGTTAGTTTGGAAGAGCAGCAAGGCAGTTATTCTGAAATGGATGTACGGTTGGAAGCTGCAATTCAACGGATTTCGGAAATCAATGGAAATAAAGATTTACCACCACTCAATAAAGTAGAAAAATGTATCATTAAAAGTGATTCTATTTCAAAAGGCATCATCAATGAAACATCCAAATATGATGCGGTCATGGTAGGTGCAGCAGGGAAAAGTATTTATCCTCAAATTCTCTTTGGAAGCATTCCGGAGGAAATTGCAAAAGGCGTAGATAAAACCGTTATTGTAGTCAAACATTATAATCGGGTGAAGGCTTTAATCGGAAGAGTTGTTGGAGAGTAATCCATTCTCAATGTACATTGAAGTACCTTTTTTATTAGAGTCATCTAGCCACTCCCAATTCAATGTGAGTATAATCTTCCCTTCACTTGAAAGTCCAATATCTGCGATAGCTTTTCCGGCTTTCAATTCATTATTTTTGGTTAAACATTGATAAAGCATATGTAATTTATCCCCTCGTAAATCAGCGATAATTTTACCCTATTTGATGTCTCCACCGAAATAATCTGCAGTGACTAAGCTCCCATCTTGTTGATATTTGAAAATAGTCTCGGAATTAACCTTCCCGTTTTCGGAATTTTCAATCAGGGAAAAGGTTTTGTTGTGGAAATTAAAACCAGGCATCGATTAGAGCTTTTTATTGATTGAAAACGCTAAAAAAAGACAAAAAAATACCGATTAAAGTCTCCCTCAATCGGTATTTTTTAGATAGCCAATCTTAAACAGGCTCATAAGTCACCTGTCCTAATCCAAAAATACTTAAAACCAATCTAGTTTCTGTGATTTCAGTAATCGTAAAATCAAGTGTAATCGTGAACCCATTACTCCCAGCGGTGACAGTCAATGTCATTTCGTCAGCAGCTAACTCCCAAGTACCTGTTGAATTAACTTCTGCTGGATCGCATAAATCTGTACCTAGGTCATTTTCATAAGTACCATCCGCATTAAAGGTTTCAATGTTGTCTTTATCACAATCATCTGCCGCACCAACTAATTTCCAACTATGCTGAGTCAATAATTCGGTAACAGTTTTGTCTGAAATGGGGTCGTCATCTTTGTCGCAAGAGGTCATCGAAAGAGTCAAACCAACTAAAAGGGTGAGCGTGAAAAATAAATTTTTCATTCTGAGAAAAATTTTAAAAATTGAAAAATCAAAACTCGAAATGAAAGTTTTCATTTTAAGTTTTAAATTTTTTAATCAGGTAATTAATAGGGTTATTTCTAAATAATCATTTGTTGATTTTGAAAGAAAAACTTTGAAATGATTGTTTGTATTAGAAGCATTACCCGATATATTTGATTTACCCCCACCTAATATGTCCTTATTTCAAATTAATACTCAATCAATCTTTCCAAAGCTGCCTTAAATCGCCCAACTGGCAAATAATCCTTCTCCAAACTTTTAGCAAAAGGAACAGGTGTATCCAAACTTCCTGACCTTAAAACGGGCGCGTCCAAATATTCAAAAAGATGCTCAGAAATATAAGCTGAAATCTCGCCACCAATACCGCCAAAAAGCGTGTCTTCATGTAGAATAATAACTCGATTCGTCTTTTGGACAGTCTGATTTATCGCTTCATAATCAATTGGCTGCAAACTTCTCAAATCTAAAATCTCGGCGTCAACGCCTAATTCTTCCACTACTTCTTTTGCCCAATGAACACCCAAACCATAAGTAATAATCGAACATTCTGAACCTTCTTGAACGACCTTTGCTTTTCCAATTTCGATAGTGAAATATTCATCCGAAATCTCCTCTGTAAGACTTCGATAAAGGGCTTTGTGCTCAAAAAACAAAACTGGATTTGGGTCTTCCAAACTTGCTAAAAGTAAGCCTTTTGCATCTTGCGGACTTGATGGATAAACCACCTTTAAGCCAGGTGTATGGGTAAACCAAGCCTCGTTTGTTTGAGAGTGAAAAGGACCTGCTCCAACACTTCCTCCTGCTGGCATTCGAATGACGACATCAGCATTTTGCCCCCACCGGTAATGTAATTTTGCCAGATTATTTACGATTTGATTGAATCCACAAGTGACAAAATCAGAGAATTGCATTTCGACCATCGCCTTATATCCTTTCAGGCTCAATCCTAATCCAATACCCACAATGGCACTTTCGCAAATCGGCGTATTCCGGACTCTACCTCTTCCAAATGCCTCCATAAATCCGTCCGTAATCTTAAAAACACCCCCATAATCCGCAATGTCTTGCCCCATTAAAACGAGGTTGTCATGCTTCTGCATAGATTGTCTGAGTGCATCAGAAATTGCATCGATAAATCGCTTTTCTGTTTTATTCCCTGATGGTAAAATCACCTCTTTCGAATCGGGTGCATATAAATCATTTAATTCATTCTCTACCGTTGATTCCATTGGAGATTCATCAAAAGCGACTTTTAAACCTGCCTCAATCTCCGCCTTATATTCTTTTCGTAAAACCTCAATTTTCGCCACATCCAAAATGCCTTCTTTTACCAAGAATTGCTCATAATGCTCAATCGGATCTTTGGCTTCCCACATTTCCATAAGCTCTTTGGGGACATATTTTGTACCCGAAGCTTCCTCATGTCCACGACGTCGAAAAGTCATACATTCTAATAAAACAGGATGTGGATTATCACGGATTTCGGCAGCGAGTTTGGATACCGTATTGTACACTTCCAAAATATTATTACCATCAATTGTCAACGATTTCATTCCATAACCTAAACCTCTGTCTGCTATTTTTTCACAGGCATATTGCTCGCTGGTTGGAGTTGACAAGCCATAACCATTGTTCTCGACTAAAAAGATAACTGGCAAATTCCATACAGAAGCGACATTTAAAGCTTCATGAAATTCGCCCTCGCTCGTTCCCCCTTCGCCTGAAAATGCTAAAGAAATACGACCTTCACTACTTAATTTATGTGCCAAACCGACCCCGCCAGCTAGAGATAATTGTGCCCCTAAATGTGAAATCATTCCGACAATATTATAATCCATCGTACCAAAATGAAAAGAGCGGTCACGACCTTTGGTAAAACCCAAACTCTTCCCTTGCCATTGGCAAAACAATCGTTCCAAAGGAACATCTCTGGTTGTAAAAACGCCCAAATTTCGGTGCATTGGAAAGACCACTTCATCTTCTAATAGTGCACTTGTTGCCCCTACTGCAATAGCCTCTTGACCAATTCCAGAAAACCATTTACTAATTTTCCCTTGACGTAAAAGGATGAGCATTTTGTCCTCAATCATTCGTGGTCTGAGGAGTCTTTTATATAAATTTAAAAGGGTTGTTTTTGATAATTTCCCTTTTTTGAAATTCATTTTATAAGTCGCTGTAGGCATAATCTTATCTTATTTATTAGGGAGGAGGAAATAAATAACCTACCCAAATTTTAGGAAGTTAATTTTTCTTTAGACGAGGCAAAAAACACAGACATACCCAAAGGTATGGCGAGTATTTTTAACGATGCATAAAGGGAAAATAGCAAGTAAAATGGGTAGGTTATATTTTTCCTCCTTCCTTAATGCTTTTTTTTGCGCTAAATTTTCTAAATTATAGAAATTCAAAAAACCTTAATATCTAAAAAGGCAAAGGTATTGGTTCTTTCGAATTAACCGATACCTTCATTTGATTTTTTGTATTATCGAAAAGCATACCTAGTTGAATGCATCTTAAAAAAACTTTTTGAAGCCAACAACATCATTAAAAATAAGCCAAAATTCATTAATTTTATTCTTTAAATTTTTCTTTTATAAAAAACCTAAAGAATGAAAATAAGACAACTCACCTTGCTCATTATTGCCTTAATTATTCATCAAACAATCTTTGCCACTACCATTACAGTTTGCGCTTCAGGTTGTGATCATACGACCATTTCGGCTGCCATTTCTGCAGCAACAGCTGGTGATATAATAGATATCCAAGATGCAATACATACAGAAGCGAATATTGCTATTGATAAAAACTTAACTATTCAGGGTCAAGGACAAACTACTACGACAGTTCAAGCAAATGCAGTCCAAGCAGATGCCGAGGATGGCGTTTTCAAAATATTAACCGTTGGGTTAACCATTACTTTTCAAAATATGACCATACGAAATGGTAATGCAGATGGTGCGGCATCCTCTACCTTAGATACCGGTGGCGCCATTTATATTAGATGTAATGCATCGACAAATGTGACTTTTGATCATGTCACCATTTCCAATAATAAATCTTTAGGCGATCGAGGAGGCGGAGTTTATATTACAGATGATGGAACAGGTGAAGGTACGGTCACTTTTACTAATTGTGTCATAAAGGACAATGAAGCTACAGGTAGTGGTGGCGATGGAGGCGGAATTGCAAATAGAGGAGCCAATGTTTTAACGATGACTAAATGTACTATTTCTGGGAATACGGCAGGAGACGATGGTGGAGGGTTTTACGTTTCGGAAGATGGATCTACTAATAAATTTATCAATTGTACCATTTATAACAATTCTGGTGGAGGCTCAAGTGGAGATGAAGGCCGTGGTGGTGGATTTTTCTTATCTAGTACTTCTACTTTTGAGTTTTATAATTGTACAATTGTAGATAATAGTTTAAACACCGTCGGTACTCGACAAGGTGGTGGAATTTACCACACAAGTATGAGCACCTTAGATCTCACTAATACAATTGTTGCTAATAACTCTGGAGCTACGGACGGCAATGATATTTATACCTCTAATAATTCAAGTACATTTACACAAACAACCAGCTTAGTAGAAGATTGTGCAGAAGGAGGAGGAACTTGCCCTAGCTTTTCTTATTTCGGGGATCCTAATTTAGCCGCAGTAGCAATGTGTGGTGAACATGCATATTTTCCAACCAGTACAAGGAGTTTTGCCTCTGACAATGGTACCGCTCCAGCCGGTAATATTCCTACAGATGATATTTGTGGAACCAATCGTTCTGCGGCGAAATATGATATTGGGTCTTATGATGATGGCGTCCTTTCAACCGGATTGATCGAATCAACTGGTGATATTGAAGTTTATTTTAATGCCCTAATTAATTATTTACCCGCAACAGGTCTCAACAATTTTGCCGAACCAACTTCCGGCAATTTAACAACTTGGACATCTATCATTACTAAGTTATTAGCCAATAATACAACTGGAGCAGAAACGGATGCAGCAACGATTGATTATCAGGTAGTTTTACTTACTGATAATTCAGTTAATCCTCATAAACTATATTACCTCTTACAAAAAACAGCACTTGGAACTAACTTTTGGGGAACCTATGTCTTTAATCCTGCACCTTGCAGAGAAATCATTATTCAAGCCCCTCATGCTGTTCATGATTCTAATACAGGACATCAAGGAGCCTATTGCTTAAAACATACAAATGCTCGTGCTTTTATGATTACAGGTACTCATCGCTGTAATCATACTACCGCCACTACTTGTGACGGATTATCAACTGTATGCACAGGATCGGATGCGCCATTTAAGATTTCCGATATGTCTCATAATTCCAACAATTGCTTTCAAACCACTTCTAATAAACTTCATGATGACGTACCCTCATCCGTCCTTATCCAACTCCACGGTTTCACCTGGGAGATGGGTGATCCTGATGTTATTTTAAGCAATGGCACCACCATAATCCCCTCTGGAACCGATTATGCAAATGATTTCAAAACACATTTATTCAATGCTGATGGTACATTGACCTTTGAAGTTGCTCATATTAATAACTGGACAAGGCTCATTGGAACCACGAATACTCAAGGAAGATATATCAATGGAGAATCAGACCCTTGTAAAGACCCTGCTACTGCAGCAACTGGTCGCTTTATACATGTTGAACAAGTGCCAGAACTAAGAAACGATGCAACAGGTTGGGCAAAAGTTTCTACTGCCATGGAGAATCTTATAACATGTGTTGCGCTGCCTGTCGAATTGATTGATATAAATGCAAGGTTACACAATGAAGCTATTCTATTAAATTGGACTACTGCAACAGAAAACAACAATAAAGGATTTTTTATAGAAAGAGTCAGCCTCGGAAATGAATTAAAAGATCCAAATCAGTTTGAATGGGAAGCACTTGATTTTGTTCAAGGTCAAGGAACCACAGTGGAAATTCACAATTATTCTTATAAGGATAAGAAACCTCTAAAAGGTCTTAATTATTATAGGTTAAAACAGGTCGATGTGGATGGAATATTTAAGTATTCACCGATAGTAAGTGTAAATTTTTCAAACTTCAGGAACACGGAAAAGCTAAGAATAATCCCCAATCCTGTTAATAATGGTAATTTTTCTTTGATCCTTCCCGAAATGGAAAATGAATTTGCAAAATTGGATATTTTCAATGCAACAGGTCAGTTTATTAAATCCCAATCCATATATGACTCAAATACAATTGTAGATGTTCAATCATTACCTAAAGGAGTCTATTGGTTAAGTATCAATATTGATGGAAAAAGCCTTCAAGAAAAATTAATCATTCAATAAGTGATGGTTAAAAAATAAATTGTTAAGTTTTGATTAGGCTGTTTTTTTGTTAGACTAGGAAGAAAATGTAGGCGACGCAGGGCGTCGGCGAGGCTTTCTGACGAAGTATAGCAAAAAAACAGCCAGTCACAATTGACTAATTATTATTTAACCATCACTAAATGATAAGATCTTATAAAGTAGAAGATAAGTTACCACTTATTGAAATATTAAGATTAAATACCCCACAATATTTTAACGAATCAGAGGAAGCTGATTTTATAAAATACCTTGATCATCATCGAGAAGAATATTTTGTCATTGAGGCAAATGAAAAAATTGTTGGTTCGGGGGGTATCAATTATTTTCCAAAAACCAAATCAGCTCGTATTTCTTGGGATATTATACACCCTGATTTTCAAGGAAAAGGATTAGGAAAAGAGCTTCTAGCATATAGGGTTCAATTATTAAAAAAGCATCCAAGTGTCCAATTGATTGTTGTTCGAACTAGCCAATTTGTTCACCCGTTTTATGAGAAGATGGGATTTGAATTAGAGAAAATTGAAAAAGACTATTGGGCATCAGGAATTGATCTTTATCAAATGAAACTACCTGCATGAAAGAATACCTTCATCGAGTAATTCATTACTTAGCTAGCAAAACTGGTTCCCATTATACATTTTAACCATTAATTAATCGACTACCCTGTCATTGATAGGGGAAAAGCACTAATTTTGGAATCTATAAATAGAACATTGTGAATTCTTGTGTACAAAGTCACTAAAATTTTAATGGAACATGAAGACAATCTACCTTTCGTTTTTTATCTTAATTTCATCTCTCCTTTCCGCACAGGATTTTGCACAAATCATAACGACTCAAAATTTTGAACAAGATGGCTCAGAATTGGTCATACACTTCGAAATTCCTGATCGAGCCTCCGCTTTTAGCTACAATTTACATTCCGCCCACATTTATGACAAAGACTACAACAAAGTCGATATAGAATCTATCAACGGTGCAAAACATAACCTTGAAGAAGGTAAATCTTATGAGGTTCGCTGGAAGGTATTAGAGGATGTTGATGAATTGTATGCACCTAAAAAAGTGGAATTGAATCTTGAATATACAGATCACGCCAAAGCTTTAGCTGCTAAAAAAGCAGAAGAGGAGGCTGAAATTCGAAGAAAACAAGAACGCAAAAAGAAAAAACCCTTTAGTGTAGGGTTCATGGGGTATGGAGGTTATGTACATGGACTTTTAGGTGATGCTGACTCAGATATTACTTCTGAATTTGGATATGGACTGGGTGCCGGCGTATTTGTAGAAAAAAGAGTGGGCGATGGTTGGTATTTACAATTGGAGGCTAGTTATCAACAACGTAAGTTTATTTTTACAAATACGGGAAGTAATGTAGAGTACAATTATAATGTCGAACTCTATTATGATACAAAAAAAGCAAGAGTGGACTTTCGCGACTATCGAATGTATGCCCGACTGAAGTTCAAAAACTTCTTTTATGTTGGCGGTTATTATGCATGGTTTCAAAAAGCAGAAAGAAGCGGCGAGCAAAATTTAGAGGTCATTGTGCCTGATAATCCTTCTCAAAATCAGACGATAATTGAACCAGACCTCCGATATAGTTTTTTAGATAGTCAACAATTTCCAACAGATGAATTTGGGAACGACCCCATTCAAAATGACTATGGTGTAACGCTTGGTATTGAGACGCCTTCTTTTAAAAACATTGTCTTTTCCCTAGGTTATGACATCAGTCTTGGCAATATTTTAAATGATAACTATTGGAAAAACCGATCTTCTGACAATACTGACTTTTACCCAACCCCTGATACTCGCTTAAGACTTGGTTACTTATATGTTAGATTTGGGTTGAGGTTGTAAAATCAATATAGGGATTTAGCGATTGACACTTTTACATCTAAAATAGTGTATTCATTTCTAAATCCCTATTTTTTAAAAGATACCTTCTCTGGTTACTTTCCTACACATTGCGTATTCCCTTTCAGAAAATTTCTAATAAAATACCAAATTGGTTTAGGTGTTCTAATAGAACAACCAGTCAATTTTTCACTGATAACTGGAACCCCTGAACTGATAAAAATCTTGCGCAAGATGAAACCTTGGTTATCCACTTTCCTCACTGGGGCGCTTTGCCTTTTTATTTTCACCAATCTATTAGGTCAAAAAGAACGAGATAAAGAAAAAATTGTATTCGTCAATTGGGAGAATCTTATTACGAAAAGAGTCGAAAAAAACATGTCCAAATGGCTGACTCAAGGCGAATTCGAACCCTCAGATGAATATCAAAACCGTATATCGAACCAAAATAGGAAGCTCGAGAAATTGACTGCCGAAGCGCTCGATTATTATTTGGAAAAATACCTCGACCAATTAGATTTTTCAACTTGTAAAGTCAGCGGAAGCTATGACCCTGACTCCGAAACCTTCAAGATGTATTGTGACCGAATTGGAGAATTCATTGTCCCTGTTCCAATTGCGGATGCACCCTTTTTTAAAGAAAATCAAAGCTATTTGACTTATTCCAGCCCTGATTTTGTGTTGAGAAATAACGAATGGATTTTGAGTTATTTGGAAATTGAACACCAAGGAAGTTTATTTAAATATGACATTTCTCAAAATTCGACTTACAATGCAAAAGATGACTTTCGTGTCTTGGCAGGAGATTTAGACATCCATTTGCCAAATTCGAATCGAATAAGTCATCAACATACGGATCATGCCTATGAAAACTTGGATGGGGATATTGACATTTCCAAAAACCTCCCTAAAACCAATATGAATAACCCTGATGCCATCGCCGTGATTATTGGAAATCGAAATTATAAACGAACTCGTTGGGTGGAGTACGCAGAAAATGATGCGACCCGCGTTCGACAATATTTGACAGAAGTTTTAGGATTTAAATCCTCCAATATTTTCTATTTGAAAAATGCCTCGAAAGGAGATCTTGACACTTATTTTGGGACAACTTCCAATCATAAAGGTAAATTATTCAATGCCGTCAAAGCCAAGAAATCAGATGTTTTTGTATTCTATTCTGGTCATGGAGCACCAGGATTGAATGACCAAAAAGGTTATTTCGTCCCCATCGAATGTGATCCTAATAATGTGGAATTGGGTGGTTATTCTTTAGACCTCTTCTATAAAAATCTCGCCAAAATTCCTGCAAAATCTAAAACGGTGGTCATTGATGCTTGCTTCTCTGGCGCAGAAATTCTGGATAATATTTCGCCCATTGGAATTCGTGTAAAAGTAGATACTGGGAAAGACCTAGTCGCTTTGACTTCCTCTAGTGGCGCGCAAGTTTCAACATGGTACAATGCTAAACATCACGGATTATTTACTTATTTCTTTTTGAAAGCGATTCACGATTTTGAAAATTCAGACGTCAATGGAGATAGGGAATTAACCTTTCAGGAAGTCTTTAATTATATTTCGAATGAGAATGAAGGGCTACCTTATTTCGCAAGGCGATTGCATGGAGTGGAACAAACACCGACGATTCAGGGAGGAAACTCTGATAAGCGTTTGATTCAATTCTAATGCGCAAAAGAAACTGAAACTTGAGATAGGTAATATTGGCTTGGCACTTATTATTAAACAATTTACCCCTTAAGATGGTGTAAGTTTTTCTTTAAATCTTGCTTGAATCAATCATCTCAAAACTTTCATAAAGTCTTAACATTCCTTAAATAACTTTTAACTGGTTACCCATCGTCTGTAAGGTAATTAAGTGATGACAGCGGCTCAAAGGAGCTTCAATAAATAAAATTCTTGATAGTTTGATCATTAGGAAAAGAGAAGACGGCTCATTAATCACGAGGATCGCCGAATACAGATTCGGCAAAGTGTCCTTAAAAGACATCGCCAACACCTTTCAAAACTCATTTCAATCTTTTGTGTAAAACGAATTGAAGTTGAATGCTTTTGAAGCCTCGAATCTGTATTCGAGGATCACGCGGCAATTCGCGGATTAAAAATCCTTTTTGATTTTACCTTTTATCAAACCATAACTCTTAAACTTCTAAACCGAATCAGTTATGAAATTTAAATCCATCTTCAGAGCATTGACACTTGTACTTGGACTATTAGTAATCGCTTCTTCTGTTTCTTTCGCTCAGAACAATAATAAAATGTTCAAAAAAAGAGACAAAGCGATCATGAAACAATTAAAGGCTAAAGCGCCTAAAACGGCCCGTAAAGAGGCAAAATCGTACAAAAAGAAAGGATACTATGTAGTAAGAGCAGGTTTGCCAATGGAAAAACAATTAGAGGTTGCTTATACTCGCCAATTAGAAATTGATGAGGACGGTTATCCATTGTATATTGTCGCGACAGCAGAATCAGTAGCTCAAACAAAAATCGCTGCCAAAAACCAGGCAATGGCAATTGCAAAATTCGATTTAGCGAGTCAACTAGAAACCAATATTGTTGGTTTGATTGAGAACAGTGTCGCAAACGAACAACTTTCTCAAGAAGATGCTGCATCTTTGACAAAAACAGTAACTGCTTCTAAAGAGATTGTAGCTCAGAAATTAGGTAGAGTCATTACTCTTTTCTCTGCATATCAAGAAAACAAAACATTGTCAAAAAGAGCAAATATTGGTTACACTGTAATGATTGCTTATAATCAAGCATTAGCTATTGATGCAGCTAAGCAAACGATTAAAGAAGAGTTGAAAGATGAAGCAGAAGATCTTCATAAGAAATTAGATCAAATTCTTGATTTCTAATAGACTTTATTCCAAAAGTATTATTGAAATCAAATAAATGATAAATCGAAAGGCGATGCTTGGACTACCGAACAGCGTCGCCTTTCTAATTTTGAGTCCACGAAGTTCAGTCTTTTTAATACTCAGTTCAGTGGCAGATAAAACCCAGTATGAAACTGAGCATTAAAAAGTCCAAACAACCAGCTACTATGCGCCTATATTCAATCTTAATATTTTCCTTCTTTCTGATTATCGGCACTAACTGTACTGCTTTTGGTCAGCTAACGGAAAAAGGAGGAAAGAAAGGAAAAGTCAAGCCAAAAGAGGCCGTTGTAGAGGCCTCTGAGGTAATTGTTGTCGAAAATTGGATGTCTCAAGAATATGCGGAAGCATTGGCTTTACGAAAGGCAAAAGAAATAGCCATTGGACAAGAATTTGGTTGGATCATCAATGGAAAAATACACACAGAAGTAACCGAAACGGTAAAATATAACGAATATAGTTTGAATCAGGTAAAGGGTTTTTGGGTAAAAACAATCAATGAAAATTGGGAAACCGGTACCCAAAAAGAAAAAATTCCTGGAACTAAAAGATACCGTGATATTCGATGGGTCAAATGTACCGTCAAAGGAAGAGTGAAAGAAATGGTGGAACCGCCCATTGAATTCGAAGCAGATCCTCTAAAGTGTACTGACTCCGAAAATTGCATTACCGATGAATACAAAAATGACGAGGACTTCTTTCTAAAATTTATTAGTCCTGTTGATGGTTATCTAGCAGTTTATTTGGAAATGGAAGAGTCTGTTCAAGCTCTCCTACCCTATGAAGGCATGGAGAATAGCTTCATGAAAATTGAAAAAGACACTGAGTATATTCTCTTCTCAAAACCACGAGAACCTGAATACTATATGTTTACAGATATGCCCTTAGAAATCAATGTTTTAAATGTAATTTTTTCAAAAACGGAGTTCGATAAACCCATTTTGAAAGATGCTAATGATGAGGCATTTGAAAATGAAAACAGTGATTCTACACTCCCTAAAGAAGTCAAAAAAGAAGATTTTTATAAATGGATTACCAAATTAAGAAGTATCAAAAATGATACACAAGTGAAGGAAATCTTGGTAACAATAAAGAATGATTGAAAATTATGAATGATCAACGATGAACCGTAAATCTAGACAGCATTCATAGTTTATCGCTCGATTCAACAATCTTATCATGAAGACAATCCACCAGTTTAAAATAAAGCTCTCTTTTCTTTTCGCCGCCATTTTGCTTTCATTTTCTGTTCAAGCTCAGGAGCCTGAATTGGACAAATTGAAAGATGATTTTGAAAAGTATCGGCAAAATCTCGAAAACAGATTCGATACTTACCGAGATAGTGTTGACCGTGCTTTTGTCCGATTCTTAAGGGATAGTTGGAAAGATTTTGCTGTCTATGCGGGCAATCCAACGCCAATAGCCCCTGATGTAAAACCCAAAAACCAACCGAATTACCCCAAACCAGATTATAATTTTGCGCCAGCTAATCGTCGTTCAGAAGAAATCGCCAGCGAGATTGTAAATCCTGGCAGACAATCAAGCGATTCTGATTTTAAGCCTTCTTTAGATTCAGAAGATGAAAAAAGTGAAAGTCGAGCGATCATGCGCACTTTGGATATTCAATTTTATGGGCTTCAATTGCCTTTACAATATGATATGAACCTAAAAATCAGCCTTAATCGCTCTTTCAATCAAAGTATTCCCGAAGCATGGGAAACTTTGTCTGAAGCTGATTATTATCCTACTCTAATGAATTTCATTAAAGTTTCAGAAGGTACCAATTTGAATGATTGGGGATATGTGCAACTGGTTCGAAAATTTGCAAGTCAATTATATCCTCGTCAGTATAATGAACAGGTTTTATTCACTTGTTTCATGTTAAATAAAAGTGGCTATATCGCTAAAATCGGTTATAATCGTCAAGCCCTATTTCTATTATTGCCTAGTCCTCAGGAAGTTTATAACACCCCTTACATGAATGTCGAAGGGTTAAAATATTATGTTCACTCTTTCAATCCAGACTATGGTCATGTCGCCTCTATCAAAACTTATGAGGGGCAGTATCGAGAAAATGACCACTCGATTGATTTTACTTTCAAAAAATCACTCCATTTACCTAAAAACATACAAACGAAAACTATCCATTTCACAGCTGAGGTCAAGCATTCCTTAGATATTCAATACAATCAAAATTTAATTGATTTTTATGAAGAAATGCCGGCAATCGGATTTAATGTAACGCTTTCGGCACCTTTAAGTGAGCCTGCTTTGAATTCTTTAAAAACAGGTTTACAACCTCTTTTAGAAGGGAAAAACGAGAAGCAAAAAGTAGACTTGTTATTAAATTTTGTACAACACGGATTTGAGTATCAAACAGATCAAGAACAATTTGGAAAAGAAAAATACTTTTTCCCAGAGGAGGTTTTACATTATCCTGCCTCTGATTGTGAAGATCGTTCCGCCTTATTTGCAACACTGGTTAAAGAAGTGGTTGGACTCGAAGTTATTGGATTAGTTTTTCCCCAACATGTTGCTACCGCAGTCAAATTTCCAACCGAAATACAAGGTGATTTTGTGACTCATGAAAATCAAAAGTACTTGATCTGTGATCCAACTTATATAGGCGCAGAGGCTGGCATGGCAATGCCAAAATTTAAAAACTCTAGCGTACAATTGGTTCTTTTAGATTGAGAGTGAATACATCAGTTTAAAGGTAATTAAGAATGATTTAAGCTCTTAATTACCTTTAAATTGAATAAGCACCCTACCTTTTTTATTACAAATTTCCCTATCATGAAATATTTCCTGCTTGCGATATGCTCTTTTGGAGCAAGCTTTTCACTTTTAGCTCAAGACCTTTTACAAACTATCCCAAATGCTCATTCGGATAAAATCAATGCATTGGCAATTTCAGAAAATGGGCAAACTGTTTTTTCTGCTGGAAACGACGAAACAATTAATATTTGGAGCGCAAAAACTGGTCAAAACTTAGGAAAACTAGGTCAACAAAATGATCAAATTTTAGACTTAGAGATCAGTGGCAATGAGTTAATTTCAGCAGGTCGAGAACGCGATATTTTTGTTTGGGATATTGATAAAAAAAAGCAGAAATCAAAACTTCAAGGACATGATTACCATGTAGAAGATTTAGATGTCAGCTCAAATAAAAATTGGTTGGCAAGTGCCTCTCGAGATAATTCAGTAAAGGTTTGGAACTTGAATACAAATGAAAACAGTCACTCAATTAAAGGTCATGGAGCAGATGTAAAAGCTATTGCCATCAGTGTTGATGGTAAATTCATTGCCTCAGTAGATAAAGATAAAACCTTGAGAATATGGAAAATAGAGGGCAAAGAGTTAATCAAAAAAATGAACGGTCGTTCTTTAATCAATCATATTGCCTTCAGCAATGACGGACAATACCTAGTCGCCGCAACAGATAAAGTTGTCACTATTTGGGAAACTAAAAGTTGGACAATCCATCAACGACTTCGAGCACATAGTTCCAAAATCACTCATCTTAAATTTCATCCAGACGGTCAACATTTTGCTACTTGCTCAAATGATCAAAAGGTCATTTTTTGGAATATCGAAACAGGCAAAGTACAATTCAGTTTTATCCCACATTCAGGAGTTAGTCCAACAGCTATTGCTATCTCTAAGGATGGAAAAACCTTCGCAACGGCAAGTTCGAATCGGGAAGTAAAAATTTGGGAACTTCAATTATTGAAAAAAAATACAATGGATAAATTTAATGACAATTAAAAAAAGGCTGAACGAAATAAATCGCTCAACCTTTTCTATTCATATGAGGATTGCTAAAATTTAAATTAGAGTATGTCTAAAAATTTTACAAATTGAGAATCAATGATTTATGGTTCTGGCAATAAATTATTAAGGGAGTTTGCCGAGGCAAATGACCGCAATAATTTGAAAGGCAGGTTCATAAAGCGTTGGTTTTTAGGAAGTAAAAATTTAGACATACTCTTATCTGAGTAGTGTCACATCTCCTTTTATCTGGGTAGTTTGATCGCCACATCTTACTTCTATTAAATAAACATAAACCTCTGCTTGCGATACCTCATTTTCGAAATTACCATCCCATCTATTCGAAATATCAGAACCTTCGAAGACTTTTTGTCCCCAACGATTCCATACAGAAAGGTTGACCGAATTATTAACTCCATCAAACAATTTCTCTAACCGTGGATCAGGAACAATACCAAATAGATCATTCATGGCATCTCCGTCCGGTGTAAATGAATTTGGAATCATCCCATCCAATGCCTGAATACCGCAAGTCGGTAAGACTTGGACATTCACCATAAATGAGCTTGAACAACCATTTTCGGTAGTCGCTGTCACTTGATAAACCGTCGAATCTCCAGCCGGTGTGAAGACTGGGTTCGAGCAAGTATCACAATCGAGCGTTCCATCACCTAATAAGATCTCCCAGTCATAATCATAGCTGTTGGGCAATTGACTCGACAGTTCAAAATCATCACCATTTGGGACACACCCGAAATCGTCAATCGAAAGATCAATCGTATCCGCTGGTACAATGATGTAAGTATGTACACTATCACAATTTGGCAGATTGGTGGTAATAGTATCAATGTATATCCCATCAAATTCACTCACAAAAACGCCAGGTTCTACCTCAATAGAATCTCCTTTACAAACAATCAAATCACTATCTCCAATAACTCCTTGCACGATCACATCAACTTTAACCAAAATATCACAACCACCTGAAGGGTTAGAAATGGTTCCAAAAACGGTCGCATTTTGAGTGATTATTTGTCCAAAAATATCAACTGCGGTACCTTCACAAATATAAATAATCGAATCTTGAGTTGGTGCTTCGATCACATCAATGCTCACTGCATCCATTCCCGAGCAACCATTATTATCAACAATATTTACTGAATAATTAAAAGTACCTGGTTCATTTAATGTTACCGTCTGATTTTGAAGTGATGGATCCACAATCCCCTCTCCAGTCCAATCGTAAGTCATACCGACACTTGATTCCAATGTGATGGTACTTCCTTGACAAATCGTTGTATCATTAGAAATAATGCCCGGAACATTGGGAACAGTCATCGTAATATTACTTTGAATGACACAGCCACTACCATTATCATCAAAAAGATTGTAGGAAAGCTGTACAGGATCATCCGTATTGTTCACATAATTAAATGTGGTCAAAGAAGCATTCCCGGGAGTCAAATTATCTGGCGGCGACCATGTGTACGTATTTCCAGAAATAGCAGATATTCCAATTTCTTTATCTTCTCCACTACATACCGTCTCAGGTGCCAATTGATTCAAAATATTCCCAACTGGTGAAAGAATTTCATCCTCACAACTACAATTTTGATCAGCCCCAATGAAAGCAATTACATCACAAATTTGTTCATATTGAATATTGAAAACACCTTGAATATTAATCAAACCGCCCATTTCTATAGGGTCAATAATAGTTTGAGATTCCAGCAAAACATCACCCGCCGAAGGCACTCCATTCCCATCATTATCCAAATAGAAATCAACGATTAATGGATGCTCTGTATCATCGCCATTATTATTTACATCTACACTAAAGGCGACAACCGTTCCATTTGTATTAATGGTAAAATTCTGTAATTCAAAATCGGGATGAGTCGTTTGCAAAGTAATAATTGCATTCCCAGTTTCTGCTAATACCTCACATAAAGTTCCATCCGCAATACAAATTGCCTCTTGCTTTTGAACAGCTTTTATTTGAATGATATGCTCTGCATCACACTCTAATATCCCAAATCCTGTCATTGTCATATCAAAAGATATCGGCGTATTCGGCGAAAGTCCACTTTTAATAGCCCATTTCAGCGTCTGATTTCCATTCGAATTATCAATAAACGGTTCATTGGGATCAGCATTTGGATTCGGTACATATGACCCAGGTACATAAGTAACGCCAGCAGGAAGGATGACGAAAATACTGTCATTATCAAGCGTCACACCATCAGCCGTCATATTCACATTAAAGGTATAATCATCGCCACAAGCAACAATTGGTGGCGCATTGGTCACCAAATCAATATTGGCAACATAAGGTGGAATGACTCCTGTAATATTGATCGGATCGCTAGCTTTACTCAACGTGTTGGTAGCTAATTCACAATTTTGTGTACCAGACGCCGTGAAGATCAATTGTGAACTAGCGATGAAGCCACATTCCGTCAATCCTTTAAATCGAATACTCACAGAATGGTTGGGTGATTGAGCAAAACCTTTTAAACCAGCATTGACAAAATCAACACTAATTTGGGCTAAATCCCATTGAACGATTCCGCCTCCAATATCTACAGGATCAGGAATATTCATCCAGCCTGAGCCAGTTGGAAAGGAAATTTGAGCAGTACCCGGCGCGATATTGAACCCTGTCGGCAACGATACTTCTAGGTTCACATTGTAAACCGTACCTACTTGTGCATTAAATATATCGATCGTATGATAAGGTACCGTATCACATAAATCAATTGGTGTAATTGGATTGGTCAAAGCCATCTCCAACTCACCAGGTGGCGAAGTGACAGTCAACTGCAATTGAGACTCCCAACATGGCATATTTAGACCTTCAAAAGGATCACAATTCCATCCATAATTAACGGTAACTGTCTCCATATCGCAGCTTCCATTATCCGCAATTAATTGATAACCATTTGTCCCAATCGGGAAGTCCCCAATTTGAAAAATACCATTTACCAAGGGCACTGGCATTCCATTTGAAAGGTCAATCAATTGGAAATTCGTCAAATCTGGGGAACTGGAAATAATGGTCATCCAAACATTTGGGGCTGGATCACTAAAATCGAATGAAATATTAGATAAATCTAAGTTCCATTCTGCCGTATTATCCAAACTAATATAAGCTGGATTATCTGTATCCAACGCTAATACTGGGCGCAATGGACGGAAGGCGCCAAAGCTATTCGTAATCGTATCTAATGGATTATTTTCTGGAATTATATGCGTTTCAATTACAGAATGTATATCTAAAGGCAAACTCGAATTTACGGTACAGGGCATTTCCCATTCATGAATGAATCGTAGGCTAAATCCTTCGTCTAAAATCGGATCTTGAAATTCATCTAAATCTACATCCCAATACATACCAGCCGGAACTACATCTAATGTTTGATTTAGATATAATGTAATAGGAGGTTGACTTTGTAACCGAAGGAATAACAATTCCGAATTCAATAGGGTAATTGCTGGATCAAAACCTAACAGCCATTCATCAATTCTAGCAAAATTTCTAAATTCAAACGGGAAAAAATTGCCTGTTCCTAAAAGAAAATCAAATCGAGTTCCTCCCGGAGAGTCTGAACTTTCACATGGAGGTAAATCATAAATTCCGGAAGAAAATAAGAACCGATAACCAGTCAATTGCCAAGGTCTACTTTGACAATTACACACGAATGGGTCTAATTGATGAGGCCCTGTATTATTAAAAAATCCAACATTGGTTCCTGTTCTGAGGTTAACGATTCGTGGCGAACCAAACTCGATTACATTATAAAGTACTCGGTGTGTAGCGTTAAAAATTAAAGAATCTCCTTCCTCATAAACAAAGTCAGCTGGAATATCACAACCCAGCCCTGACAAAACAGCTGGCGAAATGCTATAAGTAAAAGTCATAAATAAGACTTCATCCAAAATCTGTTCGGGTCGAGTATTCGGTAAGGTTAATTTCGCATAAAGCGTATCAAAAGTAGCAGGTGTACCAAGAGCACACTCATAAATTTGCCCAGTACTGGCATCTACTATTTTCAAGTTTGCTCCAAGGTTTTTGAAACCAAATTCTTCGGTCATCAATGGCCAATTTCCATCAAAACTCAATGCTTGCCCTCCATCGATCCCATCATCTGCTGTATGGGCTTCAAAACTAACCGTAATGGCTCCATTTTGTAATTGCCCTCCTAGAATATCCATAACTACAGCTCCATCAAATGCTGTTTGAAGCGTATCGCCTGCGATTGCTCGATCTCTTCTTACATTATTAAAATCCAAATCACCGGTTCCATCTGGCAATCGATCATCATCGTTATCTGGTAAACCATAACTCGTTCTGAAAAAATCCATTTCGTAATCTAACCAACCGATTATGGAATCAATACACATCGAATCAGATGGACAATCATAAACCAATTCAAAATTTTGGCACTCTTGAATACCACATTGACTAGTCGATAACGTATCCAAATTGATAGTCGAAACTACCTGCATTCCAACCATTTGTGGAAATCCGGCACCCGAACAAATTTCATCTTGTGGACAATTCGTTATTGGAATAATATCGCAGGGAGGCTTGAAAACACAATCAGGTTCACAATTCCAGGTGATTGTAAAGTCCGAATTCACATTTCCAGCATTCAATGGTAAATTATAAGTCAAAGTAACCACTTGACCACCCGTGGGTATATCGGTAATATCTAAAGTAGGCACTGCTCCTCCTAAAATCATTTGCGAACCTCCCCATGTTAACCCACACGGCAAAAAGAAATCTAGAACTAAAGTTCCTGTTGAGTCGACGATAATAGAAGAAATCAAATCGTAGTTCATCACATAAGTCATGTCATCTTCTAATGGAACGCCAATTTGATAGGTAATCGAATCAATCATTAAAATAGGAATACCGCCTGTTGCATTATTTCCTGCACCAATTACATCTTCACCTACTGGGCAAGATTTTTCATAACGATAACTATAAAGCCACTGTGGATATGGGCTTCCACAACCTACTGCGCATACATGAATTCGCCATTTTAATTTAATAGTCTCTCCTGCCCCCAAAATAGGAAGCGTAATCGTCGCCGCATCAAATATGTCGCCCGGTGTGGCACAATCCACAAAAAAGACTTGAGTAGTCATAAATGGTTCTAGCGAAGTGGTCGTTCCAGCACTGTCCAAAACCATACTTCCTTGTGCAATTCCTATTACGCCATCAGCACTATGATTTACAGAAAAAAGAATATCCGTAGCAGGTTGGCTACCATTATTAGTAATAGTAATGCCTTGCTCCACTGATTCGGCACCACAATAATCCGTTGGTAACGTAACCATCGGGGTAAATTCTAAATCTGGATTATCTGGACTAGGTGTTAAGCTAATCAATGCGCCAATATTTTGAGATTGACATACAGAATTACCGCAACCCCAACTTACGATTATATTGGAATTGACCTGTCCCAAATTGAATCCACAATCAGTTATAGTAATCGTTTGAGTAAGTGTAAATACTTCGTCTAATTCAAACAATTCGTCACCATCTCCTACACTTTGAAAATCTGAACCAGTCAACATAATCTCAAAATTACTCGGGTCACTATTCGAAACCATTCCAAAATCTGTCGAAATATCAATTCCGCCATTATTCGTATCCGTCACTGTAATTTTGGATAATGCTCCGAGTCGTGTATTGGTAAATGTAATCGTCCGAATAATTACATCTCCTTTGGTACCTGTGGCTTGAGCATTAGTGATGTCCGTAATTAAAAGCAAGGGCGTTTCAATAATATATGGAATGGTGGTTTTCGTTTCCGAACCAGTGTCCCAATTCACCGTGTATTTATTATTGAATAAAGTTCCTGCATTAATCGCATCAATCAAACTGCAGTCGGTCTGAGCAAGAAAGGTGATAGTCACTTCATCACCTGATCCCATATCTGGAATAGCAAAAACAGGCACATTCAAATTCGTCACATTGCTCTCTGAAGCATCGGTCACCGTAGATAACACATAAGATAACCCGGAAGGTAAATCTGCTAAAACAGTGACATCACGAATGGAATCAGGAACATTATTGGTAATTGTAATTTCGAAAAGTGCTGTATCGCAAACACTCAAATCATCGGGATTGACATAAGAAATATTTACGCTTTGAGCATAGAACGTAGACATCAAGCCAACGACCATATAGGTCAAAAATAGAAGGAGAGAACGCTTCATAAGCGAGAGTTTTATTCCTTTCTTGTTCAGAGTTCCTTGTTCTCAGTTTAGAGTTTTAGGCGTGTATTTTCTGAATTTTAAAAGGCATTTGATTTAAGGAACAGAGGCAAAATATTGTAGAAAGTATTGTTTCAAAATTATTTACGAATATAAATTACAAATCTATTTTATCGTTATCACAAAATGGTAGGGTCAAAATGACTAATCCTTTACAGTTTTCCATTACCATTATTCAATCACTAAAAAACGAAACGATGGCTATTGTCCCAAATTTATAATTTCTGGACGAATGTTTCTTCCATTCCAATGATACGCAACCAACGAAATTCGTTGTTTGAAGAAAGTTCATTTTTAGTTGTTTTGACAAATAATATTCAATACCAGTCCTTTCCGCTGCTATCTTTCTTATGGCATGTTTAAAAATTTCGTACTAATAATCAATAAGTTAGGTTTTGACAAAAAATTATCGTGAAAAAATCCAAAATATTTGGGCATCGAGTCCAACTTCTTTAATTAAAATTTTTTAAGGCGAAAATCAAGTTTTGCTAAACAACTAAAAGCAGAAAGAATCGATGAAATATAGTTTAGAAATACAGGTAAAAAATAATAGAAAATCACCTTTCCTGTAAGGACATTGACAATGTCTATGAAAATCAAATCGAAATTTATTATGATTTGTAGCTTTGCATGATTTATAAAATTTCTGTCAAAATAAATGAACTTATGATAAAAAAATTAACCTTCTTCATTTTATTCTTTTTTACATTGAGTATTTCCTATAGTCAAATTCTATTGAGCGAAGACTTCGAATCTGGTAGCTTACCTACTGGTTGGACAATCTCAACCAATGCAACTGATGGCGGCTGGGTATTCGGATCCGCAGGAGCCCTTTCCAGTTCCTATTTTAACATTCCTAATAATGGTAGTAACATCGCTGTTTCTAATGACGATGGGTGCAATTGTGATAAAAGTGTTGACTATTTAATTTTACCAGCTCTTGATTTAACAGATGCGCCGGGCGCTTCCATAGAAATTGATGTGAATTACGCAAATGCACTGTTTCAAGGAGTCATTGAAACTGGAACAATAGAAGTTTCATTGGATAGCATGCAAACATGGGAGCAAGTAAAAACTATAAATGGTTCAGTTGGTTGGAATCATCAAGTTTTTGATTTGTCAGACTATGTCGGAAACCCAAATGTTCATATTGGTATTAGATATAATGACGGTGGTGGATGGCTTTATGGTATAGCAATAGATAATGTAGTCGTAAAAGTGCCTTTAGCGTTGGATGCAGGTTTTGAAAAGATTTCCATGCCTCCCTTTGGAACTGTTGATACAGAATATAGTATTAGAGGTACCTTATTTAACAACGGTGCCAATGAAATCAACTCAATAGAATTGACTTATCAAGATGAGTCTGGAAATCCAGTTTCTGCGACTATTGACGGATTAAATGTGGCTGGTTTTGAGGCTTTTACCTTCGAACATCCCTCACCTTGGATTCCTGCAATAACTGGCACATTCACAATTCCTATTGAAATCACTGCCGTGAATGGCGTAGTTGATGGTGATCCCAGTAATAATACTTCCTCTTTCGAAATGGAAATTTTCCCGAACGTGGAGCGATTGAATATTATAGATGATTACCTAGTCTCTCCGATTCCTGTCATGAATACTATGAATAGTTCGGGAGATCAATTGGATAAACCAACCGATTTGGACTTCTTCCCAATATTGGCAAAAAATGAATTGTGGGTAATTAATCAAAGAACAGAAAACATAGGGGGTAGCACTACCACTTTTTACGATGTCGGTACGCCAGAACAAAATTCTTGGCAACGTGTCGATGGTAATTCTTGGCATTTTATGTCTTTACCTACAGCGATGGAATTTGGCGAAAATGGAAATTGGGGTAACTCTCCGGGTGTTCAAGATGCCAATCATGGTGGAGGAACTTTTACAGGACCAACACTTTGGTCTAGCGATCCTGATATTTATGCACAACCATCTGGCGGAAATGGAAGCCACTTAGATATGCTTCATGGAAGCCCATTAAGTATGGGAATTGCACATGAGGTAGACAATGTTTATTGGGTTTTTGATAGTTGGAACGGTGAAATCGTTCGATATGATTTTGTCGAAGATCATGGTCCTGGAAATGATGACCACTCCGACGGAATAGTTCGTCGTTACTCAGAAATTGATATTCAAAGAGATGGAGACATTCCAAGTCATATGGTTATTGATAAATCTTCTGGCTGGCTATATATTGTAGATAATGGTAATGATCGAGTTTTAAGATTGGATATCAACTCAGGTCAAATGATGTCCAACTTACCCTTAATTAATGAACCTTTGGCAGAGCATTCTCGATACGGAAATGTAACTTGGGAGGTCATTATCCAAGACGGCTTAGTGCAACCATGTGGTATTGAAGTCATTGAAGACAGGCTATTGGTAGGTGATTATGCAACTGGTGAAATCATTATTTACGATATCGAAAATAACTTTGAAGAATTAGGTCGCCTCGCCTCTGAGCCAGGCATCACGGGTATCAAAGTTGGTCCTACTGGACATATCTGGCATACCAACCGAATTCAAAATACTTTGACAATGCTCGAGCCAGGAGACCCTTCTAGCACTTACAGCACTGAATTAGCGTCAAATATATTCTTGAGTCCAAATCCAACAAAAGGAGATTTGAATATCCAAATCTCAAATTCTTTCACTCAAGAAATGTCTTATAAATTAACAGATTTGAGTGGAAAAACATTAGATGAAGCAACTTTCACAGGCAACTCAAAAACGTTATACATGGATGATTACCCTTCAGGAATTTACTTCTTGACGGTATTAGGCGATAATGTTTTTGCAACAAAAAAGGTTGTTAAAGAATAACGAATCTAGCTAAAGAATCAAGCCTCGTCAGCAAAATTAATGCAGACGAGGCTTTTTTAGTTTACGATCAAGCCGCCAACTCTTTAGGTAAGGAAAAATGAAAGGTGGTTCCTCTCTCCTCATTTTGTTCAAACCAAATTCGACCATTATATTTATCAATAATATTCTTACAAATGGTCAACCCGATACCTGTTCCATTCGCAGTTGGGCTTTTGTCTGGCTTATAAAAAAGTTTAAATATTTTATCTCCATGAGCACTATCGATACCTATACCATTATCTTGAACCATAAAAAATAATTCTTTTTCATTCACTTTTCCGGTAATGCTCACTTTTGGATTATGATCAGAAAATTTTAGCGAATTGCCTATTAAATTTTGAAAAAGCTGTGTCAGATGTAAATCATTCATTCGAATATTGGGCATTTCTCCAATACACTCAATCACCGCTTCTTTCCTTTGAATCGTATCACTCATGCTAAAAATAACATCGTGAATAATCTGCTGAGAATTAATCATTTTTTCAGAAGTTTTTTGAATCGAAATCGTTGAATATTCAAGTAAAGAAGATAATAAACCATTCATCCGATGAACACCTTTTAATACACATTGCATGTATTCTTTTGACTCGCCAGGCAACTGTTCTCCATATCGTCTATCTATCAGGCTTACAAAGCTTCCAATATTCCTCAACGGTTCTTTCAAATCATGTCCAGCCACGTAAGTAAACTGTTGAAGGACTTCGTTCGATTCTTTTAATTTTACATTTTTTGTTTGGATCTCTTCATTCTTAGCTCTCAGGGTTTGGTTATTATTCTTGTATGTCCATGTAGAATAAAACATAAAGAGCAAAATAATCGAAAAAATAGCCATCCCGGCTTTTTGGGTCAATTCGTTTTGCTGGATTTGCAACTCTTGTATTTCGTGCTCACTCTTTGTTGTTTCGTACTTAAACTGTAGTTCGGTAATTTTTTTGGCTTTACTTTCCTCCAATAAATCCTCCTTTAATTTTGTATAACCTTCAAGATGTGAAATAGCCCTATCTACCTTTTTTTCAGCCATATATATTTCATATAATTTATAATGACTCTTTTTACAGAAATCTTTAAGCTTATGATTTTCAGCTATTAAAAGGCTCTTATCAAAATAGCTTTTGGCTTGTTTAAAATCGTTCTGAAGGAAAAATAAATCACCTGTTTTGTAGTTTAAGTCTGCTTGTCCTTTTATGGAAATATAAGGTTCTAATTTTAAACACCTTTGAAAATAATCTTGTGCTAGTTCATACTTTTCCTGTTGAGCATAATTATCTCCTATATAAAGTAGCGTCCTTGCGATCAATGGTTTATGCTGAATTCCTTCAAAATAAAAATGAGCCTCTTTAAATTTTTCAAGTGCACTTTCATGATCATTCATTTTTCCTAAGATCTTTCCAAAATCAAAAGTAACTATACCCATTAATATGGTATCGTTCACTTCCAAAACCATTTCATTCGCTTTTTGAATAGTGGTTAAAGCAAATTCAGAAAGATTGGCTTCACTATAAGTCATCGCCAAAAATTGCATGGTATTAACTACTTGTCCCTTTTTTCCCAGCTGCTCGCTGTACTCAATAGATTTTAAAAAATAAGCCGCTGATTTATCATAATCTCCCACTTCCTTGAGAAGCGTTCCTAAACCATGATAAGTAACTGCGAGTGCTTCTAAATCATTTAGTTGGTTAGCAATTTCTAATACTTGAAAACGATAATCTCTACTTTCATAATATTTAGTCAAACGCCTTGCTATAACTGCCAAATCTGAAAGCGCTTTTACTTTATTCTTTTCATCCTTTAAAAGGATTGCATTTTGCAGTGCCTTCTGGTAATAAACCTGAGCACTATCCAAATGATTATTATTTTCAAAACACCGTCCGATCAGTTGATTAATCTGAAATAATTTTTCAAATTGACCATTACTATTGGCTCTAGCTTTTGCCAAAGAAGCAAAATGGAGGGCTTTTTCTAAATCTTTGAAAATATTGGCTTTTGTATTTTCAATTAAAGCTTCAATATCAAGACTACTCTCGGGCTGCTTAGATAATTCCAAATCAAAAAAATCTTCAGTGGCGATAAGATGATTGCATAGGAATAACAGTCCAAGTAAAATGAATGCTCTCATACTTGAATAAAATTGTAAGTGTTAATAGCTACGTTTTAGCCCAATAAAAAATTTAAACGTTGGGAGAATTAGTTTTATCACCAATCAATACACCACCCATGAGCTGTTTGATGAATCGTATATTCTACTCCAAAAAATTCTAATGTTTTTTCTACAAATTCAGCATATCGGTCAGAAGTAGTTTCGAGTCGGATACCACCTTTAATAGCCCGTTTTTCCTCTTTAGTGACAAGGTTGGAAACAAGGAGATTTTTCCTAAATTGATTTAGTCTGCTCATAATACAATTTAATTGAAAGATTAACTGATTATTATAGGGGAAGGGAGTAGTAAAGTGGGTAGTTAAAGTCCTTTAGGACATACTTTAAAATGTCAAAGATTGTACCAAAAGAGCATTTTCCTTTTTAATATTAAACATTATAAACAATTGATTATTAATTCATTATAAACAAATTCAAAAAAAAGTAGGTGTTTTTACGTATTCTTAAATGGATTGTAAAGAGTATTAGGTAAAATATAAATCCATAAGCAATTTAAAGTCAAATTTTTAAGCATTTAATATTTACAAATTTTAATAATAAAGAATATCAATAAATTCTTTATATTATTTTTTAATTAAATGCACATTTTTTTCAATTGAAAATTATCTGTCACCACATTTATAGGAAATACCAACAAATTAGCAGCTGTCTTATTTATTTCCTCCTCCCTTACACACTATTATAAGTTGTATTTTCACGAATTATACTCTTCTAATAACTGATTTCAAAATTGGGTTATTATTGGCAACTTGATTCCAATCTGGATTAGCAGCCCCCAATTATTCAGCAGTTTAGATGGCATATCTGCATTCTCTTTACCAAAAAAAAACCTGATGTTTATGATTATAAATCTAGCAAATTGTCAGCATGACAATCAAAAAATTAGATCGTTTGATTACACCTTGTTCATTTCCGAACACTCCACGTTCAAATATGAACAAATTATAATTTTGAAAAACTTGGGCTAGAAATATAAATCACTGACAATCAGATCTATACAAAACTTGGCACATGGGTTGAACAACTATGTATAATGAAGATTGTCTTTTCATTCGAAAGTGCGCTCTTTAACACAAATTTCAAAACTCAAAAAAATTCTATTGCATGAGTTCTATGATAAAAACCAGCAACTTAATGAAGGTCTATCGGACCGAGGAAATCGAAACCACCGCCCTCAATGACGTCAATATTGAGATTAAAGAAGGTGAATTTGTTTCCATTATGGGACCTTCAGGATGCGGAAAATCTACGCTTTTGAATGTTCTTGGAATGATTGACAGCCCTTCTTCTGGCGAATATTTTTTCAATGGTCAAGAAGTAGGTAGTTTACCTGAAAGAAAACGCTCAAATGTTCGAAAGCATAATCTCGGATTTGTATTCCAAAGCTTTAACTTAATTGATGAATTGACAGTTTTCGAGAATGTCGAACTTCCTATGCTCTATACAAAAGTCCCTTCATCTGAACGCAAAAGTAGAGTGGATGAACTACTTGAAAAAATGAATATGATGCACCGACGCAATCACTTCCCACAGCAATTATCGGGTGGGCAGCAACAACGTGTCGCAGTTGCAAGAGCAATCGTCAACAGTCCAAAGTTAATCCTTGCGGATGAGCCTACAGGAAACCTTGATAGCTCAAATGGGGATGAAGTAATGCAAGTACTAAGTGAATTAAATAGTGAAGGTACCACCATAGTAATGGTAACGCACTCTCCTTATTGTGCTGAATTTGGAAACCGTATTATTCGATTATTAGATGGTCAAGTTGTGACAGAAAATATCGTTAAACAATATATCTAAAATTTGTCCTCCATTACTTAAAGGGCAATAACCAAATAAAAAGTAATAAATTACCCGACTTTGTTTAGGGCTTCTCATTCATCTGAGAAGCCCTATTTTTTTAGGGTAATATTTCTTTATTATTGTATTTGGTTGAACGGTATTATTTTATGATTAAAAATATCCAAACGGTTTTACCGAATCCTTTACCTTTGCACATTCAATCTTACATCTTGCGATACAAGTAGATGAGATTCAAAAAAAATAATCGCCTAATCATCCAAAATGTTATTAAACGATTTTTTTACCATTCAAGATCAAAGAAAACTTAGTGAGCAAGCTACAGAGTATGATCTTTGTATAAACGCTAGTCACTCCATTTTTGATGGACATTTTCCGAATCAACCAGTCGTCCCTGGTGTATGCATGATCCAAATGGTCACTGAGCTCATTAATCATTCCTTAAACCGAAAACTACATCTCTTTGAATCTAATATGGTTAAATTCCTAAGTATTCTTGACCCTAACGTCCATCCTATAATAACCCTAAAAATTCTTTGGAAATCAATTGAAGAAAATGAAGTGAATGTGGATGCTCAACTCTTTTTTGAACAATCCATTTTTTTCAAATTTAAGGGCAAATTCCAGTGAATTCCAACCTCCTTTCTTGTGTCACTCAATTTGAAAAGAGGAAGTGTTGCCTCCTTATTTATAGCTATAATAACGCCCCAGTCTTACGTGATTTTTTACTTAGTTTAACTGATTTTTTCCCTTTTCTAATTGTCGTAAACGACGGCTCTACTAATGAAACATCTGATATACTTTCAGCCCATGACCACAACTTTACACAAATCCATTTAAATCAAAGATCAGGTAAAGGAATCGCCCTTAAGACTGGTTTGGACAAAGCCAAAGAACTAGGTTATGATTTTGTCCTAACGCTTGATGCAAATGGACAATACTTAATTTCAGATCTTCCATTATTTTTTGAAATGCTCGAAAATCATCCTGGTAGCTTACTTATTGGAGATCGAAACATAAGACAAGAAAAAGTCCAGAGAACAATAAGTACAAGTGACCGCATTTCAAATTTTTTATTTTATGTAATGACGGGTAAAAAGCTACCTGACACCCAATGTAGTTACCGCCTTTATCCAATTTATAAATTAGAAAACCTTCAATTTTTATCTGTCAAATATAAATTTGAGATGGAGATTTTGGTGCGCGGCGTATGGCGCGGTGTCGAAGTAGTTCCTGTCCCAATAAATGTCAATGCCCCTCCCAAGGATAAGCAAATTACCTACTTTCAAAAAAGCATTAATTATACTCGAGCATTAATTTTAAATATAATTTTGATGCTGCTTGGGTTAATATGGTATCGCCCTTATAATCTATTTAGACGACTACGAGAACTGAACCCTCGTCAAGTTTGGAATGATTATGTTTTGGGTAGTGGTGAATCTAATCTCCGGTTGAGCTTGGCGGTAATGTTAGGATTATTTATTGGGGTGAGCCCGTTATGGGGTTACCAGATCGTAACGATTCTTTTACTTTGCCATATATTAAAACTAAATAAAGTAGTCGCTCTTATCACAGGTAATATTAGTATTCCTCCAATGATTCCATTAATCATTTGGGGAAGTTATAAAATAGGTGGTTTTTTTGTGGAAGCCACACCTATCAAAAATATTAGTATTGAGACAGAAGGTACTTTTGCGATGATTAAAGAAAATCTATTTCAATATATAATAGGAAGTTTGACATTAGGGCTAATTCTAGCGGTTTTTGGAGGCATTGTGAGCTACATTCTTTTAAAATACTTTAGAAAATGACTTTTTACACATGAAGATGTATGTAAAATTTAGGTATCCTTGCTCACAATAATATCCGTTAGGTAATTGTTTGATATTTGGTCAAATAGAAATGGTTGTATTTTGTCATAAATTATTGAAAACCAATTACTAATCTTTTAATTTTTCCTTACAAAAGTGATGAAAACAAAAGTTCAAAAGAATACATTTTTTACTATAATTGATACAAAATCCATATTAGCGATAATCTAATTGAATAAAGAAGGTTAGTTTTTCACAAAAGAAAGATAATAATTAGACAAAATATTTTCGGCATAAACACTTGACTACCAATATTTTACAACTTTAAATCAGTAAAAAAAATCTTGAAACATTCAGAAATAATTTAATGTTATTATCTTTTACCATTACTTTCGAGTAGGATGGTTTAATTGTTGAACTAGGAAGACCAGAACAATTATGATCATCGAAATTTTCAAAAATATATTATGAGATTACTGAAAAACCTTTTTCTCGTATTTCTTATTCTATCCAGTTTTGTAATTGAAGCACAAAACGATATTCCTCAGTACACGGTTCGAATCGGCACCTTTGTTAACCCTAAGCCAGCTGATTTTGATGCCATCAGAAGTTTAGGATTCGTTTATGCCGAAAAACAACCCGATGATTACTATAGTGTTTTGATGGGCGGTTACACTTCCAAATCAAATGCTCAAAGAACTGCCAATCAAATAAAGGGAAAAGGCTTTTCGAACCCTTTGGTGACCAAATTGGATATGAAAAGCGGGGAAACGGTAACCATGATTCAATTGGGTCTTAAAAAAGCGACACAAGCTTTCAAGTGGGGAAATTTTCTGCAATTAGATGAACTGTATGTCATTTTGAATGATAATCAAGTCAAAGTATTGACAGGAATTTATCCAGATGTAGCAACTGCCAAAGCACAACTTTCCGCTGTTCGAGCAATGGGGTTTAAAGATGCATTCGTCAAGAATGTAAATAGCACTCTTTTACATGAAGTGAAGGACTTTGAAATGTGGGGTGAAAAACGGGCTTTAATTCCCTTAGTTTTTAGAGATGATTCTGAACGAAAAACACTAACGCGACCAACATCAACTGAAATCCCTGAACCATTTGACGATCCACAAGATCGGATAGAAACACCCATACAAAAAGAAACCATAGAAACCGTAACCACTAAAGGAGGTAGTACCACACCTGTAAAAGTCGCTAAGTCCAATACATTTGAGCGATCTTTTACCGCCGCGACTCCAAATATTCGAGCCAATGAGAAGCGAAATTCGGCACTCGAATTACAAAAGGTATTGAAAGCAGAAGGAACCTATACCAGCTCATTGGATGGTTATTATGGAAAAGGAACCAAAGCGGCTTATGAAGTAGCTATTTTGCAAAATCGTCAAATCCAGAAATATAAAATTCTAGCTAAATACGCGAATGAATCTAGCTCGCGTCAATTTACTAATGATATAGATTATGCAATCAACAATTTATGGGCATATCCGGATGATGCTATGGCTGATTTAGCAGCTTCAAACGAACCTTTGGCAAAAGCATATCGCGCCTATTTCATTTTTACCAACGAGGGTGCTGATGACCGTGTAAATAATTTAATGAATGCAGCCATTCAGCAAGCATTTTCTGACAAAAAGCCAACAAATATGCCTCGTTTCGATTACAATGCCACCTATTCCTATAATGATTTGAACCAACTTCTGTTACACCTCCGGTATATACATGAAATTTCGAATCAAGATATTGCAGTGCCTTGCTGGCTATTTCAAAAGCATACAGGAGCTGCCATGGAAGCTTTTTCCTTTAGTGGAGGCTCCCCCATCCGAATGGAAAGTTGTGGTGGTTTTTGGGAATGGGAAGAAGTGGCAGTACTGAGTACCATTGCCACGGATATGGATTCCAGAAGAAAATTCGATGCCGAGGAATTAGCAAAAAATAAAACTCAATTAAATCAATTGTTTCTAGCGCCAGACCCTTTGTCTTCACAAGAGAGCAAAGAGGTTAATACTTGGCATAAAAACCTTTGGAAAGGTATAGATGGATGGGCGTTCCGTGATCCACTTTTAGAAGAAATGGGCACCGCATTGAAGCTTTCCTATTTTCAAGTTTATGTGCTTTTAGAAGATTATTATATGGATGAAGGATATAATAAAACTGAGGCGAAAGGAATGGCATTAACAACGTTGAAAGCTTTGGTGGGCTATCATTTGCAGCGGTTTATATAATTGAATGATACTTGCTTATACAACAAAAGAGCGGATAAATTCAGTGAGTTTATCCGCTCTTTCTTTGTTGTTCTTATTAATCCTTTTTGAATTTAAAATTGCCTTATTCTAGTAGCATTTTTCGAGTCAAAATACCGAACTCTGTTTCTAACTTGTAATATAAAATGCCTACTGAAGGTAGCTCATGTTTTTGAAGAGGAATTTGATTATAACCTCGCTCAAAGTCACCTTTGACCGTTTTTAATACTTTTCCAGTTACATCGTAAACATCCAAAATCACTTTTGTTGGACTTGGTAAATTAAAACCAACAAAAGTGCTTCCCGCAAATGGATTAGGTTGATTTTGGTAAAGTTCATACTCATGTTGCGCTATCGAACCTTCCGCATTATCAAATTCCAAAATAACATTCATAAAATTTAAATCTTTTGTAATAGCTTTGGTTGGTGTAAAGCGAGAGTTAATGGTAATCAAATCTCGTAACTCAACCTGATTTGCTTTCGAATCGAAATTTAAATAAAATAATCCTGAATTGCTCATTTTTTTTGAATCGCCTACCCAACTAAAGGTAATTGCCCCTTCTTTTTCCATCACATGAAAATTATGATTGGACAAATGACTCAGCTGACCAGCAGTGATTTCTGAAAAGGCTAGTTTAAGAGGATCATAATTGAAGGTAAACTGAACCCCCTCAATTTCATCAAAATTTTCGGATCGAAATGCTATTTGCACATTTTCCCCATAGGATAGGGTTTGATTTTGAATAGTAAAAACTAAATCCTCTTTTTCGTTTCTATCTCCTGTATCAATATAATTATTGGGGCTTGCATTAAAATTGACATCTCCCATTTTTAATGCTTTGAAACTAGCAATAGTTGGGTTTTGCAAATTATCAATGACCATCCGATCAGGTATGACTTCTCCCCATGGGTTATTAGGATTTTCAAATTCAAAATCATTAGGTATAAAACGCCAAGAATCTATATTATCAAAATCATCAACTACATTCAAAATAACCTTCTGAACCAATATCATATCCATATTGGTTATCGTTTCCGAAAGGTTCATATCTGCGGCGATATATTGGTATGGCGAGTTAAATTGTTGAATGCCTAAAACTTGTTTTCGAATCAATACCAAATCAAAAGTAGTCACACCATTACTCCAATTGATATCCTTTACAGGACAGATCATATAATCCTCACAGGTTTCCATATCCGTAAATTGATAATTACCTAAACTGTTTATAGAATATATTGGGGTTCCTCCTATAGGTGGCATGATATCAACAGTTACATCCATAACGGGGACACCATTTATTGATTCCAAATTTCCGCTAATGTCAGCAACTTGCTCATTCGTCGTACACAAATCGTTGTAAGGTGTCGCAATAAAAACCGCATCCTGAATGGTTTCTATTTCCGTATTTCGCCTAATAATATCAGCTAAAGTTGTATTCTTAATCGCCCATTTTTCATTAACTTCAAAAGCAGGATCATTTTCATAATAAAATCGATCCCCATCTCTCAAGTCCGAAAATTGTTGCATCATAATGGTCTCTCCAAATAAAGCTCCAGGAAGATGATCTTCCGCTAACATACCAACCCATGCATCCAATTTATTGATGTCTTCATAAATAACTTCCATTTTATCCGCCCAATCAATATGGCTTGTCAAGTCATAAAAACTCAAGAGCGGATCCAACCCAAAACTTTGGCGAACGGAATTAAAATCAGGGATTCCTCTTTCTCTACCTCGATTGATATTGATGGAGGCCAAATCCAATCCTCCCGACCCCGGTGCCCCAAATAAAAAACTCCTTAAATCGTCAATCACTTTTACATCACATTCCTGTTGCATTTGGACTACCATACCTCTTAAATACGGTTCAATTCCACCAGCATTTTTTATTTCTAAAGGATTAAAAAATGCATCTTTCATTCCTAAATTCCCTTGAGGAATGACTTCACCAAATTCGTCCAAACGCATGATATTTGAATTGATTAAAGTATGCCCCAGTCGATAAGCTGCTCCTGAAAAAACATTAGAGATACTAGGATTAACAAATGAATCATAACCCTGATAATTTAATACATTAGCCCCCATAGCAGGCAACCATTCTTCATAAGTAATCGACTGTAAATAGGCACCTATTCTTCTCCTAGCCTCTTGAAATAATTGTTCATCCTCCAAGCTAGTATCT
Organism: Bacteroidota bacterium; assembly: GCA_024743405.1. GTDB lineage: Bacteria > Bacteroidota > Bacteroidia > Chitinophagales > Saprospiraceae > JANSWP01. The sequence goes on from JANSWP010000045.1 coordinate 52,490, forward strand.
TGACTTTTTAATTCGTCACAAAGCCGATTATGCTCTCTAACAAATAAAGTATGGAGTGTAGTCAGAATGGAATTTTCATTGGCTCTCACATCCCCTGTGACAAAATGTTTTTCAGAAATACCCATTGGGTCAGCCATTTCAGGTGCATTTGGGTCAATATCACTGTTCCATTCTCCATCAAGGGTATTATACGGCAATAAATTACCCGATGAAGTTTTCATTTTTCCATCTTGGAAAGTCCTTAACCAATCTGATACTGTTTTACTAGAACCATAAACTGCAGATCCATCAATAAATGCAGTAATTGCATTGAAATGTTGACGAGGGTTGGAAGGATCTGTCCCTGTAGCTTGATCAAAGGCTGAACGCGCCATCGGGATCAATGCCGTTCCCCAACCAAAAGGATTCATCCAAGGATCCCCTTCGGGTACAAAAATGAAAAGAAGTTCCGACTCTTCATCAGGAACTAAGGTTATATCATGATCAATAAACTGCCCAAAAGCCCAAACAAAATCGCTGAGTTCAAGCTGATCATTTATTACTCCATTTTGTTGAAATAGAAGATTACTGACTTCTCGTGGATTGGGCCAATCTTGTCCACCAGGCATAAATACACCATCCGCATAGTTCACATTAGTCAACCTCAATAAATTGGTCTCAACGGCTCCCCAATCCGTATTGTCAAGGTTGTTTTATGTCCCATTAAAAGTTCTAAATTCTTGAGAAAAGACGAACGTTGTACAACACACAAACAGGGTGAATAATGCTCTTATTTTCATGGATCACGGTGGTTTATTAGCCTATAAATTTAAAAAATACGACTATTAATCTAAATAATATTTTATTAAATTTGAATTCGTGATGCCGATAAAGAGGAAAAATGTATTGCGCGAGTGAAATATAATAATGAAGATTCAGGGTCTTAACTAACAGTAAGAATCGCCTTTGCCAAATATAACAAGAGAATATTTAAAAATTCAGTTTGGTTATTGCTAAAATTGTGAATTAGGCTTTTAAGCCCAGTTTGAAACCAACAAGTTATCGATAATTTTTCCTTTTCAAATTGCCGCTTTCGCCGCAAAAAAATTTTTTTTTTAGGCAAATGAAAAAGACTAATTTGAAAATTATTGACCGGCTTTGTCAGATCATTAGACTTTGGACATGATTCACATAACTAACTGACAATCAAACATTCAACAATCAAACATGAAGCGCCTCCTCTTTTATTTAATATTTATCTTTTTGACTTTAGCTACTATAGAAATCATTTCTTTTGTTTACTTCAAAATTCAAAAAGAACGGTTTACCTTTTATGACCCAAGCGGATTTGTATTGACGAATGAACAAATTGAAAAGGCAAGACCTAAATTTGATCCAATCACAGGATGGTCAGAAAAATACAAAACTTCATATGGAGAGCGACCACGAAAAAATAGTTTTCCAGATTCTTTAATAGCTACTTTTGGCGATTCTTTTACCAACTGTGTAGGTGTGGAAGATAATGAGACCTGGCAACACCACCTTTCCGATAGCATCGGCAAAACAGTTTTTAATTTTGGTGTTGGTGGCTTCGGAATGGGACAAACATTGATTCATTTTCGAGAGAATTATGACAAGGTCAAAACACCCATCGTGACCTATGGATTCACTGCCGAAAATTTAAGCCGCGCAATTAATGTTTACCGACCTTTTTACTTTAAAAGAACGGGCGTAACACTTCCAAAACCACGTTTCTTTTTAGAAAATGGGAAGCTAATTTTATGGGAAACACCTATTCAAAAAGAACGAGATCTAAACCAACTTCAAAATCCGAATTTCTTTATTAAAATTGGTGCCTTTGATTATTGGTACAATCACAATAACCTCCCTCATTATTCTTTTCCATATACTTCCATTTTTTTCAATGAAAGTTATCAATATGAGCTGATGAATGGCAAATACGATGACTTAAAAGCTGTCAACCGAGAAATATGGAAGCAAGAAGAGTTTGCCAATTTGGGATTTGCCATGTTTGATGCATTCGTAGAGGAAGCCACGGCTAAAGGGGCTATTCCAATTTTCGTTTTTATACCCACAAAATTTGACAACTTTGCTTTCTTTGAAGACCGATTAAGTGGACGACACCGAATCATTAAAGAGTACTGTGAATCAAAAGATTATCTATTTTTTGATGGGACAGAAGTAATGGGTGGATGGCTTAAAGCGAATCCTGAAAAAGGACATAAAACGATTTATCATCATCACATTAACTCTTTTGGAACCACCATTTTTGCACAGGGATTTTTGAAGTTTCTAAAGGAGAAAGAGCTAGTGGAATGAAGGAGAACATGAACAAGTCTATTCAATAGGATTTGTTACCCAATGACCTATAGCCATGATCGAATAACAAATCCTAATGAGCTGGGCAACACTTATCAATCCTACTCTTCTTTGCCAAATAGCAAATTAATCCCTACTCTAGCCCCAAAAGTCTGACTCTCTCCTGGTCGAAAAGCTGCGACAATATCATCAGTTGTTGCAAATGCTTGAACTAGTCCGATTTTAGCAGACACATTCAAACCCACATTAGCATAACTGTCTAACTCAGGTAAGATCGTGTAAGTCCCACCAATATTAATGATTTTAAAAATATTCGCATTTGCTCCTAAAGCAAATGCAGGGTAAGTTTTACCTCGATAAGATTCGGTAAAAAACAATCCTCCAATTCTCATATTGGCAAGTTTCATCGTCGCACTGAGGTAAACTTTTGTAGGTAAATCAGTTGAGTAATCTGTATTGGTTTCAGTAACTTCAAAAATAGTTTCCAGTGTATCCAAAGCCTGATCAAAATTGACTGCCTCACCTGTCAAAGCATCTGAAAAATCTAGACCTCCATATTCGAACGTACCTGCAGTATTATAATTTCTGACCTCTTCCTTCCAATTAATTTTTGCCCCCAAGTCAATCACACTAGCTGCAAATTCGAATGAACCTACCTCCAGTTTTGCACCTAAATCAATTGCAAAACCTGAATTTTGGGTAAATAAAATATCTGTTCTAGCCTTACCAAAATTGAAATTGAAATTGAAATCATCATAATTATTATATTGAAACGAACCTGCTGAATTTAGTAAATAATCAGAAGTCAATGTCAGTTGATAAATATCAGGGTCTGTATAAAAAGACGCCGTATTTCGGGTATCATCCGTTGAAACATTCTCAATACCTGTCAAGTATTTCGCACGACCGCCCAATGTCAATTTATTCAACTTCATAGATGCACCCACTGCAAACTCGTTATACCCTGTAAATTGTAAATCATTTCCAATACTCACCTCTTCCCCGATAAACTGACCGTTACCTTGCCAAATTAATTGGGGTAACGTCTTCGGATAATCTAAATAGGCCAAATATTTAAAGGCATGACTTGCGCTAAGTGTAAGTCTTCCTACCTTAAAAGCCACTCCTATTGTTTCTATGGATAAATCGTCCCGAATGAGATTTTGATCATTCAAGTTATCAATCAATCGTCCTATATCTATTTGTGATTTTCCATCTACCTCCTCAAAAATGATATCATTATAGGTAGCTCCTGTAATCCCCAAATTATTGCGAATACTTGGCAAAGAAACTACCCAATTACTTTCGGGAACAAACGCAGGGTTAGTATTTACCGATTGCCAAACACCTTGCATAAAATGAAGTCCAACTTCTTGTTGCGCCATA
>JANSWP010000016.1 GCA_024743405.1 Bacteroidota bacterium
CTTTGCAAAAAATAGAAAATAAGTCCCTCCAAAAATATTTTTCGCTGCCGTAGGCAGCGGCTATACTTAAAGTGCCAAAGTAGAACTAAGTAACGAGCAAATAATAAGTCCGCCATTTGGAGTTACAGATTTTGTACTAACACTAGGCATTTTTTGAAGGAATAGCCCAAGCTATTGCTGAAAAAAATAACGACGGATTAGGACAAAAGATGATCGGTGAAATGATGGAGTTATTCTTTTCTCGTTACTAAATAGCCACCGCCAAAAACTCTTGTTGAGTCGTCAAGGTTTTATCTTTTGCATACCATAAGTGTAAATTCTTCGCTGATTCTGAGTTGATTTGCTTTTTCAAAACAACGTCTTCAGTTTCTAATGATTGTGCCTTTGCCTCTAAAATCATTTCTTGCATTTCCACTGGACGAGGTCCCCAAGTTTTTAATACCTCTAAGGTTTCCGCATCCAAAATCAATATCTTCGGAATCGACCTTCCACCATTCGTTAAAAAGGCATCCACGATGTCCAAATGCTCATCACGTAAAATGAATTTCATGGAAATATTATCGTTTTCTAAAGTCATTTTATGTAAAACGGGTACAATCTGCGCCGCATCACCACACCACCCTTCCGTAATCACCAACCAAATAATTGGACGAGTGATTTTTTGTAAATTTTGAAGGGTTGCATCTGTCAATTTGCCTCTTTTGTCCAAACGGTTCATCCGAGCAATATTCATTTTTGCATAATTCAACATGGCCTCACTGTGATTCGATCCAGTTGTTTTGTTTTCAGCAAATAAATTGTCAATTAATTGCCGGTAACTTTCATAAGTGTAGGCGTTCTCTACCACCTGTTTTTCTATTCTTTTCATCGCGGGATTTGTTTTGGTTTAAAGTTTGAACATTGAAAACGCACCTAGGTTAATTAGGTTTAAACAAGAAAGGTTAAGTATAAGTGAAGATGTCTTTATCGGGACAAGAAAAGGAGTTCCATGGTGGTTGCTTTCTGATTTGTCTAGAGCATTTCCATCAAAAGGATAATGAGCTATGAGGTTCTGGCTGAACCCTACAGTATAGGTTAGCAGAGTATAAAGTGCAAGAAATTATATTTTCAGAGAGCGAGGTGTGTTTATGATCCTTATTCTTTCACAATCAATTTCGTTGTCTGCTTTCCTTCACAATAAATTCGAACCAAATAAGCTCCACCCGCCAAATCTCTCAAATCAATTTCGGTTCCAACATCTCGGATGATTTTTTATCATACATCCGGGACAACTCTTTTTTCCTGAACAATAGTGTCCTGTTCCGTCAACAGAAACAGCAGTATATTTTCCTAAAACTCGGCGTTTCTCAAATACCTTTTCTTCATTGAGTACACCTATTGGGATTTTAAACAAATCCTGCAACTCCGATGGTTTGACTTCATCCAAATTTTCTCAAAGTGCGGTATCCTCAGGTAAGGATTCAAGTCCGTAAATACGGCGAAGATTTTCCTCCCGTACTGGATATTGCTCTCGAAAAAAGGTTAGAGAAGGGTCTTTAAGAGAAAATATTGCAAAACCAATGCTTAAAATGTCGCACAATTTATAGGACGTGTTAGTGCTGCGGCTGTCCGTAACTTTTTGAAAGCCGTCTCTTACCAGTTGTATCAATTTATCTATCATCCAACTTTTTGGACGAAATGTAGCTATTTCTGTTAAGTAAGTGCTTGGACAGAAATAACTCACACATATTATGACGGACTATTTTTTCACCATATTTCGTTAAAAATACTCGCTATATCTAAGGATATGCCTGTACTTTTTGCCTCGTCTGGCAAAAAAATAGTTTTCGTCAAATATGGAACTTATTTATGTCCAAGCACTTACTGTCAAATAATTATTTCTCGTATTATTCTTTTTTCAAACCGAGAACCGCTTAGGAGGAAGTAAATGTATTTCGACTAGTGAATATATTAAAAAACCATGTTTGGAAGTGACGAAAATATTTTCTGATTTCAACAATACAAAACTATTTTATCATTAAAAAGCTAGCTAGGTAGAGGTCAGCATATTGGGAATTCCTTTTTTTCCACAAATATTATTTTTTAATCAACTATTTATTGTTAAAAAAACAAGATTTACCATTTCTCCATTTTTTTACTTATTATTGAAATAATATTCTTTAAAAACTAGAATAAACACCCATATCTATTAAAAAAACAGATATTAAACCCATAAAAAACCACTAAACAAGCTATCTTAAACATATTATTTCTAAACCATAAAAATGCTTCGCCTATGATGAATGATAGACTTTCTACAATTATGACAAAAAATGTCATTACTGTCAAACCAACCGATACTTTAGCTACGGTAAAGGATATTCTATTTTCAAGGGGCTTTCATCATGTTCCTGTTGTGGAGGATAAGAAACTCTGTGGCATTATTACTTCTTATGATATGGTAAGATTGGATCTACCATTTTCGGAGTATGAAAATATCATTGTCAAAGATATTATGAATAAGAAGGTCGTAACTTTGACCGAAAATGAATTGATTGGAGCCGCCGCTCAAATTTTTCTTAAACATCTATTTCATGGCTTACCCATTGTAAATAATGATGACGAGTTGACAGGAATTGTAACCACTCACGACATCCTGAAGTATGAATTCTTAAAAGAGTACCCAGATGATATTTTCGTGAAAAAGACTAAGTGGATTGAAACAGCTAAATATTAGTCCACTTCGGTGATTAATAAAATGAATTATCCCGAATTTTCATTCATTGAGAATTCGGGATTTTTTTATTTTTCAACAAATAGACTATTGTACTTCGTAGATCGCATCTATTGCAACAGTCCGTGTAAAACTACTGAATTCAAAATCTGCATTGACCTGAATCTGCCAAAAATTCTCATCTATTTTTTGTCCTTCTATGCACCCTGAAGTCGCATTTTTAAATACGACTTCAGAACAAAAACAAAGATTGATAAAACGCAATTGTACATCATTCAATTGGCCATTTTCAATAGAAAAACTTTCCAAGTCTGAATCCACCTCAAAGGTCACCACCTTTGTAAATTCATCATCTGCGATGGTAGGATCACCTTGGGTATCATCAAACATTTTAAACACTGTCTTTTTCCCTTCGATAACAGGGTCTGAAGTGGGATTGGCGTAGTCTAATCCTGAATTTTCATGAATGGTGAAAGTACAATCATGATTGTCGAGACAATCATTTGTTAATGCCGTTTCATCAAAAGGGTCCACACAAGTAAATTCACAAGTTTCACATAGTGGTAAAATGGGGTCATTCTTTTCACTACAAGCTAAAAATAAAGTCAGGCTTAGTAGAATCGCCAAAAAGCTGATTTGTGTTTTCATGTTTATCTTTTTTCTTATCAGACCGATTAAAATTACAGTTTGGTTGGGTTAGGTAGGAGGAAATAAATAACCTGCCCAATTTTTTTTGAAAGTCAATCTTTCTTTAGACGAGGCAAAGCCCTAGTAGTCATTCAAGCTAAAACTGACAGATAATCTTTGGTATCAAATCGCCATTCGCATCCGAACTAATTGTTTTTCAAACCCAAATTTCTCATAAGCTCTAACTGCAGCTTGATTGTCATTATACACCTCCAATTGGACTTCTGAAATCCCTCTTGATTTTACCCAGTCCATTAGTCCTTCCATGATTGTTCCAATAATTCCTTTCCCTCGATATTCGGGTCGGACAAACATGAATCCCAAATAGGCATATTCCTCAAACTGAACATATGGTTTTCCTAATTTAATGCGCGCATAACCTGAACCAATAATCTGACTCCCATCTAATGCAATAATGACTTCCGAATCAGAAGACTGAATCAAAGCTGACAGGTCATAATAATTGATTTTTTCTGGTTTTAATGTAGCATCAAAGGGTCGCTCTGCAGAGATGACACCTTGCTCGAATTCGAAAAGAGTTTCTAAATCATCAAGGGTGGCGGGGCGGAGGTGGAAGTCTTTCATTTTTAAGGGAAAAATACAGAAATATTTTTCTCCAAACATTAAAATTAGTTCTGAAGTAAATATGCTCTATCAGAAGGGGGATTCTTCGCCTTAACGAGCTGAATATCAATAACATTTTTCAACGCTTAATTCAAATTACTAATTAAATTGTATTTTGGTATTTTTTTCAGAAATCTATACCAAATGTCAAAACTTGCCAAATACCTCATTGAAAAAGAGAAAAATCAGAAAACTAAGTTCTTAGATCTTGGAAATTGTGGGCTAAAAGATTTATCGATTGAAATCCCTGAATTGTTTGAGTTGGAATGGTTAGAAACTCTGATTCTAAGCAATGGCTATGTGGATTTAAGGACTCAGGAGAAGCGGGAAAGTATCAATGCGGAAACACAGAATGAAATCGTAAAACTTCCATATAAATTAAAATCATTAACTAACTTAAAAGCCCTTTATTTGAGTTCGTTTGAGGTCATTCAAAAAGAGGAAGACTTATGGGAAATCGAGCCCATAATAATGCATTTGTCAGGTCTCGAAGTTATTCAAAATTTCAAAGATTTGGAAATTTTGGATTGTCGTTACCGTGAAGTCAGTTCGCTTGAATTTTTGAATGATTTACAAAAATTACAGCATATTAATTTATCAAATAATCAGATTGAAGATTTACAATTCTTAGATGAATCTTTGAGTTTGCAATCACTGATTCTAGAAGAAAATCAAATTTCGGAAATAAAAGGCATCTATAATCTACCGAAATTACAACACTTAAATTTGAATCTTAATCAGCTTACTAATGTAAGTGGTTTAGCGACTTTTGACACGTTAAAAACACTAAATTTACAAAACAATAAAATTTTCGAATTGAAGGGCATTCAAAATTTGACTGCTCTAGAAAATTTGAACTTATCTTCCAATGGCCTTTCTCAAATATTCAGATTAGGCAAACTTACTGCCTTAGAAAATTTGGACATAGAAAATAACGACGTACAGGATGCAGATAGTCTTCGAAACTTAACCAATTTAAAATATTTAAACCTTTCCGAAACCGGTCCTTCAGACATTGATTGGTTGGTGAGTCTTAGTAATTTGGAAGTTTTAAAATTAAAAGGAAAAAATATTGAAAATGCACTGCCAATAACAACATTAATCAATTTAGTGGAATTGGATTTAGCACACAATACCATTTCATCGCTCGATGGTTTTGAGAATCTTACTGCACTTGCTAAATTAAATTTATCAGCGAACCAAATAACAGATATTAGTCCTCTGATTGGGCATTTGAAAAAAGCAGATTGGGCAGGTATGCCCTATGCAGGGGATGTAAGCCACATGGTGGAAAGTCAATATTCGTCTTATATCACTTTTGGCGAGAACCCCATAGAAAATCCGCCTTATGAAATCGCTCAAGGAAACAATGAAACAAGCAGTGCTGAAGAAATTCTTAACTTTTTTGCCAATACAGATACGGCAGAAATCGCTACCGATGATTTCTATGAAGCAAAAATTTTAATTATTGGAGAAGGAGGTGCCGGTAAAACGACTTTATTTAGAAAATTAAGACATGCCAATAGTAAAATGCCTGCAGAAAACGAATCTACTATGGGCATTGACATCCATCAACTGAATCTCAGAACGCGAAACGGGAAAGATATTCGCGCCAATATTTGGGATTTTGGTGGACAAGAAATTTATCATTCAACCCATCAGTTTTTCTTTAGCAAAAGAGCTTTATATATTTTGGTAGATGATACCCGAATCAATAATGATACGACTGTCAACGATAAGAGTTTTGCCTATTGGTTTGGGTTAGTGGATTTATTAGGTGGAGAAAGTCCTTTGCTTATTGTACAAAATGAAAAAAACGACCGGAGCAAACAATTAGAGACCAGTTCTATGCGCGGACGATTTGACTTTGTTAAAGAAACATTGCAAACAAATTTGATGACGGGTCGAGGGCTTCCTGAAGTTCACCAAGCGATTGAAGACCAAGTACAAAATTTATTAAGGGGTAATGTTTCACTCCCCATTAGCTGGGTAGATATTCGAAAAGAAATTGACACTTTGACTAAAGAAACCCATGAAATTAGTGCCAGTCGATGGAGAGAAATTTGTAAAAACCACGGCATTGAAAATGTCAAACAACAAAAAAGTTTGAGTCAATACTTCCATGATGTAGGCGTATTTTTGCATTTTCAAGAAGATGCTTTATTGAGAAAATCAGTTTTCCTTCAAAAAAATTGGGTGACCGCTGCTATTTATCGAATCTTGGATGATGAAACTATCAAAGCACATGGCGGTCAATTTGAAGAAGCTGATCTAAAAAGGCTTTGGAAAGAAGGCAATTTAGCCGAATACCACAATGAGTTTTTGGCATTGATGATTAAATTTGAGTTGTGTTTTGAACTCCCTGACCGTTCTGAAAAAAAATGGTTAGCACCACAATTAATGTCTAATAAACAACCAAAATACAACTGGATTTCTGAAAACAACAAAGAATTACACTTCAAATACGACTTCTTACCAAGTGGAATGATCAGCAGGCTAATCGTTCGTTTGCATCGTTTTGTTGTACGTACAGATTTAGCTTGGCGAAATGGTATCGTTCTAGAACGCCTTGGTGCCCAAGCAGAAATCATGGAAATCCATGATGATACTATTCGAATTAGAGTAGTTGGAGAAGACCAGACTTTTCGCAAAGAATTATTGACCATTATTACCGATGAATTTGACCAAATGCATAAGAAATTTACTGGTCTAAAGTTGGATAAATGGGTTGCTTGCAATTGTCAATCCTGTGATAAATCTGAGGATCCACAGTTGTTTGATTATAATGCCTTACTTCAGCGGAAAAAGAACGGCAAAACAGAAAAAGAATGCGATAAAAGTTATGAAATTGTGTCTGTCAACGATTTATTAGGTGAAGCATCATCCCCAACTCCAAAAAAGAAAAAATTGGATAAAAAAGGGAAACTTAGAAGCTTACTTGCAGATAATCGAAAAGCAGAAGTTTTCATTGAATTGAAAAAGCTGCTGCCTGATGAAACCTTAATTACTCAAGTTGAAAGTCGATGGAAAAAATTACGGAAGAATGAAATAGCAGGAATCCTTTCTTACGAAAATACGACCATTGAACGAAATAAAATCACCTATAATTTATTGGAGATGGTCAATGGGATAGAGGAGTAAACCCTAACATTGGCTAGTATAGATATTTTACAGCTTAAGTGCTTGGACAAAATCAAGTTATAGCTTACTGGAGCATTGCCTCAATGAGGCTCGCTCCAGTAAATGGTGGTTTTGAAGGGGAGTCCAATTTAAAAAGCTGACTTTCAGCTTTTTAAATTGGACTCCCCTCCAAGCCTCCTCTACTGCAACGGGCGCCTTTGGCGCGATGTTGCAGTATTTAAGTGTAACTTGATTCTGTCCAAGAACTTACTAAAAAAAAATCCTACTTTTAAATGGGACATCGATACAAAACTATAACTATGAAAAATCTCTTTTTGCTCATTTTTTTTTGCTCTTATATTTATAGCTGTTCAGATGATTCTACCATTATACTAAATGACCAGCAAGCTGCAAATTTTGAAATTATTGGGACTGAAGAAGGAAATGGAGATGAAAAATTAGCAGTAAATGAATTGCGAAAATATTTATCAAAAATAACAGACGTAGAATTTCAGGAAGGAAAAGTAGGTTCTAAAATGCCTAAAATCATTGTTTCAAAAAATGAGCAATTAAACGAGTATGCGATCAGTTATGGATTTAAAAATGGAGACTTATTCATTCAAGGAGGAAGCGAGAAAAGTACATTATATGCTGTTTATGATTTTTTAGAAAAAGAATTGGATTGTAGATTTTATAGTCCTACGGTAGAAGAAATACCACAACAAGCAAGCATAAAATTACCCAAAAGTCTGAGTTACAGTTACACTCCACCAATCCATACGCGCACGGTTCACTCACGGTTATTTTACAAGAATCCAGATTTTGCTAACAAACGAAAAGTAACCCAAGAAGCATTCCCCACCTATGTGCCTATCGCGAGAGTACACACTTTTCACCGCTTTTTACCCGAGGAAAAATTTCTGAAAAACCACCCTGAATATTTTGCCTTACGCAACGGCAAACGATTACCAACACAATTATGCTTGACGAATGAAACTGTTTTTCAAATTGTAAGAGATTCTGTAGCACAACAACTGGCTCGATACCCTGATGCAAAAGTAATTTCTGTCAGCCAAGATGATAATACACAATATTGTCAATGTGATCAATGCGAGGCGATTCATCAAAAAGAAGATTCGCCTGCGGGTTCAATGATTTATTTTGTGAATCGAATTGCCAAAGAATTCCCTAACAAACAAATTTCTACCCTTGCCTATCAATACACCCGAAAAGCGCCAAAAAATATTCGACCTGAACCGAATGTCTTGATTACACTTTGCTCTATCGAGTGTGACCGAAGTGCCCCAATTTCCCAAAAATGTCAAGATTTTAAAGATGATTTGGTGAGTTGGGGAGCGATAACGGATAACATCAGAATTTGGGATTACACGACTCAGTTTACCAATTTCTTAGCCCCGTTTCCCAATCTGCATACTTTACAAGACAATGTTCAATTGTTTCATTCCAATAATGCCAAGTGGATTTTTGAACAGCATAGTAATAACCCAAGCGAGTTATTTGAATTGCGTTCTTATTTGACTGCCAAACTATTATGGAAACCTGACTTGGATGAACAAGAGATTATCAAAGATTTTTTAGAAGGATACTATGTAAGCGCTGCACCATTTGTTCAAAATTATATCACCTCCATTCATGATGAACTCAAAAAAGATAGTTCATTTTTTCTCTTTTTGTATGGCGATCCTTCGCAAGGATTTGGAAGTTTTCTAAGTGAAGAAAATCTAACGAAATACGATAGTCTTTTTGATGCAGCTTCGGATGCCGTTGGTAATCAACGGGAGGTCTTGAAACGAGTAAATGCAGCTCGATTGAGTACAGATTATGCCATTTTAGAATACGCGAAACTTAATTTGTACGAAAGCTTAAAACAAAATAAGAAGGACTTGATTCAAAAAAGATTGGAACGATTTCGCTCAACAACGCAAGCGAACAATATCACTTTGATGAATGAAATGAGATACACCGTAGATGAATACTTAGAGTTATATCAGCAAACGATGGAGCGTGCCAATCGTACAAATTTTGCCTTTCAAAAACCAGTTCGCCTACTCACTAAACCCAAAAAATATGCTAACGAAGATCCTCAAACGTTGACAGATGGCGCATTTGGCAGTAGTAATTTTTATGCCAATTGGTTGGGCTTTGAAGGCAATCATTTAGAAGCAGTAGTGGACTTAGGAGATAAAAAAACGATAACTGAAATTTCATCTGGTTTTTTACAAGTAACCAATCATATCGTATTTTTTCCGAAAAAAGTCAACTACGAAGTTTCAGAAAATGGACAAGATTTTAGTCCCTTTGGTACTGTCATGAATCAACACCCATTGACGAAAAAAAGTAAGATCAACGATATTCAACATTTTACATCCAAGCGGAACCCTATTGCTGTAAGGTTTATAAAAATTAGAGCGGAAAGTGATTTGGTTGCCCCTATTTGGCATCATGGAGCCAATTTGCCATCCTGGATTTTTATGGATGAGTTAGAGGTAAGGTGAGATGATGGGCGTTCGTAAAGTTTGGAGTGGAGATGTTCCAGATTTGTGAAACCTGGAACATCAAATTAATCTACAATTTTAAATCTTCAAAATCTTATGAACTATCACTTCCGAATTATCTGATTTTGTCATTTTCACAAAATACAAACCACTTGACAAATCTTGGATATCAATATTAACCTTGTTTAAATTATTATTAAACGATTTCAAAACCGCTCCAGAAGCATTGATAATTTGAACAGAATAATCCCCTCTTAAACCTTTGATTTGGAATTGATTATTTGTTGGGTTTGGAAATAAAAACACCTCCTTTTTGCCAGAAGATTCATCCTCCACATCTAGTGTCATGCCATCCCAATTCAATACTTTTCTAGGGCTTTCCAAATCTGCAACACTTATCCACTTTTTACGAAGATATTCAGATGCGCCTTCCATTTCAGTTTGAGAAAGCGCTTTATCGTACAATAGTATTTCACCAACTTTTCCTTCCCACTGCGTGTCCGTATAGAAAACCTCATTAAAAGATTTTTCGGTCATCACAGTTCCTAAAATGCAGAACTCTAATGGGTTTGGAGTAGTCAGAGGATCAACCACTTTTCCATTCAAGTAGGTTGTGCCATCCAAAGTTGTATTTGGAGCAGAATCACTGTATATCTGAGAAGCATCTAAATGTTTGGGAATATTTTGACTCAAACCTTCAAAAGGTGCGCGTTCGGGAAAAGTGATTGGATTCTCCTCATAAGCCATTAAAATGGTTTGATATCCCGTCTCTCCATTTTCGATTCGTTGCAACCAAATCGTCGCAAAATCTGCTACGCCTAGTCCATTTTGATAATTGGATCGAAGCGCAAACCAACTTCCATTCGACCAATAATTTCCGTTTGTAAATTCCCAATTATATAAAGAACCTGTTGGCACTTGAGGATTATCTACCGCCCCATCACCATTCAAGTCAGAAGCATCCATTCGAATAATTAAACCAGCAATAGACGTAGGATCAATTGGATTTGGTGAATCATCTAATATTTGTACCGCCGCATAATAAATACCTGCTTCAGGTGGACTGAAAGTGGTTCCAATATGAATTGGAGTGCCACAATTTTCCTCATCATACCAATAATAATTCAAATCAGGATTTGGATTAATAATACCCAATTCTGTATCACTCAAAACCTCTACTTCAGGTATCGTCTGAACCGTCACCGCAAATCCTTTCAAATTACTACTCATCGCGCCAGTTATTTTATTCAAAGCTGACACATAATAATTGCCTGAAACTTTTGGTTGAAAAGTATTCCCAATATTCAGAATAACGGAAGCATCGATGTCTGAAAACCAATAATATTCAAAATCAGGATTTGGCACTTCAATTCGAACCTGACAATATCCATCTTGAACTACAACCAGATCTAAAGCATTGAAAGATTCGGCATATCCAATATTTAGGGTATTAGAATAAGCAGTCAAATTTGCATCTTTAATCCAGTATTGATAAGTCCCTGCCGCTAATTGAGTTCGGTGGCTTTTATCCCGCGCCAATTCGTTGATCATAAAATCTTCAGAATCATTGGTACCGATAATTTCTAATTCTTGAATTTGAGTTGCAATGTCTCCATAATTCTCCAAAACAAATAGACGATAATAAGTGTAAGCCGTTGTATTGTCAAATACAAAGCCTCGACGTTCATAACGGGTATCAAATTCGTGGTTGGTTTGTTCGTCTAACGTAATCCATGAATTTCCATCGTTGGAAGCTTGAAATTCCCAATTTCTTGGGTCTCGTGCAGGCACATCATCGGCAGAGGTGATGGCATAATAATTTATCAAAGTCGGCGACAAAAATTGATACCCAATAAACGCATTTGTAGGAATAGCATGTAGCCACTTGGTATTTAACGCATCATCAAACGCATATTCTGGATAGTGATCCCAAGTGGTACCACTGCTTATAATATTTGCCACATCAGTATCGGTCAAATCGCGGTTTAGCCTTTCTGACCACTCAATCGAATAAGGCGGTCTGCCATTTTGAATATCCAAATAAACCTTTCCAGTTGGTTGATTCAATTCTGTAGGAATAACCGTTTCATAGACCGCTAAAATATTTTCAACTGAAGTGAGATTGATCGATTTTTGGATGATGCACCCCGAATTGGTTGCGACTTCAACCGAATAATCTCCATCAATTAAATTGGAAATTGAGGAGGTTATATCGGACGTTGACCATAAAATATTTAAATCATTGACATCATAATTGGCATCTTCAACCCAAAGCGTCCAAGCATCTCCGTCCCACTCTGAGCAAATTTGAGGATCAAGCAAAGCGTCATTCTCAATGGTTATATTTCTCGAAACCCTGCAGCCATTAGCGTCTACAATATCAAATTCGTAAGTGCCCTTAGCTAAGTTAGCCACTGGATTATTGACCGCTTCCGAATTCAAGTAAACCGAATAAGGCGCTTGTCCACCAGTAATATCAAATTCTACTATTCCATTCGAAGCCCCTGTACAATCTGCATCTTGAATCATTTCATTACTAGCTAGAGAATAAGAAGGAACATCCGATTGATTGATATACCAAACCTTTTCTCGATAGGGTTTTGGATAAATCTCTTCAAATTTTGGATCATATCGAACTAATATGTTGGTATCATGAACAGCAAAAATTAATTCATATTCCGAACACGCGTCAAAAGTCACATCAATTGTTTCAACATCTTCGGCAATGACTTTACCATTCAAAATCCATTGATACTTTTGTGTATTGGGTTCAGGTTTCACAACATCTGCTGAAAAAGAGATGGTTTCTGTTCCCGTAACTATCAAATTATCATCAGCTGGCAACGGATTTTCTATGACATTTACATATCGATATAAAAAACAAATAACTCGTTGAATGCAAGGTGAACAAAGATCCAAACCATAATCTTCTCCAAATCCGCCTGCGCCCATAAAACAGCCTCGTGCTGTCGGTCTATGACAACCAAAATAATTGGTCATTGCGCCCTCAAAAGCCCCAAATTCATCCAAATATTCAGCGGTATAAGGGGTCGGAATCGGTGTCCCGTCTTCAATCCAACGTCGCCACGGAATGTCATCAATATGCAACGCACCCGTTGTATTTGGAGTCTCCCAACATTGACCATTCGACCAACTTCCATCAGCTGAATATTCATCCAACAAGCCTGGCATCGTATGCCCAAATTCGTGCAAAAAAGTCTCCCAACCCATCCCGTACATTTTTCCATCCCCCACTCTTCTATCTCGTTCTAAACCTGCGCCACCACCACCGCCATATTTGGTCGACGAAAAAAAAGTTGCCCATCCTGTTTCATCATTAGCCCACGGCAAAAAAACCGTATCTCGTAATTCCTTAATCATCCAAAATGACCAATCGTCTTCGTTTGGCACATTTTCCCACCAATACGTGTATAAATTAAAAAAATTCCGATACTGCGCATAAGGCACTTGTTCGAGGTCATGTCCTAATTCAAATGTTTTCAATAAATCATTTTCATAAAGGGTTGTGAAGTCATTTTTATCAATAAATGCATCCCCTCGATTTTGGATCACCCAATTGATTCGATTATCCTTTGAGCCATTGTATAGCATGGTGTCAACCTCTTGCTCGGCAAGGATTTGGGAAAGGGGTTGAGCTGTAATTTGACTATGAAAGTAAATAAAAACGAAGGTGAAAAGGGAAACAATATTGATGATTCTCATGTGAGTGGTTTTGTTTTCTATATTATTTAAGGCATAGTGTAATATACAAATATACACTGTTTGTAAAAGTAGAAAACTTTAATAATTCGAACTTTGGTTGCTAAATTTTCTTTCGCATTCTGACTAGCTACTTCCTAGCATCATTTTACCTTATTGAATTTGCGTTTCCCAAAAAGTATAATAGGTTTTGCATCCAGATCAGTAGTGTCAAAACGCCATAAAGCCCCAAACCTCGGATTCACCCATTGATTGTCTCCAATGGGTACAAGTGTGAATTTGTAGTATTTATCCTCACACTTCAAAACTCCATTATTTACTTCAACCGTAATCCTCCAGTCCTCATCATGGGTCGCTAAGTATTCACCCTCCAATCGTTTGAGCTGCTCAATAGGAACTTCAAAAAGTATATCGTCCGTGGATTCTCCTAAATCTTTCAGCACCTTAATACCGTTGTCGTTGTCAGGGTTTAATTGGACAGATTTCTTATAATTTTCAATGGCTTCTTCTTTGTTACCTTGCGCTAAAAGTACTTCTCCATAACTGTCATACACATTAAAAGTATATGGAAAAGCCTCGATATTCAATTTAAAAATGGCGAAGGCCTTTTCGAATTCCTCCCGACTCATGTAATAGTACCCCAGGTCCTTCAATTGACCTTCGGAGAAATCATATTCATCAGATTGCTCTTTCTTTAAGGTCATATAAGCTGCCGTAATATCCTCAATACCTTTTTCATCAATGATCTGTTTCATTTTGCTGGCTATGGACAGGTTTGGGTTGCACGCATCCCAAGGATTTGAGCCAGATTTCCATGTGATCCATCGGCAAAATACCAAGTCAGAAATATTGCCTGCGCCTCCATTGGTAAAGACAATGAAACCATCATTGGACACAGGGTCAACCCAGAAGTTGGCCTGCCAGCCTACATTGGTACCCCCATGTCCCCTGAAACCAGATAAAGGTCCCATTTCTAATACTTGATACCCCATTGCATAACTCCATGCCCATTTTTTTGTATTAGGTACTGGCTCCATCATTTGTTGAATAATATCGGCTGGTAAGACCCGATTATATGTTGAGTTGTCTTGATGCTGATAAAGACTGGCGAATACAAAACGTGTAAAGTCTTCAAGCGTAGTGTGAAATCCTGCGGCGGATTGAGCCGTAAATAGTTCAAAGTCAGTTGTTTCACCGTATCTGTCGTATGGAGACGCAGATGTAACCATGATTTTATCGTCAATCTTATAGCTGCTATTCGTCATGCCGATTGGTTCTAAAATTTGAGTCTGCATATAATCTTCAAACTTTTGTCCAGTAACTTCCTCTATAATCAATTGACACACAGCATATCCACCTCCTGAATATTCCCCTTTCGTTCCTGGCTCATGGATAATTTCCACCCGCCCAAGTCCGTCATTTTCACCATTCAACCATTCTTCCAGCGTCGGCAAATCGTCGTACTGAAGACCAGCCGATACGCCGGATATAGATAAGCCCGCCGTATGACTTAATAGTCTTCTGACGGTAACTTTATCCGAATCAAAGTCCGATTCCGGCAAGTGCCATCTTGTTAAATATTTTTCGGCTGGGGCATTGAGGTCTATTTTTCCCTCATGGACTAATTTCATTACTCCCCAAGCAGCCACCGTTTTCGAGATCGAACCTATGTTAAAACCTGTTTTCATAGTAACCTTGGTTCCTTTTTCAATATCAGCATAACCATATCCCTTTTGTAAAACAATTTCACCATCTTCAATTATCGCAATGGCTGCCCCAGGAATGGAAAAATCATTTAGGACTTGAGGTATTTTTTTGTTCAATTCATTTACGAATTGTTCTATGCTTTTTGATTCTTCTTGGGCGCTTAGCGTAAATGGAACTAAAGGAAGAAATAGGAATATTAAATTTTTAATCATTTTGTTTTTTTGATTTTAAAATCGCAGTGTCCCTTTCAGGAGACACCGCTGGAACTGAAGATTTTTATTCTGAAAAATTGACAGTAACTTGTATGCATTTTCATCATCAGGAGATTCGGCAAGGACAAAAGAAATATATATTCAATCTTCCACTAAAAATCTCAAATCATTTGAATCCATGGTCTTTATATATTGGTACACTACATTTTCGTCATCGGTGTAGTCTACGACAATGAAATCATTGTCTCTGTGGAATAGTATATGGAAATCTCCTTGACTAACTATGATTAATCCGGCATGAGTATTATGTGTTGGTTTTTTCCAATTATGATTATTTGACCTTAACCATGACACCAGCTGATTATGCTTTGAGTCATTCATTTGAATTTCTGTCTCCCTGAAACTATTAGGGTGTTCGACATCGGTAATATGAAAAGGTAGAGTAGGTTCAAAATACTTTGTACGTTGGGCTAAAGCATCTTTATAGAATGGGCTTTAACCATTATTAGTGGAATTTTTTCAAACTAATGTTCAGGATAAGAAATCTGACCGCAAGGAATAATCATACATCTTTCATCAAGGTGAAGTTTAAGCCCAAGTGCTATCTCAGAATTTGGGGATAGATTTTCATTCATAAGCCAATCTAGATTGGGAAAAGTACAGGTGGAAGGGGGATCTCCATTGCTATATGCAAATAACTCACTGGGGACGACCCACCAAGTTTCCGCTGGCAAGGGGTATATTGTTCCTATCGCTAAAGATATTTTTTCACCTGGTTCAATGGTCTCATTTAACGTAGGGTTGTTTATATAGAGTGGTAATTTTTCATGCATAGCATTATACATGCTATCCGTAATTCTTTCTCTTGCCCATTCTTTAGGTAGTGGGAATACTTTGAATTGCTCGTCATCATAATCTTTTGTATAATCATATTCCTTTGAAAAAGCAATTTGAATATGAATTGGAACAGTAGTGTCATTAGTAATAGTAATTGGGTTCTGTCTAAAATTGTAATTAGTCCCTAATGAATCAGTGTAACCTGATCCGCGGTAGCCGCCATGTTCAAACAGCAGTCCACTTTTCGATTTTTTTTGCTCCGTATTTTTTGGTTTTTCTTGTGTATATAGAGCAAAAGAACCCAAAAGAGCAAGTAGGATTATTAGGTTTCTAATCATTATATTTTATTTGATTGTGTGACAGATTATTTTTAGCAGTTTGACTACGATGTGTTTTAATATATCTCAGCTTCTTCAGCAGTAGTTTTTTACCTCCAACTCACTGTAGAAATAAGCTCACCACTTTCAGAGTCAATAACAGCGACTACAGTTCCTCCGGTGAATCCTTCTGGTAACATTCCTTTTACTATCCAAAATCCATTGACGAGATAAAATGCGTAAAGTCGCCCTTCTACAGATTCTTTGCCTTCAATTTTTAAAAAGGCAGGTTTGGCAAATTCATAAGCGGCTCTTTTTGTTTTGACGACCCTATTACTTCTTTTGACATTTCGTTCAGCTGTTGCCTGGTATAACGAGTCACTCATTTCGCTCTTAAGAATGGAGTGATTGTCTTTTTCATAAGGATCCTTTCCTATGACAAACTGTCTTTGTGAACAAGAAAGCAATAAAAATAGAGATAACAGTATTGGAATATATAGTCTCATTTTAGGAAATTAATTTGTCCACATGGGATTAAAGTATAGAGGTTATGAGGGGTATGACCGATACCAAAAACAAGCTCTAAAGAACCATTGGAATTCTCTTTTTTGACGGACTTGTCCTGAATATAGGGCACATCAATATCTTGCCCATTGATGAATAATTTCGAATAAGAACTTCCTCTTTCAAAGGGACCCTCACCAATCCCTGCTAAATAAAATGTATGATATTCTTTGGGCTGAATCGTTATTTTAACAATTCCGGAGTCTGTGAAATCTGAATTAAAATGTTCCTCTAATCCAGTTATTCCAAAATTGAATCCTCTTATTGGAATCTCTGGTGTAAGAGCATCTGGAAGCACCCAATATTGCACTTTTATAAGGGAATCGGGTAATGAGGGTACTTGTTTTGGAGGAAATTTTATCTCCAAATCGATCGGAACAATCGTGTCATTAAAAATGGTGATTCTGAATTTCGTGCATCCGAATACACCACGTGTTGAATTGGTATGCTTACTTCCTGCCGGTCCCTCATCGAGAATTTTAATTCCACGATAGCTTTCAAGGGTATCTAAAATCTTGGCTATCGGAACTTGAACAGGTTCTTGTTGCATCGCAACCCGCCTATCCCCGTTTTGGCATTTCATTAAAGAGAAACAAATCGAAATCCCTAAAATAAAAATTATGAATTTATACATTAATTTACTGTATTTGCTACAATTATTTAGGATAAGAAATTTGACCGCAAGGAATGATAGTACATTTTTCTGGTGAGCTTCCGGGATAAAAGTCAAGTTTAAGACCTAATGCTAATGAAGGATTGGCTGAAATATCTTGATTTATTAGACTATCACATACGTTATAAAGACCTCTATTGTCTTGTGAGAATAGTACAATCGGCAATACGCCACAATTTGTAGGTCTTGGATATAGTGTTCCCATCGTTATATCACATTTTTCACGTGGTTCGAGGGTTTCATTTAAAATGTAAAGAGGACTTAAGCCCTTATCAAAATAGTTACGTAATTCATTATCACTTAATTCATAACTAATGGTATCGTATGTTACTTTATCTTGTGTCAGTTCTTTTGGCAAAAGGAATACTTTAAATTTTTGCTCGCCATATTCATCTGGATAATCGTATTCTTTTGATAAAGCTATTTGAATGTTAATTGCAATTGTACTGTCATTCGTGATGGTAATTGGAATATATCTGTAACTTAATTTAGTCCCCTGCGGGTCTGTATAGTTTAATCCACGGTTTGGACTATTTTCAATCTGTAATCCGCTTTTCGGGGTTTGCTGAATCTCGGAGCAACCAATTAATATAATTAATAATCCGATTATAGTTTTAAATATCATTGGCAACCTATTTTAATTTAATTTTTAGGATAAGAAATTTGACCGAAAGGATAGAGAATACACGTTTCTGGTGTAGAACCTTTCCCACTATAAAAGTCGAGCTTAACCCCTAATGCTAATTGAGGATTAGTTGATTTATCTAGATTCATTTGACTATCACATGCTTGAAAATTATGACCATCACTTTGTGTGAATACAGCTCTCGGCAAAGCGGAACATTTTGTAGATCCAGAAAATAGAACTCCAATCGTTATCACAATGTATTCATTGGGTTCGAGGGTTTTATTTAAGGTATATGGGTTCTCTAAGCACTTATTCAAAAAGTCACCTAATCCATCTGCAATTATGCCATATAATGTTGCGGTATCCGGTGTAAATTCTTTCGGCAATAAGAATATTTTATACTTGTTATCACCACAAGAATCTGGAAAATCATATTCTTTAGATAAAGCCATTTGAAGATTAATTGGAATGGTGCTATCATTTGTGATCGTAGCCGTGATATGTATATAATTTCCAGCAGTAAATTCGTCAATCATTCCCAGGTTAGGCCCGTATTCTATCTTCAACCCGGTTTTTACGCCTTGCTGTTGGTTAAGGTCGTCTTTGACTTGCTCCTCATCTTTCTGTGGTTGATATATACAAGACCCAATTACCATGAGAATTAAAAGTCCAGTTATTGTTCTGAATATCATCAGTTACAGTTTTGATTAAGAGTATGCATAAAACTTAATGAACTGATAATCAATTATTTATGGTTCTTTCGATAAATTATTAAGGGAGTTTACCAAGGCAAATGACCGCAATAAGTTGAAGGCAGGTTCATAAAGCGTTGGTTTTTAGGAAGTAAAAATTTAGACATACTCAAAGGTTATTAATTCCAAGGTCCATTCTTCGTAACATTCACAAATGATTCACCATCATAGCGATAAAGTCCGCCGCCACCACCAACCCAAAATCGTCCTTCCTTATCTTCATAAATTGCTTGTACTGCCTTAACGCCGAGACCTTGCTTTTTAAAGAAGTTAGTAAAGGATTTGCCATCATGGCGATATACACCAAATCCTTCAGAACTGAACCATATATTTCCAGCCTTATCTTCATAAATAATGCAAACTTCATTGTCGCCGATACTACTATTGAACTGATGGTAGTTCACGAAGCGTTCCCCATCGAAGAAACTCAACCCTCCATTCATAGTTCCAAACCAGATATTTCCGTTTCGGTCTTCGAACATGTCATAAACTTCATCATCAGCCAACCCATCTTTCTTAGTGTATCGGGTAAATCTATTACCCTCATATTTAAAAGCGCCATAACCACGTGTACTAAACCACAAATTTCCCGCACTATCTTCTAATATAGAACAAGAAGTTCCTTCCGTAAGAAATTCGCCTTTTAATTCCTCTGGATAGGGCACCTTAAAGGGCCTCCAGTTTACGCCGTCAAATCGAAATATACCTCTTGCTGAACCTCCCCAAATATTATTTTTGCTATCAACATATATGCTCCAAAACCGTTGACCTTCAAAATATTGTTGATCAGAATAATTGATGAATCGCTTTCCACCTTCAGGATTAGTTGACCAATCATATTTTATAACACCCTGATCAGAAGCGAACCATATATTCCCTTCCTGATCAGCTGTGATACCTGTGATTTGTTGCCCATCAAATCCCTGTTCATTCGAGAAATAATAAAGGCTGTCTCCATCATAGTGTGCAACACCATCCCCATTAGTACCAAACCAAAAGTTTCCATTTTTATCTTGAAATATCTGTCGTATGTACTCGGATATTTGTGGGTTTGGAGTTGTGTTTGGAGAACCGGGTGGTGTTTCGTTCAACTGAACTTTCTCTCTCGATTTTTCTTGCCCACTGCAAGCAGTGAAAAAAGTCAAAGTGAAAAGTAATGGAAAGATGTGTGCTAAAAAATAGGCTTTCTTCATTTGTTATATTCTTTTTTCTCTACCGTACGCTTATGAAATCCACGCGCCTATGGGAGGGAGCCTTCTTATTCTTTCACAGCCTTTAACGGCATTTTCCACTAATTTCAAAAAGTGTATTGCAGAGATATTCTTTCTCATAAAGGTATAAGCAGATACCTCCTTCAAGCCTATATTAAGTGTAAAAAAATGTAAATGAAGTGTAAATATTTTGATCCTAAGTAGTCTTTCAAGCTGAAACAAAAAAAGCCCAACTGCTGGCTGACTTTAGGCGCTTAAACCCAGTTTGGAACCAACAGGTTGTCGATAATTTTTCACTTAGTAGTCTGTCAAGTTAAAAGTGTCCGTAAGATTTGAGTATTATTTTTATTTGAACGAGGCAAAAAGCGCAGGTATAGCCATAGTTACAGCGAGCATTTTTAACGAAGTGCAGGCGGAAATAATACCAAAATCACCCGTCAGTTTTAGCTTGACTGACTACTTAGCAGATGTGTTTGCAAATTCAATGGTGGAAGGCGAAGGATCCCAATAGTCATCAGCCCCACTTCGTCCAACATTAAAGGCTGAATATCAGGTGTGACCACATCATTCAGCCTTTAATGTTGGGTGTAGTGTTCTTTTGTCTCAATAAGTAGAAAATTTCCATCTCACCTTTACCTTTTATTGTTAAGGTACCTTCACTTGAAAGTTCAAATTCATTTTTTAATAACAGATATGTCTTTTTGCTCACTTGAATCACTCCAGGTTTTCCATTTGATTCCATTCTACTGGCAACATTAACCGTATCTCCCCATAAATCGTAAGCAAATTTACTCTTACCAATTACTCCAGCTACGACTGGACCACTATGGATACCAATTCTTAGTGAGAAAATGCTTGTGCCATTTCTTCTCATTTTCTCTATTGCTAAAAGCATATCAATAGCCAATAGAGCAATATACTTCGCATGATTAGGATTTGGAACGGGGACACCAGATGCTACCATATAAGCATCTCCAATTGTCTTTATTTTTTCTAATCCATATTTCGAAGTCAATTCGTCAAATTCGTTAAATATCTTATCAAGCGAAGCAACAACTTCATCTGGTGGTGAACTACTTGAGTACTTAGTAAAACCAACGATATCTGCAAAAAGGACACTTACTTCTTCATGACCATCGGCAATTATTCCTTGTCTGTTCTTAAGTATAGCTGCAATTGGTTTGGGCAAAATATTAAGGAGTAATTGATTTGCCTTTTCTCTTTCATTTAATGCATTACTCACAAAAAAATAAGCAAAAACAAATACTACTAATGAAGAAACACTTAGGTTCATTACAAAAAATAACAGCTTGGTTCCTGCCTCAACTATTTGACCATTGGCTATAAATAAATCATTAAAAAAAACTGTAATAGCTATATTTATTATGTACATAAAAAGCCAGAAAATGGATTGCCTTAATGTCAAAAACATTAAAGCAGTAATAGGTCCACAAAATGCCCAAGCCATTACAAAGCCAGAGTCGAACACTCCTCCAATACTCCATTGGATAAAAGTAGTAATATAAATAATACAAATTATTTGAGCGTAAACTGCCCAAAAATGGTTTCTCTGATAATGGGAAATAATGATAAAGATTCCAACTATCACAACAAAACATAGTGGAAGTAATGTGGTAAGACCTAATCCAAAAATAAAATAATACATTAAAGTCCAAATGCATCCTGCTATGCAGCATGAACCAGCTATCAACAATGCTGCTACCTTTTCTTGTCGGATCTCAGCATCATCATTATGGTCAAATGCAAATTTCTCTAAGGCAATCATTTTATGCTATTTTAAATCTTCGTATAAAATTTCGTTTACTGATTGTAAACTTTGTTGCCAACTCTTCCACACTTATTTTTTCTTCGAAATTTTAAAAGTATCTCTCCTTATTATTCTTTATTGATGCATCATTCCTTGATTGTGTTCCACTTCAAAAACATGCGAGTGTAAATTGGCAATCCATTGTTTTCCTTCTTGAGTAACCCGGAGGTAACGCAATGCATCTTGAATATAAGGTCGAATAATATTCCAATAAAATCCGGGATAGCCTTTCCTTAAATCTCCAGGATTTTCATATCCAAATTTTTCATTAATACCTAATTCACTAAACTCATAGAACAAAGCGGGTTGTTTTTTTAAATACTGTGGATCGCCTAATTGTCCAATTAAATCAGATGCTCTAACTAAGCCTCTATAATTTACTGTATCCTGATAAAAGCTATCGCCTTTAGGGATAGGAAATCTAGTCATCTCTATATAATCACATATTCTATCCACATCAATTTTAGTAAAAGACGTTTTGCTAAATCGCGCTTGCACAAATAATTTCCCGCGATCAATATGATAAGGAGCTAATACCGCATCTGTTCCATTTCTTGATATTTCAACAATTTCATCATTAATCCCTGTTGCGCATTCATCGCCATTATCGTTTTTACAAATACCTCGAACATATCCTATATCATGACATAGCAATGCAATCATAAAATGTAACCAATTGTCAGCAGTTACACCTCCTTCACTTAAATGCTTCCCTTTAAGTATTTCTTGCCCAACCAAACTCACCATCATCGTATGCTCAACATCATGGTAGAGTAAATCACTATTCGAAATATTTTCAAGTGCAAGGCGTCCAAACCATGAAAGAATGTGGCTGTTCTCTAATTCTAACATCCCAAAGGTCTCTAAATAAGATTCTCTTAGTTCTTTATTAAAGGCCTCTATCAGTATCTTTTGAATATTTAACATTGTCGTAAACTTGTTTTATCCTTTAAGGATTGTTCAAAATGTTTCCTTTTAATTACCACCAGCATTAAGTGTTGTATGCGCCATACGTTCCCAGTTTACCCACAATCACCAATCGTTCAAATGTCGTAAACAATTGACTTCGTCGAATCTTCGATATCAGTTGAACAGTATTTGATTCATTAATTGCGAAAAGCTTGTCGGAAAAAGTTCGGAAGGCAGCTTTTCGGGGTGTTATTTGGGTTATGACGTTCCAAGACTCAGTGCTAAAAATAGGGGTTTGAAATGTAAAATGGAGATTTTGTTGGAGGATTTTTGTTGGAGGATTTCTTAGTAATCATTGAAAATCAAGTCAAAAAATCCGCAGGTAATTTCAAAAGTAAGCGAGAGCAAGCAATTACATATAGCCATTGTATATTGGTATTAGTGATTTTTTATTTCAGATTCTATGTTTACCCATTTCACTTTCCAATTCTTTTCTTGATGCTTACCAGTTGTAAAAAACAAAAATTTATTATCGGGGGTTACATATGGATTTCCTTGTCCAGAATCATTTATTTTGCCATTCAATTTTCTTGTACTTAACCATTGTCCTTTTCCATCCTTGAAACTTATCATTAAGTCAAGTTGATTTCCAATGGAAGCAAAAATCAAATAATCTTCTTTTGGGGAAACAAATGGTGTACATTTTCCCGCTTTTGAATTCATTGAAATCAAAACTTTTTCTGCCTCTTTAAACTCTCCATTTATTTTTTTTGATTGATAAATATCCATTTCCCTCTAATCCAAATTACTCGAGTGAAAATATAAAGTTCCCGAATTTGTAATCGTTGGATGAGAAACTAATTTATTTCTCAAATTGGGTATGTCTACAAAAACTGGTTCATTCCATTTACCATCAATTTTATCTGACTTCCATATATGCCAAGTTGGAAGAACTCCGCTCACATTAACAGGTCTCGTTGAACTGAAATAAAGAGTATTCCCTTCTGATGAAAAACTCATTCCGTGTTCGTCATATTTACTGTTGAAAAATGCTTTTTCGGGTTCAGACCAAACTCCATTATTTTTCTCTATTTTGAAAACTTCAAATTTCTTATCGGAAATTGTATAGTAATATTCCTTTAAGTCTGGACTAAATATTCCTTTGTGGATAATCTTATCATCAGGAATTATCTCCTGCTTGAACTCAAGTGGTATGTTATTTGGGATTTTTTCGGTCAAAAACTCCATTTCTGCATTCTTGTTTTCGGTTGTACAACTCAAAAAAAATATAGTAAAAAGTAAGATGACTTTGAGTTCGTTCATTTTCCTAATTAATGCTAACGTTTAGATGAACCAGGGTAACATTCAGGAGCATATTATTTGCTTTATTTGTTGTTGTAGGCACTTGCATTTAGTCCAACTAATTTCCCTGATGCTTTGTTAGATTCCATATAAGCGTGTGCTTCAGCAATATCTTCTAATTTGAAGACCTTGTCTATTTTCACATCGAGTAACCCGCTTTCAACCTGATTAATAAAATTTTGCAACAACTCTGGTGGAAGGTTGCTGTTCTCTCCTGCATAACTTGTCAGATAAACACCTGAAGGTATCTCTCCAAGTGGTGAGAATCCATCCATTCTCCAATGATTGCTTAAATAACCAGTTTGACAAACTATTCCACCTTGTTTTACACACTTGAGAGAATCCCTAATACCATTTCCACCTACCAACTCTAACACTTTGTCCACACCTGAAGGTAGAAAAGCTTTTATTTTTGGGGCAATTTCACCGTCATCTAGTATGACTTCGTCAACTCCAATTTGTTCTAGCGCACTCGCTTTGGTCATGCTTCTAGTTGTTGAAAAGACTTTATATCCCATGTTTTTGGCCAATTGTGCAGCAGTTATTCCAACTGAAGAAGTTCCCCCTCTGACAAGCAAAACATCCTCTGGTTTTAACTGAAGACTTTGCACAAGAGAATCATTAGCAGTTTGACACATTTCTAGAATGGCGCCAAGAATATGCCAGTCTAAAGTTGATGAAAATGGAATGACGATCGATTCTGGCACGAGAGTGTACTCTGCATATCCTCCATCAAATTTTCGGCCTAATCCCCCCATTATAGCGGCAACTTGCTGGTCTTTAAAAAATTTGTCAAAACCTGATTCGACAACAATGCCTACACATTAAATTCCGAGTATTCTAGGAAAACTTACTTTTCCTTTTGAATGCCCAATGCGGGTGAACATTTCGCTTCTATTTAAGCCAAAAGCTTTGACCTTTACTAGGACTTTACCGGGTGTAATTGAAGGAATTGCTCTTTCCTCTATCTTGAGGACTTCTGGTCCCCCAACTTGATGTATAACAACTGCTCTCAATTTAATTTAGTTTTTATTTTCTATTACCTACAATGGTTTAGCTAAATCGTTGAAGTATCGTTTTTCTTCTGTCCAATTAGTAAAAGAGAATCTGCTTCCTCAAATTCAGCATAACTCTCCAGAACAAGTATTTCAAAGTATTTTTCAAAATATTCTCTCAATACTTTCTCTAAATGATAATTTACAAATAAACCTTTAAAAATTTCTGATCCGGTTCCCTTCCAAAAAGAATGACAGATAATTCCATCTGGATTTAGAATTTCATGCTGCCTTTTAATTGAATTAATTAATTCATTGTCTTTCAGATAATGCATTACTTTGTTGGAGTATAATCCATCAAAATTCTCATCAATATTTAGAGTAATTGCATTTAATTCAACAAATCTACCCGATGGATTACTTGAAACGAGATGACTTAAAAAATCTTGAGAATTATCAGAACCAATAACTGTATAATCTTGATTAAGAATGTTCCAATCAGTTCCCGGTCCTGTACCAATTTCAAGTATGATTGCATTGGACGGTAAAAACCTTTTGAATTTTTCAATAAGATCAGACCCATTTACATCCTTCGCTAGTCTGATGTATTCCTCAACCGAATCTATTGTTTTATAATAATTTTCTTCCATTCTATTTTCTCCGAGTTCCTTAATTCTACTTTGGCACTTTAAATCATTTTGATCGAAATGCCCAAACGGCGGCAAAGCCGCCAAAAAAAACTATATGAAGGGACTTGTTTTCTATTTTTTGCAAAGCAAAAAATAGAAAACAAGTCCCTTCAAAAATATTTTTCGCTGCCGTAGGCAGCGGCTATACTTAAAGTGCCAAAGTAGAATTAGTCATCGTATCTATTAAGAATAATATTCCGAGTGCCACTCAACACATTATGCTCATCTTTCGTTAATGTAACTACATTTGAATATCCACCACTTCTTTGGACTTTGCTTAACTGTTCTTCCGTTACTCTTGGATCATCATCAAACCATAAAGCTGTTAGCCAATATTCTGGATAACCTGGTCTTTCAATATTAAAGTGTATGTGCGCAGGTTCTCCTCCATGTGTTTGGTAAGGAGTTGGTCGAATAGTTTCAAATTCGTATCTACCAAGTGAATCAGTCTTCATCCATCCCCTAAGATATCCATGATATTTTCCATTGCCTTTTTCATTGCCTTTTTTCGGATATACACCTTCAATATTTGTATGGTGCACATAAACAGTAATTCCCTCTGCTGGCGTTTTACCGTCTGGAGAAAATACTGTTCCTGAAATAATAAGTTTTTCTCCTGGTTCTCCTTTTGGCGGAATTACGGCTCTCCACGATACATCCTTTGGGGCTTCTGAAGTGCCACACCAATTACAATTATCTTGTGGTGAGTTATCTGCTGTTTGTTTTGCCGTAATTGTTTGATTCGCATTACTCTGTGAGCAAGAATTATTAACAATTAGTATTCCCCACAAAACCAAACAAACTAACCCTATTTTATTCATATCATTCTTTATTTTTTAATTTCCACCAACGGTTAAGGCGGTATGTACAGTTGTACACATTTCCCCACGACTCGAGTCTTATGCAATATCGAATACTTTCTTAAAAGCCAAATCAACGAATTGGTGGTGTTGGTAAATAGAACTGAACTTTCATAAACCACTGAACGCCCTATGTGCTATAAATACTCAATT
Source organism: Bacteroidota bacterium (assembly GCA_024743405.1). Lineage (GTDB taxonomy): Bacteria > Bacteroidota > Bacteroidia > Chitinophagales > Saprospiraceae > JANSWP01. The sequence goes on from JANSWP010000016.1 coordinate 27,078, forward strand.
ACTGTGTTTTCGACTCAAACCTAGATTTTCGTTCAACAGCGAGCAACATCGACAGGAGCGCCCCGCGCCCCAATCTTTTACTCGCTATTTATTAGCATCTGTCATTTTTTTTTCAAATTTCAAATTATTTACCCTTCCAGCATCAAGTTCAAAACCCGTTATAACTCCATTTGACCTAGTAAAACGAAGGAGGTCATCGCTAAAATAGAATGCATCATTATGATAGTCATATAAGCTAAGTTTCATTGGATCGTCATTGACAATTTTTACAAACAAGTCTTCACCATCTTTATAAATCAAAAATGAAGCATCTAATTCATGACTGTAAAAATCTCCGGTATAGTCATCGAGGATTGGCGTAGAAAATTCTATTTTTTCTTTACGGGCGAAAATAAATTTACTCCCTTCAAGAAAAACTGTAAGATTCTGAGTAAAACTATTTTCTAAATCAGAGAAAACCAATTGCATAGCAGAATAATTTGGTATTTCATAAGTGTTACCTATTGTATTTACAACTGGGTAGGCAGCCCCATCCCATTTTTGAAGAACATGAAGCATATCATTTTTTAAGGTTATTTCCACAGCTCTGTTGGGGACTACTTCGTAATCACCTACTAATTGATTTAATGAAAACTCTTTTTTTGCTTCTTCCTTATTAGAATCACTAACAAATTTATTTTCGAGTAGAATGTCAGCAACTTGATACGCCATTTTTGTTGGATTGGCGTCTTCTCTGTTTGCCAATATAATTACCGAAAAATTTTCATCAGGGAACCGCATCAGTTGGGCTTTGTATCCAAACCCTGAACCGGCAGAACCTACTACCTTTAAGCCTTTATATTTACGAATTTGTAATCCAAGGGGCCGACCCGTACTTTCTCCGTTGTTTAACAGGCCTTCTTCATGCATTTTTTGAATAATTAGCTGTTCTCCTTTTCCTAATTTATTGTTATAAAAATTTTGATCCCACTTTACCAGATCTTCTATGGTTGTGCGTAAGCCTCCTCCAGCATTCCTATTAATTATATTATTATATCCCTTCTCACCAGTTTTAGTTGAATAGGAAAATGCTCGGTTTTTTATCAGATCCTTGTTATTGTCATAAAAAAGAGTGTTTTTCATACCTAATGGTCCAAAAATATGTTCTTGAGCAAATAATCTTAATGATTTGCCTGATGCCTTTTCAACTATTCTTCCTAGTAGAAATTGGCCAGAATTACCGTAAATAAATTCTTCCCCGGGGAAACAATTCAACTCTTTTTGTCTTTTGAGTAGGTCATAAACATAATCTGAATCAATATAATTAAGACCATTAATACCCTTAAAATACTTTAAGGATCCATAATCACGAATTCCATCCGTATGATATAATAAATGCCTAATTGTAATATCAGCTTCATATTCAGGAAAATCTGGCAAGTATTTTTGAATGTTATCATCTATACTCAATTTACCTTGTTCCTCTAGCAGCAATATGCTAAAGGACACAAAATGTTTAGTAATAGAACCTACTCCGAAAACGGATGTTGGTGTTATTTCTACATCATGCTCCAGATCTGCAATCCCATATCCATTGGAGTAAATCAATTTACCATCATTTATTATTCCTAATGCACAACCAGGAACATCAGGTTTATTCCATTCTAAAAAGATGCTATCAATAGCTTTACTTTCTTGAATCTGTCCAAATGAACAATACGAAAAGGAACAGATTAATAATATTAGAAGTAGGTTTTTCATTTTCAGAGATTTAATTGGTGCGAACATCTAGCTAAACGGAGCAAAGTCCCACTTAGAGTATATCTAAAATAGCTTTAATGCCCTAAAATTAAACTATTTCCGGAAAGCTTATTACAACATATACTTTAGGTGACTCTATTTAAGGTAAACGTTTGTAAGAGTGTTTGTCTAGAGCATTAGTCAATTCTAAAACCTCGAAATCACCAACTTCCCAACCTCCAATCTCCTACTTTCACTAAATATCATGACCAAATAAATTCCATCTCTAATATTTCCTAAATCAATTCTGTGTGAAGAGATAGGCGCACTGTCCAATGTCTCCGAAAACAGTTCCCTACCCAATTGATTCGCAATTTTGATAGTTACTTGTTCTCCAGCGACCGGGCGGAGATTGATATCCACATAGTCATTAGCTGGATTTGGGAATACATTAATGGCTTCTAATTGAGGTGGAAATTCTAAACGTTGTACATTGGAAAAAAGGGAAGTCCCGTCATGAAGTTGCTGTTTGGCTCGGTAGAAATTTTGTCCAGATTCTGGGCGGTGATCCCGATCAAAATAAGTCATGAAATAATCTGGGGTAGACTCTTCATTATTTCTGCTTAGAATCGGAACATAATTATACCCATCTGCTGAGCGTTCGATGACAAATCGCTCAATGTTTTCACCCATATTGGTTGTCCAACTTAATCGGGTAGTTGTGCCTTGTCGTGTAGCAAATAAACTAAATACATCACCTGCTTCTCCAATAGCTGCTTGACCTGGTGGATTGAGTGTCCAAAGTGCTTCGTCGTCTTCCGTTGGAGTACAACAATTACCAGTTCCAGGACTCGAATCCGAATCATTTTCATTGGCATCACTGACTTCGACAAAATAATCTAATGCAACTGAATTTTGTAGGACAAATAAGATCATCTCTATGCTTTCACTTTCTCCTACCGCAATGTTTCCAACATTCCAAGTTTGGAAAAAGAGATCATATGTCCCCACGGAAGGTGTTACATTGGTATAGGCTAATCCAGTTGAAATGGGTACGTCGAGCACAACCCCTGAAGCATCCACATTTCCATTATTAGTGACGGTTACAGTGAAAACTACATTCGTCCAAATATTCAAATTGGTAGCATCGGCATTGAGACTCACTTCTAGGTCAATATCATTTGCACCAACAGGGGGATTCACCGTAAAACTTTGCGTCATATCCGGGGCAGGATTATAGATTGCATCGCCTGATTGGCTCGCACGGACAATGACTGTCCCTGGGGTACCATTTAACGTGATCGTATTTCCAGAAATAGTAGCAGGACCTGAATCCAAAGTTAAGGAAACAGGCAATCCAGAACTCGCAGAAGCGGTCACTGAAAATGGGTCATCAGTTGTAATTTTATTCGGTATAGGATCTAATGCAATGGTTTGATTCATCAAACCAGGTTGAATTACATTAAATGTTTCTGTCACCTCAGGCGCAGGATTCCAATCCGCATTTCCTGCCTGATAGGCGGTGATCATCACTGTTCCTAAAGCTCCAGTAAGTGTCACCACATCACCGGAAAGTGTCGCTGGCCCACTAACTAGCGTAAAGATTACTGGTAAACCAGAAGATGCCGTTGCAGAAATGGTAAAAGAAGGCTCATCTGATTCTTTATCACCAATACTAGAGAACATAATCGTTTGATTTTGCGGACCATTTTGAGGTACAGTCAATCCTATTTCATCATCCTCACTCCCAACACAACAAGTACCATTATTGGGTGTCGAATCTGCATCCGTTTCATTGACTTCTATGACTTGTGCATAAGACGTAGCAGGGTCAGAATTGAGATAAAAAAGATTAGCTTCTAATGTGGCAGAGGCTCCAGCGGCGAGTGTGCCTACATTCCAAAGCGTAATACCAAAAGGCGTAAAAGAACCTTGAGAAACTTGAAACTCATTACCTCCTGTAAAAACGGTATTAACTGGTTTTACAAATTGAACAACAATATCCGTTGCCTCATTGAGGCTATTGTTAGTAATAGTGGTCGTGATGGTAAATACTGAAAATGGAATGGGTTCTTGAACGCTCGTCGCCATCGTTAATTCCAAATCAATATCATCTTGTCCTGGTGGATTATTGATGGTAAAAGTTCGGTTTACATCTGGTGCAGGATTGTACGTTCCATTTCCACTTTGAGAAGCACGAACAGTCACAATTCCGGCTACTCCATCTAAAGTTAGCATTGCTCCAGAGAGCGTTGCGGGTCCTGAAATGACTTGAAATGTAACAGGTAGTCCCGAACTGGCTGTCGCATTTAATAGGAAAGATGGATCAGTTATTATTTTATTTGGAATATTAGAAAAGGAAATGGTCTGGTCTTCTAAGCCTGGTACAGTAACATTGAAGGTTCTTTCGATAGGTGATGCAGGATTCCACTGTGCATCTCCGCTTTGAGTCGCACGAACAGTCACAAGTCCTGTCACCCCTGTCAAGATGATCGTATTTCCGGATATAGTTGCTGGTCCAGATATAATTTCAAAGCTCACTGGCAAACCTGATGTCGCCGTAGCTGAAATGTTAAAAGGATCATCATTTAACTCTTTATTAGAAATGAGCGGAAAAGTTATTGTCTGATTTTGAGGACCCACATTAGGGACTGGCAATGCATATTCGTCATCTTCATTTGCAGCACAACAAGAACCATTGCCTGGTGTCGAGTCCGTATCATTTTCTGTTGCAAAGATCACTTCGCCATAAACGAAAAACGGAGAATCATCTAATAAAAAATAATTCAATTCTATAGTTGCGGAAGCACCTGCCTCAATTGTCCCTACATTCCAATCATAAGAACCAAAAGCATCAAAAGAACCTTGCGAAACGGTTGAGGCATTTGATCCTTGGAAGACCACCTCATCTGCTTTAGGGAATTTAATTTTAACATTTGTTGCATCGCTCATGCCCTTGTTAGAAATCGTCCCAGTCACCGAAAAATTAGTCCATTGTGATGGTTCAGGGTTTGAAGCTGTCATGGTCAATTCTAAATCGATATCATTTCCGCCAACTATTTGGGTTTCGAAAGTCACTTGGTCACTTGCCCCCACATTACCAAGTGGAGTGCCATCTATTTCTACAATTTCAACCACTAAATTATGGTTACCCACTGCTACATTATTTATTGTAAACGTGCCATCTAAAACAGTTTCTGAACCTACGGAAATTCCATCTAAATAAAATTCTAACCGATCCGCATTATAAAACCCAAAATCACCCGCTATTTCATATTGAACGGTTACCACATCACCGGAAATAATTTGCCCTTCTGTGGGAGAATTTAAGGTGACAGTGGGTGCTAATACGGTAGATTCAGTAATTTTCAAAAACTGATTTGGGTTTGGATTTTGGATTTCATTAACGATACCTGAAGGCCATTTTACGATTACTTTATCAATAGAGTTAGCATCTCCAATTCCAAAAATTCGGGTAAAAGTATTCATAACGCCATATCCTTCACCCGCTCGAACTTCTCTAATTTGTTTTCCCCACGTCCCGTACACTTCAATTCGAGCACCTATACCGTTTATATTACTAACGGTACCCTCTAAATTGACCGCCAACCAATTATTATCATTCCCTGCATTCATAAATAATCGGTCATCAATCGTACTAGGTGTGTTGTACACCATAGCATATCCAGCATAGATGTCTAAGAATCCGTCATGATTTAGATCTCCAATAGCAAGAGATTCAATATTATCATTGTTAAATGGGTTAATAATCCTTGTAAAAGTCTTGTCTCCATTATTTTTAAACAGTCGCTGTCCGGTTCCTACCATGACGAGATCAACAAAGCCATCATTGTCAAAATCCTTGAAAAAGCCTTGAATACCAGCTAAATTTAAATCAGGTAATAAGTTACTTGCCGCCGTTATTTCGGTGAATGTGCCATCGCCATTATTCTCCATTAACTGACTAGTGACATCGTGATTGAGAATAAAACAATCTAAGTCACCATCATTATCAATATCCGCAAAATCTGTAGCCCAAGATTGAGCCCCAATTTTCAGCCCTGCTTGTTGACCTACTTCTGTAAAATTATTGGAGCCATCATTTTGCCATAACATATTTATTCGTCGTGGATCTGTATCGTTCGCAACACCCGCTCGGCATTTTGAAATATATAAATCTAAATCGCCGTCATTATCGTAGTCGGTCCAAATAGATCCATAATTTCCTGAGTTATCACTTACCGGATTAGTCTCTGTTGAAATCAAATCAAGATTAAAGGAGAAATTGCCTGAACCATCATTTTCAAAAGGGCGAGAAACCGCATCGTCATCACAAGCAAAAAGGTCAATGGCTCCGTCATTATTAATATCTACAAAATTGGTGTTTTGTGTGAAAATATTAGAATTAGGAATAATGGTAGGAGTATAATCAGATCCTGTCCCATTTGCCTTAAAGACTTTGACATTGTCATAAGCTCCTCCTGTCACAATATCGTTGTATCCATTTTCATCTACATCCGCAATTACAAGACTCCATTGATTTTGAATAGAGACATTCCCATAATTAAAATTAGAAAAAGCGGTGTTGGCAGCATTCTGATATTCAATGTTTAGGTTTTTTGTATTATTCAATCGAATAATATCATCCAATCCATCTCCATTCATATCTGCGATTCCCATCAAAACACCACTATTAAAGTCATTTGGGTTATTCAACAAATTGGTTTGATCTGTAAAATTGACAAATGGATTGATTAACTCACTAACTTCAAAACTCTGCTCTACAGTTGGTGCAGCATTAAAATCATTATTACCCGATTGGCTTGCTCTTATAATAACTGTTCCTTCAACACCAGTCAAATTAATCGTATTTCCTATAAGTAAGGCAGGTCCTGAGACTAAAGTCAAATTCACATCTAAGTCAGAACTAGCAGTTGCAGAAATAATAAATGGGGCATTATTGGTTAATTTATCTGCAATTTCTGGAAAATTAATAGTTTGATTCAATACCCCACCATTGAACGGTGACAACCGAAATCCAGGTATGGGACGCTCTAAGGTTCCATCTGGCAATTGCCAACCGACTGCCAAATTATCACCACCTCCTTGTTCTTTCATCAACGCTTCGACATAATAAACTTGACCTGCATTAAGTGGTAATTGTATCGATTTTTGTTCAGGAAATTTATCCCATTCACGAGGATTAGTCCATTGGGGAACATTGGCAATTAACAACCTATTGGAAGGATCTGAATCCGTACTTAACCATAGTTCTCCATTGTCATCACTCGAAATCCAAAAAGTATAATTTCCGGTCTCAGGAGGACAAATGTAACCGCGCAATCGAGTCCCATATTCATTTAAAATATTAATTGGGGTCTCAAATATTGGTTGCGTGTCTTCTGTATCTGGTGCTGAGTTGACTGGAATTTGAGAAACTGCTGTTCCTGAAATACCTGTCCATAATTCTCGGCTAATTGAACCGACCGCTCCACATGCACCTGAGAAAGATTTCTGAACTTCAAATATTTGTTCTACAGGCAGAGCAGGCGCAAAAGTCGCATCTCCCGGTTGTGTCGAACGAATCGTCACTGTTCCAGGGGTACCTGTCAAAGTGACCATGTTACCTGAAATAGTCGCCGGTCCATCTACGATCCAAAATGCGATAGGTAAATTAGAACTAGCTGAAGCATTAATAGAAAAAGGTGCATCAAATATTGTTTTATCTAGTATTGGATCGAATGTTATCGTTTGAGAAGTCCCCGCACAATCAGGGAAAAGATCTTTCACATACGTCGAAGAAAGCCCAGTTGGGTCACTTACCGTAAGCCTCACGCGATACCAATAAGTCGCACCGTCACAACCTATTGGAGATAAAACAGTAGTGGTCGAAGCACTATTATCCGATGGTTCGTCGTGATGATGGTCATTGTGATAAAGCGATGTTACCCAAGAAAAAGTGAGTTGATTTTGGGTATGCTCATTGTCATTAACAACGGCACTTAGATTCAGGGTAGCACCCAAACTTGGGTCAAAAGTATCTATGTTGTCAATACTTGTTGACTGAATCTGAGGCGGGGTATTATTCACATAAATTGGTAAAGTCGTTTGATTGGATTGACCCTGGTCATCTGTTACCGTCAAAGTCACCAAATAGGTCGTTAAACTTCCTGCATTAAAAATATGAACTGGATTGGCAGAAGTACTTGTATTACCATCTCCAAAGTCCCACAAATAAGTCAATTGACTATTTTCGGGATCATAAGAAGCATCTCCCTTAAAATCAACATATAATTGGGTCGAGCCATAATTTTTATTGGAAGAAGCACGAGCAATCGGCAGCAAATTTCCGCTTCCTACATATTCAATTTTCCTGATTTCATCAGGGTATTTAACATAATACAATCCGCCGTTTATTGGATCTGAGCCTAAATGAACTACCGCCCCTGCGTTGACCATAAATTCTCGAACCTCCGTGGGGTTATTATTAGCGTCAAAAACAAAATTTCTAATCCAGCCTTGACTATAGTCCGCATGGAAATAAGTGTTTTGCCAAGTCGCAGGAAAATCTGTTCCTTCATACCAAATACCACCAGTTGAAGCATTCCCATTAAATTCACTACCAGGCAATTGAGCAGAGCCAACTGACACCACAGACCCATTCGCAATCACCCCTCTTGATTCAGGGTTAGAACCATGACGAAAATCAATTTTTGGGCGCTCATGGCTGGCTGGTGTATAAGTAGGGTTATCATAACCAGGTTCGTAGGTAATCCCTTCATATTTTGGCCAACCAAAGTTTTGACCCGCCGCTGAGATCACATTTAAATCTTCCCAAGTTCCCCATCCCACATCTCCAAAATAAAATGTCCCTGGATCAGCATCAGTAGGATCATGACTTCCTGTCCCTGGTCGTTTGGTCATACGATAAGGGTTTCGAACACCCAATGACCAAACTCGAGATTGTGCCGAACGTGGATTTCCGGAATCATAAAAAGGATTGGATGCTAAACCATCACCTGTTTGTGGATCAAGGCGAAAAATTTTACCATTATGAGAATCTAATATTTGACATCGGTAGGCACCCACATTTTCAGAAGGTGAAATAATGCCATCCGTAAGTGCTTGTGACCAATAAGTTTCACTCGCTGATCCTTCATCCTTTGAAAGATAACTTGCACCATCACCCATACAAACCAAAAGGGTTCCATCTTCTCCAAAAACCAAAGAACCTACTCCATGCGATTCATGTAAAATCGGCATCCCAGTTTCTTTGGTTTCTCCCATCAAAACTTGGCGACTATTGGTTAAAGTCGTTGTGTAATTAGTATTGACATCAGCCTGATAGCGCGTTACACGCCCGATCGTAGCATCGAAATATTCGTCGGTATTAGCATCATATGAACCCGTACCGAAATTTAACAAATGATGTCTGTCGACTACATAACACAGATAAAAGTATCCATTGGTTAAAAAATCAGGATCAAGTGCAAAGCCAATGAGTCCAAAGTCTCGCCAATTACCCACTTCATCTTCAATATCAATCAGTGGATTTGTAGATTTTATACCGTTTTCAACTATCCAAACCGTACCTCCTTTCTCCCAAACAAATAGTCGTCCATTTGCATCAAAAGTGAGTCCTACGACATTTGTCCATCCGTCTAGGAAAAGACCATCAGAAAAACCTGTAGGCTGAGCAATTGCTTGTGGGGAAATGAAAAGAAAAGTAAACAAAAATGGGAATAGAGTTGTCTGCAATTTTTTTGTAAAATTATTCATAGTATTCGTTTTTCGAAGACCTGGGTTTAATGCGTACAAAATACGAATTTTCGGAAGGAGGGGTATCCGAATTATTTAAAAATGTTAATACAGTTTTGAAGAGGGAAACACTGTATTAAGAGGGAGTTCTGAAAAAAAATCGAGTAAAAATACAGAATGTTGAAACAGGAAACTCAGATCTGAAACAAAATACCAACTTGTAATTAGGTGTATTAACGGAACTTCGAAATTTAAGACTAGCGTAAAGAAGCCCTTACAAAAAATTGCGAAAAAACATTCTGAAGTGGCGGACAAAGTAATTACCGAATTCGATACCTTAAGCCACCATATAATCCAAAACCAACATTAGAATGATTCTTCAAGACAGGCGATAATGCTATATTAATCTCAGGAGCAAAAACAATAGAAAGGAATGGGAATAAAGGTCTTTCAAAATCTAACCCTAATGCTCCATCAACATATCGTTTTTTCAAATCGTGCAACATGATATTCATATGAGCATCCAGAATTCGACTATCGGAATACTCAACGGCATGAACCCTCATTTTAGCTTTTTCAAGTGTATTCAACCCGACTCCTGCTTTTATGGCTAGCCTGGTCTTATTTTGAATGAATCGCCGATAAACAAATAGAGAAGATTTTTTGTAAGTCCAATCACCACTCAACTTGAATTCGGTATGAACAAAATTTCCCTCTGGATAATAAGTCCCCGCAGCTTGCTGAACTGTAGAACGCAATGCAATGGCACCAACATCATGATCATACGTTCCTGTCATAACTCCGCGAACATTAGTTTCCATTTTGCTATGCGAATAGGCTAAAGCGGCATTATTGATGATTTCAAAATGCAAATTTTTACGGGAAATAACGTTCCAACTCACCATCCATTTTGAATTAATTTCAAAATTCATTTGAAGCCCCATTTCATAGGTCTGAATTGGACTTCCAGCATTAATGGCATTTTTATCATCGATTTCCAATAATTTATGGATTGGGAAATGATTCAGTTTCATGCCTGCATCAACAGATAGAAGTGGATAAATATTTAATGGTTTTAAAGAAGAGTGCGTACCTTTTGGTGTGCCGGAATCGTAAGCTAAAATAGTCGGGTATACAGGTAGTTTTTTGAGTTCTATATTTTTTATTTGACGAAGATTGTCAACGTATTTTTGACGAAAATCAGATTTAATTTGGTCTAGAATCTCTTTTGTCTCAACTGATGATTCTATAGGTGCTGAAACTGTGGAATCAACCGAAAGAGCCCCAATTTTCAAAGGGTTTTCAACTTTTGGAAGTATTGAATTTAAGGAATTAGGTGATTTATAAAATGCAGTCGGGCGGTTTCTATTTTGAACCTTCTGAGCAGGTGAATTCGAAATAGTTTGAGGATCTAATGGTGTAATAATCGGAGTTTGGGAAGTCTTATTTTTATTTGTTTTTTCAACAGTAATAACCTTAGACTCTATTGGTATAGCGTTGATCTTTTCATTTTCATTTATAAGTAAATAGCCGATACTGCTTAATCCAAAAATTAAAAGCAATCCCCATAACCAAAATCCTCTTCGTTTGTTGCTCGGTTTTTTTGGAATTCGACCAGACAAAGCCTCCCATACTTCAGAAGCAGGCTCTGATGAAGCATCTTTCATGGACTTTAACCAATCATCTAAAGGATCTATATTTTTAAATTGCTCCATTCTCTATTTAACTATATTTTTAGTTCTTTTTTTTTCGATTAATTGACGCATAAATTTCTTTGCCCTAGTCAACTGCGATCGGGAACTACTTTCCGTAATTCCTAAAAACTCGCCAATTTCCTTATGTGAATACGCTTCAATCACATATAAATTAATCACCGCTCGATACCCCTCCGGCAATTGTTGCAAAATGGGGACTAAAGCTTCTTGTGGATCTTCCTCTGGGGTAGTTGGCATTTCTAATTTTTCAGCAACCCTTTCTAAATCTAACACCGGAAATAGCTTTTTTTTACTCCGAATATGCTTTAAGCAAATATTGAGAGTTACCTTTCGCATCCACGCTTTCAAGGAACCTGTAGGTTTGTACTGATACAAATCCTGATAGATTCTGATAAAACCATCTTGCAACCAATCCTCAGCTTCCTGCTCATTCGAAGCATATCTTCGGCAGATGGCGAAAAGCGTACTCTTAAAAGTGTGATACAATTGAGCTTGCGCTTTCGCATCGCCTCTCCGACATCCCTCTAAGATCTGTAGTTCCTTTTCAGCCAAGTTGAGAGTGATTTTTGTTAATAAGTCCTAATATAACCGTTTTCGCTGCGTAGAACAGGAAAAAATTTAGAAGTGTTTTTTAAGGTGAACCCAAATTTAGGGAGTTGGCAAGAAATAACCTACCCAATTTATTTTATCCCCTCTACATATAACATAGGCACTGACATCCTTAATTCTCCATTCCAAGTAGCTTCTGCATTTAGCTTTTCTTCGATTTTTGAAAAAATCACCGCTTCATCTTCGCCTTCCAAAATACTTCGCCAACCATCCAGCCAACTTATTATTACGGAATTGTGATTTAGAAAAGCGGTACCATTGAGGTATCGCCATTGAAACTTGTCTTTGATGATTTTCAGGATAGAAAAATCATTATTTTCAAAAAGATCTCGAACCGATTCGACGGTTCCACGATGAGATTCTTGCTCTTTCATTTTCTTAATCAAATCTCTTCTTTTCAAGTCTCTTAAGACCGATTCAAAAACAGAATAAAACTCTTGGAAATGCCCCACTAAATTTGTCGTTAAAATCAACTTTCCTCCTTTTTTCAAAACGCGAAAACACTCTTGAATAGAGGTTTCAGGATCTTCAAAATTATTGACGCCCAGATTAGAGACGACTAGGTCAAAAGAATCATTTTCAAATGGCATTTTAGCGCCGTCCCCTTCCACAATTTCGAGGTTTTTCAATCCATAAATAGATTGTTTCCATTTCGCATGTTCAATGGCTGCTGACCAAGAATCCAAACCTACAAACTGACAAGAATCCCCCATTCGCTGAGCTAGTTCAAATAGCGGCACTCCTGTCCCAAACCCCAAATCTAAAATCCTAAGATCGGGCTTTAGCTCAATATTATCCAATATTAATTTAGTAAAATAAGACGACCAAAGAGATAGTTCATCAATGATAGGCACCAACTTTGGGTCTGTCAAGTCGATTTTTTTTGAAAGATAATCCATAATTCTGTGTATGACGATAGCCTGATGAATTTCAAAATCAATCAACTATCGTCTCTGTTTTCTCTAATAATTATTATTCTACAAACGGCAAGTGCTTCATATTTCCCATCCATATTTGAGCCAATCTTCTTCATAATCAATATCGGATAAGGTGGGCAAAAGTGCATAGCGCTTATTTAAAACCTTTATTTTTTCAATCGTTTTTTTGAAAACCGTCTCTGTGCTCCACTCCATATTTTCAAAAACAGAAGGTTCAAAAGCATTCATTCCAATCAGATAATAACCACCATCTTGTGCTGGACCAATGACAAAATCATGGTTATTTAATAATCCAAATGCCTCCTTCAAAATATCGGAAGTCAAGGAGGCGCAATCACTACCTATAATAATTACTTTTTCATTTTTTTCAAATGCTTTTTTAAAGGCATTTACCATTCGAATACCTAAATCTTTTCCCTCTTGGAGATATTTTTCAAAATCATCGCTTGACCAATCATCTCTTTCCAAATACGAACTATAAAATAAATAACGAGTCACGTCAATACCCAATCCCACTTTTCGGGTGTGTCCAACTAATGCCTGATATATTTGAAGGGCCCTTTCTTCTCCAACAGTAGCCGCCAGACGAGTTTTCACTTTTCCTTTTTCGATATTCTTTATGAAAATCAAAAGTGCATCTTTCATTAAAATTGGTATTTTATATGTGCCTCTATTGCTGCCTGCTCATTAACAAACGCAAAAGCCATTTTTGGTGTATTGTAAGCAAATGCATAGTCCCCACGGTTATTGATTCCAATGACCCCTCCCATTCCATTAACTCGATTTTTCAAAATAGTAATTCCCGTTTGAGCAGCTTTTAACGAATTGTTTGTTTTAAATAAATCACAAACCGTTTTACTCAAAACCACTTTCATAATACTCTCTCCCCAACCTGTTGCCGAGACCGCCCCAGTTTGATTATCGGCATATGCTCCTCCTCCTACAATCGGGCTATCCCCTACTCTACCTTGCAGTTTTCGGGCAGTCCCTCCGGTAGAAGTTGCCGCAGCAATATTTCCTTTTTCATCCATTGCGACTGCCCCAACCGTATCCATTGGATTGAATTCAAAAGGTAATTCGGAGCGAAAAGATGGATCATTTTTGATCTTATGGAAAAACTTTAACTCTCGATCCGTCAATAATGCTTCTGGTGATAACTCTTTAAAACCCATTTTTTTAGCAAAGATCATTGCGCCTTTTCCAACCAACATAGTATGCTCTGTATTTTCCATCACTTTTCTTGCTAAGCTCACTGGATTCAATAAATTTTGAACCGCTGCGACCGCCCCAAAGTCCAAATTTTGTCCATCCATAATCATTGCATCGAGTTCTATTTCCCCAATTTCATTCAAAAAAGCGCCACGACCGGAATCGAAAGTAGGGTCTTCTTCGAGCATATTTACGGCTCCTTCAACGGCATCTAAGGCAGTCATCCCTGATTGCAACTTTGGATAAATAGCTTCGATAGCAGCCTGAACACCATTTAAGTGTGCTTTATCATATTTGTCAGGAATATTCCATGCACCACCATGGACGATTAGTTTGGGCTCTGTCATTTTCATAAGCACAAATTTCTCAATTTTTCACAAAAACCTCTTACATTCGCTTCTTTCCTAATCAAATTCAAAACTAAAATGACAGACCTTCAGATTGCTCGCGCTGCGACGCTCACACATGTAAAAAATATTGCCGAAAAATTAAATGTATCAGAAGATGACCTCGAATTGTACGGAAAATACAAAGCCAAACTTCCCTTAAACTTAATTGATGAAAATAAATGGAAAAAGAATAATTTAATTTTGGTTTCCGCTATCTCACCAACGCCTGCTGGTGAAGGTAAAACGACCATGTCCATTGGTTTGACACAAGGTTTAAATAGAATCGGGAAACAAACTTGCGTAGTACTTCGCGAACCTTCTCTTGGTCCTGTTTTTGGAATTAAAGGAGGAGCTACTGGCGGTGGCTATTCTCAAGTCCTACCAATGGAAGATATCAATCTTCATTTCACTGGAGACTTTTCGGCGGTCGAAAAAGCACATAATCTTTTGTCTGCACTGATTGATAACAATATTCAAAGTAAAACTCGAAGTCTGAATATTGACCCTCGAACAGTGGTCTGGAAACGGGTGATGGACATGAATGATCGGGCTTTGCGAGATATTGTAGTTGGCTTGGGAGGCACTGGATCGGGTATTCCTCGGGAGACAGGTTTTGATATTACGGCAGCTTCAGAGATTATGGCGATTCTTTGTTTATCCAATGATTTATTGGATTTGAAAGAGCGACTGGGGAATATTTTTGTCGGATTTACTTTCGATAAAAAACCAATTTATGCGCGCGATTTGAATGCCAATGGAGCAATGACAGCTTTGTTGAAAGATGCCATCAAACCCAATTTAGTGCAAACAATCGAAGGAAACCCAGCGATTATTCATGGTGGCCCATTCGCCAATATTGCTCAAGGAACGAATACTGTCATTGCAACTAGAATGGGACTTTCTTTGTCAGATTACGTAGTAACAGAAGCTGGTTTTGGGGCAGATTTAGGCGCTGAAAAATTCTTAGATATAAAATGTCAAAGTGCTGGTTTATCGCCAAAAGCAGTTGTTTTGGTAGCGACTATTAGAGCCTTAAAATATCATGGTGGCGGAAATTTGAAAGAATTGACCGTACCAAATCCAGAAGCCGTCGCCAAGGGATTAGAAAATCTAGAAAAGCATATCGAAAACGTTGGAAAGTTCAATTTAAAACCGGTTATCGCTATTAATTTATTCACGACTGATACTAAGGAGGAAATTGAAATCATTCAAAAAAGATGTGCCGAATTAGGTGTCAAAGCCGTCATTTCTAATGTTTGGGGAAAAGGTGGAGAAGGTGCTGAGGATTTAGCAAGAGCAGTCGTTGAAGTGGTAGAAAATACAACGGAACCATTTACGCCAATTTACAAATGGGAAATGAGTGTAGAAGATAAAATTAAAGCAGTCGCTATGGAGATTTATGGTGCAGATGACGTTGAATTTGCGCCAAGGGCAAAATTGAATTTGAGGCGTGTTGCACGATTAGGACTGGAACATTTACCTGTTTGTATTGCTAAAACACAAAAATCACTTTCTGATAATCCTAAATTATTAGGTCGCCCACAAGGTTTCACTATCACTGTTCGAGAAATCGAAATTGCGGCAGGTGCAGGATTTTTAGTGCCCATTACAGGTAGTATCATGAGAATGCCAGGACTTCCGAGTGTGCCATCTTCCGAGGCAATTGACATTGATAAGGACGGGAATATTTCGGGGTTATTTTAAAAAGCTAGGATTTTATCCTCAACAATAAAGTTAAAATAGACAGGTATCATTTCGCACGAAATGATACCTTTTTTATTCCCACCAAACGAAAAAGTCTCCCCATTTTTCATTTAAAGTAGTCTCAAAAGCCCCTAAATAACAATATGTACTACTATGCACGAAAATTTTTGTGCGAAATTTCAACTGATTATCAATGACTTACAAAACACCTCACCGAAAAAAAATTAAAAAGTGGTTTGTTTTTCCAAATAAGAAAATTACCTTTGCAGCCGCAAAATTTGAAGGTGAATTTTTTATAGTTTTTTGAAGTTTATCGAGTTGAAATGAATAAAGAATCTAAGTGAAGAATCCCGATCTTCTTTTCATTTAAATTTAAGTTCAATTCTTTTTGCTAAAAATCACTAAAGCCTTAAAAAATCATCTCAAACTCTTAAAAATTTGAAAAGTGGATACACTAAGTTATAAGACAAAGTCACTGAAAGCATCGGAATTAGATCCGAAATGGCATGTGATTGATGCTGATGGTGAAGTAGTAGGGCGAATGTGTACAAAAATTGCTGACGTTTTACGTGGCAAACACAAACCTTCTTACACACCTCACATGGACTGTGGCGATTATGTAATCGTTGTTAATGCTGAAAAAGTACGGTTCACAGGAAATAAAATGGATCAAAAAGAATATCAAAGATATTCTGGTTATCCAGGTGGACAACGTTCTTTAACTGCTAAAGAAATGATGGCAAAAAAACCTTTTGCAATTATCGAAAAAGCAGTAAAGGGGATGTTACCTAAAAATCGTTTAGGTCGTCAGCAATTCAAAAAATTATTTGTTTATGCTGGTGGGGAACATCCACACCAAGCTCAAAAACCAGCAGAATTAAAATAATTAGTGCGTAGTGATTGATCATTTGAAAAACGAATCATCAATCTCAATTCATTGATTACAAATCACCATATATTATGGAAATGATTAATGCCATCGGGAGGAGAAAAGCCTCCGTAGCGCGGGTTTACTTGACAAAAGGAGATGGGAAAATCATCGTCAACGGCAAACCTTATAAAGAATATTTTCCTCAAACGCATATTCAACACAATATCACAGACCCTTTCACGACAATAGAAGCTGAAAACATTTATGAAGTAAAAGTCAATGTAAACGGTGGTGGTTTTAAAGGTCAAGCATATGCCGTTCGTATGGCAATTGCAAGAGCATTAGTCAAATTGAACGAAGAGTTCCGTTCACCATTGAAGACTAAGAAAATGTTGACTCGAGATGCACGTGCAGTTGAGCGTAAGAAATATGGTAAGCCTAAAGCAAGAAAGAGCTTCCAATTCTCAAAACGTTAATTTCGTTATTTGTGGTTGGCGATTAGTGATTTGGGTAACCAAATCACCATTCACCAATAACTAATCACCTAAAGAAAATGTCAAAGCCTAGCTATAAAGAATTATTAGATGCAGGTGTTCACTTTGGGCACCTTAGAAAAAAATGGAATCCTAAAATGGGTCCATATATTTTCATGGAACGTAAGGGTATCCATATCATAGACCTTAACCGTACGTTGGAATGCATGGAGCGAACCGCTCAAGCTATGAAAGCGATTGCTAAATCTGGTCGTAAGATCATGTTTGTCGCAACAAAAAAACAAGCTAGAGAAATTGTTGCCGATGCTGCTCGCTCAGTAGGAATGCCTTTCGTTACAGAGCGTTGGTTAGGAGGAATGATGACGAACTTCTCTACGATCAAACGATCTGTTAAGAAAATGCAACGAATTGATTCAATGTTGCAAGATGGAAGTCTTTCAAGCGTAACTAAAAAAGAGCGTTTGACGTTGACACGTGAGCGTAACAAATTGGAAAAGGTATTAGGTGGTATCGCTAATATGAACCGTCTTCCTGCTGCTATTTTTGTTGTAGACATCACGCATGAGCACATTGCAATTGCTGAAGCGCACAAGTTGAATATGAAAACTTTTGCCATGGTAGATACTAATTCAGATCCTAATGAAGTAGATTTTGCAATTCCTGCAAATGATGATGCTTCAAAGTCTGTAAAAATAATTACTGAATATTTGGTATCAGCTATTCAAGAGGGATTAAACGAGCGAAATAGTGCAAAGGCTAAGAAAGATGCTGCTGCCGCTACTAGCTAAAAAATACAAGAAGATTTAGCTATTGTTATTTTGTATTGAACTTTCAAAAATAATAAATGCTCAATCAGCGATAGCTAACTCTCTATTCTAAAATACTTTAATAACTAATTATAGAACATGAGTCAAATTAAAGCTGCTGACGTAAAAAAACTGCGCGATATGACTGGCGCAGGAATGATGGATTGTAAAAAAGCCTTAGTAGAAGCTGAAGGTGATTTTGACAAAGCCATTGAAGAGTTACGTAAAAAAGGCCAAAAAATGTCAGATAAAAGAGCTGACCGTGAGGCAAAAGAAGGCGTGGTAATCGCAAAAACTTCTGGTAATAGAAATAATGGTGTATTGGTACGTTTAAGCTGTGAAACAGACTTCGTTGCCAAAAATCAAGATTTTATATCTTTTGCAGATTCAATCGCAGAGCGTGCTTTACAAGAACGCCCAGCAACTAAAGAAGAGCTTTTGACCTTGTCTTTCGACAATGGAATGACAATCGGAGAGAAAGTGATTGAGCAAATTGGAGTGATTGGTGAGAAACTAGAAATTAGCCACTATTCAAAAATTGAAACGGAAGCTGGTAAAGGTCAAGTTTTGCCATATATCCATATGGGATACAGAGCAGGTGTTATCGTTGCTTTGAACTTGGAAGGACCTGATTATATTGAACCAGGTAAAAATGTGGCGATGCAAGTTGCGGCTATGCGTCCGGTTGCTTTGGATAAAGATGGTGTTGATGAGACGACCATTGCCAAAGAAATTGAAATCGGAAAAGAGCAAGCAAGATTGGAAGGAAAACCAGAAGCAATTTTGGAAAAAATTGCAATGGGGAAATTGAATAAATTCTTCAAAGAAAGAACTTTACTCAATCAACTTTACGTAAAAGATAGCAAAAAGACAGTAAGTGCTTACTTACAGAGTGTCAATAAAGACCTCACAATTACCGAGTTCAAACACGTTGAATTAGGATAAATCTTATATATATCTATTAAGGCGAATTTTTTAAATTCGCCTTTTTTTTGGCCCACATCTATATGTTTAAATTCTTAGATTTAAATTCCATCCCCAATAGACTTTATTCTAAAAGTATTATTGAGATAGAAGGTTTGGATTTTGACCTCAATCGAGAAACGCACGGAGCCTAATAGTCTTAGTTATTAAGGCGAGTACATGACGAAGAGTGAGGACAAAAGATTAAGTTCTAGCCATAGAATATTTTTTGGAATAAAGTCTAATTAACCTGGATACAATTTAAATTTTCGATTTTAAGCTCAGAATTATCAGTTTAATGGCAATCAAATACAAAAGAGTCCTCTTAAAGTTAAGTGGTGAATCTTTGATGGGAGATCAAGGATTCGGTATTTCTCCAGAAATGTTAAACAATTATGCCCTTCAAATCCAAGAATTGGTAGAATTGGGTGTTGAGGTGGCCGTGGTTATCGGTGGTGGTAATATTTTTAGAGGCTTACAGGCTTCCAAATCAGGTATAGAAAGGGTACAAGGTGATTATATGGGTATGATGGCTACAGTAATCAATGGAATGGCAATCCAGAGCTCTTTAGAAGCGATTGGTGTTTATTCCCGTTTGATTTCAGCAATTGAAATGAAGCAAATCGCCGAACCATATATCCGCCGTAGAGCCATTCGACACCTTGAGAAAAAACGTGTTATCATTTTCTCCGCAGGTACTGGAAGTCCTTACTTTACAACGGACTCTGCTGCTGCCTTGAGAGCCAATGAAATCAACGCAGAAGTGATTTTAAAAGGAACTCGAGTGGATGGCGTTTACTCAGCTGATCCGGAAAAAGATCCTACAGCTCAAAAATTTGATACCATTTCTTTTGCAAAGGTAATCAGTATGGGCTTGAGTGTAATGGATATGACAGCCTTCACTCTTTGTCAAGAAAATAACCTACCAATCATCGTTTTTGATATCAATGATCGCTCAAATTTGAAAAGAATTATTCAAGGAGAGCCCATTGGTACATTGGTCGAAGGTTAAATTTATACTTGTGCTATCGCAATGGTGAGGGCACTAACTTTAGTGCCTTCCACCTTCAATATTTTCGAAGCACATGCTTCAATAGTTGCTCCAGTTGTTAAAACGTCATCGACTAAAAGAATATGCTTTCCTTTTAACTCCTTACTTCTGTCTACTTCAAAAGCCTCTAACACATTTTTCATTCTTTCTTCTCGCGACTTTCTAGTTTGAGAATCCGAGTGAATATTTCGTTTTAATGCATTAACTAATAAAGGGATACTTAATACTTCAGCCAATCCTTTCCCAAATTCTGTACTTTGATTGTAGCCACGCATCCTTTCCTTCTTCCAATGCAGTGGAACGGGGACGATCACATCCAAATTTTGAAAAAGTGGTGCATTCCTTAATTTAAAACCATACATCTTTCCAACTTCCACACCTACTTCCTTCTTCCCCTTATATTTTAAATTATAAATCAACCGTTGAGCTCTTCCTTTCTTTGAATAAAGAAATAGTGCTCCTCCCGCATTTAATTCCACTCGTCCCCATAGACGACGAGTAAATTCATTCTCCTTTTCTAAATGATGTTTTGTTTTTGGAAGTTTTATAATGCAATTCAAGCAGAAAATTTCGCCAGCAGATGGTGCATTATAGTTACAGGCAAGACATAAATTTGGGTAAAAAAGATTAGAAAATCCTTCCCATAATTGTTGAATTTGGTTTTTCATAGGGTACTTTTCGGATTAAAATAAATCAAAAATAACAAAATTCGGGCAAACCAAATAACCCATAAAAAGAAAAAACGCCTGCCTCGCAAAGCAAGACAGACGCATCAAAACAAAACGAAAAACCAACTTTAAACAAGTCTTTTATATATCTTATCAAACCACATAATTTTGATTTTTGTTGCAATCCGAATGTTAAAAAAATCTTAATACGTGGTAATTTACCTTCACTCTACGGTTAAAAATCAACGCCTAAATTTTCAATAAAAAATCATTCTAGGAAATTCCATTTATTTCAAAATAATATTCTAAATCAGCTTAAAATTGAAAAATTTTCATTCAAATCTCATCAATATCTTGGCTCTGAAGCTTTCAACCTTACAGGAACATCTAATATTTTTCCTGAACGATTTATTTTTAAATTAACTGTTTCCCCAACTTTTGCGCTACCTAAAATTTCTAATAAGTCTGGAGTCGACCGAATTTTTTTTGCGTTTGCCTCCACAATAACATCATTTGGTAAAACGCCCGCGTATTGGGCAGCTCCTCGATCAACTACATTGTCAACTAACACTCCTTGAGAGATACTTAAATTGAGTTCACTAATATCCTCTTTGGTCAATTCTGCAATATTTATGCCGAGAAAGCCACGCTCATAACTTCCATTTTCGATAATATCATCTACTATATTCGTTACAATATTTACGGGAATTGCAAATGAATAGCCTTGAAAATAACCAGTTTTTGTCGCAATGGCTGTATTTATACCCAATAGCTCTCCATTGACATCTACTAATGCCCCACCACTATTTCCGGGATTAACCGCAGCATCCGTCTGAATAAATGACTCTATCGCTAATTCATTTTGAGTTTGGATAATATCGATATCTCGACCTTTGGCACTGATAATTCCAGCAGTTACAGTCGAAGTCAAATCTAATGGATTTCCTACAGCTAAAACCCACTCTCCGATTCTCGCATCGTCAGAATTGGAAATTCTTAGGGTTTTCAAATCACCTGCCTCAATTTTTAAAACAGCTAAGTCGGATGCAGGGTAAGTGCCAATAATTTTCGCAGGAAACTTCCGATTGTCATAGGTGGTCACTTCAATTTCATCAGCAAATTCAACAACATGATTGTTTGTGATGATATATCCATCTTCAGAGTAGATTACCCCTGAGCCAGAACCTTGTTTTGGTGTGTTGTATGGATTACCAAAAAACAAATCATCGCCAAAAAATCTCAAAAATGGGTCATTTCCGCGATTGTCTCGTGCCATTTTTTCACTTTCTTTTGCAGATATATGAACGACAGCAGGCATCGCTTTTTCGGCTGCCTCCGTAAAATTGAATGGCGTATTCGTAAACTGAGGTTTTACGTTAACGTTGTTTACTTGCTTTGCAAAGGATCGATTTTCAAGATTTGAGTTGTTTTTATTCAAAAACTGAAACCCTGACAAAGTTATTATTCCTCCAAGAATAGCTGCGATAGTTAATGAAAATAATTGCTTCATGTTCTTGTTAATTTTTGGAAATGTATTGAAAAATTTGACTTGAAAAAAATCGTGATGTATCTTTCGCCAAATTAAACGAGAATCGGTCTATTGAGTTAATACCAAAAAACAGTTTAACTCGAAATTAACGCCTTCATTACCTTATTTATATTCCATTAACACGAAACAGCTAATAAATGTGTTAATGGTATTTTTTTTAGCCCGATAGATTTTTAGAAATAACCAAATCCAAACCACCACTTTTACCAAATTACCCAGTATGAAAACAGCATATGAACTCTTATCCCTAACTAAATCGCACCTCGTTAGAAAGATTAATTTACCAATGGAGGCGACAACTATTGAAACGATAATACAGCCAGAGACGGAAATAGAGAAAAAAATTCTTAAGGATACTACCTTCCGAAAAGGGCTGATGTGGGGACAACCTCGATATGGACATCCAGAAGGTAAAATTTTATTTCATATCCATGATGTTTTCGAAAATATTGAAAAATTAAAAGTGGATGGTGAAACTCGCCGGAAGCTAAGACTAATAGCACTTGTTCATGACACCTTCAAATTTGACGAGCATAAAGGCTATCCAAGAGATTGGTCAAAACATCATAGCATATTAGCCAGACAATTTTTTGAAAGTTATTCGTCTGAAAAAGATATATTAGATATCATTGAATTACATGACGAAGCCTATTATTCTTGGAGGATGATTGCGCTTTATGGAAGAGAAGAAGAAGGCGAAAAACGGCTTGAAAAACTTCTTTATAAACTAGGTGATAATCTCCAATTATATTATCTATTCTTCAAATGCGATACTCAAACTGGAGATAAAATTCAAGCTCCCTTGAAATGGTTTGAAGAGACAATCCAAGGTATTGAGATCATTTTATAAACGATTTTTCCAAAAACCTTCACAAACAAAATAGCTCGCTCAATTGATAAGTAATGAGAGCCAATTAATCGGGTTATTTATAGATGTCTTTTGGCATCACTCTTCGTCACGTACTCGCCTTAAGAACTAAGATTATTAGGCTACGTGCGTTTCTCGATTGCGGTCAAAATTCAAAACTTCTATCTCAATAATGCTTTTAGAATAAAGCCTAATATCTAGGATAATCTTCCTTGGTTATCTCTTTCTTTATATACTTCTCAAATGTAGATGCCACACCTTAGTGGTAAGTCAAAAAATCAAGAATAAACTTAGTAACGATTAAAGAAGAAGTCTTCTAAAGAATAAGATATTTTGTATTACAGAATACTTACTTATTATTTTCATTCCTTACCTTTAGAGGATGTATGAATTTTGATTTTGGCGATTTTTCGGCAAAAATAATTTTGAACAGCGTTATTTTTCTCCTCAAATTACCCGCATTTGACTGCGAAAAATGCCTCCTTCAAAATTATATTTCCTCAAAAAATCACTCAAACACAAATTCCAAAAATACTCTTAGGGAATACTTATTTGTATGCGCTTTACCAAAACAAAACCAATAAAATGAAAAATTCAAGACGATCTTTTCTTAAGAAATCAGCCCTCGCCGCTGGTATGGGTACTGCCTTTTTTATGCCTTTAGAAGCAATAGCCGCTCAGCGAAAAAAAATTTCTGCCAACGAGAAAATCCATTTTGGAGTTATTGGAATTAATGGAATGGGATGGGCTAATTTGAAAAATCATCTCAAAATCAATGAAGTAGAATGTATCGCCATTGCGGATGTTGACCAACATGTTTTGGATGTTCGATCCGGCGAGATTGAAGCTATTCAAGGGAAAAAACCAACTATTTATAAAGATTATCGAAAACTCCTCGAAGACAAAGATATCGATGCTGTGATTATCGGAACACCCGATCATTGGCATTGTTTGAATATGGTCGATGCTATGGCAGCAGGTAAGCACGTTTATGTCGAAAAGCCATTGGCAAATTCCATTGAGGAATGTAATGTGATGATGGCTGCTGCCAAACGATATGGAAAAATTGTACAGGTAGGGCAATGGCAAAGAAGCGGAAGGCACTATCGCGAAGCAATAGACTTTGTACAATCAGGAAAAATTGGGAACATCCGTCTCGTCAAAGTTTGGGCTTATCAGGGATGGATGAAACCTATTGAAATTAAACCAGATACCACTCCACCTAAAGGGGTCGATTATGATATGTGGCTCGGTCCTGCCACGAAAAGAGCATTTAATCCAAATCGATTCCACTTCAATTTTCGCTGGTTTTGGGATTATGCTGGCGGACTAATGACTGACTGGGGAGTCCATGAAATTGATATTGCTCTTTATGCAATGAATGCAGTCGCACCAAAATCAGTTATGGCGTCTGGAGGGAAATTAGCTTATCCAAATGATGCTTCAGAAACGCCTGATACACTTCAAACCGTTTTTGAATATGACAATTTTAATATGCTTTGGGAACATGGTACTGGCATTAATAATGGCAATTATGGAAGAACGGAAGGCATTGCTTTTATTGGAAATTTAGGAACCGTCGTATTAAATCGGCAAGGTTGGGAACTCATTCCCGAATGGGAATGGAGGGATGGCGCAAATTATTATAAAATGGAAGCCTTTCCTGAAAGGAAAAAAGGAAGTAATGAAAACTATGTCGAAGACCACGCCAGAAATTTTGTTGAAGCCATCCAAAAAAATGACGCTTCTATATTGAATTGTGGAATAGAATCAGGAAGTGTCGCCGCAATCAATGCTCATATGGGCAACATTGCATACAAGACTGGAAGAAAAATATACTGGGATAAAGCAAAAGGGTTGTTTAAAAATGACTCCGAAGCCAATGCAATGATTCGCTCGAATTATCAAAATGGGTGGGTATTGCCCAAATAGAAGTCGATTATTTTCTAGTATTCAAGACAATTAAAATAGGAGGAACCTCCGCATATAATGTATTTCACTCAACAATATAACCTCTTTCTTATTGGAATTTCTGTACTCCTCATTGGTTTAGCTTCTTGTTCTGAATCATTTAGGAATGAAAAGGCAATTAGTTTTAGTCAAGACGTCAAACCCATCTTAAATAAGCATTGCCTTGCCTGCCATGGAGGTATCAAGAAATCAGGAGAGTACAGTTTACTTTTTGAAGACGAAGCGCTTGGCATAGCAGAATCGGGCACGCGGGTCATTCTCCCTGGCGATTCAAGAAATAGTGAATTCATTAAACGCATTATCCATAAAGATCCTGATACGCGTATGCCATTAGATGCGCCTCCGCTTTCTCAACAAGAAATTTCTACGTTAACAAGGTGGATCGACCAAGGTGCAAAATGGGAAAAACATTGGGCTTATATTCCTCCAAATTCCTCTATTTCACCCACTAAAATGGATAATAAGTGGGTAAAAAATGATCTTGATTATTTCATTTTGAATCAACTTCAGCATCACGACTTATCCCCATCACAGGAGGCTAACCGCAATACCCTAATTCGAAGATTGAGCCTTGATTTAATTGGTTTACCGCCAACTCCAAAGGAAGTTGATACTTTTATTAATGATACCTCTCCTGATGCTTATGAAAAGCTATTAGATCAATTGCTTGCCTCACCTCATTTTGGAGAACGTTGGGCAGCAATGTGGTTAGATTTGGCGCGTTACGCGGATACTAAAGGTTATGAAAAAGATCCTTACCGAAATATTTGGCGATTTCGGGATTGGGTCATCCAGGCATTTAACGAAGATATGCCTTTTGACCAATTCACAATTGAGCAACTAGCAGGAGACCTGCTCTCAACACCTACTCAAGATCAACTAATTGCCACTGCTTTTCACAGGAATACCATGACAAATACAGAGGGAGGCACAGAAGATGAAGAATTTCGTGTTGCAGCCATTATTGATAGAGTGAATACTACAATGGAAGTTTGGCAAGGGACAACCATGAGCTGTGTTCAATGTCATAGTCATCCATATGACCCGTTTCGACACGAAGAGTACTATGAAACCTTTGCCTTTTTCAATAATACTCAGGATGCAGATTTAGATAATGAAATACCCAATTTGGCAGTATATCCAGAAGAAACCATAAATGAAATTGAGGCGTTGTTTGAAGATATTCAAAAAATGGAACCGTCTATAAACATTGATCAAACTGCCTCCATTCCGACTCAAATTAAGCAGGCGATTTTCCCAAGATTACATCCTAATTTTTGTGATGATTTTCATAATGTGCAATTTCACGGCGGGCGCTGGTTGAGTAATTGGACATTTAGGGTACAAGCTGGAGAACAAGGAAAATTCTATTTTAAGTTCGACAATATTGATATTAATGGTTTGGAGGCAATCTCCTATACTTGGTCTTCTACCGGGAGTGATGCAACTATTGAATGTCGGTTAGATAGTATTGCAGGCACGAAAATTAATTCCTTAAAATGTGCAGCAACTAAACCTCCAGGATTAAAACATTTATGGCAAGATAAATTCAAAACTCAAAGAATCCGTATTTCACAGAATGAAAAGAAACTACTTTCGGGCAAACACGATTTGATTTTTGAAATTGTCAATACAACAGGAAAAATTCCAGAAGGAATTATTCTTTTATCTGAGATTGAATTGCACTATAAAAATCAAAAACCAGCGAATGCATCATTGAAAAAAGTACGGCAAAATTTAATCGATACTCGAAAAGGACTAACCTATAGCCCCATCATGAAAGAAAAGAGTGCGGCGTTTGCACGAAAAACACAAGTTTTCGAAAGAGGGAACTTCCTAACAAAAGGAAAAAAAGTAAAACCAAATGTACCAGATGAATTGCCCTCATTACCCAAAAATGAACCTGCCAATCGCCTCGCTTTCGCAAAATGGTTGGTTAGCAAAGAGAACCCACTTACAGCTAGAGTAATCGTTAATCGTTTTTGGGAACAAATTTTTGGTACTGGTCTCGTGGAAACGCTGGAAGATTTTGGAACACAAGGTATGAAGCCTTCACATCCTGAATTATTAGATTATTTGGCATTGAGGTTCATGAATGAACATAAATGGAGCGTGAAAGCATTACTTAGAGAAATCATGTTATCCGCAACTTATCGTCAATCTTCAGAATCGACAGCTCTAAAATTAGAAAAAGACCCCTATAATCTACTATTGTCAAGAGGCGCTCGATATCGTTTGTCTGCCGAGCAAATCCGAGATCAAGCATTGGTGGTGAGTGGTTTATTACACGATACTATTGGTGGAAAAAGTGTTATGCCACCACAACCTGAAGGTATCTGGCAATCAGTTTACAGCGGTGAAAAATGGGTTACACCAAACGACCATTCCCGTTATCGCAGAGGACTTTATACTTTTTGGAAAAGGACTTCTCCTTATCCATCTATGATGAGTTTTGACAGCCCAAGCCGAGAGGTTTGTGTGAGTCGACGCATTCGAACAAATACACCATTGCAAGCATTGGTCACCATGAATGATCCTGTTTTCGTGGAAGCTGCACAAGCTTTAGGAAAAGAAATGAAAGAAAATGGAAAAGGAAATGTGGATCTCGGTATTAAAATAGGGTACAAAATAGCTTTAGGTAAAGAAGTGGATAAATCGACTTTGACCATATTAAAAAGATTGTACGAAAATGCGGAAATAGAATTGAGTCAACCAAAAGCAATAGAAACTTCAAACCCTGAAAAGGAGCCTGAATTTCCAATGACACCAATGACTGTAGTTGCCAATGCCATTTTGAATTTAGATAGCTTTGTGATGAGAGAGTAAATAGACTTTACTCATAAAAAATGAACAAAATGACCAAGTCTAAAAATATTTTTCAAGAAGCAAGGGAAGCCAAAGCCAAACTTAATACTCGTCGGCACTTTCTTAAAACCTGTACAACAGGTTTAGGCGCTATGGCTTTTGCCTCCATCTTAGGTTGTAATCTAAGCGATAAGCAAGCATCAAATTTTCAAAACCCTTTACTTAACTTAGACGGCATTCTTCCCCATTTTGCGCCTCGTGCTAAAAGGGTTATTTACCTCCACATGGCAGGTTCGCCCTCACAATTGGAATTATTTGATTATAAGCCAACCTTAAATAAACTTCATGACCAACCCTGCCCACCTTCTTTGCTCGCAGGAAAAAGATTTGCTTTTATTTCCGGTGTCCCTCAAATGTTAGGGCATCAAGCGACCTTCAATCAATATGGTGAGTCAGGAGCTTGGGTTTCTAATAGATTGCCTTATTTCTCAAAAGTCGTAGATGAAGTTTGTTTTCTTAAAGCAGTACACACTGATGAATTTAATCATGCGCCTGCTCAATTATTCATGATGTCGGGAAGTCCGCGATTAGGTCGACCAAGTATAGGCTCATGGGTATCTTATGGTCTGGGTTCAGAAAATGAAAATCTACCGGGCTATGTTGTTTTGGTATCAGGAGGCAGAGTACCAAGTGCTGGCAAAAGTCTTTGGGGAAGTGGTTTTTTGCCATCCCTTTATCAGGGCGTTCAATGTCGCTCCGAAGGCGACCCAGTTTTGTATGTTTCTAATCCAAAAGGCATGAGTAGAGATTTAAGAAAACAAACTATTGATGCCATCAATCAGATCAATCAAAAAGAATACGAAACTTTTAAAGATCCTGAAATTTTGACTCGAATCGCCCAGTATGAAATGGCGTTCAAAATGCAAATGTCAGTGCCTGACGCCATGGATATTTCTAAAGAACCTGCTCATATTCACCAAATGTATGGAACCGAACCGGGTAAAACTTCTTTTGCTAATAATTGCCTTTTAGCCAGGAGACTAGCAGAAGAGGGCGTTCGATTTATTCAATTATTTCACTGGGGTTGGGATTCTCATGGAGCTGGAGCTTCTGAAGCACTCAATAAAGGCTTTCTGGACCGCTGCAAAGAAGTCGATCAACCAATGTCTGCTTTACTTTTAGACCTCAAACAACGAGGATTATTAGAAGATACACTTGTCGTTTGGGGAGGGGAATTTGGACGCACCCCTATGAAGGAAAACCGATCTGGATTGGATAATCCATTTGTTGGAAGAGATCATCACACTGATGCATTTACCATGTGGATGGCAGGTGGCGGTATCAAGTCTGGTCTCACTTTTGGGAAAACGGACGAAATAGGTTATCACGGCATTGAAGGGAAAGTGCACGTTCATGATTTGCAAGCCACGGTTTTGCATACCCTTGGATTAAATCATGAAAAATTAACCTATCCATTTCAAGGACGAGACTTCCGACTAACAGATGTAAGTGGAACGGTCGTCAAAGACATTTTGGCTTAGGTCTTGTGTAATTTTACAAAAAAAGATATGGATTATTTAAAAAATTTGAACGAAAAATATTCTCTGTCAAAAGACCAAATCGCTTTTTATAAAAAAAATAAATTCATCAAAATCAAACAGGTTTTAAATGAAGAAACAGTAACTCATTTTAATAAAATCATTACTAAAAAAGTGGCAGAGCTAAATATAGGTAACGTCCCTTTGAGTCAAAGAAATACTTATGGAAAAGCCTTTTTGCAAATGATGAATTTGTGGACGGAAGAAGAAACGATTCAACCACTCATTTTCAGTAAAAGGATAGCTCAAATGGCTGCTGAATTGATGCAAGTGGAAGGGGTTCGCCTCTATCATGACCAAGCCCTTTATAAAGAAGCCGGTGGAGGTATTACACCATGGCACGCAGATCAATATTATTGGCCGTTGGCGACAGATAAAACCGTCACTGCCTGGATTCCACTACAAGTGACACCTCTCGAAATGGGACCATTAGAATTTTGTGCCGGTAGCCATCAAATTTTAGAAGGTCGAGATTTAAGCATTGGAGATGAAAGCGAAAAAATAATTGAAAAACGACTTAAAGTAACAGACTTTCCACACATTATTGAACCATTTGATGTTGGCGAGATCAGTTTTCATTCGGGCTGGGTATTTCATCGCGCAGGCTCCAATACGACCGAACATATTCGGAAAGTCATGACCATTATTTATATGGATAAGGATATGAGATTGAAAGCACCAGAAAATGTAGGACAAAAGAATGATTGGGAAACCTGGTGTCCTGGCGCTAAAGTTGGAGGTATCATTAATACTCCGCTGAATCCAATTCTATATGGTTAATGACGATAAGGATGTCAACCATCATTAAGATGACGGGTATACAAAACCACCATTACTGCTACGGGCACCTTAGGGGCAATGTTGCCGTAAATTAAGTGTAAGTCATTTATGTCCAATCACTTACTTTGTAACGAAATTTGTTCGTTCCTTATAGCTTTATCCCTTCGACAAGGTTTCTGAAATATCTGTATTTCGAGCTTGGAATGCTGGAATGATGGCTGCCAATAACCCTACTCCCAAAGCTCCAATCAAGACATAAAACTCCTCCGTCAAAAACTCCTTTCCAGAGAAAGAATATCGATAGGTGTCTCTCATGTGACCTGCCAAGATCTCCATACCAATATGCCCCATTGCCATCCCGATGATATAGCCCAAAACCGCAAGCATTAATCCTTCTAATAATATTAAGATGAATAATTTTTCAGGTGTTGCTCCCATCACACGCATCAGCGCCAATTCATATTTTCGATCTTTTAAAGAAGAAAAAAGAGAAATAAAAACGCTCAAACCAGACACAAATACAATAATCCAAGCCAACATATTTAAGGCTTTTGTCCCAATATCCATTTGAGAATGAAGCCGATTTAGCTCGATGGCAGGTGTTGCCGCTTGCATATCCGTATTCTCATTGATCGAACGTCCCATATTTAGCGCTTGGTAATTATGCCCTTTGAATTTTATCAAAACAGACGTAATTTCTTTCGTTTCGTCTTCTTCTAAAAGTGATTTAGGCGCGTCGGAATGATTATGTGCAAGACTATCATTTTCCATATCGTGTGCATGTCCTTCATGAACCGCCCAAATACTCTGCGTATTCGTTAAGATTAATTGATCAATCACAGAACCTGTAGGCTGTAAAACACCCACTACTTTCAAATCTTCCGAATCATCATGCACCAAGTTATCATCTCTGACTAAACCATGCGAACTTTTAAAAGTATCGCCGATTTTCATATTTAATTCGTTGGCAACCACAGCCCCGATAGTGACCTCCATTGTCTTTGACCATGCACTCCCCTCTCCTACTTTAGCATTATAAAATTCGAGTAAATCATGATTGGTGCCCACGATTCGGTAACCTTTATGACTATCGCCCATTGACATGGGAACTGCCTTCTCAATCAAAGGATGTTTCGGATTCAAAAACGGCTTAATTTCTTTGATTGAGACATTTCCCGTTGGATTATCAATATGATACATGCTACACAAAATCATTTGTAAAGGGCTTCCTTTCGCTCCGATAATCAGGTCGATACCCGCTAAATTTTTATCAAAATTATCTTGCAACTGTTTATTCAAAACCAATAACAAAGAAATCAGCCCCACACCCAGTGCAAAAAGAACCAAGCTCAAGGTCATATTGAGCGGCTTATTGATTAAATTTTTCCAACTTAATTGAAGTAAATTCATGTTTTTGAGTTCCCTGTTCCAAGTTTTCAGTGCCGAATTGTAAAGAAACAACTACTGACTGCCAACTTATAATTGAATTTGGTTTTTGAATCGTTCTTTAAGGCGGTTGTCATGAGTCACAACCAGTAAGGTTGCATTCACTTCGGCGGCAGCTTCTTCCAATAATTTTATAACTTCATCGGTATTAGTATCATCCAAAGCAGAAGTCGGTTCATCTGCTAATATCACAGCCGGTTTGTTAATCAAGGCTCTTGCTATGGCAACTCTTTGTTGTTCTCCTTGGCTTAAAGAAGAAGGTTTCGAGTTAAATTTGTGCCCCAAATTGAGTCGATCCAGCAATGCTTGCGTTCTAGCTTTATCAATTTTCTCTCCTGCTAATTGCTGCGCTAAACCTAAATTTTCGCCCACAGTCAAAGCTTTTACAAAATGTGATTTTTGAAAAATAATACCAATATTTTTCCCGCGAAATTGATCCAATTTAGAAGAGCCTAAAGCATTTAAATTCGTGTTGGCAATTGTCACTGAGCCACTATTGGGAGTCAACAAACCTCCTAAAAGATGAAGTAAAGTTGTTTTTCCACAACCTGATTGTCCAATCAAAAGCCAGTGTGCTCCTTTGTCACAATTGATGTCTGGGAACCGGAGCGCATTCGATGAATCATATGAATATTGAAGATCTTTTGTTTTTAGCATGGGCGCAAAGATAATCGGTCAAATAGAAATAAAAAAAAGAGGTCATTCTATAATTTGAATGACCTCCTTTAACAATGATATTTGTTGATTGTTTTAGTAACACATAAAGAATAACTCCGACATTTGCCTATGTATTTTTTGAACTTTTGCGGCGTTAAAAATACTTTTTTGCCATACCAAAATCTACTATTTCAAATTGGCGGACTTATTTTTTAGCTGTTAAGTGCCTGGACAATATTAGGTGCCATATTGCGCGCCGTCGCCTATGGCTAGGCGCGCTAAGGAGATTTGGAGGGCAGTTGAATTTAATAACCTGATTTTCAGACTATTAAATTCAACTGCCCTCCAAGACCACCATTACTGCAACGGGCGCCTTTGGCGCGATGTTGCAGTATTTAAGTACAACTTAATTCTGTCCAAGAACTTACTTATTCAATTAACCACAATCCTACCAATGCTCGGATCTGGACAAATAATTGGCAACTCCAATCGAAAAACATAAACGCCTCGTGCCAATCCAGCCAAATTCATGGTTATTTTACCATTTGTATAAATGTCTTCAAGCGTTGAGTATTCAAACACAATTTGTCCTCTTAAATTCAAAAGTTGGAGGCTTCCTTCTTGGTCTTTTAGGTCTATTGGTGAATTTAAGGTAACCAAACTTTGAGTCGGATTTGGATAAAAATGAAGGTTCTGAATATCACATTTTTTCAATTCTTCTCCCAAACATGCTTCAGCAGCAGCCATTCTACTTTCGTCACTGGTTCGAACAAAATAAACTCCACAAACTGAAATGATATAATCTCCTTTTTCTTCCGATTCACAACAAAAACTTTCTGAAGGTTCATAATCAATCTTATGAAGCGCCAAAATCACTTCTTCTCCAATTTCAAAATGAGCCGTATATAGTCTGCACAAATGTCCTGGATCACCCCATATCCGAATCGTCTCTTTTGATTCATTACCATTGAAAATTCCTTTGATTTCGAAATCCATACCATGCTCAACTTGTTTAGTTTTAATGCCTCGAATGATCAGTAATTGATCAAGTTGAGGTGCAACTGTTTCACAAAATGTAAAAGGACCTCCGCAACTACAAGCAAAGGAAGAGGTAGACATTCCAAAGAACATTAAAAAGAGGAATAAAGGAAACAGGTTTTTCATAACAAACAAATTAGAATTGAATCAATCTAGCTTTCTTTTTGTCTGACAGAAAAGTGAAAGGAATCAGTTGGGTGCTACCGATTCTTTTTCTCCAAAATCAACTGTTTTAAATAAACCATATCCACTAGCAAACGCAATCATAAGCAAGGCAATGCCCCATCCTGTTTTCGCAGTCAATATATTTCCTATTCCAAGTAATCCAGAATAGATAAACAACACCCCTAAAAACCATCCAAACCACCGTTTACTTCCCGATTCATCAGGTTGAATATCTGGATTTTGTTTGGCAATGTCACCCCACCATCCGCCAGGTCGAACTTTTCGATAGAAGGTATTCAAAGTAGCCTCATTATCTGGTTTGGTAAGTATGGCAACGGTTACCCAAACAATCGTTGTAGCAACTAGTATGCATACTGCTCGAACAAAACCAAAGTCTTCTGCATAGAAATAGCGAATGGGTTCATAAAGGCTATCTGACATACCTAGATTATGAAAACCGGCCGCGATTAACCCTCCATTTGCAAAAATTAAAGAGGCTCCAATCGCACTAATTTCGGACCATCCATTCACCCGCCACCAATACCAGCGCAACAACCAAACACCCGCTAAACCCGCAGTCAAATCAATCAAATATATCCACGCTTTCTCGATAGAAGTCATATTCATTGCGGTCAAAATAGCAAACCCAACTAAGACTAAAATCGACAATCGAGAAGCCAAAACATAATGCTTTTCTGTAGCGTCCTTTTTAATGAATCTTTTGTAAATATCATTTACCAAATACGATCCTCCCCAGCATAAATGCGTATCCATTGTACTCATAAAAGCTGCTAAGAAGGAGGCAACTAGCATTCCTTTTAGACCAATTGGCATTAGCTCTGCCAACATCATTGGGTACGCCAATTCAGGGTCAGCGGCAAGTGCTTCGGAAGCTTCAGAAATTGGAAATATCACTAATGACCCCAATCCTACGATAATCCAAGGCCATGTCATAACTGCGACTGCTAAAATACCCCATAGAAGGGCTGTCAACATAGCATGTTTGTCATTTTTAGTAGCAAAAATTCGTTGCCCAGAATAACCATCGTGCCCACTTCGCATCCATAGGACAAAAATTAAACACATATAAGAAGCAAATTCCAGCGCAGAACTATGTTCCGTATTTGGAATCATATCTAATGCTCCGGGAGGTGCATCTTTTAAATTAGAAATTGCCTCAACCATACCCGAAGGACCACCTAAATTATACAACACAATGCCAGCCAAAATCGTCGAACCTGCTAAACCCGTTATAAACTGAAACATATCGGTCATCACGACTCCCCAAAGACCAGAAGCAAATGTGTAAATCACTGCCACAATTCCACAAATAAAAAGCGTTGTGCTCATATCCCAACCTAATAAAACCTGAGCAAACTTAATCATGGCGAGCATGACCCATCCCATGACCACACAATTTCTCAAAACCCCATGATAGATAGCAGAAATACCTCGAAGTGCGGTGCCCGCTTTACCCGAATAGCGCATTTCCATGAATTCAGCGTCCGTAATAATATTGGCACGTCGCCATAATTTGGCATAAAAGAAAACCAACATCATCAAACCTCCGGCCTCATACCACCAGAGCCAATTTCCGAAAATACCTTTTTGACGAACTAATGAAGCGGCGGCCAAAGGAGCATCTGAAGCAAACCAGGTCGCTGCCAAAGAAACACCGGCGATCCACCAAGGAAGCGAACGCCCTGCCACGAAATATTCTTCCATACTCTGACCCGCTCGTCGAGTGTACCAAACTCCAAGCCCAAAAGTGATAATTCCGTAAATGGCAATGATTATCCAGTCAAGAGTGGCCAGTTGCATTTTGATTCGTTTTGTTTTGAAAAATTAAGTTTGAATTATACTTATTATCGAAGTAAGGTTATAGTTCCTCTTTTCACCTCTTTTTTCGGAATAGTGTTTTGAAATCGAGTGAAGGTTGCAGTCCAAAAATACATTTCAGAAGGTGCAGGATTATTTTCAAAAATACCATCCCATTTTTTTCTGTAATCATTCGTCTCAAAAACTACTTTCCCCCAACGATTAAAGATAGCAAGATTATATTCAATTAATTGACAATCTCCAATTGCTCCAAATCCATCATTTAAATCATCATTATCTGGCGTAAAGGCATTTGGAAATCGGAATATACATAGCTCTGCGTCTTCTTGTTTTAGTAAACTGAGGTTATCGATTAAGATGTTTCCATCATAACGATTTGTAGAAATATAAGCCGCCTCTAGGTATATAAATTGCATTTTATCCCCCGAACCAGGAGAAAATAAGAACTGGTAGGTTTCCCACTCTTCATGAGTGATAGCTGGTGATTTCCAAATCAATTCTCCTTTTTCACAAGAATCTCGCCCTAGCCATACTTTCAATTTAATAGGATTCTTAAAAGAACTGATATAATCCTCTGAGTACGCCAGATCCAGTTGAAGGGAGTAAGATTGTCCTACTATTATAGGTTCGATTAGGCGTTGTCCTATATCCTCAAAAGTATTATTATCGCGAGCGACTAAACTGATGTATTTATTGCCATTTTTGGCAATCGTATTCACCCCCATTTGGTAAGGTTGGTGATCAGGACTTGTATTAAAGTTACACCCTTTCCAATATTTTGAAAGGGTATCCATCTCAAATGAAGGGAAGCGCAGTAATTCCTGTGATATTCCAGCATTACTTACATAAAAAAATAAACTTATGACCGCAAATAATCTCATTTAAGATACTTCCTGTTTACTCGACAAATTGCAGCTAGGTTAATTTCCCCTACCCGAATTATTAATCCGTTTATTAAAATCACCCTCTGGAATTCCTACCGGAGGTGCGCTGCTTTCTAGAGGATCAAATAATAGTTTATTAATTGGTTTTGATGTAGCGGAAATTTCTGCATCTACATCCCAATTAGCTCTTAGTTCTTCGAGCGTTTTCTTAAAAACACGCTCGGGTTGCTTTTTAGAATCATAATTTCCTGTACTCCATCGACCATTTTCATCTACATCTTCCACTAACTCTACGTCGTAAATTCCTGGAGCAAGCATAGAATATTTTTTCTGAAATACTGAATCTCCTTTGGTTATTGTTTCGTTTACTAAATTTCCATCGAACAATAAGCGCACCACATAATTTGTATCAGGCTTTAAATCTAAGACATTTAAAACAATATTACCAAATTCTTTTACCATCAGCGCATTATAGGATGCACGAATGGTATCCAAGTTGACCAAACCAAACTGATCTAAAACATAGTTTGGTAAAATTTCTAATTCGTATAAAGTGCCCTCTTTCCAAGGATAATTAATGACTAAACTACGCTGTTCGAGTGAATCTATTTCAATATTTGGAATTACGCGTATTCGAGTCGAGTCTTCTAAAAGAAAGATACCCGAAGTATCAATTGCGCTTAATGGATGGTTAAAAAATAATTTGACCGGCTTTTTAGGATTCAATTTTTTTGGCGTTCCTGAAGAAAGTCTTGTTTCTAAATTCAAAGAATTCTCTGCTAAAAAATCACTTTTCAAAGGTGGTTTTACTAAAATCGTATCTATAATTGTATCAATTTGAAGATAAACCTTCCAATTAAGCACACTATCCATATTATACCAAACTTCCATCGTGTCTCGATCTTGTTCTATGTAAATGAATTGTCCAATCGAATCATATGCTATCAAAGGTTCATCATAATATTTTCGATTGAAAACCAACTTCAAATTTCCATAATCATCTTGTACATCATCTTTCAAAAAAAGGTGTTCTTCCTCTTTGAAAGTCTCTACCAAAATATCATTCTGAATAGAATCAGCAACGACAAAAGTCGAATCCATAAACCCAATAATTTCAGATTGATTATCAAATAAATAATTCAGGTTTCGATCTATTAACGCTACTCCTTTGAAAGTTCCAGCTTTTACGTTATTCACTTTAAAACGACCCTCATCATCTGATTTTGCGAAGTAAAATGGTCGCTCCGTTTTAAAAACTGAATCTGCCGTATTTTCATACATCATAAACAACATATCTTCGATTGGTTCTTTGGTCAATGCATCCAACAACTGTCCGGAAACAGAAAGGGAATCAATATAGTCTCCCGTCGAAAAGACAAAAACCATTTCAGCTTCGTTGCCTTCTGTAAAATCTTGAATAGCCTCCCCAAAATTGATGACATAAGTCGCATCTTCCCGAAGCTCTTCTTTTTCATCAAATTCAAACTGAACCGTTTTCTTTTTCAATGTCACTTTTGGACGATACGCCAAAGGAGGTGAAACAATGACTTGATTAAAAACATCTTGCAATTTTAGCCACTCATCATAACTCAATTCAAAAGATCGTTCTGTGAAATTCGTTTGAAAGTTTTGAGTGGAATTTAAGATGTCTAATTGAGGTGGTTGTTCGTCCCGTTCCCCTCCAGAAAGAGAGCCTATATTGGCACAACCCCAAAGTATATTTGATAGGAAATAAATTAGAAAAGCGATATACGCAAATTGCCTCATTCTCATTTTTTATTAGAAAAACGAAGGTAAAAAAAAGAGTGTAGAAGTGTTTGCTTGTTTTTAACAGAAGTCATAGGGAATTTTAAAAATAACCGAAGATTACCAAAAACAACAAAGCAGGTCATTTTACAATGACCTGCTTTATACTGAATACTAGACTTGAGCTCTATTCTTACTGTGCAGGCTGAGCTGAAGCAACCAATGCAATTACCAACCCTATATCATCATGAATAGCTTTGTCTGCTATTTCTCCAATAGTAGTTGATTTGAAGTTAACTCCCCAAAGCGTACGATTAATCGTAAATGGAGGTGTCACAGCAGAAACTGCCATTTCATTAACTTTAATATTAGCTGGAAAAGTTACACTTTTTGTAACGTCTTTCAATGTCAAGTTTCCAGTTATTGTTTGACCTGCTGCTCCAGTGCCAACATTCGTGATTACAAATTTTCCAGTAGGGTAAGTTTCTGTTTCAAAAAAGTCACCTGTTTTCAAGTGTCCTTCTAATTTACCTTGACCTTCACTACCTGCCATATCTGTATTTGCCAAGGAGTTCATATCAATTACGAATTCTCCACCTGTTACCTGACCATTACTTACCATTAAAGAGCCACTACTCAGCTTAATTGTACCGTTATGTTGTCCAGTTGGTTTGCTTCCGGTCCAGTTTATTAAGCTTTTTCCAAGATCAACTGTATAAGTTAATGCATCAGCATTAGCGTCTGCAGGAGCAGCTTCAGTTGCATCGCCTACAGCTGCTTTTTCACCTTCTGGTGCATTGGCACAAGAACCTAAAAAGGCTACGAATGCGAACAAGAATGAAATTTTAATTAATTTTTTCATTAAAAATGATTTGTTTTGATATTAAATAATATGATTAAAGGAGTAATACAAAAGCTAAGTTAACCGCTTCAATTATCTTATCAAGGATTTCGAAATCCTTAACCCAAATTTAAATTTGGCGATTTTATAATTCTTATAAAGTATATAAATCCGAAAATGTTTAAACAAACAACCAATGTTTAAACATTTTTTCATCAAAACTGTGTGAAGGAAATAAAAAAATAAAAAATGCATGCGACTCAACAATCCTATTGGGGCGACAAAAGAAGTCTTTTTACTAATAATTACCTAATTTTGAATTACTTTTGGCAGATTCATATGCCATTTTTTTTAAAGCATTCTCCTCTTTTCAATTATTGAAAACCACATTATATGAATCAATACTTTACACCTAATAATAATATTCGTTTTATGCGTTTTCTAATCATTGCTTTTGCCTTTCTTTTTTCAAACTTCGTGTACGGACAATCCTGTAATTATTCATTAGAAATGTATGATTCTTGGGGAGATGGTTGGAATGGAGGTTCTACTGTCACCATAACTGTTGGTGGCATTTCAAACGATTTTACATTAGCAACTGGACTTGAAGAAACGGTGTCTTTTCCGGTAAATGAAGGTGACAATATTACAGTAGAATATGCTCCAGGAAGCATTGAATTTGAAGTTTCTTATGCTATTTTTGATGCAGATGGCATCCAGATATTTGCGGACGGGCAACCACCTCAAACAGGATTGGTTTTTTCTACTACCGGTACTTGTCCTATTTGTCCTCGAGTGTCACCAAACGATGTTAGCCTTTTATCGACTACAGATATAACAGCCTCTATGTCGTGGCCCGTTTCGTCGGGAGCTCAAAACTATATTATTGAGTATGGCCCTGCGGGTTTTCCTTTAGGCTGGGGAAATACAGATGAAACAACTTCTTCTTTTATTACGATAGGCGGACTGAACCCTTGTGTAGAGTACGAAGCTTATATCTATTCTGTTTGTGGTATTGATTCATTGAGTACACCGTCTGGTCCCATTGCTTTTACCACAACTTGGTCTGAAAACCCTGTGAGTGGTCCTTGTGATTATACGGTCAATATGTTTAGCCAAAATGGTTTTGGTTGGGGGTCAGCATCTTTAGCTGTTGATGTAGCTGGCAATTCTACCCAATTTGATTTCTTTTTTGGCAATCAACAAACACTAACCATTCCTGCCAATGGTGGAGACTTGATCACTATTGGATTTAATAGTGGTTTCGATGACGGAAATGTGAGTTATGAAATAGTCGATAACAATGGTAATATTGTCTTTTCCGATGGAGATTTCCCTCAAATAGGTTCCGTTTTTCAAGTTGTGGCTTGTGCGACTTGTAATATTCCCGGCAAATTTAGAATGTATGATATCAATGCCGATAACGCCAAAGTCACGTGGGATTTGACACCAAATCCAACTGGTGAATTTGAAGTAGAATATGGTCCTTTGGGCTTTACAAAAGGTACTGGTACAATTGTAAGTTTAGAGATGGATGAAACAGAGGCTCAATTAGTCAATTTAATGGAAAACGCTTATTACGACGTTTATATTCAAACGGTTTGTGATACCTCAAATAGAAGCAAACCTATCGGTCCTATCACTTTCCAAACTTTGTTTTTCAATGATGTCGGTGTTGTTGGGGTTAATAACCCTTCGGATGATAAATGTGTATACGAGACAGATGAAAAAGTAGAGATTTTGATTAGAAACTTCGGTCAAAAACCTCAAACCCTATTCAATTTTAGATATGCCGTCAATGGTGAACCAATTGCCATTCCTATTCCAATGGATGGGTTCTACACAGGGGTTATAGGCAATGATAGCATTCAATATATTGAGTTTGAGACAGAATATGACTTCTCCATCCCAGGTTATTATTTCATCGAAGCTTGGACTGAATTGGAAGAAGACAGCGACGTGGCTAATGATACTTTTGCTTTTGAAATCATCACAGCATATCCAAAACCACTCGAAGAAGATTTTGAAACAGGCATTTATCCGGAAACTTGGACCTCCAGTAATGGCGGTTTTATCTATGCTCCTGGCGAACATAATAACCCAACGAGTATCATCGGTGGCAATTTATATTCTGGCGTTCAAACATGGGAAAACACCACTCCAAATATCGGTTTAATTAATGCGGATGATGTACTTTCTTTCGATTACCGTTTTGTCGATTGGTTTGCAGGAATTGACCCAACTATTTTAAGCGGAACAGATAGGTTGGAAGTTCAAATTTCGACTGACTGTGGCGATACGTTTGAGACGGTTTATACCATTGATTCTACAAACCATATCGTCAGTAGTGATTTTGTCACTGCGGAGGTACCACTTACTGATTACGAAGGACAGGCTATTTCGATAAGGTTTAAAGCCAATTGGGGGTCTATTAATGGTGGGGATTATTGGTGTGATTTAGATAATATTAATATCCCTGGCTGTCCTGAAAACTTTGGACTTTTTGCCAATTCTACAGTTGCCAATGAGGTTAGTGGAGAACTCAATGGTTCCATTGATGCAGTTCCTCTATTTGGGGTTGGTCCATTCACTTATTTATGGAATACTGGAGCACAAACTCAATCCATTACGAATCTGCCAGCAGGACTTTACTCGCTTACAATCACTGATGCAAATGGATGTATCGATGAGGAAATTTTTGAGGTTAATTCTATAGTTGGGACAGAAGAGTTGGTAGAAATTAATGAAATGAAGCTATTTCCAAATCCAACTTCTGGAATGGCCAATTTGGAAGTTTCCCTATCAAAATCATCTGATTTAACCATTCAGGTTTTTAATTCCAATGGAATACAGGTTTTAGAAAAAGAGGCAGCTAATATTTCAGAAACCTTACTTGAAATAGACCTAAACAATCAAGTAACAGGAATGTATTTCGTCAGAATATTAACGGAACATCAATCTTTTATTGAGCGATTGATGATCTCTAAATAGCGTTTCTTTCATCAAAATATAAAACGTTGGATGCCTACATAAGTATCCGACGTTTTTATTTGGAATAAGGCATTCAATACTATGTGTGCTTGGACAGAAATAAGTTCCATATTTCTATCCAAGCACTTAGTTTTGATGCGAAAATCGCCACTCTTCATATTAATATTTTCTACCTTCAACCCTCACAATCCAACAACAAGTTCGATATGAAACAATGCATCCTCACTTTATTCCTTACGCTTTTTTTAATTCAATATTCTTTCGCTCAAAATGAT
Organism: Bacteroidota bacterium; assembly: GCA_024743405.1. GTDB lineage: Bacteria > Bacteroidota > Bacteroidia > Chitinophagales > Saprospiraceae > JANSWP01. Next base: position 69,425 of record JANSWP010000016.1, read on the forward strand.
TATTTCTTTCCGAAAGACTTAACATTCAATAAAGGGATTCCTACTCCACAACAATTTTTGGGTTATAATATCGGTGATTGGCATACGCGGCATGATCGCATGGTTTCTTATTTTGAGAAATTAGCTGAACTTTCAGAATTAGCAACTATTCAGACTATTGGTCATTCAAATGAACATCGTCCTCAAGTCGTTTTAACCATAACTTCAAAAAATAATCATACAAATTTAGAAGCCATACGAACCAAACACTTGAGTTTGGCAGAAGGTACAATTCCAAAAGGCGGCTTTGCCAATATGCCAGTAGTCGTTTTACTCGGTTTTAATGTTCATGGAAATGAACCATCCGGAATGGAAGCAGCCCTTTTAAGTGCTTACTATTTACTTGCAGCAAATTTTGAAGGACGAAAAGAAGCCATGGAAAATGCGGTCTTTATGATTGATCCTACTTACAATCCAGATGGACGAGACCGACATTCTAATTGGGTAAATATGCATAAAGGATTTCCGCCGGTGGCTGATGGAATGGATAGAGAGCATAATGAAGTTTGGCCACGCGGTCGTACGAATCATTATTGGTTTGATTTAAATCGGGACTGGCTGCCATTGGCACAAGTTGAGAGCCAAAACCGAATGGCTTTTTATCATAAATGGTTGCCCAATGTAGCGACAGATTTTCATGAGATGGGTACCAATGCCACCTATTTTTTCGAGCCAACCAAACCTTATGGTTCTGAAAACCCAATTGTTGGACGAAGGAATTATGATGAATTGAATGTGATTTTTGCCAAGTATTTTCAAAATGCCTTGGATGAGATTGGGTCGCTTTATTATACCAAAGAATCTTTTGATAATTCTTATCCAGGCTATGGTTCCACTTATCCTGATATGATGGGTGGTTTGGGTTTATTATTTGAGCAGGCAAGTTCGCGAGGGCATTTGCAACATACTCAGACAAAAGATATCTCTTTTGCTTTTACGATTAGAAATCAGCTAAGATCGAGCATAGCGACAATTCAGGCTTCCGTTGATAATCGAGAATTGTTACTAAAATATCAGGCCGACTTCTTTAAAGAAGGCTATAAAAAGGCAAATCAAAGTCGAACAAAAGCCTATATTTTCGGAGATGAATACGATTATAATCGAACTCGTCTATTCGCCAAATATCTGCAAAAACATCATGTCAAAGTCCATCATTTAGATGAGGATAAAACGGTAAATGGCATCACTTTCAAAAAAGGTCAGGCCTTCTTTGTTCCCAATAATCAAATGCAATATCGAATGGTTCAAACGATCTTTGAGCCTGTCAAAGAATTTTACGATTCAGTATTTTATGACGCTTCCGCTTGGACAGTTGCATTGGCTTATGATATGCCCTATGCAAGGATGGGCACATCAAAATTAGGTGCTGAAGTAACGATGCATGACCTTTCCCCTAAACGGCGAAATGTTCAAAAAGCCAAGTATGCTTACCTTTTTGATTGGTCAGATTATTCGGCGCCAAAAGCCTTGAATTATTTACAAGAAAATGGCGTATTTACCAAGGTAGCTGCCAAACCATTTACGATAGAAAAAGACGGTCAAAAACGTAATTTTCATTATGGCACTATTCTAATTTCAGTAGCAGATCAAGAGCTCACAGAAGAGGAGCTACATAAAAAAGTACTTAGAGCTAGTCAGATCGCAAATATTGAAATTATAAGTATTTCGACTGGTTTAAACCTCGCTGGACCAGATTTAGGAAGCCCAAATTTTGCGACTCTTTCTCCTCCAAAAATTGCCATGCTTTTGGGAGACGGTGTGTCAGGATATGAAGCAGGAGAAGTATGGCATCTATTGGATACCAAATTAAATATGCCTATTTCAAAAGTAGATATTTTGAATTTTGGTAGAATGAATTTAAATGATTATACGACGTTAATTCTTGTTTCTGGCAGTTATCGAAATTTCAGTGAAAATCAAATTTTACAAATTCGAAAATGGACAGAAAGTGGGGGTACTTTAATTACCCTACGACAAGGCACAAACTGGGTAATTCGGGAAGGAATTGCAAAAGAAACTTTCAAAAAACCTTCTTCAAATGGCATAAAAAAAGAAACGCGATTTGATTTTGAAACAGCCAGAAATCGTTCAGGTGCAAAGGCGATTGGAGGATCGGTTTATTTGACAAATTTAGATATTACACATCCTTTAGGTTTTGGATATCATCGTCGTACATTACCTGTTTATCGCAATCATTCCATTTTTGTGGAACCTAGTAAAAATGCTTTTAGTACTGTTGCAAAATATACCGACAATCCTCACTTAGACGGTTATCTTCACCCGGATAATTTAGAAATGATTAAGAATTCTGCCTCACTTTTGGTCAGCCGAGTAGGCTCTGGACGTGCTATATTATTTGTGGACAATCCCAATTTCAGAGGTTTTTGGTATGGCACTAACCGATTGTTTTTTAATGCTTTGTTTTTTGGAGAGCATGTTAGGGTACCTTAGTTTCTTTCAAGTTATTCCTTGCGTTTTTGTGGCAAAAAAACTTTTAAACCTTTCTGAATCAGGTGTCAGATATCAGGTCAAAAATTAAAATTTTCTCTCAGGTGTGAGAAAACCCTCATACCTGACTCCTATGGTACTCTCTGCCAGGTTAGGAATGGAGCACAATTAAGAATTAAATCCTTTTGACTTTCACCTCTTGTATTCGTGCGTCGCCTTTTCCAATTTGATAAAAAGGATTTCCTTCGTGTGAAACATTATCTAGAAAATTACAATTATTTACATCAAAAGATCTAGACTTAAAAGAGCCATCATAGATGATACTTCCTCTAGACATTGCCCGATTTGAGGCAAACTGACAATTGGTCAATTGTCCGTATCCATTTCCATTGAATGAATAATTGAAGATACATCCTCCATTATTACTTTCATTTAATTGAAAAATAGTTCCTCTTACTACCAAATTGGATTGACCTTCCAATCGGCAATCATTATAAATGGCGCCCCCATCAGACATAGCAACATTCCCAATGAATTGTGAATTGATGATAATTATTGAATTATCAGATTTTAATGCATTATTGTAAATAGCGCCCCCGTCAATGGCCTTATTGTCCCTAAAAATACAATTACGAACGATTGGTGAAGAGATACTTTTTCCAACCTCATTGTACCAGCCACCTCCAGATCTACTACGACTTCCCTGTTGAGCTTTGTACTCATTTGCATTCCCACCTTCGATATAAAACCCATCAATTACAGTATCTCCATTTGCCTCATAAGTATAGATGACACTATATGCATTATCATTGTTGGAAAGTGACCCTATCGCCCCACTCAAAATAGTTTGATAAAGCAGTGGTTTACGCTCTATGCAACTCGTTTCTTGTCCTGAAAAGCCTCCATATAGTTTTATTCCCTTTGGAATTTGAAAAGAAGCATTTCTGTCATTCGTCTCCGTTGTGTAATAAATTCCGTTTGCAATCCATATTTCAGTTCCATAAGTAGCCTTTCGTATTGCCTGATGAAGATTCCCCATGGCTTGGCTCCAAGATGATCCATCACCATTTGCATTAGATTTTACATAGATGATATCATTACTTGCAAATAAGAACACAGGAAAAAAAACAATAAAAAAGAAGAGAACAATTTGATGAACTGATAAAATAAAAGATCCCCTTAGCCGATGTTTAAATCTAAAGCACATTTAAAGTTAAATTAAAAGATTAACTGCATAGGTCACTGATCTCACAAGAAGTCAATTCCTGTAAAGTCAATTGCGTTTTGTCTATCCTAAATACTATTCAAGATAGACCTTTCGCATAACCGAGGTTGCCTGTGTGTTGCTTATAGTTTTTGAATAAAATGATTGGACGGGAATGAACCTCTGAAAGTATTAGGCTTTTCCGTCAAAAAAGTCATGAAAAAATTAGAAGGGGGAATAACAATTAAGCTTTAATAGTTCGCGGGGGATGCGCACAAATGCTCTTAGTTACCTCTGCATTTTTCATGCCTAAAATTTTTTATTCGCTTAATGAAGGAACTTGGATAAGGAATGAAGGATAAATAAGTTATAGATTTTGGACTGACCCTTTTTTTATTTAGGTAACGCCTAAAGAATAACTCAGACATTTGCCGATGTATTTTTTGAACTTTTGCGGCGTTAAAAATACTCCCCGATGCACTGCATCCTGCGCTGGCTTGTGCCAGAAGGTACAAAGGCGAACGCAAAAAGTTTTTTGCATTACCAAAATCCAAAATCTACTATTTCAAATTGGCTGACTTATTTTTTAGCCGTTACTAAGGAGGCAAAAACGCAAGCGGTGCAGGGCATTTTTAATGTACTCAGATAAAAAAATTATCGCCCACATGTTGGTTTTGAGTTTTGCTTAAGAGTCTATGAGAAAGTCATACCCGTTCACCTAAAAAACCTAAGATATCTTCCACATATTTTCTATCATTTGAGAGGCGCGGCACTTTACTTTGGCTGGTATATTTTCCTTTTGATTTAAGCCATTCATTGAAGGTTCCTGAAGGAACAGTATGCAGACTTAATTGCTCTAAGGCAATTCCTCTATATCTTTTTGCTTCGTAATCTGAATTGATTTTTTGTAAATTTTGGTCTAAAAGTCGATTAAAGCGTGGCATATCATTGGGTGCTTTTGCAAATTCGATAAGCCACTCGTGCCCTCCTTTGCCAGACCCCTTGAAATAAATAGGTGCCACTGTATAATCAGAAACGGTCGCCTCTATTTCATTGCAAGTCATCGCAATTGCTTTATCTGTGTTTTCGACCATGACCTCTTCTCCAAATGCATTAACAAATTGTTTGGTACGACCACTAACTTTAATTTTATAAGGATATTTAGAAAGGAAAGTAACCGTATCGCCAGGCGTATATCGCCAAAGTCCACCATTAGTAGAAATGACAATCGCATAGGTTTTTCCAACCTCTACTTCACCTAAAGGAATTGCCTTTGGAAACTCTTTTTCCCATTCGCCCATAGGTAGAAATTCGTAGTAGATACCATTTTCCAAGAGCAAGACCATTCCATCTTCCGAAAAATCATTTTGAGCCGCCATATAACCTTCGGAGGCATTATATATCTCTTGAAAGCTGATTTTATCAGAAGGCAAGAAAGATTCGAATTGCTTACGATATGGGGTAAAACTTACACCTCCATGAATATAACCTTGAAGATTTGGCCATACTTCCAACATATTATTGGCACCAGTCAATTCTAAAATTTTACGAAATAAAACCACCGTCCAAGTAGGGACTCCACCAATCATAACTAGATCTTTCTCCTGACTGGTAATCCTTGCCATTCGCTCGATTTTCTCACCAAAATCAGCCATTAAAGCCGTCTCAAAATCAGGTGTCACAAATGGGCGAGCAACCCAAGGCATATGCTCTATCATAATAGCGGAAACATCTCCAAAAATAGTTCGAGGATGTGGTGGATAAGGGCTTAAACTTCCTCCCATCAACAAACTTTTGCATTCAAATTGACGCGCATCTGGTCGTTGGTGATAAAAAAAAGCCATGGTATCCCAGGTTCCTCGAATGTGACATTGCTTTAGGTTTTCGGTACTGACTGGAATAAATTTAGATTTATCGCTTGTAGTTCCAGATGATTTAGAGTACCAACGAACTTCATTGTGCCATAAAACATCTCGTTCGCCATTCATCATCCTTTCAATAAAAGGTTTTAATGATTCATAATCTTGAATGGGAACCCTTTCGGAAAATTGTTGAGGGTTTTTTAGACTCTTAAAATCATATTTCTTACCCCATTCTGTATTTTTAGCCGTTTCAATCAATTGTTTCCAAACAGTAAACTGAACCGAATGTGGGTCATCCATGTAACGCTGAATGCGCTTCATACGGTGATGGTAGTACTCTTTAAAAAGGCTATTAACCAATTTTTTCATGGTATACTTGTCTGAGATAAGTTGTGTTTTCTGGTTAAAAATAGGAATTAATTTGAAATCACATTGATGACATTACTTTTATCACTATTAATCACTTCAAATAAACATTTTTGAATTTGGATTTTTTAAGAAAATATTATCATACGCAATAATATTGCGCACTTGCTTTCCACCTTTGCAATATGAATAAAAATGAAAAGACAAACATGAAAATTAATATCCCCAAATTATCATTCATTGCTCTAATTGGAGTTGCCAATGAAGAAAAGTCTACTTTTATTCAAAAACACTTTTCCTCAAATGAAATGATCTCCTTAGATTATTACAAAGGGGTTATTTCTAATGATAAAAATGCCCCTGATACCGCCAAAGATGCTTTTGATATTGCAAAGTATAGTATCCAAAAGCGATTACAACGTGGCTATCTAACGGCTATTGATGCTACAAACTTACAATCATCCGACAGAAAAGACTTGGTTCATTTAGCAAAAAAGCATCATGTTTTACCTGTTGCAATTGTAATGAATCAGAAAAAGGACAATTCACGTTCTCATAAAAACCGAACCGACCAACATTTTTTAGAATTAAAAAAGGCAGGCTTCAAACAAATATTTATTTTGAATAGCCGTGAAGAAATTGAAGCCGTAAATATTATTCGAGAAAAATCACCCAATGATAAATCCGAATTTATTGGTCCATTTGATATAATTGGAGATGTTCATGGTTGTTTTTCAGAATTGAGTACACTTCTTACCAAGCTTGGCTATACAATAATCAAGCATCAGAATAAAATGAACAATTATGGTTATTCTGTCCTCCCTCCCAGAAACCGAAAAGCAATATTTGTGGGAGATCTTGTAGACAGGGGGCCAGCTTCAAATGAAGTTTTACGGTTGGCTATGTCTATGGTCAAAAACGAAACTGGCCTTTGTGTCATTGGAAATCATGATGAAAAATTACTGAAAAAATTAAACGGTCGTGATGTTCAAATTCGATATGGATTGGCAGAAACATTAGAGCAATTAGCTAAAGAACCGTCCCAGTTTGTTGAGGAAGTTCGAGAATTCTTGCACAATTTAGTAGATCATTATATTCTTGATAACGGACAATTAGTCATTGCACACGCTGGATTAAAAGAAGAAATGCATGGTCGAATTTCTAACGCTGTTCGAAATTATTGTATGTATGGTGAAACCACCGGCAAAAAAGATGATTTTGGTTTACCCATTCGAAAGAATTGGGCGAAAGAATACAACGGTGAGGCAATGGTGATTTATGGTCATACACCAGTGCCCAAGCCCGAATTTATCAATAATACCGCAAACATTGATACTGGTTGCGTTTTTGGAGGTAATTTAACAGCATTACGCTATCCTGAAAAAGAATTTATTTCCGTAAAAGCTGAAAAAGTATGGAGTGAACCCACTCGCCCTTTGAATTTACCGCAAAATGTAGAATCCAAAGACTTGATTGATCAGCCAAAAAAGAATATTTAAGTACCAAGCCAATTTACAAAATAGCACCTTCTTTCATCTTTGATAAGGCTTTCCGTTTACTTTCTTTTAATTCAAAGCTAAATCCTTCTGAAATAAATGCTCGATAGCGTTTTTGGTCAAATTCGTAAAGTTTGGCAGGTCTATGAGCGACACCCTCTTGAGTTTCATCCAAATCAACTAATAATTTCATAGAAAGGATTTTCTTTCTAAAATTTCGTTTATCAAGATCTGTTTCAAGGATCGATTCATATAAATGCTGAAGTTCAGTGAGGGTAAATTTTGGCGGTAATAATTCAAACCCGACAGGACGAGTTCGAACAATTTCTTGCAATCGACCAAAACAAGCACTTAAAATTTCATTATGATCAAATGCCAAATCTCCAACCTCTGAAACAGAATGCCACTGTGCTTTTTTTGCAAAAGAAGCTGGAGTCACTTCATAATCACTAATTTTTATTAATGAAAAATAAGCTATCGTAATTACGCGCCCCAATGGGTGTCTGTCGACCTCCCCAAATGCGCGAACTTGCTCGAGGAATACATTTTTTAATCCGGTAAGCTCTAATAGTACGCGCCCAGCAGCCGTACTCAAATCCTCATTTGGATACACTAAGTCTCCTGGCAATGCCCATTTCCCTTTATAAGGCTCTTCACCCCTCTTAATTAATAAGACCTTCAAATCTCCTTCATCAAACCCAAAAATCACCCCATCAACCGAAAAAGCTGATTTGAAAAAATTATTGACTTCATTCATAACCAATCTAATATTTATGTTGTCTATTGATTCTGTTTTATTAAGAACGAAAATTAGTCTAATTTGTGTAGTCTAACAAAAATAATTAGTGTAAATTGTACATACCAAAAAACTAGCTACACATTAATAGACTTTATTCTAAAAGGTTTTAGCCCTACAAAATTTTTTGGAATAAAGTCTAATATCCTTTCTCGACATTTATCACATTCAATAATTCCTCTCCATTCATCATTCTACGGTAATTCTCTGCAATCTGTGTTCCAGCATTTTCCAGATTGGTAATACTGGCAATATGTGGGGTCATTATTATTTCGGAAAACTGCCAAAATAAGTGATGCTTTGGTAGGGGCTCTTGGTTAAAAACATCCAAAAAAGCCCCCTTAATATTACCATTCTTAATAGCGTCGACTAAGTCTTTATCAACTAAGTGCGCACCTCGACCAACATTAACTAAAAAAGAATTGGGAACCATTTTATCAAATAATGTGCTATTTAGTATCCCCTTTGTGTCATCTGTTAATGGTAATACATTGACTAAAACATTGATTGATCCTAAAAATAAATCGAGCTCATTTTTTGCTTTTGAAAAACACCGAATACCAGGAAGTTTTTTCTCAGAAAAACTATACCCAAATACCTGAAAACCAACCGCTTTTAAATGAACAGCAATATCTTTTCCCAAAGCTCCCAACCCCATAATTCCAACCTTCAAACTTTGCTCAACAATGGGATTATTTCTCCAAATTTTCCTCGAATTAAAATCGAAAATTGACCAAATATCTTTTTGAAAATTGAGCACACACATCATTACATATTTCCGCATGGATATTGTCAATTCTTCATCAACAATTCTCGTTATAGGCACTTCTGTTGGTAAAGAATGATCAGATATAATATGATCAACTCCAGCACCTAGAGAGCAAATCAATTTTAAGTTTGAAAAATGGTTCAAAAAATTCTTTGGATGTTTCCATAGAACCACCATTTCAACCTCGGCTGGTCTAGGAATATCCGGATATTCAAAAATTTTGACACCCTTAAAAATAGCTTGAAGTGTTTTTTGTAAAACAAAAGTATCTCTGTCGGGCGCAATGATGGCTATAGACATATGGTATATTTAATTCAACGAATCATAAATCACCTGATGTAACATGGGACGAATATTCATCGAATATAATTTTCTATTTTCCCTCGTCGGATAAACCCGATTACTCAAAAAAATCACAATTAGGTCTTCTTTAGGATCCGCCCAAACAAAAGTTCCTGTAAAACCAGAATGTCCAAAACTTTGGGAACTCGCAGATTTGGCGACATAACCTTTTCCCGTTTCATATTCAATCATTGGTTTATCAAATCCTAATCCTCTTCTATTCTCCGTTTCACAAAATTGACATTTAGTAAATTCTTGAATGGCTTTGGAAGCTATGACAGATTTACCTTGCCAATATCCTTCATTCAGATAAAGTTGGAATAGTTTGTCCAGATCTTTAGCGGAACCAAATAAACCAGCATTGCAAGAAATCCCTCCGAGCATGGCAGCAGCTTCATCATGAACCGTCCCATGAATTAGTTGCTTTCGAAAAAATGTATCCAACTCCGTAGGAATAATTCGGTCAATCGGGAATTTAGTCAAAGGGTTATAAGTCAATGTGCTGGCACCAATCGTTTCATAAATATTTTTTGACAAATAAGCTACAAAATCTTCGCCGGTAATATTTTCAATAATTTCAGGTAAAAGTAAAAATAGCAAGCCTGAGTATTTGTATTCCTTTTCTAATTCTAAGGATGATTTCTTGATCGTTTTCACCATCCTTTTCCGATATTTTTCATGTAAAAACAAATCATTAGTTATCTGTATTGAATACTTTTTTGAAGGCCCTTCATTAAAAGTTCTGCGTTTGAAACGTCCATTTTTCTTCAATGCTTTTTGCCAAAAAACGATGTAAGGCTTCAATTGAGCTTGGTGAGCCAACATCTCTCGAAAAGTTAAATTGCCTTTATTTGAACCTTTAAATTTTGGCAAATAAGATTTCAATGGAGCATCCAAATCAAAGCGCCCTTCCCCATATAATTTCATTAAAATGGGTAAGCCTGTTGTCACCTTTGTTATTGATGCAAAATCATATAAATCATCTTTATGAACCACCTGTTGGTTCTCAAACGTGTGAAAACCATATGTTTTATGAAAGACCGTTTCCCCTTTTAAAGATATCAAAACTTGCGCCCCTGGGTAAGCCAATGAATCCAATCCTAAACAGATAATCGAATCTATTTTTTGTTCTAAAAAAACGGAGTCTATTGTATTTTGACTATGTAAATGAAAGAAGAAATTAAGTATCAAAAAACTCAAAAGTAATCGGTTCATTTTGTACAACATTTTGAATTGAGGTATTCATATTTAATACCGGGGAACAAAATTAAACGATTTCGTTTAAAACCTAAACCCCCGTATATTTGACCAAATCAAAAAAGGTACAAAATGAAAAACATCTTAACTATTTTGGCCATTGGCATCCTCTTTTTTTCAAGTTGCAAACAGGGCATTGATTCTCAAGCATTTGAAAAATTAAAAACAGAATTGGACGAAACAAAAACAGCTTTAGCATCGGCTAACAAAGAATTGATGAATTTGCAATCTAATGATGCGAAACAGTTAGTTCATATCGTTTTATTAAAATTGAAAGAAGATGTGGATAAACCCGCATTAATCAACGAAATAAAAAAATTGGAAAATATAGAGGAGGTAAAAAATCTGAATATTGGCGCATTTCAAGACTTAGGCGACGCTCGAGCCATGTCAGATTATGAGATCGTTTTATCTATGGAATTTGAAGCTGAAGAAGCTTATCAGACTTATCAAGCTCACGAAATCCATCTAAAGTTAAAAGAAAATATAGGAAAATATTTAGCAGGACCACCGGTAACTTATGATTATTGGGAACAATAAAACCATTGGCAGTAGGCAATTTTATAGTCGAAAATTGCCTACTGGATACTGAATACTACTCTCTTAAAAACACTAATTCTGCCTTTAAGGGATCATTCAATTTGGCGATCACAGAAGGAGCTCCCATTGTTCGATCAGCTTGTCGGTATTTGACAACATAATCTACTTCTTGGATTACTGCCGAACTAATTTCACCAAAATATTTTGGAAAAGGCTCCTCACTAATGTTGGCTGAAGTAGCGACTAATGGTTTTCCATAACGGTCGATTAACTTTTTACAAAAATCATCATGTGGAATCCGTATAGCGACAGACCCTCCTCTATCAAAAGAAATTTCGGGTAAATTCATCGCCTGATTATAAATAAAAGTCAAAGGCTTTTTATGAAAGAGCAAAAGCGTTTCGACACGAGGGTGAACATGCTCCACATATTGTTTTAACATTTCAATTGAAGATACAAGCAGCACAAACGGTTTAGATCGTTCTCTCTTTTTGAGATCAAATATTTTTTCAACGGCAAGTGCATTGGTGGCATCACAACCAAGCCCCCAAATTGTATCGGTTGGATAAAGTATTGTACCACCTTTTTCTAAAGTCGCAATGATTGGGTCAAGTTGGTAATTGTCCTTCATACATTCAATTTCGTTAGCGAGCGTAAGCATGGGTTTTAGTTACTTTAATTAGTTTCGGAATTAGATTACGAATGTTTCCATTTTTTGTTTTGAGAACATCTAATTTTGAACAAAAACAGGATATCGGCGCACTCATTCTTTCATTACTCAAAATTAATTTTGTCTGATTAAGGGCAAATTTCCGGCTTTTTGTTCTATATATTGCACTTTTACAATAATGTCTTTTTGAAAAGTGTTTTACTTTGGTGTTTATAGTAGGGATAATGTGGATGTTAAATATATAATTAACGTCCAAAAAATTCTGAATTAACTTCAACATAACTTTTTTTTTTTTGTCGTATTGTAATTGTGTTAAAGAAAAACTAAAATTTTAAGCCTTGAAAGCACTAAAACTCATTTTCACCCTATTGACCCTGTTTTTTCTTAATCAAATTGATTTATCCGCTGCCCATATCATTGGAGGTGAAATCACCTACGAGTGTCTTGGCAATAATGAATACCGATTTACGATGAAAATCTATCGTGATTGTGCCGGTGGCGGTGCCGAATTTGATTCTTTTAGTAATGGTTTGGAGGGTACGGTTTCGGTTTATGAAGGCAATGGCAATAGTGCTATCTTAGTTCAAGGGGTCATTCTTCCGGCACCAAAAATCACTGCCATTCAGCCAAATGTTTCTAACCCGTGCTTGATTGTACCTACTGGCGTTTGTGTGGAAGAAGGCATTTACGAATTTACCTTAAACCTTCCAAAAAGTGATAAAACCTATAATATTGTTTATCAAAGATGTTGTCGAAATAATACAATTGTCAATCTTGCTGCACCTGGTGATAGTGGGGCCACATATTGGGTAGAAGTAAAACCAGAAGCACAAGACGTATGTAATACGAGCCCTGTTTTCAATGAATTTCCTCCAATCGTTATTTGTGCCGGCACAGAAATTAATTTTGACCATTCAGCGGTTGATGCAGATGGCGATGTTTTAGAATATAGTCTTTGTACACCTTATTTGGGTGGTGGGAATAACCAAGTTCAATGGGAAGCACCAAATGGCGTTGCACCAAACCCAGACTTACCTCCGCCCTTCACTCCAGTTGTATTTTCTACCCCTTATAGTTTCGATAATCCATTAGGTGGTTTGCCTCCAAACAGCCTCAACATAGACTCCAATACTGGGCTTTTAAATGGAATCCCTCAATCTACGGGGCAATTTGTGGTTGGCGTATGTGTGAAAGAATTTCGTAATGGCGAATTATTAAGTACTGTTAGAAGAGATTTCCAGTTTAATGTGACAACCTGTGAACCCACTGTCGTTGCGGATATAGCTGAAGACTCTTTGATTTCATTAGGAGACGACCAAATATTTTATATAAAAGCATGTGGCGCTTTGGATGTACAAATTCAAAATACAAGCTTCCAGCAATCCAATATTTCAGATTATTTCTGGGAGTTCGATTTAAATGACGGAGGACCAAATTTAAAGATTGAAGGTCCCGGCTCTAATAATTGGAGTCCAACACTTTCCTTCCCAGATACAGGTCAGTATCAAGGTCTTCTTGTGCTAAATCCGGGTCTCCAATGTAATGATACCGCCTTAGTTATTGTAGATGTTTTCCCGGCCGTTTATGCCGACTTTTCATTCGAATATGACACCTGCGTTTCCGGACCAGTTGATTTTACCGATTTATCCTCCTCCGATGCAGGTCCCAATACTATCACAGATTGGAGTTGGTCTTTTGGAGATGGAGAAACCTCCATTGAACAAAATCCGAGTCATTTATATAAAATTCCGGGTGTTTTGCCTGCGGCTTTAACGATTACAGATATCAACAGATGTAAAACTACGATTGTAAAAGACATCAATTATTTCCCTGTTCCGAGTTATTTATTGATTGCACCAAGTGAATTTATTGGTTGTCAACCTGCAAGCATCTTTTTTGAAAATTTATCCTTTCCTATTGATGAATCCTATGATATTCTTTGGGATTTTGGAGATGGGAATACAGGGTCTGGCGTGAGCCCAACTCACATTTATGAAGATATCGGAACCTATACGGTATCTGTTGATATCACTTCTCCAATTGGCTGTAAAACAGATACTATTTGGAATGATTTAATAACCATCGTTGGAAGTCCTATAGCTGATTTTACGTTTAACCCAACTCAGCCAAGTAATATCCAACCAACTGTTAATTTTATTGACCAATCTATAGATGCAGTCAAATGGAAATGGAATTTTAGTAACCAAAATTTTTCTTTTGATCAAAGCCCAGTTTATACTTTTCCTGATACAGGATTTCAGGTCATTACGCTAATCGTTACGCATGAAAGTGGTTGCAAAGATACCATGATACAAACGCTTGATGTAATTCCTGAAGTCAGATATTATATACCTAATGCCTTTACGCCAAATGGTGATGGCATCAATGACCAATTCAAGGGACAAGGACTTTTAGAAGGCGCTACTAATTTCAGAATGACTATATGGAATCGTTATGGCGAAAAACTGTTTGAATCTGCGGATCCTGATGAAGGCTGGAATGGTAGAAAAGATAATGTAGGTAAACCGTCAACGCAAGGTGTTTATGTCGTCGTCGTCAATTACAACAGTCCGCGAGGCGAAGCAATTGAGATTCGCGGCTTCGCGACATTAATCCAATAAAAATTCAAAAAATTCAATTTCGGAAAACACCTTTCATTTTTCAATTGGTAAAAATTTAACTTTATCCTTATCTTCCGCAATATAAGTTGCCCTCTTTGAAGAAGACCATTGTATCTTATTTGAATCTACCTTGATCTTCTTCACGACTTTCATCACACATTCTCTCAATTTCAAATGTGGAAAATGAAGCACCTACTCCCAGTTATATTTCTCTTTATAGTCTCCCCTTCTTTGACTGCAAAGCATATTATTGGTTCCGTCATCTCTTATGAATGCTTAGGAGGTGGAACCTATAAATTTACCATGAAAATGTATAGAGATTGTTCAGATCCTACAGGAGCAGGGTTTGATAATCCTGCAAATTTTGCGGTCTATAAAGGTAATAGTCAAACCCCTTTAGGCACCGTTCCTGCTTTCATGATCGATCTACCCATAAACATAGATCCTGACATTGACAATCCGTGTTTGGTATTACCACCAAATACTTGTGTACAAGAAGGGATTTATGAGTTTGAATATACTTTCTCGGAATGGCCGTCCAATGATAGTTATCATTTGACTTTTCAAAGGTGTTGTCGAAATGCCACCGTAACAAATATTCAAACTCCAGGCGATGTTGGCGCCACATTTACCATTGAATTAACACCTGCGTCGCAGGCGCTGTGCAACAATAGCCCCGTTTTTGAGACTTTTCCGCCGATCATCATTTGTGCGGGTATTCCTTTCGAATATGACCACGCTGCATTTGACCCTGAAGGCGATCAATTAATATATGAATTATGTGAACCATTGATTGGAGCTGGTCGAGACGGTTTGGGAGGGGTGCCTCCAACTCCAGGTTTTCCTTGTGATGATTTGATTCCATTTCCGGCTTGTCCGCCACCTTATGAAACTGTTCAATATGTCCCCCCATATACGGCCATCAACCCCATGGGTGGAGATCCACAAGTAACAATTGATCCCGTGACAGGTCTATTATATGGAACACCAAATACACTTGGTCAATTCTCAGTGGGCGTTTGTGTCTATGAATATCGCAATGGAGAACTTATGAGTATCATTCGGCGAGACTTTCAATTTAATATCGCTGATTGTCAGCCTTTGGTGGAAGCAGATATGATTTCGGATGAGATCAGTAATGATGAGTATCTTTTTGAAAGATGTGAAGGGTTGGATGTTTTCATTGATAATCAAAGCTCTCAAATGATCAATATTGACAATTATCGCTGGGATTTTTTGATTAATGGACAAATCGAATCCTATTTTGATTGGAGTCCTACTATTACGTTTCCTACAACGGGAACTTACACTGGTCAATTAATATTAAACCCGGAGACTATTTGTGGAGATACCGCTGACATATCCATTACCCTATTCCCAGAAATCGTTTCCAATTTTGAGTTTGATTACGATACGTGCGTCGCAGGGCCAGTAGCCTTTGTGGATGATTCTTTCATCGATGGACCAGGAGAAATCATTCGAAGAAAATGGCAATTTGGAGACGGCGACACTTCCGCCAACCTCAACCCTGTTCATATTTTTGAAGAACCTGGAAACTACTTTTCAGGTCTCATTGTCACAGACTCCAATGGTTGTGAAAATAGTATCATCAAACAGGTAAATTATCGCCCTGTCCCAGCTGTTTTAGTCGTTTCTCCAAATGATACTTTAAGTTGCCCTCCAGCAGAAGTCACTTTCAACAACCTATCTAATCCAATCGATAATTCTTATGACATCTTTTGGGATTTTGGAGATGGGAATACCAGTACAGCGTTAAATCCTACCCATATTTATGAAACCGAAGGCATTTTTACAGTCAGTCTTGAGATTGTCTCTCCCATAGGCTGTATCACAGATACCATTTTCGAAAACCTAATCGAAATCGTACCGCCACCAATTGCCGATTTTTATTGTGAACCAGATATTCTGAGTAATCTCCAACCCTTTTCTGGTTTTTTTGATCAATCCATTGATGCAGCACATTGGGAATGGCATGTGGATGACCAAATCATTGCTCATACTCGGAATGTTGATAATTATGAATTTAGAGATACAGGTTTACATGAGATCACGCTGTACATCACTCATGCTCAAAAATGTCAAGATACGATAACCAAAATCGTAGATGTCGTCCCAAAATGGTTTTTCCATATGCCCAATGCCTTTTCTCCAAATGAAGATACAACAAATGATCTTTTTAAAGGCAAAGGTCTAATCCCTGGAATTTCTCGTTTCCGAATGCAAATATGGGATAGATGGGGTCAAATGGTCTTCGAAACAACGGATCCTTATGAAGGCTGGAATGGCAAAATCAACCAAACTGGTAAAGATGCGGCTGAAGGCGTTTATGTGGTTTTGGTTTCCTTCAACGGTCCGCGTGGAACCCCATATTTACACAAAGGGTTTGCTACGTTGATGCGATAATACTTAACGTAATAATCGAAGTTCAAATACTCAACATTTATTAGTATTGAGTATTTGAACTTCGAATTGTTTCTCCTCAATGTTAATGCTCCGACAAAGTGTATTTTTTATTATTTTTTCCATCCTCTTTCCTTGAAATTCTTTTATAATTCAACATTTTCCAAAAATAATTGCTGTTTATTTGCACAAATTCCCAATTATCTGGTTCTGTTACCATTCTATTTTAAGTCCAACATTTATATAAGAGAATAATGAAATACCTGTTACCCTTTGTACTATTGCTTTCCTTTCAAACGACCTCTTTTGCAAAACACATCATTGGAGGTGTTGTATCTTACGAATGTTTAGGAGGGGGAACCTATCGCTTTACCTTAAAAATGTATCGAGATTGCTCTGACCCTACTGGTGCTAATTTCGATTTCCAAGCCCCTTTTGCAGTCTATAAAGGAGACAATCAAGTTGCCTTAGATGTAATTGAAGCAACCTATAATTTTCCAATAAACAATGTGGAGCCAGATATTGATAATCCATGCCTTCAATTACCACCAAATCTGTGTGTTGAAGAAGCGATATATGAATTTGAATATACTTTTCCTCAGTGGCCTTCCAACGACAGTTATCATTTAACTTTTCAACGATGTTGTCGAAATGCGACCGTAACAAATATTCAAACCCCAGGCGATGTCGGGGCAACATTCACGGTTGAAGTGACACCCGCCTCTCAAGCACTCTGCAATGACAGTCCCTTTTTTGAAACTTTTCCTCCTATTGTTATCTGTGCTGGAGAACCTTTAGAATATGACCATGCGGCATTCGACGCCCAAGGGGACCAAATTATCTATGAGCTTTGTGAGCCTTTAATTGGTGGTGGAATGGATTTCGGTGGTGGCGGTGGTGGAACACCAGGCTTTGAATGTGATGATTTAGTACCTAACCCTGCTTGCCCTCCACCTTATGAAACGGTTCAATATGCTCCTCCATATAGTGCGACCAACCCTATTGGTGGGAACCCTGCGGTTACAATCGATCCAGTTACTGGTTTATTATCTGGAACACCTGAGGTTTTGGGTCAATTTTCTGTGGCAGTTTGTGCCTATGAATATAGAAATGGACAATTATTGAGTGTTATTCGACGCGATGTTCAATTTAATGTAGCTGAATGTACACCACTGGTAGAAGCAGATCTCATTTCTGATGCATTGATAGATGATTTCTATGTATTTGAAAGATGTGATGACTTGGAGATTACTATTGATAATGAAAGTACTCAAAATGCAGATTTATTCGATTATAGGTGGGATTTTTTAATCAATGGATCTATTGTCTCTTATGACGAATGGAGCCCATCTGTTACTTTTCCAGGAGCAGGAGAATATACGGGTGCCTTGATATTAAATCCCGGAACCGCTTGTGGCGATTCCGCTAATATTAGAGTAACTATTCATCCAGAAATTATCGCCGATTTCGAGTTTGATTATGATACCTGTATTTATGGACCTGTAGGTTTTGTAGATCAATCCTATATCGATGGTATTGGATCCTTCTCAAAATATGAATGGCTTTTTGGTGATGGATATTCTTCAGAGTTATCCAATCCGGTTCACATTTATGAACAACCAAATGATTATGTTTCCAGATTAGTCGTAGAGGATGAAAATGGTTGCGCCGATACTATTGTCAAACAAGTTAATTACCGACCCGTACCTGCTATTTTAGTGATTTCTCCAAATGATACCTTAGGTTGTCCACCAGCGGATATTGTATTCAATAACCTTTCTAATCCCGTGGATAATACCTATGAAATATTCTGGGATTTTGGAGATGGAAATACCAGTACGGAACTTAATCCAACTCACGTTTATGAGGAAGAAGGTATTTATACAGTTAGCTTAGAAATTCTTTCTCCGATTGGGTGTGTGACAGATACCGTTTTCGAAAATCTAATTAGGATTGTTCCGCCTCCAATGGCTGACTTTGATATCAATCCAAAGAACCTGAGTAACCTACAACCATTCTCCAATTTCATTGATCAATCTATAGACGCAGCACACTGGGAATGGCAAGTAGATGGAGAATTAATTGCTCATACTCAAAACGTAGAAAATTATGAATTTAGGGATACAGGAATGCATGAAGTGACATTGTATATAGTGCATCCCCAAAAATGTCTGGACACTATTTCGCGATTCATCGATGTACGCCCTGAATGGAGATTTCACCTTCCAAATGCATTTACGCCTAATGAAGATACTCATAATGATGTTTTTAAAGGAAAAGGATTGACCTTAGGCATTCAAGATTATAATATGCAAATATGGGATCGATGGGGCGCTTTGGTTTTTGAATCTGACAATCCAGATATTGGTTGGAATGGTCAAATCAATAATACCGGAAGAAAAGCTCAAACAGGCGTATATACCGTTTTGGTTTCTTTCATAGGACCTCGCGGCGAACCATTTAAGTATTCTGGGTTCGCTACCCTATTTAGATAAATCAACTGCTATTTTTTCTATTAGATAATAAAGGCTTATTCATTTGACGTGAATAAGCCTTTATTATTTGATCAAAAACTAAGGCAAAGCTGCTCTGCATAGCAACTTCTTAGAGGCATTCTGGTCTTTAGGTCACCATTACATAAACAGGGGAATTGTCTCACATGAAAATGAGTCAACTCCCCGTCCCTTAAAGCCTAACAATGTTTTTGAGACCTCCCATTTATCCATCCAGATTTAGGTTATAATTTTGGGAGGTGAGTAAATTGAAGGAATCTATCAGTTTTTCCTCCGAGAAATCGTACAAGCCATTAAAATAAATGTGCCGCCAGGCAATCGCTGTACCAGACTTTATTGCCTTGATAAGCTTCTCTTTTTCCTCCATAGTTTTCAATTTCTGGATATGTCGAGTCATAAAGAGGTAATTCCAGCAAGTGATAGCACTCTTGATTAGGTTCTTACAAGCATCGGAGATTAGTTGGTCACGATGTGTCAGAAAAACCATTTCACCACCATTACCAACAGATACAGCAGATGAAAAACGGTTGGATAATTCCACCACATTCAGTTGTTTTTGAATTGCTTGTCGGAGTTCTAATAAATCAATATATCGAAGGATATAAATTGTTTTGATGATTTTTCCATACTCCTTCAATGCCTGGTAAACGGGGTGTTGCCGAGAATAAGAATTGAGTCTTTTGAAGATTTGAGAAGCCGAGCAATGTTTTAATTTTATGGAAGTTACCAATCGCAAAATAGCGTCCCAATTTTCTTCAATCAACTCAACATTGATGTAGCCATTAGGCAAAACAGAATATCGATGTTCTTTATAATCGGCTATTTTTTCAAAGCTATACAACTGTTGACGGTGCAGTTTGGCTATTCTGGGCGCAAAGCCAAACCCTAAAATATCCATCAAACCAAAGACTGCTTCGGTATAACCATGTGTGTCTGTGCTATGAGTCGTAGAGCGAATGGTTTCGTTGTGAAGCAGTCCGTCCACCACATAAATGGCTTCCCGTTCGGTGGTATTAATGACCGTTGAGTAGAATGGAATAAATCGTTCATCAATGAAAGAATAGGAGGTTACACCTTTTCCGCTGCCAAAATATTTGAAGGAGTAATGGGCATCAATGGTCGTGTCGGAAGCGACTGGAATCTTTTGACCGTCGCTTGAGGTGTGGAGTTCTCCTTTCTTTTTTTTAAACAAATTTGGCAGTTCCAATTTATCCATAAAATTGCTGATGGTGTCGGTTGCTTTTTGAATATTTTCCAAATCAAAATACCAATTGGCGGTATTTTCTAATTCCGTAGCGGTAACCGACCGTGCTACTTTTGCCATTTTCTCTACACCAAAATTGCAGCCATACGCCATAATATCGGCAAAAAAGACATTTTTATTGGGTCTTTGCTTTCGATAATAAGGCTGATAATGTTTGAAATGTGCCAAATAATCGGTCAAGTCATCAATGGTTGCTAAGACTTCGCTGATTGGAATAATTTTTTCATTGGGAAAGATGCTTAAAGATTTCGCTCTATTTTCTGTATCCACTTTGGGCGTTTTTACCATGTATTTTCCATCTTCTCGTAAAATGAAATGGGGATTTTCTCCTTTTAAAATACGTTGGTTGGTGTGATGAAAATGTTCATCTAAGAGTGGTTTTAACTTATTCAATATCGTTTTGAAATCTTTCATTTTTGTCAATTTAGCTTTTTCTAATAAAGAATTTTGTTGCTCTTTCCAATTCATTGCATTGATGAGATATTCATCATAGGCTTTGTAGCGATAGGAATATTTCAGATTGAGTCGACCACTTTTAATGCCTCGATAAATGCTTTGAAAGAGTAGTATTTTGTAAAGAGAAATTCTGAAGCGACCATTTTCATCAAGCAAAGCATCCTTTTGGTCATTATCTAAAAAATCTGTCGGTGCTGCCTTTGAAATTTTGCCCTCTTTTTTCTTAAAATGATGGATGGCAGCCATTAATTTGGGCGGAGAAGTCTTGACGTTAAAATGCAATGCTTTTATAATTGGTGAAGCTTGCTGTTGCAAGGATAGAGAGACCTTTTCTAAACAGTTTAGTAAAGCAATTTGCTCCTCTCTTACGTATTGTTGCTGCATTAAATCTAAAGTCTCTTGGTCTTCATCTTGTCCTTGTAGCAAGGGCAATAATTCCCTGATTTGTACTACAGTTGCTACCGATTGAGGAATGACAATCGCCTTGGGCTGCCAAATAATTGCCGTAACTTCTTTGAGTAAATCATGCTTGGATTGTGCCATATCAGCCATCTTTTTTGACTGTTTTTTACGCTCTTTTCTGGTTGCAAACAAATATTCTTTGTGCTGCTGATGAGCTGTATTGAGTCCCCCTCGACAAGCGGATAATAGAATATCAACCAGTTGGTCTTCGTAGCTACGAACCTGAAACGCTGTAAATCCAAGCAGTAACAAATATTTATCGGCTAACGACCGCTGTGTTATTTGACTGGATTTGTATTTGATAACCAGTTCCCCAAAGTACCGAATCGCAGCTTCGTTTAATTCAAGTTGAGGAAGCACCGATTGAATTTGTTGAAATATTTGCCACACCAATTCGTGCTTATCAATGTTTGCCCGAATGGATTTAGGGTTGTCTTTGCGAATCAATTTTTTTAAACTGGTGAAAGCATAAACTGCCCCAGTATTTTCAGGACTGCTTTTAATAAGCAAATGATCCAGCGCAGTTTTATGCCCTGGTTGCAATAACTTATCAAGTGCTTGGTGCAGCGTTCTATCCCGTTTTCGGATGGCAATTGTCAAGATGGTTTGCAAGGCATAATAAGATGGTAATTCAATGTGACGATGCTCCAACCAATCCAAAATATTACCCAATATTAAATGCGCTCGGTTAAAAGACCAAAGGGATTTATTCATCAATTGGGTAATCAAAAGATGGTGCTTTTGAAGTTTGAACGCATCGTATCCAAAATGAGCTAAGATTATTTTTCGGTGACGATTATAGGTCTTTCGATTATAGTCATATAGAAGGTCATCAAAAAATAATAACCCTAATCTTTTACCCACGAATTGAATATCTGATGGCTTAAATCGTTCTGGTAAAAAGAACCGTCGCCTGGCTTTGAAATAACCAAACATCAAATGAAAGCCAACTTTATTGGCGGTGGTGTAAAAAGACTGCGTTCGTTTTTCCAGTTTAACTGGAAGCGTCAAAAAAATTTTGCGTTGAATAGAATTGAAATTGGGCGGATAGCCATAAATTTCAATTTCGGTGTCAGACCAAATTTTAATTTCTGTCATTTTAACTGTTTTTAGTGAAGTGAAAATGTTCGTTACATTTTCACTGGTTATGAAATAATAATGACTGAATATTGCTATCTTTATGTCTGTTTTAAATAGAAATAGTACCTTATCATTTCAAAGAGCTAAAATGAGTGTAATTGCTTACAGCAGAATCAGTACTGACCAGCAAGATTTAGAAAAACAGAAGCATCTACTTTTACAGTATGCCCAAAAGCAAGGTTGGCTGATTAATGAATTTATTGAGGTATCTATTTCTTCCAGAAAAAATACCAAACAGCGTAAGATTGATGAGTTGTTGGAAAAATTGCAACCTGGAGATGTGCTATTGGTCGCAGAGTTAAGTCGGTTGGGTAGAAATATGTTAGAGACACTCAATATAATAAATACGCTTTCACAAACAGGAATTAAAATTGTCTTTGTTCGACAGCCTGAATTATCAACTACCGCCACTCATGCTAAATTATTATTGGCAATCTATTCCTATTTTGCCGAATCAGAAAGGGATTATATTTCTATCCGCACCAAACAAGGATTAGCAGTGGCGAAGGCGATGGGAAAACAATTAGGCAGACCAAAAGGGAGTAAAAATAAGAAGGGGCGAGTTTTGGATAGTCATAAACCTGCCATTAAAAAATACTTAGAGTTGGGCGTAACTATCAGCGATATAACCAAAATTATTAATGACCTTTTGGAAACGCCGATTACTTACAATGCTTTCAAGTACTTCATTAAACATGATGAGGATTTGGCATTCTACATGAAAAAATCAAATACCTGATTGTTAAACGATGACCAAT
Source organism: Bacteroidota bacterium (assembly GCA_024743405.1). GTDB lineage: Bacteria > Bacteroidota > Bacteroidia > Chitinophagales > Saprospiraceae > JANSWP01. Next base: position 92,849 of record JANSWP010000016.1, read on the forward strand.
GTTAGACCAACAACAACTACGAATTTTGATTCTCAAAGCTAATCGAGAAGAACTAATTCAATATATTGATACTTGCCTAAAGGAAATGACCGACCAGCAAATTGATAACGTCTTTGGTGACTTGTATTATGAGCAAGTCGTTCAACAGATGACACCACTAATGGTCTTGGATAAAATTAAAATCTTTCTCAAAGATTCACTTGCAGGCAAGTATTATGCACCTTTTAATATGAATTCTAAAAACTACACTTGGGTTCCGCCTGAAACGGAGGCTTGGTATAGTGAACTTTCTACTTGGCTTGACCGAAGTTGTGAAATTGCCGAACAGGGACATCGAAAAATAGGGAAAGAATGCTTAGATATTTGCTTTCAACTTATTGATAAACAATGTGATGATGACACCGTATTTGCTCATGAACTTGGGGATTGGATGATTTGTACACAACAAGATTACAAGGCTATTTACAAGAAACTAAAATAGCTTCTCCCTAATCTATATACTTTCTGTAAAAGCAATCAGGCAGGGAATATACGCAGTAGCACGAGATTAATTAAGTTATACGCGATTCTCAGGTAATTTATTAGAAGGAAATACAAGAGCATTGTTATGTGAGACAATTCCCCTGTTTATGTAATGGAGACC
>JANSWP010000136.1 GCA_024743405.1 Bacteroidota bacterium
CTCGTAAGCTCCATTGAATTAAATGGATCGCTCATCGGAATTCTTTTAGTTGATGAAATAGGTCAAAGTTAGCCTACGATTGCCTGTTTTTCGCGCTTATTTTTCAATGAACATTTTATGGAGGACTACTTTGGCACTTTAGTAGGTACATGTTTAGGAACACGATTAATTTGGCGGGAGGCCGTTTGTTTACGCGGAGCGATTTAAACAAACTAGACTTTTTTCGTAGTTTTTGGGGCAATGCCAAAAAGTACAAACATACGAGAACGAATTATTCAGTCTTGCCCACAAATGTATTAAAGTGCCAAAGTAGAACTAAGACTAAATTTTTACTGACTCAGCAGGAAAATAAAGTAAATAATAAAGTTTCCCATCTACTTTCATAACATCTAATTGTTTATTGAAGAAACGAATATTCCTTTCCATTTGTCTCAAAATGATATTAAGTGCGCCGTCTTGATTCATATCTATTTTTGCCTTTTCTAAATGACCTTTTCGAGTTTGCTTTTTTTGATTGTAAGTAAAATCAAAGTGAGTCAATTTTTTTGCTACTTCAGGTGTTATCTTTCTTTTATAATCATCTTCAGCAAATAAAAATCGCCAAGTCCAATCGCCAGAATTAGAGTCGAATTCAGTCGCTGAAACTTTATTTTGATCTAATAATTTTCCAATTTGAAAAACGGTATTAGAATTAACTTTTTCAGTAGGTTGGGAAAAAGTAATTGAGAATTGGAAGGTAAAAAATAGAAGTACTATTGGTCTAAATAGTGTGTGTGTACTATTAATATTCATGGGTGAATGAGCGTTACACTCGATTTGATATTAGGTGTTTAAAATGTTTTACAGCAGAAAAGAGAACAAACAACCTGCCAGAATATTTTTTAATATGCTCTTAGCTTACCACATATTTTCTAGATCTTTCTTTTCGTAAGCGTAGTTGCGGTCAACGTAATAAGAATCATTTTTAGCAGTTTTTTTCTTTAATTGTAAACTGTCTTTTGAAAATAATTTAGCTAACCATGCGACAGGCATCAAGAAGATGAAAAAGATTAAGGAGAGTAAAATTCTGGAATTAACATAGCCCAAAGCCATCGCTAATTTGTACCAAAACCAATGAATCCCTTTAGCAAGAAATGGAAACATTAGTCCGCCAATACTAACTATTGCTGCAGCTAAAATGAAATATTTGGAATCAAAAATATAATACAAAACAAGCAAGCCTGCTGTAATAACGAGCAGCGTTTCGATGTTTTTTTCTCTTTCCATGAGGTGATAATTTGAATAGACTTGTTTCCCTTTAAAGAATGTTTGGCTGAGATTCAGATTTTTTTAAAGGGTAACAAGTCTAATATTAAATTGGAGGCGAACTCAAATTCACCTCCAATTTTTTAGTGAACGATGCACATTTTAAGTACCAAGCCAAAATTATGTATGTCTAAAATTTCAAAATTATTTTGTGAGGAAATGAGACAAAAAACGTAGGCATAACCAAAGTTATGGTGAGGCTTTTTAACGAAATTACCACGCAAAAGAAACTGAAATTTGTTGTAGATAATTTTGATTTGGTGCTTACTTAGAATAAGGTATATATAAATGGTGCAATTGCAGAACCTCCTCCAATCACAATTAATACGCCTATTAATAATAAAACTAAAATGACAGGAACGAGGAAAAACTTTTTTCGCTCTTTCACGAACTGAAATAAATCTTTTAAAAATTCCATACTATAATATTTGAATGGAACGCGGATAGAATAAGATTACATTTTTTGAATAGGTTATTTTTTTATTTAATGAGGCAAAAAACGCAGGCAGAGCCTGAGCTCTGGTGAGTATTTTTAACAAAATGAAATAAAAAAAGAAGCAGTCAAAACTGTAAAGTTATTTTGTCCGCGTTCCAATAGACTTTATTCCAAAAGTATTATTGAGATAAAAGTTTTGAATTTTGACCTCAATTGAGAAACGCACGGAGCCTAATAGCCATAGTTATTAAGGCGAGTACGTGACGAAGAGTGAGGACAAAAGACTAAGTTCTAGCCATAGAATATTTTTTGGAATAAAGTCTAATATTTTTTAATCAAGTGCAAACTCTTGTTGCCAATTATCCTTTTTATCCCATTCGGGTTGTTCTTTCTTATTGAAAACAAAATTACCAATTACTAAATAATCCATTTCTGTTCTCATAAAACAACGATAAGAATCTTCTGGTGTGCATACAATGGGCTCACCTCTTACATTAAAGCTGGTATTAATGACAATGCCATGTCCTGTTTTTTCTTTGAGCTTTTTAAGTAAATTCCAATAGCGTTCATTTGTCGCTTTATGAACAGATTGTACTCGTCCAGAAAAATCAACATGGGTGATAGATTGTAATTCTGAGCGTAAAGTATAAAGTCGATCTCGAAGTGGTAATTCCCAATAATTGTCAGGGACTTTTGCTCTAATTTTATCGCTAATTGGCGCCACCAATAGCATATAAGGGGAATCCTTTTCTAAATCAAAATACTTCGGTGAATCTTCCGCCAAAACAGAAGGCGCAAATGGACGGAAACTCTCTCGATATTTAATTTTTAAATTAATCTTTTTTTGCATTTCGATATTTCGGGAATCGCCTAAAATACTACGATTGCCTAAAGCTCGTGGGCCAAATTCCATTCTGCCTTGATGCCAACCAATAACGTTCCCATCCGAAATTAAATCCGCGACTTTATTAGTCATGGAATCTACGTCGTCAAATTTCGTATAAACAGCTTTGAATTTTTTTGCGGTTTTAATGATATCTAAATCTGAGAATTCAGGTCCCAAATAAGAACCTTGCATATCATCAAAAGATTCAGCCACTTTTCTATCTTTTCCGTAATAAAGATAATAGGCTGCCAAGGCGGCACCTAAAGACCCACCAGCATCTCCAGCCGCAGGCTGAATAAAAATATTTTCGAAAATATTGCTATTCAAAAGTTTTCCATTGGCAACACAATTCAGCGCCACTCCACCAGCCATACATAAATATTTCGTACCAGTCAATCGTTTTGCCTCTTCTGCCATTTTGTGAACGACCTCTTCAGTGACTTTTTGAATAGCAAATGCCAGGTTACAATGTTTTTGTTCAAGTTCGGACTCTGCAGTTCGACGAGGAAAACCAAAAAGTTTTTCCCATTTTTTATCAAAAACCATTCGAAGCCCCGTGGCATAATTAAAGTATTTTTGATCTAACCAAATGGATCCATCCTCTTTGATATCGATCAATTCACTTTTTATGGTTTCAATATATCTTTCAACATCCTTCGAATGAGGATTGCCATAAGGCGCAAGTCCCATTAGTTTATATTCACCAGAATTCACTTTAAAACCTAAAAAATAGGTAAAGGCAGAATACAAGAGTCCTAAAGAATGAGGGAATTGCAATTCTTTTAGAATTTTTATCTGGCTACCCTTTCCATGAGAAATAGACGCAGTCGCCCACTCTCCTACACCGTCAATTGTTAAAATCGCTGCTTCTTCATAAGGCGAAGGGTAAAACGCACTAGCTGCATGAGAGAGGTGATGTTCCGGAAAAAGTAATTTGACTTTCTTTTTATCGTAGTCACCTACTTTTCCTAATTCGGAATATATAAGTCTCTTCAAAAATAGTTTTTCTTTCAACCAAACGGGCATTGCAACAATGAAGGATTGCAACCCTTTTGGAACAAAACCATAATAAGTCTCCAAAAGCCTTTCAAACTTTAATAAAGGCTTATCATAAAAAACGATAGCGTCTAATTCATCAATTGAAAGACCAGACTGTTCGAGACAAAACTTGGAAGCATTAACTGGAAAAGAAGAGTCTTGTTTTTTTCTAGTAAAACGCTCTTCTTGGGCGGCTGCGATAATCTTCCCATTTTGGACAATGGCAGCGGCTGAATCATGATAAAAAGCGGAAATTCCTAGGATATTCATAGAGGTGACAATAGATTTCTCGATAGTTGAATACTTGAGGGAGAACAAAAGTAAGAATATTCATTTGTTATTTCCATCAGGGAATAGGCGTAGAATTAATTGTTCGGAAGTGTAGAAGGTATGTTTCATGCAAGTTGAGTACTAAATTTAGTCGCTTTTGCTGTAGGTGGATTTTGTTAAACGATGAAAATAATTTGCCTAAAACATGGATTTTTAAAAAAAAATCTTTTGCTTTGTCGAATAATTGCTTTTTGAGTAAATAAACTACTCATTTTACTAAATGCTAGAAACATTAATATCATCTAAGACAAGAGTAAAGTTGCTTGTTAAGTTTTTCCTTAATAGTAACAATATCGCCTATCTCCGAAGTTTGGAAAGTGAGTTTGGAGACTCGTCTAATGCTATTCGGTTAGAATTGAATAGATTAGAAGGAGCGGGAATGTTATCTTCTTTTTCAGATGGTAATAAGAAAATGTTTCGGGCAAATAAAACCCACCCTTTGTTTAAGGAAATTCGAAATATTGTTTTAAAAACAATAGGTATAGATAGCATTATTGAAAATGTGGTTGAAAGGTTGGGAGAAGTTGAAAAAGTTTATTTAGTAGGCGAATTTTCAAAAGGTTTGGACAGTGAGGTGATAGATTTAGTCTTGATTGGGAATATAGATAAGAGCTTTTTGATAAAATTAGTAGACAAAGCCGAGGAATTAATAAATCGAAAAATTCGATATTTGATTTATTCTCCGACTGAATTTAATTCAGATAAATTTTTAAATAAAAAACCAGAGCCACTATTGCTTTGGTTAAAAGAATAAAATCTAGTATAAAGTGCATAAGGAACTGCTTAATAAAGAAAAGAAAATAGCTGTAATTGGATTAGGGTATGTAGGATTGCCATTAGCATTGGTATTTGCAAAAAAGTTCAGTGTCATTGGATTTGATATAAGTGAGCCTAGAGTAGAATTGATGAAAAAAGGGATTGATCCATCAAAGGAGTTAGAAAGTGAGGCTTTTAAAGACAAGGATATTGTTTTTACAACAAATCCTGATGATTTAAAAAATGCTCAATTTTTTGTTGTAGCAGTGCCAACACCCATTGATGAGCATAAGAACCCAAATTTGAAACCAGTTATAAGCGCGTCTAAAACAGTTGGGGGTGCGTTGAAAAAAGGGGACTATGTTGTCTTTGAGTCTACGGTTTATCCCGGTTGTACCGAGGAAGATTGCATACCTGTAATGGAAAAATTATCAGGTTTGAAATTTAATGAAGATTTCAAAGTAGGTTATTCTCCTGAGCGGATCAATCCTGGAGATAAAGAACGTACAGTAGAGACAATTTTGAAAATAGTTTCAGGAAGTGATGAGGAATCTTTAGAGGAAATTGCCAAAGTATACGATGAGGTTATTAAAGCAGGGGTATACAAAGCGAGTTCTATTAAGGTAGCAGAAGCAGCCAAAGTAATTGAAAACACACAACGAGATTTAAATATTTCATTGATGAATGAATTAGCCATCATTTTTGATAAGATGGGGATTGATACTCAAGAGGTATTAAAAGCTGCAGGAACAAAATGGAATTTTTTAAAATTTTCGCCTGGCTTGGTTGGAGGGCATTGCATTGGTGTTGACCCCTACTATTTAGTACATAAAGCTAAGCAAATTGGCTATGACCCTTTAGTTATATTGAGTGGACGAAGGATAAATGATGGAATGCCGGCTTTTATTGCAAAAAGATTAATACAAAAACTAATCAAAAAAGGTAAAAATCCTCAAGATGCAAAAGTGCTCATGATGGGAATTACTTTCAAGGAAAATGTTTCTGATATCCGAAACTCTAAAGTAGCGGATTTAGTCAGAGAGTTAATGGATTATTCTATTAACGTTCATTTATGCGATCCATATGCCTCTCCAAATGAAGTTGCACATGAGTATAAACTAACATTAGTAGAGAATCCTTCAAATGACTATGATGCAATTGTCGTGGCAGTAGCTCATGATGAATATAAAAAGCTAAATGCTAACTATTTTAAATCAATAACAACCGAAAATCCAATTTTAATGGATTTAAAAGGGATTGTGAACCCATCTGAAACGGATGGATTAGATTACTGGAAATTATAAAGATTAATATAATTGAATACCCAAACTACATACGAAAATCACTTGGATTCGAAAGAACCACGTTGGTTTGCGATTTACACAAATTATAAAAGGGAAAAATTAGTTCAGTCAATGCTGAACCAAAAGGGGATTCATGCCTATCTACCACTTCAAAAGGTTACGAGAAGATATACTCGGAAAATTAAAACTTTAGAATTACCGCTAATTAATTGTTATGTCTTTGTAAAAATCACAAGTAAAGAGTATGTACCGGTTTTGGAGACAGAACATGTTTTGAAATTTATTCGATTTTCGAAAAACTTGATTTCGATACCGGAGGTAGAAATTGAGATGATAAAAAGAGTCGTTGGAGAGGGTGTCGAGGTGGAAATTGATCAAAATAATAAACACAGAGAGGGGGATAGTGTAGAGGTTGTGAGAGGAAACCTTACTGGCTTGAGGGGTAAATTGGTTTCTATCCAAGGAAAAAAACAAATGGTTATAGAGTTGGATAATATGGGATATTCTTTACGAATGGAAGTGGAGCCATCCCTTTTGCGAAAGATAAATACGGTGACTGTTTGAGAATAAGCTACTTAGTTTTGTAACTGAGTTACTTATTTATATAGGCTAATGCCTTGTTTTTAGATGTTTATTGGAGTTAATAACAGCCTCATTGGCTTGCCTTTTTACACGATAATTGAAAGTCCGCTGCGACCTTTCGTTGGCGAAGCCTTTTAAGAAATCACAATAGAATAACTACATTTCATTTAATTGATTATGGATCAAAGAGAATCTCATTTAAGGAGTGTATTAAAAGGATTTACTTGGCGGATAATCGCTACCTCTACTACAATGAGCATAGCCTATTTTATTACAGGTGAAATCGGAGATGCACTGAAAATCGGCGCTATTGAGTTTGTTGGAAAAATCTTTATTTATTATCTACATGAAAGAATATGGCAAGCTATCCCTCGAGGAAAAGTTCGGAATATTTTCAAACGAAAAAAACCTTGAATTTAGTTTTTCATAAGAATTATAATATCCTTTATGAAAGAGAATATCCATCCAATATTTAATAAACTATTAAAAAGGGAAGAGCGAGAAGATAGGCTTGGTCAAAAAAGTAAAGTTGTTTGGTTTACTGGTTTGTCGGGTTCTGGAAAAAGTACCATAGCAGAAGGACTCGAGAAAAAATTATTTCAAGAAGGTTTTTTCGCACAAGTGTTAGATGGGGATAATATACGTACTGGTATCAATAATAATCTTGGGTTTAGTTTGGAAGATAGAAGAGAAAATATTCGAAGAATTTCAGAGGTTTCTAAACTTTATTTGAATAGCGGGATTATCACTTTGTGCTCTTTTATTAGTCCCACTATTGAGATTAGGAAATTTGCAAAGACTATTATTGGTGAAAAGGACTTTATTGATATATATATCAATACGCCATTAGATATATGTGAGGCAAGAGATGTGAAAGGATTGTATAAAAAAGCGAGAAAAGGAGAGATAAAAGGATTTACTGGTATTGATTCGCCTTACGAAGCTCCAATAAACCCTTCGTATGAATTAAAAACGGAAGAGTTAAGTGTGGAAAAGTCTGTGGAAAAAATTTATGATTTTATAAAACCTATCGTTCAACTTAAATAAGTTAGGAGCGAAAAGATTTAAAATACGATATGAATTACTATTTAAATCACTTAAAAGAATTAGAGGCAGAATCTATTTTCGTTTTGCGAGAAGTTGCAGCTCAATTCGAAAATCCAGTCTTGATGTTTTCTGGAGGTAAGGATTCCATTTTAATGGTATACTTAGCCCAAAAGGCATTTTATCCTGCAAGGATTCCATTTCCATTATTGCATATTGATACTGGGCATAATTTTCCTGAAACGATTGAATATCGAGATTATTTAGTCGAAAAGCTAGGGGCTCGATTGATAGTAGGGTCTGTTCAAGAAAACATTGACAAAGGCTTATCAATAGAGGAAAAAGGATTTAATGCTAGTCGAAATGGACTTCAAACAACAGCACTTCTCGACTCTTTGGAAAAAGGGAAATTTGATGCGGCTTTAGGAGGTGCAAGAAGAGATGAGGAAAAAGCAAGAGCCAAAGAACGATTTTTCTCTCATAGAGATGAATTTGGTCAGTGGGATCCAAAAAATCAAAGACCTGAACTATGGAATATTTTTAATGGAAAGAAGCGCTTTGGAGAACATTTTCGAGTTTTTCCAATTTCAAATTGGACAGAACTAGATGTTTGGCAGTATTTGGCAATGGAAAAAGTTGAACTACCAAATCTTTATTTTGCTCATAAACGAATGGTTTTTGAACGAGAAGGAACCTTGCTTGCCGATTGTGATTACATCGAAAAACGTCCTACTGAGGTTGTCAAAGAAATGATGGTTAGATGTCGAACCATTGGAGATATGACCTGTACAGGGGTTTGGGAGTCGAATGCTACAACCGTAGAAGAAATTATTGAAGAAGTAGCCGTTACACGTCAAACTGAGAGAGGTGGTAGAACGGATGATAAACGTTCTGAAACCTCCATGGAAGATCGTAAGAAAAAAGGATATTTTTAATCAATTTTTTAAAAAGTAGCACTAGTGATCTGTTAAAAAATTACTTCTTATCATATTCAATTGATTGGTTATCATTGAGCTATGACGAATTTCTAATAATAAAATAATTATAATGGAATATAAAGATATGGAACTCCTGCGCTTCACTACTGCTGGGAGTGTTGATGATGGAAAAAGTACATTAATTGGACGAATGCTTTATGATAGTAAGTCTATTTATGAAGATCAATATGAAGCCATAAAAACAACAAGTGAGAGAAGAGGTGAAGAGGGGGTAAATCTAGCTTTACTTACTGATGGTTTGAAATCAGAAAGAGAGCAAGGAATTACCATTGATGTGGCTTATCGGTATTTTTCTACTCCTAAAAGGAAGTTTATTATTGCGGATACTCCTGGTCATATTCAATATACTCGAAATATGGTAACAGGCGCTTCAACGGCAAATGTTGCACTGATTTTAGTAGATGCTCGTAATGGAGTAGTAGAGCAAACAAGAAGGCATGCAATTATTGCCTCATTACTTCAGATTCCGCACATTTTAGTTTGCATTAATAAAATGGATTTGGTGGATTGGAAAGAAGAAGCCTATGAAGCAATTCATGAAGATTTTGAAAAATTTGCAGCAAAGTTGGATGTAAAAGATGTAAGTTTTATTCCAATTTCTGCTTTAAAGGGAGACAATGTTGTGAATCGCTCAGAAAATATGGACTGGTATGAAGGGGCAACATTGCTTCATTATCTTGAAAACGTTCATATCGCTAGTGACTATAATTTTATAGACACTAGATTTCCTGTACAACATGTCATTAGACCTTACAAAGATGAATTTCATGATTATAGGGGATATGCCGGAAGAGTAGCAGGAGGTATTTTGAAAAAAGGAGATAAAGTAACCTTATTCCCTAGTGGCTTTATCTCGGTCATCTCAAAAATCGACACCTTTGATGGTGAAGTCGAAGAAGCTTATCCACCAATGTCTGTGACGGTGTTACTTTCAGATGATCTAGATTTAAGTAGGGGAGATATGATTGCGCGGGAAAATAATCAACCAAGGTCTACTCAAGATGTGGAAGTTATGGTCTGTTGGTTTAACGAAAAACCACTACAAGAAAGGGGCAAGTATGTAGTGCTACATACTACGAATGAAGCGAGATGTGTAATCAAAGAAATTCGTTACAAACTTGACATCAATTCCTTGCATAGAAACGAAGAGGATAAATCTATCAAAATGAATGATATTGCAAGAGTGGTCTTAAGAACAACCAAGCCTCTTTTTATTGACGCATATCGCAAGAATAGGATTACTGGAAGTTTGATTTTTGTAGATGAGGGAACCAACGAGACAGTGGGGGCAGGAATGATTATTTAAATTAAGGGATTTCGCAAGTAATAAACTACGCAAATTTAGTGTAGTAATTTTTTTATTTGTCGAGGCAAATTTTTTTAGCACAGCAGCGCTACGGTCAAAAATTTTAACGAAGAGAAATGAAAAAAGGACAAGCGAAATACGTTGGTTATTATTTTCGAAGTCCCTAAATTAGATTGTTCCATAAAGAATGACAATTACGGAAAAAATTCAAATGGTTGATTTAAAAACTCAATACCTCAATATGAAAGAGGAAATTGACCAGGCGATATTAGAGGTAGTAGAATCTTGTGCTTTTATTAACGGGCCAAAAGTTAAAGAATTTCAAACTAATTTGGAGAAATACCTTGGTGTAAATCATGTCATTCCATGTGCTAATGGTACAGATGCATTACAAATAGCTTTAATGGCATTGGATTTAAAGCCTGATGATGAAATTATTGTCCCCGCATTTACCTATGTCGCAACAGCCGAGGTAATTGCATTGTTAAAGCTGAAGCCAATAATGGTGGATGTTCGACCTGATACATTTGATATTACTGCAGAAATTATCGAAAAAGCGATTACGCCAAATACAAAGGTTATTGTTCCCGTCCATCTTTTTGGGCAATGTTGTGATATGGAGGGGATTATGGCAGTTGCAAAAGCACACAATCTTTTTGTTATTGAAGATAATGCTCAGGCAATTGGAGCAGATTATACATTTAAGGATGGTTCAACAAAGAAGGCTGGAACAATCGGTGATATAGGTACGACTTCTTTTTATCCTGCTAAAAATTTAGGAGCGTATGGAGATGGAGGAGCCATTTTTACAAATGATGAAGAGTTAGGGAATAAGATACGAATGATTGCTAACCATGGACAAAATAGGAGATATTATCATTCTATGATAGGGTGTAATTCTCGCTTGGACTCTATCCAAGCAGCTGTCCTGAATATTAAGTTAAAATATTTGGACAATTATGCTAAGAGACGGAATCAAGTCGCCAATTTTTATGATGAGGCATTAATGGGGTTGAGTGAAATTGAAATACCTAAAAGGAATCCAAACTCGAACCATGTCTTTCATCAATACACTTTGATGGTAAGAAACGATAAAAGAGATGCTTTAAAGGAATATTTGAGCGATAGGGGGATTCCAACAATGATATACTATCCAGTTCCACTTAATAAACAGAAAGCATTTAGACAATTTGTAGATGAAAATTTAGAAATGCCAGTTACAGAAATGCTTTGTGACTCTGTCCTTTCATTACCCATTCATACAGAAATGAATGAGGAATTATTGCGATTCATTTCTAATTCTGTAAAATCGTTTTTTGAGTAATAATATTTTGGAACTAAATTATTTTGCTCACGAAACTGCTGTAATTGATGAAGGCGCGGAGATTGGTAGAAATACTAAAGTTTGGCATTTCTGTCATATAATGTCGAAAGCAAAAATCAGAGAAGATTGTAATTTAGGACAAAACGTATTTGTTGCAAATGATGCGATTTTAGGGGATAACGTCAAAGTGCAGAATAATGTGTCTATTTATAGTGGAGTGATTTGTGATAATGATGTTTTTTTGGGACCATCTGTGGTTTTTACAAATGGAAGTTGTCTAAAGTTTTTTTGGAGCTTTTTCAGCTTTCCTCAAAAGGATAACCGAAAAAGCCAAATAATGTAGCCCAAGCCAGTGACTGGCATTTGTCTCATATCGGATTATTAAACTTTTAAATCCGTCAATCCAAGC
>JANSWP010000171.1 GCA_024743405.1 Bacteroidota bacterium
AGAGAAAATAATGCCTGGAAATTAAGGACTACTGTAATTCCCTTAAATGTTGTGAGAAGCAGTGCCACTCCAGAACGTCATACTTTGGGGCGTCATAATACTCAAAATTCGATTTAAATCTTGCGATCATAAAAAAGCTGATTCCTTATTGAAGTCAGCTTTTTTTATTTTTTTAACAAACATCTTTGGGTGATAAATTAAAATATTATACATTTATATGATGTGATCAGATTTGTAATTTAACCCGATCAAAAAACCAACTTCCCTTCCTTTTATATTTAGGCATTTTGGTTTTGGATTGAATATCTGCAGGGTGTATATAAATTTATATCTAATTTGATGCTTTTCGCATTTTAGGTATATCGCTACCTAATTAGCAATATGAAAATAATATATCTGGATATCCGCTATAAAGTAGCGGATACAAAGATGTTGTACTTAATTAAAACATGAGCGTAAAAGATATAATACTCAACATTTTTGCAATATCCCTTATTGTCATTTTACCGCATACTGAACTCATTCCAAATTTCGGATACAGCATCCCCTTATTGCTTTTAGTATGGCTCATCTTAAAATATTCTAAGGAGACTTTTTTTAATATTGGATTCAGCTTAAAACAATTCAAACCAAAATCGATTCTAATCGGGAGTTTAGTTGCAGTACTGACTTTAAGCTTTATGCAACTAATATTCTTTCCAGTACTAGAAAATTTCGTGGTTTTTGAAGAGACCGAAGTTGGATTACATGCTTTTATAAAAGGTAATTTAGGGCAATATTTTTTTATAATAATCATGGGGTGGATGGTTGGTGGATTTTATGAAGAAATTGTATTTCATGGATTCATCTTTTCTCGACTGGAAAAAATGATTCAAGGTAAATATTCAACGACTATAGCCTTTATAGGAACGGCCACAATTTTTGGTGCATATCACTACCAATTGGGAGGAGCTGGACTTATTAATGCATTGATTGTTGGTGCAGTATATCTTGGGCTTTTCTTATTTTATAAAAGAAATTTATGGTATTCAATATTCTGCCATGGTGTGTATAATACAATAGTAATAACATTGATATACAATGGATACATATAAAAAACGAAATACAACATTGTATAGCCGAAATTACGGCGGATTCGACTACGTCCGAATCCACTCGGAATTGCGAGCGTCAGTGCTTAACCGAAAAATAGTAATTTAAAACCCGTAACTGCAGGTTTTATGAGACCCTATGCCATTTGATAGCTATTACTTATATTGCCTAATATAAATCAACAAATCTTGTTCCTATAGATATGGCGTGGGTGAGGTTTTTAGTCTTTAAAAAAAATTACTCATGAAAAAAAGAATTCTTTTTACTGCATTTATTTACACTTTGTTCTATGCGCAAGGAACTTTTGCCCAAACCAACCTGGATTCTCTTTTTAAAATCTGGAATGACAAGAGTGCACATGATACAACGCGTTTAATTGCCATAGGTGAGGCAGCAGAGAAAGGATATCTTTATAGTCAGCCGGATTCCGCTTTTTATCTATATCAGGAACAATACGATTTCGCAGAAGCCAAAGGACTAAACAAGTATATGGGGAAAGCATTGGGCAGCAAGGCCTTTAGCTTTCTCATTCGAAGCCGTTATTTCCGGGCGCTGGATTACTACCAGAAGAGTTTGAAGATCCATACAGAAACGAAATACCAAATGGGTATCCTCGGTTCTATGAATGGAATTGCAATCATATATACCGTTTTGGGAGATCAGGTTAAGTCGCTTGAATATTACAGCCGTATTTTAGAATTGAATAAATCATTAGGTAACAAAAAGGTTGCTGCCGGAACGGCCATCAATATGTCCGGGTGCTATTATGAATTGGGTGAAAACGAAAAAGCGTTGACCTTTAGCAATATGGGGATACAAATGGCCGAAGATATCGGAAATAGCAGATTTTTAGCCAATGGTCTCAATTACAGAGGGAAGATTAATGGTGCGATTGGTGCAAATGAAGATGCGAAATCTGATTTTGAAGGAGCTTTAAAAATATACGAAGAATTAATCGATGACAATGGAGTCGCAGAATGTTCCGCGAATTTTGGTTCATTATATAACCGGATAGGAGAACATCGAAAAGCGGCAAGTTTGTGTGAAAAAAGCCTAATCTTGAGTGAAGACATGGAATCTGCGGATGTGCAGAAAAATGCCTGCGAATGTTTGTACAATGCCTATAAGGCTTTAGGCAATGACAAAAAGGCGCTCGTGTATCATGAAAAATTATTATTAAACCAGAATGCTCTGGCAGAGGAAGATGCAAGTAATAAACTTCAACAAATGGAATTTGCCAAGCAAGTATTAGCCGATAGTCTTGCCACTGTGGAGAAAACACGCTTAGTAGAAGAAGCACATCAAGAAGAAGTGCGACAAAAAAACAAAACGCGCAATATGTTGGCTGGGAGTGGATTGCTCGTGTTGCTTCTTGCTGGAGCTATATACAGCCGCTTGCGATATGTACGGAGATCGAGAGCTATAATCGAAAAAGAAAAAGATCGTTCAGATAACTTATTACTCAATATTTTACCTGCAGAAATAGCTGAAGAACTCAAATTAAAAGGAAGTGCAGACGCACGAGACTTTGATCAGGTCTCAATCTTATTTACTGACTTTAAAGGGTTCACCAAGATGTCAGAGAAATTGGGCGCCAAAGATCTGGTTGCAGAAATCAATCATTGCTTTAAAGCTTTTGATGGAATCTGTGAAAAGTATGGCGTAGAAAAAATAAAAACTATTGGAGATTCATATATGGCAGCTGGAGGATTACCAGTTCATAAGAAAGATTCAGTAAAGAACACCGTTTTGGCGGCATTGGAGATGGCAGCATTTATAATCAATCGGAAAGCGGAGCGCGAGGATACAAATCAACTTCCATTTGAGATGAGGACAGGAATACACACAGGTAATGTGGTTGCTGGTATTGTAGGTGTGAAGAAATTTCAATACGACGTTTGGGGTGACACAGTAAATACGGCTTCCAGAATGGAATCAAATGGAAAAGTCGGAGAAGTAAATGTTTCTTATCACACCTATAAATTATTAAAAAATGATCCTGATTTTGCATTCGAATCAAGAGGTAAAATTCAAGCTAAGGGAAAAGGAGAAATAGAGATGTACTTTGTAAAAAAAGCTTAATAGCATTATAGAAATAAAAAAGAACGGCATACAATATTAAAGGCTGAAAGTCGTGGTTACACCCGACGTTCCGCCTTTGTTGAACGAAGCGGGGCAGAATATAAGTTATGGGATTCTTTATCCCAAACAAGTCTCCGAAGGAACTACGTGAATTAATTATCTAAAAAAGGCTGATTCTACGCGAATCAGCCTTTTTCATTTGCCTACTCACCTTGAAATACTAATAGTAATCAAAGAGCTGAGGAACTGTAAT
>JANSWP010000128.1 GCA_024743405.1 Bacteroidota bacterium
CTTCCCATAATGAGTACGACCATTCTTTTTTATTTTTGTGCTGTGGCAACTTGGACAATAGATATACATAAACTTTGAGTGTGGTTACTACAAAGTTATGATTTTGTCCTCGTTGTCATTTTCTGGAGCATTACTTTTGATCCACCGCCAATTTCTTCTTGGCAATTGCATTTTGTTTATCAATCGGTTCCTGCGATGATAATAATTCCGTACCTACTCCTGCAGATTGTTCCATGACTCCAAATACGGAAATTCAATCAACTAACTCTGAAATAAAAGTCATAAGACAGGTAATGTTGACTTTTCGAAGTTCGCTTTCTGAAGATTTACGCAATCAAGGAACTGCCTGTTTGGAGGATGACCGATTTTCGACTTGGCACAACACGCCACCTGAAATTACGCGAAGACACGGTATTACTTATGGATATTTGAATGATGCACAATTGAATAATTTCAAAAGTTTATTACAATTGTTTTTGAGCAGTGAAGGCTATCAAAAAGTAAATGAATCACCTTTTTGGCGGAAGGTTTTCTGAATAATATTGACCCCGGATTTTGGAATACTGACCATTATTCCATTGATATGTTTGGTGACCCTGAAAACAGTGGTTCATGGGGATTTCAATTAGACGGTCATCATTGTGCGATTAATTTTTTGGTTCATGGCGATAATGTTTCAATGGTGCCCGCATTTCTTGGAGGTGAACCGGTGAAAGAAACATTTAACGGCGTTTCATTTGATATTTTCAAAGACGAGAGAGATTTGGCATTAGCTTTTATCAACGGATTTTCCGATTCCGAAAATATTTCGGCAGTTTCATCAGGCAGCAGCGCGACTATGGAAGTTGGCCCTGCAAGTGACGGTACTCGTCCTGACCCAAACGCAGGAAATTATGATTATTCAGGTTTTGAAACAGGACTTAAGTATTCAGATATGACTCCTGAAACTCAAGCGAATTTGGTGATTTTGATGAAAGAGTATGTTTATAATTTGAATACAACATTTGCCGACATTTGGTGGGCGGATGTGATGAATAATATTGAGGACACCTATTTTGTATGGTTGGATGAGGTGGATAATCCAACCATTGCAAGTCAATTTTATTACAGAATTTACAATCCTTATTTGTGGGTAGAATATAATATGGAAGACCCAGTCAGATAGGGATTGGAAAATTGGAATCATGTACACTCCAATACTCGAATTCCCAATAATCCAATGAATGTTAACGGTGGCGACTACGGAATTTTTGCTCAAATAATCAACCAGGGCGGACCAAAAACGCTTTATGAAAATTACCTCTCTGCTGACCACCACAAGAACAGTAGATTGTTTTTTGATTATAAAGTGAATATGCTTCATCATAATCATCTCCACTCACATGGGTATACTCATCATCATGGATAATAATTTTTAAAACACAATTTTTAACTGGTAAAAAGAGAAGTTGCTTTATGAAAAAAATAGTGATTTTATTAATGTTTTTTATTTTGGGGAATCAGATTTTTACCCAAAACGAATCAAAAAATATCCCCATCTCAATTGGTTATCTCAGCAATTTGGGCTACCAACCTGGTCCCAAAATTGGAACTCAATTCAATTTAAAAAACTGGGAAACCGAAGCAGAGAAACTTACTAAACAGAAAAGTTTTTATGTAAGTCCACAAATTGGATTTTTTGTTTATCCGAATGTCAATACAAGTTATTTGGTGAATGCCGATTTGGGATATAAACGAGTGAAAAGCCATATGAATAACTATTCTGCTTTCTCAGTCGGTTTGGGCTTTATTAATCAGTCTCAGATCACCAAACGGAAGATCAATTTAAGTGATGGAAGTCAGGAAAAAATTCGAGAAAATTGGGGTTGGTTTTTGCCGACTTTAAATTATGAATTTGGAAAAGCAATCAATTCAAAAATCGGTTGGTATGGCAAAGGATCTTATGGATTTAAAATGTCTTCAACTAGAGAAAATGTGGCTGTGATATTTGTTGAATTGGGGATAACATTCAAAATATGACCGTTTTTTGAGAGCTATCATATTTGGTACTCACCATTTATATGATAATCTTGTCCGCTCATTGATTAAACAAGCTTTGTTGTTATTCCAAGCCTACTTTTACAATCAAAAGAATCAAAAACTAAAGGAAGTAAAGCATGACGAAAAGAGATTTCATAAAAATGGCAGGAATGTTAGGGATAGGTTTACCGCTTCAAACCACCTTGGTTTCATGTAGAAAAGAAACAATCACCCCGGTTGACCCAAATTCAGAATCTGTTTTAATCATCGGGGCGGGAGCAGCAGGTTTGACAGCAGGCTATCATTTAGCTCAACAAGGAATTAATTTCCAAATTCTGGAAGCTTCTTCTACTTATGGTGGTAGAATGAAGAGAACAAATACATTTGCCGACTTTCCGATTCCTTTAGGAGCAGAGTGGCTACATGTCTCTGAGTCTGTCTTTAGTGAAATAGTAAATGACAATTCCGTTCAGGTAAATCAAGAAATGATTCCATACAGTCCACAAGATAGTTATGGAATGTTTCAAAACGGTGTTTTGGAAATCGACACATTAGGCTCCTATAGTGATTTGAAGTTTAAAAATTCGACTTGGTTCGATTTCTACGATCAATATATTGTTCCGACCGTTTTGCCAAATATCAAATTCAATACAGTCGTTTCTTCCATAAATTATGAAGGTTCAAGCATCGAGATACAGACAACGGATGGTCAAAATTTCAGTGGCGATAAATTGGTTTTAACTGTTCCATTGAAAATTTTACAGGACTCTGATATTGATTTTACACCTGCTTTGCCTACAGGAAAAATGAATGCAATTAATGATGTCGTCATGTGGCCAGGAATTAAGGTATTTATTGAATTTTCCGAAAAGTTTTACCCTACCTTCTTCAGGCTTGGAAATACCTCTAATAATGGTAATTTGGAGTATTATGACGCTTCATATGGTCAAAATACTACCCGTCATATTTTAGGTCTTTTTACAGTCGGTGACCCTTCCGAACGCTATATTTCTCGTACTGGGGAAGATCTTAAGAACTATATTTTGAATGAATTAAATGAAGTATTTAGTTCGGATGTTTCGCAGTACTATATTCAACACATCGAGCAAAACTGGGTAAATGAGCCTTTTATTCGAGGTGCATATTTGAGAGATAATGAAAACTGGAATAGAGTCCAAACACTTTCAGATCCTGTTGACGATAAAATCTTTTTTGCAGGTGAGGCTTACACACAAGGAAATGATTGGGGAAGTGTACACGATGCGGCACGTTCAGCGAAATCGACAGTTGAAGCATTGGTGGGTTAACCCTAAAGTACGTCTCTACAAGTTGCTCTGAAACGGTTGGTGCCGGTTCCCCTTCATTAGTCAAGGGTAACAAACACTATTCAAATTTTTAATCAAAAAATCAAAAATCGTGACCAAAAGAGAATTCAATAAAAAATTTCGCGACGTTAGGATTAACGTCTCCATTTATTACCACTTTATTGTCTTCTTGTAATAAAGAAGAAGGCTTTTTCCAAGATTTCGAAGTCAATTTCAATGGTAAAGTTTTAGTCATTGGTGCAGGTTCAGCAGGTATCACAGCAGGATACATTCTAAATGAACAGGGTATTGATCTTCAGATATTAGAAGCATCATCTATCCATGGCGGACGAGTCAAAAAAGCAGGGGGTTTCGTTGATTTTCCGATTGATTTGGGTGGTGAATGGATTCATACAGACCCTTCGATTTTGGCAAAATTGAGCAATGACCCCCAATCAGGCGTTGATATTGATATTATTACTTACAATCCACAAACTATTTCCGTTTGGAAAAATGATAAATTAAGAAAGCGAAATATCGCAAGCAATTTTTA
Organism: Bacteroidota bacterium; assembly: GCA_024743405.1. Taxonomy (GTDB): domain Bacteria; phylum Bacteroidota; class Bacteroidia; order Chitinophagales; family Saprospiraceae; genus JANSWP01. The sequence continues at coordinate 3,877 of JANSWP010000128.1, forward strand.
TAGCGAATATAAATTCAAAAACACTACCTAGTTCGACTTTTTTGATGAATTAATGATTCCGAATATTCAAGACAGAATCGTGTATAACAGTCCAGTTATTGAGATTGATTATTCAGGCGAGCAAGTAATTGTGAAGACATCTGGAAATAAAATTTACGAAGCAGATAAGATTTTAGTGACGGTTCCTTTAACGATTTTGCAAAATAGTTTTATCAATTTCACTCCAAGTCTTCCTGATGAAAAATTAGATGCTTTAACACTGGTCGAAATGCCAGACGGACTAAAAGTTTTCATTGAATTTTCGGAAAGATTCTATCCAGATATTGTCATGTTTGATGATTTACTTCAAGCATCAATTAATAGTAACCATACTTATTATAACGCCGCATTTGGTAAAGATTCCAAAAGAAATGTCCTCGCGCTTTTCGCAGTTGTTCAACCTGCTACAAGATACACTTCCCTTCAAACAGAGGAAGCTATTTTCAATAAAGTAATGGGTGAATTGGATGCTATTTTTGATGGAAAAGCTTCTCAGTATTATGTAAAACACATTATTCAAAACTGGTCTCAAGAACCTTTTATTCAGGGGTCTTATTCACATTATGACGATTATGATGCTTTGGATATTTTAGCCCAACCGATTGACAATAAAGTATTTTTTGCAGGAGAAGCTTACTCTTCTGAGTCTCAAGCGACAGTTCATGGGGCAGCAGAAACGGCTTATCAAATGATAGAGCGTATGCTAAAAGCTTAAGATAAAATGTAATTAAAAGTAGAAAACTAATATTTGATGAATTCAAAATAAGAGTATGTCTAAATTTTTACTTCGTAAAAACCAACGCTTTATGAACCTGGCTTCAAATTATTGCGGTCATTTGCCTCGGCAAACTCCCTTAATAATTTATCGCCAGAACCATAAATCATTGATTTTCAGTTTGTGAAATTTTTAGACATACTCTAAAAACTTAATACCTTTACAAGATAATATTCATCAATCAAATATTTTAATTATGATTAAGAGAACTCTTTCTACTTTTACAATCATTGTGCTATTAGCATCTTATTCTTTTGCTCAATATAATTTTGAAGTTCTATATAACTGCGAATGTACAACCATAAAAAATCAACAAAAAACAGGAACTTGTTGGAGTTTTAGTACCGTTTCCTATCTGGAATCGGAACTAATTCGAATGGGAAAACCGACCTATGATTTGTCTGAAATGTACGTAGTTCGGAACATTTACGCAGATAAAGCTAGAAACTATGTACTTCGCCAAGGGAAAGCTAATTTTAGTCAAGGAAGCTTGGGACATGATGTTATTCGAGCTTACAAGATGGGCGGAATGGTTCCTGAATCTGTTTATGATGGTTTGCAAGATGGAGATATCGTGCATGATCACAGTGAAATGGAAGCAGCTATGAAAGGTATGTTAGATGGGATTATTAAAAGAAAGAGACCAAGCTCCAAATGGCAAAATGGAATAAATGCAATTATGGATATTTATATGGGCGAAATCCCAGAGACCTTTACTTATGAAGGCAAAAATTATACACCACAGGATTTTTCTAATGAATTGGGGATTAATCCGGATGATTACGTAAGTTTTACTTCTTATTCACATCATCCTTTCTATGAATCTTGCATTCTAGAAGTGCCCGACAATTATTCAAACGGTTCTTATTATAATGTACCGATGGAAGATCTTCAAAAAATCGCGAACTATGCATTGGATAATGATTTCACCATTGCTTGGGATGGCGACGTCAGTGAAAAAGGGTTTTCTGCTGCAAATGGTATCGCCATATTACCGACAGATTTAACAAAGAAAAATTTATTTGAAAAACCCGATAAAGAAGTGGTTGTAACTCAGGAATTGCGTCAACAAACTTTCATGAATTATGAAACTACTGATGATCATTTGATGCACATTACAGGAATGGCAAAAGATCAAAATGGAACGACGTATTATATTGTAAAAAACTCATGGGGAGAGATAAGTGATTATAAAGGCTATATTTATATGTCTGCTCCTTATTTTAATTTAAAAACCACAGGATTCTTAATTCATAAAGATGCCGTACCAAAAGATATCTGGAATAAAATCAAATCTTAGATTCAATTAATTGACACATGAAAAAAGGGTTGGAAAGTAGATTTCCAACCCTTTTATACTCTTAAGTTACCCAACTATTAAGCTTTCGCTTTCCCATTGGTTTTTTTAGAGATTGTTTGCTTTTTCATCTCTTCTCCAATTTGATGGGAAGCAACGAAACTAGTCGTCATTTGAGAAAGCATATCGCTACCAGCAGCTGGTGAGTTCGGCAACAATATCAAATTACTATTGGTATTCTCACCTAAATTTTGAAGCGTATCATAATGCTGCGTTACAATAATAAGAGCAGACGCTTCTTGAGAATTGATACCCACATTATTTAATACTTCAACAGACTCTTCCAAACCTTTAGCGATCTCCCGTCTTTGATCCGCAATACCTTGGCCTTGAAGGCGCTTACTCTCTGCCTCTGCATGAGCTTTAGCTACGATTCTAATTCTTTCAGCTTCTGCTTCATATTCCGCAGCTGTTTTCTGACGTTCTGCTGCATTAATATGATTCATTGCATCTTTTACCTTTTGGTCTGGATCAATATCAGTAACAAGTGCTTTGACGATTCCATGTCCATAATCATTCATCGCTTCCGCTAACTCGCTCATAATGGCAACCGCAATATCATCTTTTCTTTCAAACACTTCGTCCAATTTCATTTTAGGTACTTCGGCACGAATTACATCAAATACATAAGAGGTAATTTGCTCGTAAGGATTTTCCAACTTATAAAAAGCATCATAGATACCATCTCTTAATATTCTAAACTGCACCGAGACTTTTAATCTTACGAATACATCATCCTTCGTTTTCGTTTCGACGTTTACATCCAATTGTTGAATTTTCAAGCTCAACCTTCCAGCAATACTATCAATAAAAGGAACCTTGAAGTTTAAACCAGCATGTCGAATACTATGGAATTTACCAAGGCGTTGGACAATTGCTGCACTAGTTTGTTTTACAGTAAATAAACCCATAAAAAGGGCCATTAACCCAAGAAATAAGATCGGCAAAAACATTAATTCCATTTCATATTATTTTGTTTGACTATTGGAATTTGCTAAGATAAAATTTGGGGCTTACACAACTTCTCAAAAGCCAATTTTTAAAATATTGATTTTTAGATTGATGACTACAAATAAAAACAGTTGTAAGTTAAGCTTTTCTTAAAAAACTTACCAATATCTTCCACAAGCTTCTTAAAAAACACGATTAATAAAAGAGGAAAATCTTAAAAAAGTCATTTCAAATCTTTGTCCGGAATGATGCATTAATAGATGTTTCTCTTGTACACTTATTGAAATCCATGCGCCTGTGGCGCGAAAATTTCTTTTGGAGGGAGATTTTTTCGCCGTCTTTGACGGCATTTTTCACTGCTTTCAAAAAGTGTACGGTAGAGAAATAAATATACATTTTTTGGGCAGAAAAAATTTTCTTAAGCAAGACAAAAACGCAGGCGACAGAGCGTGTCGGTGAACATTTTTAACGATGTGCAGGCGGAAATAGCACCAAAGATTATCCGACAGTTTTAGCTTGAATGACTACTTAGGTTTTAACCGAGCTAGTTTAGTCAAAATCATCGTTTCGAAAACGGTATACGCTAAATAAATAATGAAGAAAGGAACAAGAAAGTACTTTGTTTCTGGTAAGACAGTTTTTGAATAAATTAAAACAAAAATGACACACAAAAACATTTTTCCAAAAATAAACCCTAAGATAAGGGAGGTAAAAATGTTTTTATTATCGGACAGCGCAGCATTTTGACCAACATGCCAAATGAGCACACTAATAACAATGAATAGAATAATGCTGCCAATAGTGATATCCCAATATGGTTTTAATACTGGAATAAAATGCAAACCTGCCATGAGGATGAATATCGCAATTGTTAATGATCCCAATTGGACATAAAATTGGCGGTTGGTCATAGTTTTATTTCTGATTGATTAAATCTTTAAGAGTGGTATAAAAGGCTAGAATAAGCCCGAGAAGTGCACCTAAAATAGTGAAATAAGGGCGCTCGGTGGCAAACTTTTCATCTAGTTTTTTGCCACCGAGCGTACCAAGAAGTATAATTAAGCCCATTTGAAATGCCATTCCGGCATATTGCAAAGGATTAATTGACTTTTTCTTTGATTTGGGCTTTTCCGGCGATGTTTTGTGCGTCTGATCTTGATGAGACAATTCTTTGTGTATCTTTTGATTTTCCATTGCCATCTTGACTCGATACCCGATAGGAACCGCTGATGATAGCACCAGACTGAACATTTAATTTTCCATAACTCACTTCTCCGCTAACAGAGGCAGTTTCACGAATATTTAAAAGTTCTTGAACATTCAAATTACCTTGAAATCGACCTTCAATCACTGCATTTTGACACTTAATTTCCCCCTCAATATAACCGTTGGGACCAATAATCACTTTAGCACCGCATGTTAGATTGCCTTTGATCGTACCATCTACTCGGATATCACTTTGAGATTTAATTTTACCTTCTACAATCGTTCCTTCAACTAAGCTATTTAACGAATGGGAAGTCGAAGACGGCATAATAGCACTCGTTTTTGTCGTTTCCTTTTTTTTGTTACTACCAAACATAATTTTAATGTTTTTTAATAAACAGAAAAGAATGATTAAAGAAGATTTTCTGTCCTCTCTGTCTAATATTTCTTCGTAATCATTTGATTTTCATGAAGTGATAACATCATTCAATTCTTAAGTTTTCTCATTTTATTTTTTAAAGGACGTCGAATATAGAGCTTTTATGTATCCTTTTATATTAATAACTCCAAAAAAAAAGCATTTTAACCAAAAATCATCTTAAACTTAAAGAAAAATTTAGTTACATCAATTTTTATCAAATAAAAAAATTCTTTAATAATTAATTTGACGAAGTCAAAATTCTAGGGAATTTGATCCTAAATTTAAATAGAAAACCCCATCAGAGAGAAATGTCGTCTGACGGGGTTTTGTTCGCTGTATTAAACTTAATTATTTACAGAAAAACTTATGGCAAGTGATTTACCAGTTAGGGCAATAAACACCTCTACTCAAGTTTCCACAGAATTTGTAAACTAATGCAAATTCGAATGCTCCATTATTATTACTGGCAGGTTTCAAAGCAGAAACGTTAACATCATAACTGAATCCAATACTGAATTGATTGTAGTCAAAACGAGTTTGTAAGATAACTGCATCTGTTAAGACACCTGATTCGATTGCATTTGAAACACGAACCCAAGCACCCAAGTGAAACGCTTGTTGGTCTCCACCTCTTCCGCTACCCAGTAAAAATTTTAAACTTGTACCAGAGTTAACTTGGAAAGAAGGACCTTGAAACATCGCAATTACGCCAGGCACCAAACCTACTTTTCTAGATATCTCGAATTCACCTCCTGCATGAAGCGTAAATCGGCTGTACAAGAAATCTTCTTCACCTTCGTAGAAAGATTGGTTGGCTCTATTTAAGTGATGAAACGCACCACCAAGATAGAAACTGTTATTTTCATCAAAAACTGAAAACCACAATAAACCAGCAGCAATATCTGCAAAAATAAAGTTGTCGTTATTTAAGTTGTCTTCTCCTGTTGCAGCAGTTTCATCAAAACCACCTGCACCATTATGTTGAGCACCCCAACGTAATTTCAAGAAATCCAAACTTCTTTGAGCAACGCCCCCCTCAGCCCCAACGACTAAGTAATGAGCTTCTTTTCTTCCTCCTCCCATTCTTTTACTATAGGAAGCAGATAATTTTCCGGTAACAGTTGCGAATTCAGCCTCACCAGCTTTATCGCCCCAAAATGTTCCTCCTACACCAAAGAAATCATACCTTCCGACGGGTATTCTTTGATCATAAGACACTGAATAAGTGTTGTAAGCATTACTCTTTAAAACGCTAGCCCACTGATTACGATAATTCGCTACCAAACGTACGTTACAATTCATAACGCCCGTCATCGCAGGGTTGAGATTCAAAGGGGAAAGGTAAAATTGTGAGAAGTGAATGTCCTGTGCGTTCATACTTAAAGAACCCAAAATCACAAAACATGCAAGCACTAGTTGTCTAAATCTTTTCATAAATTTCATTTTGTAGGTCAAACATTATAAAAGATAATGTTTTCCAAACTTTTCAGACTTTCAAGTCACAATATTAATTAATGTTCTAGAAATCTTATTAATAATTGGTGTTAAAATAGGAAAATTTGTTTCCGGGCAAGCATAAAGCTTGATTTAACCCCATAAAACAAAAGATTCTTTGTAGCACAAAAATGCTGCTTGAAGAGTTGTTTTTTAAGGATTAAAGTACATTAACCCATTTATGAACGCTTATTCCCCCTTTTGCAGCTCATATTTCCCATTTTGCAAAATAATTCAACATTTCATTCTTTGAAAAAGAAAAAACCCGAAATAATTATTTCTCATACTTTTTTGCAATTTCAGCCAATCGATCTCTGATATATTCTTTTGAAAGCCATTCTCAACGAACCATAACGCCTTCATTTTTTTTCATATTCGAAATATCTTCTTTTGGATTTTCTGAAAGCAAGATTAAATCTGCCGAATATTTAGGCTTTATTTGACCAAAGGTTTCTTCCTCATTAAAAAACGTAAAAACATATTGTAGAATGAAATCTATTAGACAGCCTCAATTCGAAGGTTATTTCCGTTTTACAATCAATCTAAACTCCTTAGTCATCCAATCCGGTTCATTCATAGGGAATGATCGTCCACCTCTTCTATCTGGCCCACCTTCATCTAATAATTTTACCGCTTCTTGATTGTATTTATCGGTATTAAACTCTTCCGTACAGACAATGATCTTAATATAGTCTTCTATTCTTTCCGTTTCTTCAGGACATTGAGCCACTAAAGTTTTATACTCTGTCCGGGTGCCTTTTCGCTTGTTTTCAACAACCTCTGTCAACCAAACTTCACTACCAGGGTCGAGGTCTCGTTTGGGCAAATATTTATTAGAAATCTCATACAAATCGTCGATATAGAGAGCACTGACCCATAAAACTTCACTACTAGTATTCTTAATTTTTACCCGATAACCATTTTCTTGTTCTCCTTCCTGTTCAAAAACTAAAGGTTGATTTAAATCCATTAACTCCGCAGGAGCTGAATCTTCTGTATTTCCTATTTCAGTTACTTTATAAACCTGTACTTCCAATGAATCTGGATTAAGGGTCGTTTGCGGATTCGACAATTCCATTAATTGAACACCTTTTGCCACTTTTGTAAAATTGTCCAATAACATCAATATTAATCCATCTTCCATTCCCTTCATTTTAGGAAATAATGGGACATTTTTTTCACTCTCGCCTGGTCTAGTTAACCACCACCTTTCGTCTTCGCACCACAACCAATATATTGAATCTTCTAAAGGTGCATCCAATGCCACTAATGGATAATATGCTGGTTTATATTTCTTCAAAATAAGATCTCTTGCCGATTCTTCCATCTCCATTGCAAAAGCAATTTTCAATGGATCTTGGGCAGGCTGTTTAATAAAAGCGATATGTTGCTTATTGACGCTCATTCCAAAATTTCCATCTACTTGTGCCTTTTCAGGAAAAGTCTGAGTTACTTTCACTTCACTACCATCTTCTAATGCCAAAATAGTTCCATCACTTTTGGTTCCGGTCACTTTAATGCCCTGCGTTTCACCAGCATTGAGCATCCAACCTCGCTGATCACGGTCAAAAGAAATCAGAAAATGCGCTGGGTAAGGTTGTATGGATCCATCCAAAAAACTTGCATTTTTCATAGCAGGAATGGTCGTATCTAACTGTGGACTTTGATCACGGGCTCTGAGCGCAATTCGTGGACCGAGTTGTTCAATAATGTTCGAATAAGTCAGAATCCCTTTTGAGGATAATAATAACTTAACTAAGCTAAAGGAAAAGATGCCTCTAAAACTCCCATTGATGCTCATTTCCTTAGCGGTTTCCTTATCCCTCGCTGCTGCCAACTGAATATACTTCCCTCGCGGTGGTGTTAAATTAATCCCAGTAGAGGTTTCTACTTTCATATATTGATCAACTCCTAAATATTGATCAACATCCATGTAATTGCCACTTCCGCTCACCATTCTCGGAAACACATCCAAATCCCGGACATTACCTCCCGAATGACAACAGTCCATTATTACAACAAAATGTAAATCTTTATCGTGTGTATATTTCCACAATAAATAAGACAATTCTTTGTCTACCAAATCTCGTCCCTCTCCCACTCGACTATCATAACAAACCATCGTCTGACATTGCTTATTAGCTTCCATATGGTGAAATTCTTCTGGGGACTTTACTTGCGAACCATGACCACTATAATATAGGAGACAGATGTCACCGTCCTTCGCATCCTTAAAATGGTCAAATCCATCAATAATATTTTGGCGCGTTGCATCAGTATTAGTAACCCATTTGACTTTTAGCGCATCTTTGGCATCGAGGTACTTTTCGTTCAAATACATCTCAAAAGTCTTGACATCATTGACACAGCCTCGAAGTGATGGAACCGCAGGCGGGTAATCGTCAATTGCAATAAATAATGCAAATAAGTTTTTCATAGTTGGTTGTGGTAATTCGTGAATTTCGAACCTTGAAATAATAGTTATTTCAAGATTCGAATTGTCCTAATTCTTTATAATCAAACACCTTTCTGTCCGTCCTTCATCATTTCAATAGCTTTTCCGATTCTTCTTAATCGAGTTTCTTCTCGTTTCGCCCCTTCAATCCACTGCACATATTCTTTTTGATAAGTGTGGGAAAGTGCTTTAAAAAAAGCAGTCACTCCTGGAAATTCGTCCATCGCATATTGAAAATCTTCAGGTACTTTGACAACTCTTAATTCCAAATCTTCTTCTATTGTTACGTTGACTATTGCTCCAGCTTCTTTGCCTATTTTAGCCCTAATATCTTTCCGAATAAGCAAAATATGATAAGGCGTTCCATATTTAACTAAAGATCCACGATACAAAACCCCATCAAAAGTAGCCTTTACTTTGGGACGTTTTTTCCCATATGCTTCGACGACATCAAAAGGAATTTCAATATAAGCTCCTCCTGATTCATGACCTTGAATGATCGCCTCAAATTCTTTCATTTTCTGGTTATTTGTTCGTTAACTCTATTCAAAAAAGTCAAAACATCTTGTCCACTTTCTTTCGCCTTTTCTTCCATTGGAATATGCCCACACTTTTCATAAATTTTCAGCTCAGAATTAGGCAAATCCCTGTGAAAATTATGGGCACATTCCACCGGAATCCATTCATCATGTGCTCCCCAAATAATTAATGTCTCATTTTGAATAGTCTTAACTAGATCTGAATTATCATATTGAACCTGTGCCACTCGATCACCAAAAGCTTGTCTATTACCTTCTCTTAAAGTCATATCAAAATAGCGATTCACAATTTCATCTGACACCAAAGCATCATTATAAAACACCTCCGAAAGGCTTTTTTCGATTAAAGATTTTGGCGTTATTTTTTGCATTAAATCCTTTAAAATTGGAGTTCCCGCAATTTTAAAAGCTATAGATGGTGCTTTATTAGAAGGATAACCAGAAGAATTCACCAAAATTAATTTTGCTACTTTTTCTGGATGAGCAACTGTATAATTCCAAGCAATGCCCCCACCTAAAGAATTACCCGCCAAATGGAAAGAATCTACTCCGATATTCTCCACAAATTCATCCATAAAAGCTACATAATCAGAAATGGCATATTTTCGATCCGGTCGAGGCCCTGTCAATCCAAACGCTGGTAAATCAAAACTAATCACTTGAAAATCTTGTTTCAAAATATCTGTCCAATCCTCCCAAGTATGTATTGAGGCTGCCGTTCCATGAACCAAAACCACCGGCATTCCTTCTCCAACTATTCGATAATGAACTGGGGTATTTTGAATTTCAACAAATTTCGATTCTGGGTAGGCATATTTTGCTTTCATTTCAGAAATAGAAATGTCATTGTGGTAGTTTATTGCTGTATATATTCCTATTATGGCAACTATTAATAGAAGAAGATATTTGAAAAATTTTAGAACTTTAGACATTTTTTGATGGTTTCATTATTAAGTTTTATCACTATAAAAAATTACTTTATTCCTATTTATGAGTTAGAATGAATGAAGTTATTCATCTCCAATCGCCCGTATTTTCCGAGAAGCCCCTGATCTTTTGTGCCTTTCTACATAAGCATCAAACAATTCTACCTGTGCAGTCTCAGATAAACTAGGATTTTCGCCGTACATACCTTTTTCTCTTCGTTGCCGATAAGCTTCATACAAAGTCACCGCACAGGCCACCGAAATGTTCAAACTTTGAACCATCCCAACTTGTGGTATTATAAAATTCCCGTCTGCATATTTTTGAGAAGTAGCACTGACGCCATCTCGTTCATTCCCAAAAAGAAGGGCTACAGAATCTGCCAGATTGAGGTCATATATTTCGACTGAATCTTCAGCTAGGTGAGTACTGAAGATCTTTTTGTATTTTGATTTCACATGTTTAAAACATGCTTCTGGGTCACGATAAAAATGAACATCTACCCATTTCAATGCGCCAGCAGCGGTATTTTTGCCTAAATAAAGGCGATCAAATTGCAATTCTGGTTCTGTGTACAAAACAAAAATTTCCTTCACACCTACAGAATCACAAGACCGCAGCACAGCACCAATATTATGCGGATCATGTACGTTTTCTAAAATAATCGTCAAATTGCCTTGTCTATGTCGGGCCACTCTGCGAAATTTTTCTACCCGTTTTTCAGTCATAAAAATCGAATTCAACTTCTTTTTTATTTGGTTCGATCCAAAGGTAAGAAATGACTGGTTTATTCCACAAAAAAGCACCGATTCCAACTTCATGAAATCGGTGCAAAATCATCTTATTAAACGTGGCTATCTAATTCTTGTGGTTTAAGAGATTCACAATTTCTTAGGTTAACCTAAGTAACGAGTAAAGAATAACTTCATCATTTTACCGATAATCTTTTATTCTAATACGTCGTTATTTTCCTCAGCAATAGCTTGGCTATTCCTTCAGAAAATGCCTAATATTAGATCAAAATCTTTATCTCCAAATGGCGAAC
>JANSWP010000005.1 GCA_024743405.1 Bacteroidota bacterium
AAAGCGTTGGTTCTTAGGAAGTAAAAATTTAGACGATACTATTAGTCAAAAAGTCTAGTGCTTGAGTCAACTACCTTTATTAACTTGACCAAATGAATTTACTTAGTTTCTTTCAAGTTATTTCTTGCGTTTTTGTGGTAAAAAAAACCATTAATACCATTCAGTATCAGGTGTCAGAAAATCCTCATACCTACCGCCTGACTCCTGACCCCTATGGTAGGTACTGGCTTTGCCAGGTTAGGAACGTGTAAAGAATAAGTTATCGACAACATGTTGGTTTTGAGTTTTGCCTAAGAGTCTAATAGAGGTAGAATGGCTGTTGTAAGGTAACTTTATGAATAGTCATCAAATTCAATTAAAAAATGATAATTAGAAAGAAGTCCATTGCTTTATAAAAACTATGATTCGCAGATTTTTATACATAATAGGATAAAATGAAATTTACACTCACTTACCAGACCGCTTAGAAGAGGCAAAAAGAAAGCTGGATGAAGGGTTTGAGATGTCTCCTAACTCAGCTGATGTGCATATTTATTTGGGATTATGGTATTTGAAAAACAATCAAAAAGAGCAAGTATGGCAATACTTTGAACAAGGTTTGGAAAAAGGGTTGGGTAATGAGGGATTGAACCTATCTGATTTGCAAGAGGATCCTAGTTTTGAAGCAATGCGAAAAGACCCTAAATGGAAGGAACTGATGCAAAAGTATTTTCCTGATGAAAACAGAATAAAGAAACCATGAGAACTCTACTGATTATTCTGAGATTACCTGTAGGTCTGAATGAAGGTGTTCAAGGCGTAAATGTAAAAGTTGTTTATGGAATTAATTACTTGTATAGTTGTCAAAAGAAGCCTAAGATAAAACTAAATAAAGCATTGGAAATCGATGCTGATTATATGAATACTTATTTCTATATTGCACAATCGTTTCTGAGAAGGAATCGATTAATTGAAGCTTGGAATCACCCACGACAGAGCTTCCAAAAACGTTGTATGGGGTTTGGTTATTTACAAATGCATCCAAATTTTGATAAGGGAGCAGGAGATAAATAAGGTACCCAAATTTTGCACAGCAATTTTTATTCAATCGAGGCAAAAAACGCAGACACACTAATAGGTATGGTGAGTTTTTTTAACGAAAAATGAAGGAAAAAGAGCAAGTGAAATGGGTAGGTTATTTGTTTCCTACTTCCTAACTTCGAAAAGGAAATTAAATGACTTGAACCAAGGCAAAAGATCTTCCTAACCAAAAATAATTCAGCATAAAAGAATCATCGAAAAACGTAAGCTATCTTATTTTCATTAATACTCCGTAAAAAAATACTAATCATGAAAAACAGTCTGTTGCTTTTTCTTTGTCTTTTTTTATGTGTTGCTTTATTGGCACAGACGAGAATAGGCGATGTCAAGGGTTCAAATACTTATGCGGTGATTATAGGGATTTCTGACTATCAGGATCCCGAGATAGCAGATTTGAAATATAGTGCACAAGATGCGCGCTCTTTTGCGGCGTTTTTGAAGTCAGAAGCAGGGGGGGAATTAGAAAATACCCAAATTCGTTTATTAACTAATGAGCAAGCGACCAGTGGAAAAATGAATTCTGCCTTACTCTGGCTTTTAGAAGTTGGAAACCCTGGCGACAAGGCTTTCGTTTATTTCGCAGGTTATGGAAATGGAGTAGAGCCTAATCCAGAAAGACCTTCCTTTTGGATGCCTTATGATGCACCTTCTTCTATTTTTATGGCTGGTGCATTTCCTTACCTAAGATTTAAGCGAGCACTTTCAAATTGGGCCAAAGTTCGAAATATAGATCTTCTAATATTAACAGATTCCTATTTGCTCGATGATATGAAAGAGCCTGTAAAAAAGGAGCTTATTAAATATGTCTCTAAAGATACTTCTTCTGTATATGAAATGTCGATTTCTGCTGATAATGTCCCTCACTTTACGACGTCAAGTTATATCAAACTAAATGAACGGGTGACCTATACTTCCTTACTTTTAGAAGGACTGATTGGGTTGGCAGATGAAGACAAAAATCACGAGATAAATCTTTTGGAGGCAGGCAATTATGTAAGTGCAAGAGTACCCTATCAGGTTATCTCAAATGGGATGTTATATTTTTTGGCAAAGGAGGAAGATACTAATGTTGCTACTGTTCATCCTGACGTGATGAAAGATATGAAAAAGAAGAACCATTGGTTGCCTCCTATCGCTCGGTTGGAAGCAGATGGTTATGAAAACAGCCTTTTGGCTAAGGTCGATACCGCAACACGATATCTGTATCAAGATTTTATCGTCGCTATAGAATTGAATAATTTGCTTCATCCGCCAGGAAATTCTGCTAATGATTTATTGGCTCAAATCGAGCAATCAACAGATGTTTCTAAATTTAAAAATGCGGTTCGGCGTAAATTAACCGCTGCGCTTCAAGATGAGACCCAACAGGCTATTAATGCCTATCTGAAAACGGACTCGAAAGAGTTGGCGCTTCGATGGGCCTATCGGGATCATTATAATCATTTTCCGGACTACCTTGCTCGTGCGGCTGAGTTGATTGGGGAAAGACATTATTTATATAAGGCATTAAAAGCGAAACAATATTATTTTAAAGGCTTGACGATTCGTTTAGAAGCGGAAGCGCTATCCAAAAAGGAGATAGTCGACAAGAAAATGTTATATCAGAATGCTTTAGATATTCAACATTTGGCATTATCTTATGAAGATCAGGCCGCTTTTATCTATAATGAATTGGGGGTGATTCATTCTCAGTTAGAAAACTGGGATTCTTCTATCCTGTTTTTGAATCAAGCAACAGAATGGGCGCCTCGATGGAGTATCCCATGGTCTAATTTAAGCCTAGTCTATGGAAATGTTAATCAATATGACGAAGGAATACGGTGCGGATTGGAGGCGATTCGGGTAGAAACTAAAGATGTCAATGCCTATAATAATGTAGGAATTATTTATCTGAAGAAAAAAGAATACGGAATGGCTGAGCGTTATTTTAAACTAGGAATTGAAATGGAGCCTACCGCCTCTATATCCTATTATAATTTGGCTTGTAGTAAATCCTTGCGAGGGAACCGTCAATCGGCGTTAAAGTGGCTAGAAGAAGCCGTAGAAGTGGGTTATAATGACTTTGAAAATATGAGTACAGATAAGGATTTAGACAATATTCGCAATACAAAACGATTTGTAAGCCTGATGAGCTATGCTAGTAAATAGCTCTGAGGTTAGGGAGGAGTAAAAATATAGCCTACCCATATTACTTGCTCTTTTTTATTCATTCATCGTTAAAGCCTCGCTATACCTTTGGGTATGCCTACGTTTTTTGCCTCGACTGAATAAAATATAACTACGCAAAATTGGGTACCTTATTTTTTACCAACTCCCTTAAGTGCTTGGACAGAAATAACTCACACATATTATGACGGACTATTTCTTAACGGATTTTGTAATCCTTTTCCACTAAAAAAAATTAGATCTTCGTTTTATCCTCATTTCCCAATACAGGGTTTTCTCATAAAAATCCGTTTTAGCCATTTTCAAATTTTCGGACGGTTTTTGAACGGATTTAGTTTTAGGAGAAAACCCTGTATTGATGTTTTTATTGGAAAGTGCCTCCTCATATTTTATTACACGTCCCATCACAGAATGCTATGGCGAATTATGGGATTTTCGTTGGATTAAAACCCTATGGATTTTTCAAAAAGAAAAATAATATTAAAGATAGGGTAACCTTTTTTTAGTTAATCAAATATAGTAGGCGTATTCATAATTTGATTAACCTCTAAAAAAGATTGCCATGAAAACCTTAAAAAATAGTTTCTTCCTTTTGGCTTTTTTATTATTAAATACCATGATTTTTGCCCAAGAAGCACCTCAAAAAGTATTAGTTACAAAATTAAGTACACAACAAGCAGAAAAGGTAATATTAGACCTAGAAGATCGATTAGAGATCCAACACTGGGATAAGAATCACATTGCCATCTATGTGGAAGTGAATACGAATATTACCCATAGAAAGGTAGTAGATTTACTAGTAACAAACGGTAGATATGAGATAGATGGCTTTTTGAATGAAAAAAATAATTTGATGGTCGTTGCGCCTAATTTAAGAAAATCAATCATTGTGAATAGTACTCCTTTAGAAGAGGAACTCACATTCAGATTATTTCTTCCAAAACACCAATATTTTGCATTAGCTGAGAGATTTCATCAAGATATTTTGGCAGTTACGAATATAAAAATAGAATAGGCGTAATCTTCGTCCATGAAAGCCTGTATGGATAGCGTTTGCCTAATAAACGGTGAATGTATCTATTCTCTAAACAAAACGAAATCAACTTTAAACATATCCGATTTTTCCTTACGAGAACAACCAATCCAGAATCAGGCAACCTCGTGTTGCCTGATTTTTAAAAGACGGTTTTTACAGTAAGGAGATGAGATAAAAATGGTCAATTTATTATATACACGGTCCTTGAAATACCAAAGCCCCACAAAATCATTCCGTATTCTCATAGTCTGGGTAGATTCTTCTCAAATCCTGGCAATTATAATTTTTGCCGGGATTTGAAGCTACCCCGATATTTTTTTTTACCTTTAATCCGTTCACAATGAGACTGCTGATTATAACTAAAACAACAGTAATCTTACGACAGACAGAAAATAATTAACAGACATGAGAAAGACAATTCAAATTACCTTTCATCTTTTGATGTGGCTTGCGATTCCTTCTATTTTTTCCCAAGATTTACACATTCATTATGATGCTAGCTCGGAAAAAATCCAATACATTTTTGATGGGCAAGAAACTAGTGAACCTAGAGTGAAAAAGGGTAAAGTTATCTTCCTGCACATCGAAAATTACAATAATTACCTTTACGATGTTGAGGTAAAAGCTGATAACGAAGCCTTAGATGTCGTAAGTAGCAATCAGAGTGTGGCTAGCATCTTATCTCCTTCTTCCTTTTCTCCGATGGGACTATCTAGTTTCTTTGGAGGGTTTAACTCAGGAGCTGGAGATGGATTCGATAATCTGGATGATATAGACTTTGACGGGCCGGGATTTGGCGAAAAAGGAGAAGCTTGGCAACAAGTGAGTATGTTGAAACAAAAATTTGACAAAGTGGCTCGGGAAATGGTTCAGACAGAAAATCAATTAAATAAAGTACAAAAAGGTATTCAGAAATATAAGGAGGGTCAAGAGATCAAGCATATGGTCTTGGAAGAGGTTAATAAAATTAAATATAACCCTACTCTTACGACTGAACAAATCAAAAAACTAACTGAGGAATACTTGCAAAAAGGTTTGGAAGTTAGTTCAGTAGAAGAAGTTAGTTTGACAAAGCTAATTGATCAAAATAATCAGCAGGCACATCTTGTTGAAAAGATGGATCAATTAGAAAAAGGGCATCGAAATTACAAACAGAAAGTCAAAGAAATAGGTGGAATTTCTGAATTGCTCGGAGGTTTTGGATTCGCGGATATTGAGTTTACAGAATTTCAAAAAACAGCTATGGATATTTACGAAAACTCCGTGGTCGTTGAGAAAAATGTAGCTGAAAATAAAGAGGAGTTAAAAAAACTTATCCAAACAGCCAAAAAGGGAGAATTGGAGATGTTGACTTCCATGCGATATGAATACGAGGCTATTTCAGTCAATGATTTTTCTCATACCTATAGAACTGAAGCAACCAATGATATTACCTCTCTAGAATTGGAGTTTACACTCAAAGATTCATTAGAGTATACGGGGGCAAAAAGATTGATTAGAGTTTCCCCGATAAAGGTACCCGTGTTTGGAGGGTTGAAAATCAATACTAGTGTCGGTCTTAGTTTTGGGCAGTTTTTTGATAAGCCTCAATCTTATTTCTTGAGAGAAGATAAGATACAAGCACAGAGTCAAGATAGTTTTTTACCTATGTTGACCTCCTTCTTCCATTTTTATTCTCAAGCACCGAAAAGTACGTCTCTAGGAGGAGCTTTAGGTATTGGGTTTCCATTGAATGGAGCAGATGGATTTCAAACAATTACTTTCTTTTTAGGACCAAGTCTTATTTTTGGAAAAGGTCAACGAATTGTATTGACTGGAGGTATTATGGGAGGAAGAGTCGAAAGACTATCGCAAGGCTTTGAAGTAGGCGATAGCTTCACATCCGAAGCGGATATCGTACCAGTTCATCATCCTTATGAATTAGGTATATTTTTAGGGCTATCCTTTAATTTAGTCAAATAGAGATTTATAGGTAATTATTTAGCAATATAAATATATAGATTCAATGAAGAGCCCGAGTTCTCAACTATTGAGAACTCGGGCTCTTCATGTTTATAGCATTTATAATAGGCTCTTAAGCCAAGTTTAAAACTAACATGTTGTCGATAATTTTTTCTTTTCAGATAGCTGCTTTCGCCGCGAAAAATTCTTTTTCGGAGGCGAGTCCAACAAAAATTGCAAGCAATTTTGCTGTACTCGCCTCCTTTGTTTTCTCGTCCGTCCGGACGACTTTTTCTGGCGACAGCTATGAAAATCTAGATTCTAATCAGTTCAATGTTAGACCGAAATGAATTCATATGGTGTTCTGTCAAAGAAATCAATGAAATCTTATACTGAAATTTTCACCTAATGCATAGGAGGATGTCACATCCGAACCAGTTAGATAAGGTCGGATGTGACATCCTCCTATGCATTATTTTATAGTCAAAAAGTCTTGTACTTGAGTTAAGTATCTTTATTAACTTGGTCAAATGAATTCAATTAGCTCCCTGATGTCTTTGTCGCCAAATAGGGCGAGTCAAGCAGGTTGGGCCGCCCCCACCTTTCACGCTAATTTCCATACCTTCATATTCTAAAACAGTACATTCCGCTTTTTGTAAAGCTGCTTTAGTTGTTGGATTTCCTTTCACTAGCAAGCAAACTCTTGGTGCAATAGCCAATACATTACAGCCCATACTTTCAAATTCTTCCTCTGGTACTTCCACTAAATCGTACCCTCTGGAAATCAATTCGTTGCGAAAATTAACTGGCATTAAAGGGGAGTAAACGACTGCTAAATCCTTATCAATAGGGCTAAAAATGGACATCAAATGAAATACGTCACTAGGCCCTTTGTAGTGTGGTAATTGGACTTGGATACAATTGACCCCAAGTGGAGTTAGCAGTTCTTGTAGTTGTCGAAAACCTTCATGATCACTACGATACCCATGTCCAACTGCCAATGTTTTTTCATCCAACCAGGCCACGTCTCCTCCCTCTATTGATCCAGGTGCTTCTATTTTTCCTAAAATTTGGATTCCCTTTTTTTTAAAAGCAATTGCAGCTACTTCGGGTTCTTTTATTCGTTGAGCTTTGCCCATTTGGCACAATATCATGCCTTTATTTGTAGCGATAGAGGCATCTCGACAATACATAGAATCCATACCAACTTGTGCATTTTGCGGAAAATACTGAAGCTTGCTACCTACTGATTTCAATAAATTTTCAAATTGATGGTATTCTTCAATTGCCTTGTTGATGTTGGGTTCATCTAGATAGTTTAGAGACGCCCATTGTTCTTTTATAGTCCTTTTATTCACAAAGGCATCCTTTACCTTTTTAATGAATATGGAATCAATTTTTCCATATTCTGAATGACATGTAAGCGTATTATTCATATTAATTTGAGCTTTCTTTTTTGATGAAAACGTAAAAAGGTATGCCAGCCATTAATAATAAAAATCCCCAAAAAACAACTTCCTGACCGGATCCAACGACTGCTAACATAGAGAAAATAAAAGCTAAACTACCCAGTATCCAACTTCCTTTTTTCTGGTGCTTTTCATTTAGAGCCATTAACAAATGAGTGGCGGAAGAAAAAAGGTAGGGGACTAAAACAGTCAAAGTAGAAAGTAAAATCATAAATTCAAATGCTTTTACCAATCCCTTTGCATAATTCATACCCATCAAAATAGAGATAATGACACTTGATAAAATGATACCCCTTGCTGGACTTCCCCATTTGTTTAATTTTCCAAAAATCATTGGGAAAAGTCCATCTTTTGCAGCGGCTAATGGAACTTGCCCTTGCATCAAAATCCATCCATTGAGGGCACCAAAGGTTGAAATGACAGCTCCTGCCGCTACCCAATACCTAGCGGATGGTCCCCAAATGACAGCGGCTGCATCTGCAAATGGCGCATCTGATTGTGCCAATGTTTCAGGAGGAATAATACCCATTACAGCTATAGAGCCTAATATGTAAACCCCAATGGCAATCCAAGTGCCCCACATGGTTGCTTTCGGGATGGTTGTGTTTGGATTTTCTATATTTTCTGAGGGGATAGTGGCTGATTCGATCCCCAAAAAGGCAAACAAAGTCAATGTTGCGGTAGCAAGAATGGCGGAAAAGTCACTCTCTGTACTTAGGTTAAATGGTTGAAAATGATCTGTTTGGATGAAAAAAACACCGACGATCGCTACAATGATCAAGGGTGTTATTTTTAAAATGGTAGTGACTAATTGTACCCAAGCTGCGTTTTTTACACCTCTATTATTTACCCAAGTCAATAGCCAAATGATAGCTAAACCTAAGGATACCGCTACTAAAGGTGAAGTTGATAAAAAAGGAAAGAAGACGGTTAAATAACTTAACATGGCTACCGTAATGGCAGCATTTGTGCAGCAAATAGAAATCCAGTAACCCCAAGCGACCAAAAAGCCTACAAAATCTCCAAACCCCCATCGAGTATAGGCATAAGGGCCGCCTGCTTTAGGGATTTTTTTGCTCAATTCTGAAAAGACTTTTGCTATTACGATCGCGCCAAGAGCTGATATTATCCATCCAAAAATGCTAATACCGCCATAAGCAGCCAATGAAGCAGGCAACAAAAAAATGCCCGAACCGATCATATTGCCTAACACTAAAGAGGTAGATACCCATTGACCGATTTTTTGCTTAGAATGTGTCTTTTCCAAATGAGTTGCTTTTGCCTAATGTGAGAATTAAAGCTCAAGCTAAAACTATTTTATCAACTTTTTACAATTCCGTAACGGTATAAATAATGGTAGTCTCGTAAGATTTAGCAGGCATTAAAACGGAGACATTTCTAATTTCATATTGAATGGGAATATCTTGTCGCTTTTTTCTTCCTTTAAAGAAAAACTGATTGGTAGAGGTGACTAATTGATAGTTGGTGCCTAATTGGACGAAGCCATTACCGTTTCCATTTCCAGCGCCATTCCCACTACCTGTTCGTCTTACATATAGATCCAAATCGGTATGCCAATCAATGTCTTGCTTTTGAATATGTACGTCATAATTGAAATTACCATTATTGGAATGAGGGATGTTAACCAGAATTTGATTAGCGGCACTTGTATAAGTGCCAGAAAAATCAGATCCAGCTTCTGTAATATCGGTTTCAGAAACAGAATAACTCCACGTACCGACAATATCAATTCCGATTTGTCCAGAGCAAAGATGACCTACCCAACACAAAAAAAGGCAGCAAAAATATTTTTTCAATAACATATTCTTTTTGTTGGATAAAAACTCAATTCTTTGATTGTATAAGATTTGTCAATCGTTTTAGATGCATTGAATTTTTTTAAAGGGAACAAACAGTTTATCAACTTATTACAATTCCGTAACAGTATAAATAATCGTAGTTTCGTAAGTTTTGGCAGGTATTAGAACTGAGACATTTCTTATTTCATATTGGATCGGAATGTCAAGTCTACTTCTGTTACCACTAAAAAAAATTTGATTGGAGGTGTTAAGCTGTTGATAGGAGGTTCCACCAATTATATTACCATATAAAAAAAAGGGATTACCATTTCCTGTCCGACGAGCATAAAGTTGAATATCAGAATGCCAGTCGATGTCTAATTTTCGGATATCTACCCGCCAATTATAATTGAAAAAATTTGCAAAAAACCCTTGTTGAGTGATACTAACCGTTACTTCATTTGCATTGCTGCTATAAGTTCCAGAAAAATCTAGACCTGCTTCAAAAATATCGTTATTAGGAATTGTGAAATCCCAAGCTCCTGTTAGGTTTATTTGAATTTGCCCAAAGGATATTGGTTTGAAATAAAATAAAAGGATGAAGAGAAGGATATATTTAAAATATATTTTCTGCATAATGGTAAATCAATCTGTGATCGTAAAAGTAACTTCAATGGTGGTCGAGTTGTCATTATCTAATAATCCATAGTTCTCTAAAGATAAGGTAAATGTTAACTGGTGTCCGTTTGTCGAACCATCACCCGTATAAGCTCCACCAATACCTGTGATAATGTTTTGTGGTGAATTATTTAAGGTGATCAAACCTATAGGTGTTCCTAAAACACCTGCACCAATGCCAGTATAAGCACTAGCCTGTAATTTTAAACTAATCCCAGAAGGTACACTTCCGCTTGTGATATGGGCTGAAATGTTGCGTGTTGTTGCAGAAGGACTCACTGAAGATGAATAATTTAGCCATTTTGAGTTGTCTGTTCCATCTGTTGAAACTGTAACTGGCGCACCCCCTGCTATGGGTGCTTCTAAAGTGAGGGTAATCGTTGAACTAGTAGGCTCAATATCTAGTAAGGCTATTTCGGGAATAGTAAACATAACATCATGTTGATCTTGATCAACTTGAGCTTGGCTTATTGTTAAATTTATAAAGCAAAAAGCCATAAAGAATATGTATGATGCAAGGTTTTTCAAGTTTTAGTTTTTTATACAAAAGCTGCCAAAAAGTACAATATTTCAAAAAAGAAATAAGTCTTAAAATATTCCCAAGAATACTTCAAAGTGACAAAGTAGCATTAAGCAAGTGATCAATTTAAATTACCTGATAACTTGAACGATATTTTGATTTTTTTTCGTTAAAAAACCTAGCCGAACCAAAGGATTCGCCTACGTTTTTTGCCTTAATAAAATCAAAACCTCCTCTCTATTTATCTTTAACCCAAATTTGATTACTTGCTTACTTAGTCTTTTGAGGTCAAAGAAAGACTTTGTAGAAACTTAATTTTTCGCTCTTTTTTTCTTAGTCGAATTTGAATGTCTTCTTTTTGTCCTGGCTTTAATTCTAATTCAAATGTTTCCTCATCAAGAGAGAAATGTTTAAATAAATCATTATATATAATATTTAAAGTCCATTTTCCAGGACGAAGACCTGAAAAAATGAATGACCCGTCTGGTTCTGTAATTTGTCTAAAAGAGTCTTCCCCATCTGTCAATTCAATTAGTAGAGGTCCAGGTAATTCTAAATTATTTTTTTTGCCGGAGCTCGTCAATAGCTTTTTTGGTATTATGTCAAGGTGACCCGAAATGGTAGCGCTTGTGGTTAATCCAAAAGATAGGTTGGTATCCTGTCCTTCAATGATTTCAACCTCTATTGGTGTTGGTACATCTGGTATTTGATGTAATGCTAGAGTAGTTTGGTCTAGTAAAAGGTAATATTTACCTGGAGCCAATGATCTGAATTTGAATTGACCTTCACTATTTGTTATAGCTGTTTTGCCATTTAAATAAAGGACGATTCCTTCTACAGAATCAGAACCAGTATTAAAGATCTGACCTAAAAGCGCGGATTGTTTTTTCTTCCCTTCTAATGGAATACCAAAATTGTATTTGTAATGAGCGGCAACTGAAAAATCACCACTGTTTACTGTCTGACGCTGAAGTGCATACCTTCCCGACAATGATATTTCGTGCTGTCTTTTTATTTTTTGGGTAAAATGGAGTTCAAATAAATTACGATCGCGATAATATTCTTCAATTTCGAAATTGTTTTGATATTGAAACCTTAAATAAGTAGATTTCGTAATCTTAGAGTTACCAGAAATACCATAAATGATCTGCTGGCGATTCAGATTGTTAAAGTCATTATTTTCAAGGAATTGAACAAAACCTCTAAAATTATGGCGATGAGATAATTGATAGTTAAGGTTTAAATATGTCCTAAATAACCTAGAATACTCCTGACCTTCGGGGTTTAAAAAATTTTGAGTTCGACCGTATTCAATAGCAGAAGATAATTGCAAAGACCTTATGGATTGATTGATTTGGAGTTTTACAGATTGATTAAGGCGATGAAATTTTTTGGAAGGTAATAGGTCTTTTAATTCATTTTGACTTGCAGAAGCTCTGATTTGAGTTTTTGTGGAGAACCGAAAATTTAAACCTCCTTGGTATTGTTTTGAAAAAGGGGCAGTTGCATATAAAGTATCTCTTGCTGCATTTCTTTCGTCTTGATAAACATTTGCAAATGCACTGATTTTGCGTGTAATGGAAAAGTTAGCGGAGCCCGTATAATACCAAGTATTTGTGAAATACCCTGGAAAATCTTGACTGGCATATAATATAGTAGAAGAAAGTCTCAATTTTTTCAAGGAAGAAGATTCTACTCTAAAATATCCTGCATACCCAGACTCTCTTCCATGATCTCCTTTCGAAACCTCAGTTTCTATAATGGTGTTTTTCAATAATGCAAATCGACTATGCAAGCTTACCAAAGAAGCCGGTACCTCAGAATTTTCGTAGTTTTTATGTAGATAATTAAGACTAATAGTATTCTTTTGATTGATATGATGTCGAGCATAAACTCCAATTTCGTTAGTAATTGTTGGGAAAAATCTTGGACGATGAAAAAAGCCACCAGCTTCAAAGTGATTTTGTTGGATGCTAGCTTCTATCCCTCTTCCATTTCGAGCATATTCTGTCAAAGGAGACAGCGAGTATGTTTTGTCCCCTATATGAAGTTTATAATTTGGAGTCTCAAATTTTGCATAATATTCATCATATAATCCGAGTGAGGAAATATTAAATTGATTGGGACCTTGGAGTTTGAGTTCAAGGTTGTTTTTTCCTGCTTCATCTAAACTCCCTTGTGTGTATAGTTCTCCTTGCCAACCAGAACTATAACCTACATTATTTCTATTATGACCAATATAGGACAATCGAACATAACTAGGCAATTGTTTCCCATCATTGATTTCTTCATTAGCATTTGGAATTACTCGTGAATGTAAGTAAGCATGAGCTTGGGTTGGGTTGTCGGTAGAGGTGCGTCCTTCTAGCCTAAAGGATTTTCGACTTACTTTTCGAAGTTCAGAAATAGTACTAGCGGCAACTTCTATAATTTGGATTGTATTGGGAGGAAGAACAATTCTTTCAGGCCCAATTAAGTCGCAACTGTATGGTGTCAATAGAATGGTTTGTTCACTATTTCCAAAATTTCGAACAATAAATTTAGCATGAATATTTTCACCTGCAATTACAAAATCTGGAGCTTCGATACCTTTTATCGAAATATTTACAATTTCTTTTACCTGAACGGAAAAAGAAAGACTTTGTAATCGCTTTTTAGTCCTTACTTCTTCTAATTCAAATGCCAATTCATAATTTTCAGTTGGGGTTTGATTCGGTACAAAAAAGCTAAGTAGTTTTGTTGATTTGGATTTTGACTTAATCTCAAATACAGCTGTATCTGTTATAGAGCTCCATTTTTTAGGATAGAAAAACTTAGGTTGGACTTTTAGGTTGGCTGTTGATTCATTTGAAATATTGATAACTACTGTCGTTACCTTTCCTGGTTTTGCAATGATTGTTTCTTGATTCACTAAATAAACATCCACCTCTTGGGCTTGCATTTCAACGCCGAAAAGTAGGATAAGGAAAAAAACATTTCCAATAAAATACCTGACTTTAGTCATTGCTTATTTCTAATGAAATATTGACTCCAAACACTTCTTCTTCTCCACAATCAGCTAATAAAATGGCTTGATAATTTCCTGCTTTTGCTTTAGATAAGTTCACTTGGTATTTTACAGAAGTACCCGGGTAGGTTTTCCTTTTTTCTGCTGTAAAAATTCCTACAGACTCACCATCGTTATTGAATAATTCTAAAGTCATTTCTGGAACTAAAAGCCTTTCACCGATATTCTCAACATCGACTTCTAACTGCTGGATGCCTTCTACTGATTTATTCAAATCAACTTTAGCGAAATGTAAATCACTAGAGCCAGTTTCTTCTATTGTTGTAGCAATTTGGATAGCATAACGTATAACTGTATTGATATTTATGCCTGATTTAAACTTACTAGGGTCTACATTTTTTACACCTTCTACTATAATGACACTCCAACTTGTACCTGGCAAATCAAAGTTTTCAGGAACTTGGATTTCGTAGTTAATCACTATTTCTTCCTTAGCGCCTAATGTTAAAAATGAGGTACTTAAATCAATCCAATTGGCATTGGAGCGTTTGTGACTACCTGGTTGTTCATAAAAAGCTTCGCCAGTATAAAAGAATTGATAATCTCGTTGATAAAGCTTTACGGACTGTTCTCTATCCGTAGTATTTTGAATCTCAATAGATCCTTTGTACACTTTACCTAGGGTAACATCGTGAAGATGCGACAGCCCGTTTTTTACAACGATATTTGCTTGAATATTGGTGAAAGTGAAGCTCAGTAATAATATTGTTAAGAAAGCTAATTTAGCAAACAACTTCATAGCGAATATTTTTAGCGAAATGAGGGAAAATGGAATTATTCAAAACGCTTATAGGCAACACAGACTAAATAAATTGTTTATCATTTATTTAGCCTGCGTTACCAGAAATATCTTGAGTCCTTAAATCATAGCTATTAAATATGATAATGAGTTAAGGGTAATGTTTAATTATCTGTAAGTGTATAAGTAATTTCCAAGGTTGTAGCATCGTTAATGTCAAGATCGGCATAATTACCGCCTGCATCAAGTTCCAATGCATATGTTAATTGATGACCATTAGTTGTTCCATCACCTGTATAACAACTTCCGATGGCTGTAACTACATTTTGAGCAGTTCCATCAAGTGTTACTACACCAGCTGTTCCTCCTAATGTTCCATCTCCAGAACCTGCTGCTGCTCCAGCAGTAACTTTCAAAACCATACCTCCAGGTACAGTACCACTTGTAATAGCAGCGGTTACTCTTCTTGAATCCACTACTCCTGTATTAATAATTGAGGAATAGTTTAACCATAAAGAATTATCTGTAGCTCCAGAAAAGTCTAATGGAAGACCTGCTTCAGTTGGAGCAGTAGCTCCTAGGGTTATGGTACTTCCAGCAGGTGCGATATCTAATAAGGCGACTAATGGTACGGTGATAGTTACATTGTGTACGTCATCTGTATCGTCTTGAGCAAGTAATGTTGTACTTGAAATGGCCCCAATAACCATTACGGTGATCATAAATTTGATGTGCTTAGTCATTTTTAAATTTTTGTTTTAATGTTAATGTTAATTATTATTATAGGAATCCAGTTAGTTCCTTCTTTGGAGAAAGAAGTAACTAAGACTATGAATCTTTTGTGTTTAATCGTATATATCTAAATGTATGGGGATGTTGTATCTTGTAAAGACACGATTGAGGGGAAAATAATAAGTACTGAATAAATTGGTTGAAAGGATTTGAATAGAAAGAGTTGATTTATTATTAGAATTACAACCAAAATCGAGCCAATAGTAAATTTTTCGTATTAATAAGATTATTATCAACGTATTAATTACTTTTCAATAATAAATGTCGATAAACCTATTATTTTAAAATGATTATCCATCAGTTTTTTGTGTTAAATTAATGTATTTGGAACAAAAATGTTTTATTCAATACTTGACAAAAAAATATATTTGTTTCATATAAAACCAGTTATTCTCGTTTTGAAACTTAACAAACATGATTTTAGCAGATAATTGAAGTTTTTCGAAATTTTCCTACTGAATTGACTTTCAAGAAATCAATTCTTATTGAAAAAAATGACTTAAAGTTCAATTTCTAACCTATATTGTTTGTTGAGCCTGAAATCCAGTGAAAAAGTTGACATTTAAAAGCCAATTTTCATTGAAAACTAAACTCATGAAGCTTTGTCGTAAACAAATTGTTTCAAACCAAGAATGGCTGATACAAAAATGTGTGTTTTAAGATTAAGTTTTCGATTAGAAACCCGATCAAAATTATGAATGTTTATCTTGAAATGGTTGTTTTTTATTTTTTTGGTAGCTTATTCCCTTTTTTTGGTAGCTTATTCCCTTTTTTTGGTAAGAATTTGAATGTATTAAATAAAGTAGAGTTTTTTGGTCAATATTTTCAAAGCTTGTGAAGTAGCAAGACTTATTTTTAAAAATTTTGAGTTTCTAATGATGTTTTGGTAGTCGAAAAAAGATAGTTCTATTCAAAAAGAATAGGAGCAATGTTAATCGCATGAATACTTATCTATTCTATAATAGAATTATTTTTACTCTAATATTGACTAGTTATGAAGGCGTTTAGCCATTTTTTTAAGGTGTTATTTCTAATGATAGCTACACTTTTTGTGATAGATATTGAAGCGTTGGTTTGCTTTTAAACTCAACACTAACTTAATCTTTCACTCTACTAAATCCAAAAGCCATTTATTGCCGATAAATTCTTGATCACTGATTAGTTCAAGGAACGGCAAACAAAGATCTGTTTGTATTCATAGCAATTGTAATTTATCCAATAAACCCAATCTTTTTGAGTTTTATTCTTGACTTTACGTCTCAGATCTTGCAATACTATAAGGAATACAGATTTCTTTACTCCGTTACTAATGGAACAAAATAGTTTTTTTAAATCTAGAGAATTCCCCGATGCTTGCTTCGGAAAAGTAACTTCTGAGTTTGGCCTGTAGGGATGATACTCCGTCCACTTGCTGCAGAGTGGTTCATTTGCTTTTCAATATGGAGTATAGTAATCATTAGAGAAGCAAAGATTTGTATTAAAATAAAATAAGATAAGGATATGTAGTCTAGAATGAGATTGCTCAAATTAAAAAATCAATCTCTACAGGGTATCGACTATTATGTTTTATATTTTTGCAAGAATAAAAAAATCTTCTTTTTTGATTCACCTTTATGAGTAAACTACTAAAACCCTTAGTACTTGTAATTTTTTTCTTAGCGTTAAATCAGCTACATGCCCAGGATCTGGATAGCATGAGAATGGAAGTGCTTTCTTTAGAAGGTATTGAAAAAATAGATTTATTAAATGATATAGCTTACTATTTTCCAATTGAGGCAAAGAAAGAGGCAGAGTTAGCTCTAATGTTATCTGAAAAATTAAATTATGAACTAGGGGTTGCTACTGCCTATGATATGTTGGGGGAGCATTATGATTTTATTGGGGATACTGAAAAATCTCGATTGAATAGACAAAAAGGAATTGATTTATATAGTAAACTAAATAGAGATGATTTAGTCTTTTCGAGTATGATTCCTTTGATCTATCTAGATGTTGAGGAGAGAGATTATTTTAGTGCTTTGCGTAAAGGGTTGGAGTTGAGTCGATTGGCGGAAGAGTTTGAAGATAGTTTGTATTTAGCGGATGCATATACAACAATGGCACGAATTTATGCTGAAGGGATGTTGAATTTGAAGGAGTCTATTGCGTTTCTTCATAAAGGTAGAGTGATTTATGAAAATAATTTAAGTACTAGAGACTTAATAGGTGTTTATAATGATTTAGGCAGCGATTATGAAGAAATGGAAAAGTTGGATACTGCTCAAATAAATTATGAAAAAGGACTTACGTTAGCTCGTCAATTGTATGAAACAGATCTAGAGTTCGATCGATCTGACTTATCTTTATTACTGACTAACATGG
Organism: Bacteroidota bacterium; assembly: GCA_024743405.1. Classification (GTDB taxonomy): domain Bacteria; phylum Bacteroidota; class Bacteroidia; order Chitinophagales; family Saprospiraceae; genus JANSWP01. The sequence goes on from JANSWP010000005.1 coordinate 17,649, forward strand.
CGAGTGTATTGGCTCAAAAAGGGGAATACGATGAGGCAAAAAAATATGGTTTAGAGGCGCTTGCTAGATATTTTGAAGCAGAGTATATTTATTATTATCCAAACATATTGTTTAATGTAGCAAATTCATATTATTATTTGGGGCAAAAAGATAGTGCCTTCGTTTATTTAAATAAGGCTCATTCTATTGCTAAGGAACTCAACTCAAGTCTAGACTTAGAGCAGATTTACGGTCTCTATAAAGAGATTTATAAAAATGAAAAGGATTTCCCGAATGCATTAAAATTTCATGAATTGTACCAATTAACGAGGGATTCGATATACAATGGTGAGCGAGCAGCAAACCTAGAATGGATAAGAGCACAGTATGAATTGGGAAAGGTAGAGAAGGAAAATAATCTTCTGAATCTTAGACTTCGGCTCACTTTGGTTATTGGTTTTTTGATGATTTTAATGATAGGCTTGGGGTGGTTTTTCTATGAGAAGTTACGATCAAAAAATAAAACCATTCAAATACAGAATCTTGAATTAGAAAAATTGAATACAACTAAAAATAAGCTATTTGCCATTATTGGACATGATTTTAAAGGATCCTTGCTTGGGTTTCAAAATATGGCCAGTAATATCGCTTATCTTTTTAAAAAGAACCAGCCTGAGAGAGTACAAGCGATGGGTAATATGATTGATGAGCAGGTAATGCGACTTCGACGGCAATTGGATAATTTGTTGAATTGGGCAATGAAAGAAACAAAACAAATGCCTTATAAACCTGAAGCATTTTTTATTGCAACAATTGCTGGAGATGGGTTTGAAAGTTTCCTTAATTTTGCAAAAGAAAAGAAAATTAAGGTCACCTGGAATATTGAAAAGAAAATAGAAGTTTTTGCAGATAAACAAGCGATTGAGTTGGTCGCAAGAAATCTATTGAGTAACGCTCTAAAATTTACTCCGAAAGGCGGAGAAATATATATTACGGCGACTAAGAAGACTCCATGGGTACTATTTTCTATTGCAGATACAGGGGTAGGGATTCCCCCTGAAAAAATGAATACTATTTTTGAGGTGGATAGTCATAAAAGTTCGGCGGGTACGGAAGGAGAAAAAGGGACAGGACTTGGATTGGTCGTGTGTAAAGAGCTATTAAAAGTAAATAAAGGGAAAATCACGATTGAGAGCGAATTAGGAAAAGGCACGAAAGTTCAACTATTTATTCCTATTCCATAAAAGTTGGTTTACCTTTCGATTTCTTTATTTTTCTGCCATACACTTTTTAAAAGTTGTGGAAAACGCCGTCAAAGACGGCGAAAGAATAATAAGGAGAGAGAATTATTTAGTTATCATCAGTTTTATTTTTCATGAAAGAGGTGAAAATATTAGTCGTAGAAGATGACCCCCTTTATGCTATAGAATTAGAACGCATGGTACATGAGTTGGGATATATTCCATTGGATGCTGTTGATAATGCTAAATCAGCCTTGGAAGTAATAGCACTTGAAAGAATTGATCTAATTCTAATGGATATTTCTATAAAAGGGGAGATGGATGGTATTGAGTTGGGGGCAAAAATTTCCCCATTAAAAATCCCAGTTGTTTTCCTAACTTCTCATAATGATGACCAATACTTTGAAAGAGCGAAGGCCGCGGGGATGCATGCTTACCTAATCAAACCATTTAATCAATTTACTTTGAGTAGTGTCATTGACTCTGCCTTAGAAACGAAGGAGGACAAAATTGAGCCAACATCAGCCATTCAAAATACGGTATCAGATAGCCTTTTTATAAAAACGAATAATAAACTCAACCGAGTAAAATTTTCAGCCATTCACTACATCTTAGCCGAAGGAAATTATGTGGAGATTATAACAGACACTAAAAAATATGCCTTTAAAATATCTCTTCGCAGAATTATAGGAAAACTTCCGTCGGATATTTTCTTTCAAATACACCGAGGTTACTTGGTCAATATAGATTTGATAGAAAACATTGATTTATCCCGAAATGAAGTTCAATTGAGTAGACATAAGTTACCTATCGGAGGTCGTTATAAAGAGGGTCTCCTTAAAAAGCTAAATCAATTGTAATCGGGAAAAGTTCTATTTTGATTAATCCTAACCTAGCAGAGCCAGTATAGGGGGCAGGACTCAGGTATGAGGGTTCTCTTACACCTAAGAGAAAATTTTAATTTTTGACCTGATATCTGACACCTGATTCTGAAAGGTTTTAAAAAGAATTTTTGCGGCGAAAGCAACAAACTGAAAAGAAAAAAAATCAACAATATGTTGCTGCCCAACTGGGCTTAACGCCCAACCCTTTATTTAAAAACGATATAATCAATCTCCAATTCAAAGGGACTCTTTTTCTTTGAGTTTGTGACGATACCAATGCGGATGATGTCTTCAAGGTTTTCTTTGGACAGCTTATTCTCAGTCATGCGTCCTATCCTATATTCATTGAAATCTGACAATTTCAAAGTGACCTCTTGCCAATCTTCTGAATCGGAGGTAAACTCTTTTTTGAAATAGGGCAAATACCAACGTTGATCCTTTTCCAACGTAAATGCAAAAGCTTGTCCTTTGCTTCTAAAACGTATACTTACTGTTTCAAATCTCGATAAATCCATCTCTGACCAAGGACTCCGAATGGAACTGAAACCGCCATTATTCTCTAGAGAAACTTCTCCTTTAAATTGAAGGCTGTTTTCCATATATTGAATACGACCGTAAGACAAACCGCCCATTACACTATCACTTAAAACGCGCCAATCTTGACTGCCTGTATTTTCGCCAAAGTCAATTCTATGTTCGGGTGCTATCGATGCCAAAACCATAAGGGTAAAAACTAATAAGCTTTTCATTTTCTATTTTTATTGATTGGATAGTGTAAGGATAAAAAGAGGAAAATGTTTTGAAAGCTGGGTTTAATTTATCGCATCTGCGCATTCTTCCCTGATTTTTTGAAAAAACATTTTGTGGCTCATACTTCCATTAGAGCCGCGATAAAAACCCTTTTATACGCTTCTGTGCAATTATCGATGGAAGATTCTGATCGTAAAGGATGTTTTATTGTGAACTGTACGACCGAATACCTTCCTACTCCCTTATTTCGAAAGTAGAAACAGAGCCGGAAGAATTGAGGAAAATAGTGGAAGTTGGACTAAAGGTTTTAGAAAAGTAGAAAGCCCTCCTAATTAGGAAGGGCTTCTTAAGAAAGCGTGAGATTTCGTGCTTTTAATTTTTTGAAGTGGTTATTATCTACCACTTTGGGTTTCTTTTTTTATGAAAACCAAAGCTAGCCGTAAAAAATTAGAAAAAAAACGCCAAATTTTGTTGTTTTGTAATCTCTTAAATAATAGTAAAATAATGTCTATTTTGCTATTATTCAGTTGTTTATGCCTAATTTTTTATAAAATAATGAATGTGTTAAAAGAGATTTCTACACTATCCACTTACCAACCTTTAGCAGGAGATATCTTGTTAATGTTTGAGTTGATGATTGGAACTGAGCGTCTTACCCGAAAAGAAGCCTTGGCAGTTTTTAAAAAAAAGAATAAAAGTGAAGCCCGATTCAGGATAGTTTATAAGGAATTAAAAGAACGATTGATTGGAGGTATTTTTTCAAATAGCTTTCCTGACTTCACTACGGTACAAAAAGCACATTATACCATTTGGAAAAATGAGGCTGCTGTCAAAATATCTGCCCTCAGAGGAAAGCGTCAGTTATCCAATAAATTAGGACATGAAACCTTCAATATGGCAATAAAATATGGAGAGTTTGATGCCGCTTTGTCTATGGCAAAAATACTGATTAGCCATTATTCGATTATTGAAACAGATGCAAAGAAGTACTATTTTTTTAAATCTAAAATAAAGGAATTACGAAAGAAAATAGAGGAAGAGGGTATGGCTCATAATTTAAACTTAGAGATGATTTTTCGTATCCGGAAGAATCTAAATATGGATGGAATTAAGGAGCAGTTAAACGAACTGGATAAAATTGCTCAAACCAATAAAGAACACCGCTTCAATCTTTATTATTTCAATGCTAGAAGTTATTATTCTCAAGTAATGAATGATCAACCGAGTGTGATTAAAAATGCGGAAGCGGCGATACGTTTTTTTGAGCGTTTTGAGGTACCCTTACCCTATGCAACGAGTTATGCTTTTTATACGAAACTGGCAGTCATTTTTATTAATCAAAAAGAATATGCAAAAGCTGAAGACTATCTCAATCGATGTTTAAAGCTTCCAACGAAAGGAAGTTATAATTGGAATATCACATTGTTTTTAATTGCCATCTTGGGGTTTCATAGTAACCATCCTGAAATGGCTTATAAAGCATGGAGAAAAGCGGAAAGTCAACCTAAGAAATTCAAATCAGACGTCATTCAAGAACGATGGCGGATTATCTTGGCTTATTTGGTTTGGTATAAAAAAATTGGGCGAATTGACATAGAAGAAGATTATCGATTGGGCAAATTTTTGAATGAAATGGACGTTTTGGGGAAAAATAAATCTGGACAAAATGTCTCGGTGATTGTAGCACAAATGTTACACTATCTCGTCGATAAAAGATTTGATGATTTTGAAACAAAAGCTTGTAGATTAGAAAAATACATCACGACTTATCTCCGTAAAAAGGAACATATTAGAAGCAAAAATTTTCTGCGTGCATTACGAAACATCGAAGATGCTAACTATTACTTGAAGCAAGCAGAACAAAGAACTAAACGATACTGGAATAATATTCAAGAGGTGTCCCTGACAGTTTCTTTGGATTTATTGGAATCAGAAGTGGTCCCTTTTGAATTGACCTGGGGAGAAATCACCAAACTCTTGAAATAGCATAATTGGGACATTTATTTTGTCCGAGTTCCTTAAAGGCGTTTTGAATTGGAGCGAAGAATAGGTCAGGTCTATCCCAGCATTTTATTTGTCAAAACAACTCGTTGTGCCAAAACTCTTGATAAATTCCGCCAAATAACGGCTTTATCTGCCTCATTCTCCAATTGATTAATAGCATCTGCGCTAAATAAGACGACCTCTGTTCGAGGGCTTATGGCAATAACTTCTGCCGAACGTTTACTATTTAATATAAAAGCGATTTCACCAAAAATATCTCCTTCACTAAGAAGGACAACTGTCTTATTGGCAATAACTACTTTGACAATGCCTCTTTGAATAAAACCAAAAGCTTTGCCTCTGTCGTTTTCAGTAATCAAAACTTCCCCTTGGCGGCATTTGACGACCATCGCATTTTTCAGAAAAGATGCTCGACCTTTATCTGTTAATCCTTCAGTAATCGTATAATGTCCCTCATATTCTTCCGTCGTTTCTGGATAATAAGCCGAACCAACTTGCAATTCGGTATTTTTTCTAACAAGTTGATAATACCACTGACAAATGGATTTGTAGTGACTGAAAGTGATACCTCTCAATAAATTTAAAACGGGTGAGTTGATAAGTGCTAAATAGTCTTCATCAGGAAGAAACACCATTGGAATAGAGTGGCCATTTTCCGAAGATTTATATAAGGCTCCAATTGGTCGCATCCCCAGTCTTTTATAGATGGAAAAGTGTCCAACATCTGAATCTAATAACACTCCTTGACCACCAATCTTCAATACTTCAATAAAACAATGACTCATCAAGACTTGAGAGATCATCGTTTTTTCTTCTCCTTTTACAAAAGATATTTGGGACAAAATGACCATTTTGCTTAACCTTTCTTCACCTAATTTTTGAAGGTTAAATGCCGTTGCTTTTTCAGAGTTGTCGACCATTTCAAAAGCATCCTCTAAATATAGGCTAGCCACAATTTCACCCGTTCGGGTATCTTGGCAAGCAGCAAAAAGAATGGTATCATCAGGAGCTTTGTCAAGAATGTCTTGGCAAAATTTGCGCTCGGCCTCTTCTTGAGGAAAAAATGCACGATAAGGGCCTGTTCGAAGATCCCATTGGAGGGATAACTTTTGAATTAAGCTGCTACGTTCTATTGGATATGCCTGATCGTCCACGGTATTTTTTCTGTGAAAAATGAAATTCAAATATAGAAAGGAAAAACTTGAATGACGGATATTTGAAAAGGTTTCTTTTTTTACTTTTTTAATTTTCGATGAAAATATCCTTGTCTCATTCGAAATACCCATTTTTGTCCTTTACTCAAGGCGGGTACGCCCAAAACTTCTTCACACGCTGGACAAGTCAAATTAGGTACATCGTTTACTCTTTGAAAATTAGAACGATGTAGATTGGTTAGTTCTTTAGGTTCAAAAATATTGGCGAGGTAGAGTCTTAAAATACCCTTACCAGCCCCTTTCTTATGGTACGTCAGAACGTATTGATTGCATTTGGCGCAATGGATATGGTAGGTTTTGTGTTTCATGATTTTACTTTGGAGAGACCTTGATTTCAGGTAAAAGATTGATGCCCTCCCTTAGGAAATAGCCTTCATTATAGTGAAAACAAAGCTCCAAATTGCCAGTTTTAGGTTTGCCTTTTTGATTCAAATACCTGATGCCTTTTATTCGCCCTGAGAGGGAACAAGGATCTCCTGAAATATACCATTTAGTTGGGTTCAAATAGGCTTTTCCTTTCCGAAATTTGAAATTGCCGATCGTATCTTTTTTCAATGAAGAATATTTCATGGTGATTAATAGATCATTTGGTAAAACCTTGATTTGAAATTTATTGTTTCGATTGTAATCGGATTGAAAGCTTTTAACTAAGTACTCTCTGGCTTCATTAGCTTGAGTGACTTTTTGAAATGTTTCGAATTCTTTAGGCTTGTTTCTCTTGTAATAATCCAAAATCACTTTTGGTGTTTTGGTATATGCATAACCTCTCGGGATTGCCTTTTTTATATTGCGCCCCTCTTGCAAAAGAGGAAAGGTTTGCAATCCTACTAACTCTTTTTTCGAGCCTAATTTTGTTTTTATTTTGTCTAACATGACTCGATTTGGCAAGGCTAAATCCGTTGAATCGCCATTTTTAATGGATTGAGTAGTATAAATTAATTCAAGTTTATTCCAATTAGAAATACCTCCAAAAATTTGGAATTCCCAACGGAAAAAATTCGTAACAATACACTCTTTTTTGCTTTTTCCTGTTGGAAAACTGAAGGTCAATACGCCCAAGGAGTCATTGAAAAAGGTCATTGTTTTTTGGTAGGAAGTGGTGTCACCTGCCCAGCGCTGAGGGTATTTTGTCTTCCAGGTTCCAATAAAATCGGTTGTGTCCAATTGTACTGGCAATTGATACTTGAAGTTGATATCAGGGAAATTATTATAATTCGTTCTTCTCGGTTTGTTACACCCATCTACCACCGTTCCGAAGCGCACTAAAACTATAAATAACATAATAATAAAGAAGGGAAGTTTCACTGTATTTACTGCGCAGCCTTCACCTGGATGCGATCCTCCTTTAAGGACTGTTTCAACATGTTGAAGTAATTCTTTTGACTGTGTATCATTTCTAAATTCAATATCAATATGAAGTGCGGTTTTGATGAGCTCGAGTGCATCTTTTTTAAAGTCTGTCAATAATGCTTGCTTATGTAAAGCGTCGTAAATTACATTATGGGCAAATGCTCCATAGTTGGCTTTGAGTGCATTAAATTCAGTTGGCAGGTTTTTAAGAATAAGAAAAGTAGATTCATTTAGATATTCTTTGACTTCCTTTTTGACTTGCCTAGGTTTTTTACCAAAAAATGGTGTTTCGTATTTTTTACGCCCTACTTTAATAAAAGTATCCAGATAATGATAAGCCTTCGAATAGGCTTCGTCTTTGTCTTGAGAGGATAGTTGGAAACCAGATTTGGTGATTGTTTTCAGGTTCTCAATGAAATAAACATTGTGATTGGAAACATATTTATATAAAGAATCTTGCAGGGTAGAAATGAATGCGGGACCTATCCAACTCCAAAAGCCTTCTATTTTAAAGTCTTCCCAAAAATGAAAATCATTAAAAAAATAAACCTGCCCCTTTTCGATAAAATCTAATAGACCTTCATTTTTAAATAAGCGGATGTGAAAATCAGTGTCTAGTCGTAATCTTTCAAATGCCTCAATGATACCATTTTTATCAAATTCAATTCCATTCAATTCAATCGTCGTTTGCTCCTCCAAATCAAATCGAAGCATCAGTTCTTTGCGCCACATTTTCAGGTTCTTCTCTGTAATTTGAGATAAATCTTTATTGTATAGAACGTGTATGGGACTTTGAAAACTCATGACATGAAAATCCTTTTGAAAATCGTGAAAACAAGTAGGAATAAGACTAAAATAGTGAGGGCTCGTTTTAGGTCTGCATTCATATAAAAGCTAGGGCGCTCCGGAGCATTGAGTAGGCGGTCTATGACTTGCGCATTTTGATAAAAGGCAGGTATTTTAGTTTGGTCGAAGGCAAAATGAGAAAGGTCTTTTATGGCATGGAGTGTTTCTCGATCGAAGTAATTGAGCGTATCTTCCTTTGAAAAAGCATGGCTTGCAATTGTCTGAATAACTTCAGCAAAGTGCTGTTTCAAACCATCAAATGTGATGGGCATAAGTTTAAATTTATTGATAAACTCATATTGTAAGATGGGAAAAATGGATTCATGAAGCCTCCATTTACTGCCTTTTTTTGATACCAGATTTTCGTCGATTGATAGCTTTTTCAATTCCTTTATTTGATGTTCAAACCAATCATGTGTTTTCAGAAAGCAAGCTCCTTTCCAGTCTTCTGGAATTGGAAAAGGACGCTCCAATAATCTTTTGGCCCGGTTTGATTCTCTAAAGTCTTTACTCGAAATGAGCTGGTATAGTGTCTCATTGTATTGATCAATAAAATAGGGTTGAATTTTATTTTTGATTGCAGGAATTTCGACCAAGTGCCAGCCACGTTCATCTGGGTTTTCGAAATAGGCGGTATCACCATTTTCTAAAAAATCAACAAAGGCAGGATATTTTGAAAGCATAACATGAAAATCAATATCTTCTTCAAATGTCTCAAATGCCTGAATCAAAGAATGCTTATCATATTCTTTTCCTGCGATTTGGAGGGTCGTGTCAGGTGTCAAATTAAACCTTAAAAGTAACTCCTTCCGTTTCTTACGGATAGATGCTTTGTCAATTTCCTTTGGATTGACCGCTTCACCAAGTAATTTGATAGGACTATTGTAGATCCTCATTTTTTTAGTTTTGAAACCGTAAATTCATATTATAAATATTTAAGAACAAACAAGGTCAAGAATAGAATTAGATAAATCATAAGCCCTATGGATAGCGCTTCCAAATTACTCATTTCTTTAGCTTCGATTACTTTTTGAATATCTTTTTGAATATTTTTAGCTGATTTATTTTGTATTAATTCCGCACTGATTTGAGCGCAAAGTTTCAATGTTTTTAAGGAGTCCTTGTCAAAATACTGCATAAATTTTCCTTTGTAAAGAGCGGCATATAAAATACTGTGCGCGAAGTATCCATATTGTTCTTTCAAATTGTTAAAAGAGGCGGGTAAAATTTTTAGAGCAGAAAAATAATGAATGCTTAAATACGCTTCTGTGCCTTTTAGGACGGTTCTCTTTTTACGACTTATTATTTTGACTGGATTTTTAAATTTGCGTTTCCCCTCAGCAATTAAATTATAAAAATAGGAATACGTTTTTTCGTGGCAAGCATCTTGAAAAGTAAATGGCAATTCAAATTCAGATTGACAAATTATTTTTAATTTATTCAACGATTGAAAACCTTTCGCCGTCGAACATTTGTACATTTCTTCTCTATATCTTTCTGTGAAAGAAGATTCTATCCATACCATGAATACCAAGTCATCAAGGTCTTCCCAACTTTTCGGGATGGTAAAAAAATCAACTTCTCCATTTTCTAAAAAACCTAAAAGTGGTTGATTTTTATACAATATCAGATGAAATGGTGCCGCTTCTTTGAGTTCTTCAAAGGTGGTTAGTAAAGTATTTTTATCATATTCCCTTCCCTTAATTTTGATAGTCGTTTGATCGTGTTCCAAATCAAATAACAACATCAATTCTTTCTGCCAAAGTTTGAGGTTTGCGACATTTATTTGCGTAAGGTCGCGGTCAGAGATGATATGTATTGGACTTGAATAAATGATATGGGAGTTATTTTAGTCCAGTCCCCGTTTTTTTAAACGAATCTGGGTCATTATCTTCTTCTCGTTTTTTGAGCATATACAATTGATTGACAACGTCTAAAAGAGCAGTATGACTACCTTTGTCCAGTGCTTTTTCGCCTTTTTTTATCAAGGTATTCGCCTCATTTTTATCTTTATAATCCATTATTTTCAACCAACTGAAATGATTGACAATATCGGCAGGAGTTACCTCTTTTCGGGAATTAATAGCCCGATTCAGTCCTTCCAATTGGGTGATTTTCATATTGATTAAGCCAACATTATCAGAGGCTAAATAAGTTTTTTCACTCTGAATAATTTGATCCAACCGTCGTTGATCTTCATCTGTGGATTGACCATAAGTGATTGCAGAGCGTACATTATCTCGTGCTTGATAATATTTTTCAAACGTTTTTTGTAAAACAGATCGATTGAATATTCGATGTACTTTTTGAGCAATGGTTCGGCGTGCTTCGTCAATTTGATATTTTTCATCCGTCACATCATCCACGTTTAAATGAGCTATTCGATTTTTCAATAGTTCAATTTCTTCTATCAAATCTCGCATCAATGCCGCCTGACCATAATCTTCACTTGCTGCTACTTCGTTTTGCTTCTTCAAAAGATTAATTCGGAAACTCTCCAAATCCATTTTCATATTCTCTAAATCAATATGAGTTTCAGATGGGTTAAACACATTTTCATATTCTTGACCACTCAAAGTCAAATAAACTTCAACTTTCAAATCGCGTGATTCGCTTACTTCAAATGTCAATTCTACATCTGAACCTTTTATTAAATCACGATGGAGGTCTTTACCTAATATTTTGATAAAACCTATAGTCTTATTTGCGGCGGGTAAATTATCAACCGCTCCTTCTAATATGTTGATTATTAGTGCGTCAGAAGAGTCTTTGATTATGGTTCTAGAAATTTCTTTAACAATGGTTTTTTTGACTGGTAGGATGGCATTTTTCTTGAAAATAGGCTCTAAAAAAGTCGTTCCTTCTTCAATGGCATCTACTTCTAGGCAGATATCATTTGGCAATGGTTGCCCATCGATACTGAATTTTCCGTGTGTAATTCCAATGGGTGGAACCTCTGTTGGAATGGGGTTATTTAGTTCATCATAAATTTTAAAACTGAATTGATTAAATACATTCGGAACCAAAGGCAGATATTCAGTAAGGGCAGGTTTTAAGGGTTTTAAACCCGAATCAAAACCGCCATCCAATCTTAGAATTCGGAAAAATTTATTGTTGATATCACCTTTGATTTCGGCAATAAAAGGGGTTTCTTGATCTTGTGATACTTTACTAAATGCAGTACGAATATTTAACTCGTTGGCAGTAGAAGAGGAATTTCGTTCCTTTTTTTCTTGTTTTGGAGGGGCTAGGTTTTTCATTTTCATACCTGCAAAATAACCTGCACCTATTACCACCGCCGTTGTCGGGTCAATATCACAGTTTACCTCCACGCCAAGTTGTGCTGCAATTTGTTCGCGGACTGTAGGAATATAAGTCGAACCACCAATCATCAACGCGAATTCAATATCTTCGATGCGTATATCATTTCGGGACAAAACATTCTCAATCATGCCAATCGTTCGATCAACATATGGCTTCAAAACCATATTTAAATGGTCGCGATTAATAGTCAGGTATACTTCTATTTCTTCGCCTGTATCATCTTCCGTTTCAAATTCAATTTCTGCCGTTTGGCTATTTGTCAATTGAATTTTTGCTTCTTCCGCCTTAAATAAAAGTACATTATATAAGCGGTTATATCGACCTGATGCACTTTTCATTTGCTTTTCAAGATTGTCAAAAGTGCCTTCCAATTCTAAGTGTGGAATGATTATTTTTTCAACAATTGCTTTATCAAAATCTGTTCCGCCAAGATAATTGTCTCCTTCATGATCAATCACTTTCATTTCGTCATCAGCAATTGAAACGAGCGCTACATCAAATGTCCCTCCCCCCAAATCATAGACCAACCAACTTTGATCATTCAAGTCTTTATTGCCTTTGTTCGCAAATGCTAGTGAGGCAGCAATAGGTTCTTGTAATAGTGTGACTTGTTGAAAACCAGCTTCATACCCAGCTTTTTTGGTAGCATTCGATTGCATCGTATCAAAGGAAGCTGGAATCGTAATGACGGCTGCTTCAACGGTCTCGCCTGTATGAACGAAGTTTTTTAATTCCTTCAAAATATAAGCAGAGAGCTGCTCAGAACTCAAAGACTCCATCGTTGATTCGATAAAATACTTATCGGAAGTACCCATTTTTCGCTTGAAGCCACCGACTACATTCAATGGGTCTTTTTGTAATAACTCACGTGCTTTATCGCCAATGACAATTCTATTCTTCCGAAAAGCAATTACAGATGGTAGCGTTTGCTTAAGATTGAGCGGATTTCTAAAAACCTCTATTTCGCCTTCCGAATATTTTGCAATGGCTGAGTTGGTTGTGCCGAGGTCGATTCCGAAATTGATTGTGTTTTCCATAAAATAGAGTTCAGCTTGAATGAGTACATAGAAAGCTCAAAACAAATGGAAGAAGAGCTTTCCGATCTAATTTGTATGTTGTGATTGAATGAACCTTTCAATCAAAAAAAATATTTTTGAGTTCACATCATTTCAAATTTTCAAACGCAAATATCGAAAATGCTTTCTCAATTGAAGCTTTTTTTAGATTATCCCTCCGTCACAACGACGGCTTTTTGTAGAATTGAATTCGTTTCTCCTTCTCGAAAATATATGATTGGTTTAATGACTTCTACTATTTTGAGGTTGTCAGCAGATTCGCCCGAGATCATCGCTTCACAGTCGAGGCGTGTTATATCATATTTCTCGCCCAATGGATTATGAAAATTAAAACCCATTTCCTCTGTAGCTGATTTCAGTCGGCGTAAATTGCGACTCAAGCTTTTTTCCAAAGGATCACCACTGATTTTCTTTTCGATTTCGAATATTTGATTGATGATTTCTTTTATTTGAGATTCGTGCATATTGTTGTGATTTAGAGAGACAATTTTACGATAAAAAAGAAATTCAACTCATTTTGTCTTTCCCTTTTTAAACAGATTTCTTTAAAACCTACTTTTTCCATTTAATTTGCGTTCTATTCTCTGAATGTGAATGGAATGATTGAATTTTTACAACAAATAAATATCAAACTGTTTTTTTGTAATTCTGAACGTAGTGTAGAATCTGGCGTTTTGACTTTATTATCCAGGTTTTTCCCTACGTTTAGAGGGATAAAAGTAGCTCCTTATTTGAATATGGACATAAAGAGGAAGCGGGTTAGATTTTCCAAATTTCTAAGATTTGGAAAACCTCTTTTTGCGATACTTATTTTCCTATTTGCTCTTCCAACCCAAATTTTTTCCCAAACAGAAAACTTATCCAATCTTCGCCAAAAAGTAATTGAACTGACTCAAAAATCTCAAAAATTAGACTCCTTAACCATTATCTCTGAATCTGTCATTTTAATAAACCAAGGAACGAAAGACACGTTACCAAAAGAAGCGTTCCAAATAAAAAATAACGAACTCCAAATTCGTGATTCAATCATAACTCCAAATTCATCATTCCTTGTTCAATACAGAATTTTACCCTACGACCTCTCTGCTCGAAGAACTCATTTCGATTCCACCAAAATAAAAAAACAAGGCGATCGTATTATCGGAATTACATTTGATCCATATGAAGAGGAAGAAAGCATCTTAGAATTTCAAAAGGGGCTCGATTATTCAGGGAGTTTTGCTCGGGGGATTTCGGTGGGGAATAGCCAAAATTTGGTATTGAATTCCAATTTTAACCTTCAAATGTCAGGAAGCCTGGGAGATGGAATGGAAGTATTAGCCGCGATAACTGACAATAATATTCCGCTTCAACCTGAGGGAAACACCCAGCAATTGAGCGAATTTGATAAGATTTTTATTCAAATTACCAAAAATGAAAACAAATTGATTGCGGGTGATTATGAACTTTCTCGACCACCAGGTTATTTTATGAATTATTTTAAAAAACTACAAGGTGGGACGTTTAGTCGGCAATGGGACGTCGGCAAAGGGAAATCTGGGGCTCGCAGTCGAGCATTGCCAAAAGGGATTCTCAATTCTCAAGCCTCCATTGCTGTGGCTCGTGGGAAATTCGCTCGGAACAATATTATAGCATTAGAAGGAAATCAAGGTCCGTATCGTTTAGAAGGAGCTGAAAATGAGCGATTTATTATCATATTGGCAGGTACAGAAAAAGTTTGGATTGATGGAGTTGTGATGAAAAGGGGGATTGAAGCAGATTATATCATTGATTATAATGCTGGACATGTCACATTTATGCAAAAGCAATTAATCACCAAAGACAGTCGGATTATTGTGGAGTTTGAGTATGCAGATCAAAATTATTTACGGTCCATGTATGCGGTGAATTTAGACTATCAACAGGGCGATAAATTTCGGATGCATTTTAATGTGTTTTCTCAACAAGATGGGAAGCAGCCAGTAGAAGAGGAATTCAGTTCTGCAGAATTTTCTGCCCTTGAAAATGCGGGCGATAATCCATTAAATTCAGTAGTGAGTTCGATTGCAGCGATTGATGAATTTAGTGCATTTCGAGTTTTATATGAAGTTCGTGATTCGATGGGATTTGATTCGGTATTGGTTTTTTCGACAGATGAGGAAGCCCAGCTTTTTTCAGCGTTTTTCTCTTTTGTTGGGGCTGGAAATGGCGACTATGTAATAGATCCAACCATAGCGGCCAATGGTCGTGTTTACCGATGGGTAGCACCTCAGATTATAGGCGATTCTATTGTGCATTTTGGAGAATATGCACCTATTCGGCAATTAGTTTCGCCTAAACAACAACAATTATTCACCCTTGGCGCAGAATACCAATTGTCAAAAAAATCGAAAATAACAGCTGAAGTTGGATTGAGTAATAATGATTTGAATCGGCTTTCAAGGTTAGATGAAGACGATAACTTGGGACTTGCTTTATTTACAGAAATTGAAAATGATTTTGAACTTGGGGCAAAGAAAGAGTGGAAGTTAGAAACTGATTTTAGTTACGAATTTGTTGGGGATCGATTTCAACCCTTAAATCCCTATCGAAATGCAGAGTTTAGTCGTGATTGGAATATTCAATCAAATGAAAAAGTGGACGAGCATATTGGACGTGGTGGATTTCAATTGAAAAACAAAACTAAAGGGAATCTTTCATATTTGTTTAGTGGCTTTTTGCGAGATTCTATTTATGAAGGCTCAAAACACTTCGTCCGATATAATTGGAACCAAAAAGGCTATGAAATTTTATTGGAAGGCAATCTTTTAAATGGGGATGGACTTGAAGAGAAAAGTCAATTTTTTCGCCCCAAAATTAATATTGGAATACCCCTTTTCAGAGACTCCACTGGACGGAAATACTGGAAAATTGGAACGTATGGTGAACGTGAAAGAAACGAACGATTTTTGAAAAAAAATGCTCAGATTTCGGATACTTTGAGTTTGAATAGTTTTTGGTATGATTTGTATCGGATCTACTTGAAAAGTCCTGAGAGTCAAATAATTAACTTTAGTGTTAAATATCAGAATCGAAAAGATTATGCGCCTTTAAATACAGATTTTGAGCAATCAACCAATGCTGATGAATTAAGTATTACAGGGAATTGGAACCCGCGGTGGAGGAGTGGGAAAAAGGAACGTCGGAACAATATGCGACTTGGTTGGAATTTCACTTATAGACAACTAGAAATAAAAGATGAAACATTGACCAATCAAGAACCTGCAGAGACTTTTTTAGGTAAATTAAATTATGGTTTAAATCTTGTCAATGGCGTTTTTCAAACCAATACCAATTATGAAATTGGAAGTGGGCAAGAGCGAAAATCAGAGTTCGTGTTTATTCCTGTTCAACCAGGAGAGGGTAATTTTGTATGGCGAAATGATGATAATTTGGATGGTATTATTCAACAAAATGAAGTCGAAATTGCACCTTTCCAGGATTCAGCAAATGTGCTTCGGCAAGTCATTTTTACAAACGAATTCATTCGAACTAATAACATTTTATTCAATCAAAGCCTAAGAGTGGAACCTCGAGCCATTTGGTACACCGAGAAAGGGCTTAAAAAATTAATCAGCCGATTTTCAACTTCTTCATCTCTCCAAATTACCCGAAAAGTTAAGGATGCACCGGGTGTTTCTCTTTGGAATCCCTTTCAGTTAGATATTATTGATACCTCTCTAGTGGCAACTCGTTCGGGGGTTCGTAATGTGCTGATTTTCAATCCTAATAACCCTAAGTTTAGTATTGAAGTTGGACACTCAGATAATCAAGATAAAGTGGTCTTGACGACGGGGTTTGAAAGTCGAAGGCGAGAAGAACAATTTCTCAAGACCCGTTGGAATGTGACAAAAACGATTTCGACGAAGATGGAATTTTCAACGGGACGAAAGATTCAAGATTCAGAACAATTTGATAATAAAGACTACAATATTCAATTTTTTAACCTCAAACCAGAAGTCACTTGGCTGCCTTTGAAAACATTCCGAACCATTTTGAACTATAAATACGAGGATGCAAAGAACACCCTTGATGGCACCGATGAATTTGCTACTCAACATGAAATGGAGTTGGAGATGCGTTATAACCAGCCTTCCAAAATATCTATTTCCTCCGGCTTTTCTTTTATTAAAATTGACTTTAATGGGGAAGCCAATTCGCCTGTTGGTTTTGCTTTTTTGAATGGGCTCCAAAATGGAAATAACTTCCTATGGAATTTAACTTTAGACCGGCAATTAGCGAGAAACATGCGTGTGAGTTTGAGTTATGAAGGTCGAAAAACGGGAACAGGAAGAGTGGTTCATGTAGGAAGAGCGAGTGTAGCCGCGACCTTTTAACGGATGCTTGCTATTGATGAAAATCAAAGTTTCCATTGATTAAAATCAATTTTAATAGTGGCTTTTACTACTACCTTCGAAGAACGTGTAACTAATCGTTCTTAAATTATTCATTAACAAAGAGTTATGATGGTTCAACCAAGGGAAGTAGTCCAAAATAAAGAAGGAGCCCAGCCCAAGTTTCAACCCGCCACTGATATTTTCAAAATGTTTGGGCTCTCGAAATTTCCATATCCTTCCAAAATTGATTTTTTGCCATTGATCAATTATTGGCAAGAGCAATTAACAAGTGAAGTTCGGACGAACCAATTAATCGCCCAAGAGATTGATGATTTATTAAAGCTAAAAGGTGAAATCCTTAAGAAATCAATAGATGATTTAGAAGTATTGAGTGGATTAACTGATTTGATTGAACTATTGATATCTCCTTATTTCCCTTACCAGGATAAAAATGCGCTTTTGAGAGTTAGCGGTCCTTTCAATGCGTTACCATTGTATCATTCTAAAAAATTGGTTGAATTATTGGGAAAAGATAATGTAGTTGTCAACATTGACAAAACGCCAGAAGATATTAAGACGCTGATTATTTACCGGGCAGGATGTATGATTTTGAATCAATATTATAGTCAAGATGCCAGTTATCGATTGGATACCCCCTATGTATTTACAGTTAAACAAACTGATTCTCTTTTAGAACAGCATTATCGGATAGAAATAGACTCTAGATTTACCTATGTCAAAAAACTAAAACCACTAAAAAAACTGAGTGATACTCAGATTCATGAACTATTGAGCAATGTAGATGATGTTGAGTTATGGCTCCGATATTTACCTCCGGCAAACTTTGAGTTTCAAGGTATCTTTTGTACTCTTTTGACGGATTCGACTGTATTTGAAATCCTCTCAAGGCTAAAGAATAAACTATTACAAAAAGATGCTTTATTGAGCCGAGAAAAAATTGAGCTTTTAGAAAGAGACCTTTGTTCTTTTTTTAAAGAACCAGATTTACGTCTTGGAGTTTGTTCAGTCGATCGGCCTAAAATGAGTCGGATCAACAAGAAATATGGAATCAAACATGGGCTGATTAATGATAAATATACCAATTTACTTTCCTCAAAATATCCAACTTCGATTTATAATAAAGTAGCAGCAAAACATGATTTTTTGGTTATTGAAGATCTTATTGAATATCCAACTAAGACCGAACTAGAATTTGAGTTATTGGAAAGAGGTATCAAAAATATTTTATTGTCGCCATTGACCGATGAATCCAATCAGATCATAGGATTGTTCGAATTGGCGAGTCCGCGTCCTTATCTTTTAAATAGTCTATCGGCACTAAAACTTCAGGGAATCCTTCCGCTTTTTAATGTGGCTATAGAAAGAAGTCAGGCGGAGATCACCAATCAGTTAGAAGCGATTATTCGAAGTAAGTTTACGTCTTTACATCCTAGTGTCGAATGGGCATTTGTCGAAGGCGCTTATCAAATGCTCAACAAAAAAGGGAATGAGGATATATTGGATGAAGATCAATTCGTTTTTAGAGATAATTATCCGCTTTATGCACAAGCAGATATTGTGCGTTCGACTGTGAATCGAAATGAGGCGATACAAGCAGATTTGATTGATAATTTGTATCAATTGAAAAAGTTGTTCAATCTGAGTAACGAACAAAATGCATTTCCTTTAGTGAGTCAAATTAGTCTGGAAGTAGATACTTACATTTCTCAATTAAAAAGAGGCATTACTTCCAATACGGAATACACTACGATGGAATTCATTAGAAATGAAGTACATCCTTTACTCCGATTTTTAAAAAAGACAAACCCTAGTTTTCGAGAAGCCTATAATAGCTATTGGGAGGTTTTGGATCCACTGTTAGGAACTGTTTACAAGAAGAGGAAAGACTATGAAAAGAGTGTCGCCATCATAAATCGAACGCTTTCTGGGTATTTGGAGGAGCAACAGAAGATAGCCCAAAAAATATGCCCACATTATTATGAAAAATTTCAAACAGATGGGGTCTCTTATAATATTTATATTGGTCAATCTTTATTGCGGAAAGGGAAATTCAAAAGGTTTCATCTTAAAAACTTGCGACTTTGGCAGCTTATTGGGATGTGCGAGATTACTCGGGAAATTGCCAATATTCAACCAGAACTCCCAGTACCTCTAACTACGGCGCAATTAATTTTTGTGCACAGTGCGCCACTATCCATTCGGTTTCGGTTGGATGAAAAACGATTTGATGTAGATGGTGCCTATAATGCTCGCTATGAGATTATCAAGAAACGGATTGATAAAGCGTATATCGAAGGCACTAATGAAAGATTGACCGTAGCAGGTAAAGTGGCGATCGTGTATCAGCAAGAGAAAGATAAGAAAGAGTATCTTCGATATTTGAATTATTTGAAAAAACGTGGTTACATAGAGAAATCTATTGAAGACTTAAATTTGAAAAAAATGCAGGGAGTACAAGGTTTAAAAGCTTTAAGAGTAACTGTAAAAGCCGAGGGAAACCCTCAATAACTTTCCTGTTATGGATATGCAAATTCGGTCTTTAAATAAAAGGCTAAAAAAAGCAGCCATTGCCTTTGTAATGGTCTTGATTATTGGGATGATAGGTTATCGCTTTCTGACTGATAATACATCTTGGTTTGAAGGGTTTTATATGACCTTTCTAACAGTAACGACCATTGGTTTTAAGGAGGTTGTTAATTTAGAAGGGAATACTATAGGGCGCGTATTTACCATTTTTATTGCAATTTCAGGCATTGGCATTTTGAGTTACTCTTTTACTAATGTGGCGGCATTAATCATAGAAAGCGACTTTAGTAAACATTTGAAAAAGAAAAAAATGGAACAAGCCATTCAAAAATTGAAAGGGCATTATTTGATATGTGGAGCAAGTAAATTGGGGCTACATGTAGCAGAAGAATTAGAAAAAACTAAAAGAGCTTTTCTGATTTGTGATATTAATAGAGAGGTTTTGGATGAATTGGAAGAACGATTTGAGCACGGAATGGTCTTACATGGTGATTGTACGGATGAAGGATTTTTGGAAAAAATGAATATCCATACAGCCAATGGTATTTTTGTCACCACAAGAAATGATCATAATAATATCGTTATAGTTGTGACTGCTCGTCAGATATTGCCCCATATTCGGATTGTTTCGGAATGTTTGAAGCCTGAAAATTATAAAAAATTGCTTCGGGTTGGTGCCACTAAGGTTATTTCGCCAGCACATATTGGCGGGCTGAGAATGGCCTCAGAAATGGTTCGCCCAACGGTAACGACTTTTTTGGATGAAATGCTTAGAGATACCAATCAGAATCTTAGAATTGAGGAAGTAAAAATTCCAGATAGGTATGTGGGTAAACACCTACAAAGTTTGCCATTAGATGGGCTTGAAAACACGCTGCTTTTGGCGCTAAGAGAGCATAATGACTGGGAGTATAATCCGGCTGAAAATTACGTAATTAATCCTGAAAGTAAATTGATTGTAATGACCTCACCGGTTGAATTAAAGGCACTAGAGAAAAGGTTGGCAACAGGGTGATAACTTTGACCGTAAGTCATTTATGTCCAAACACTTACCTGAGCATGTATGTCATTTTAAAACAAATTTTCTATTGACCATAAAAGGTGATTATTCTACCAATCGAACTCCTCCATTTTCGAGTTTTATGAGTCGTTGTTTATATAAAGCTCCGATAGCTTTTTTAAACGTCTTTTTACTCATATGAAGGCGTTCAGAAATTTCGGCAGGATCGCTTTTATCATTCAACTGGAGGAAGCCATTATTAAGCTGAAGTTGTTCGAGTATTTTTTTTGAATTGGGTTCAATGATATTTTGGTAACCTTGTTTTTCGAGGACTACATCGATTTTATTATCTGGACGAATGGTTTTAATATAGCCCTTCATTCGTTGTCCCGGAATGAGTGGCTTGTGTATTAAGTTTTTGAAAATCAATCCACTATGCGTGTTGTTTATGACAACATTTACACCCAGATCACTCATCTCACAAATCAATAAATCAACTTCTTCCCCTTCTTTTACGCTAATGTTTTCTGTCTCAAAATACCTGCGCACTTTCGCTGTTCCAACCAATCTATCTGTTTTGTCATCCACATAAATATAAACGAGATAGTATCGTCCGACAATCATATCCATCTTTTGTTCCCGAAATGGAACGAGTATATCTTTTTCCAAACCCCAATCTAAAAATGCCCCAATGGCATTAACTTCGACTACTTTCAAATAGCCAAATTCATTCAACATAAGGCGGGGTTTACGAGTCGTTGCGACCGGTCGATCCTGAGAGTCATTGTAGACAAACACTTCGATTTCGTCATCAATCAACATGTCTTCAGGTACATATTTGTTGGGAAGCAAAACTTCATTGTCATCCTCATCTCTGAGGTACATGCCGTTTTCTGTAATTCGATTGGAGAATAGTGTGTTGAATTTGCCTAGTTCGATCATAGTTTTTTTGTAAAGGTAGGAATTATGTTTTTTTACTTTTTCTATCCATAAAAATGGAAACAAAAAGGTGAAAAAAGGACTCAACCTTATTTCACCTTTTTGATCTAACGATGAGCAGCCTGTTTTATGCCATTACCCCTGCATACATCTCTTCTCGCTGTGCCTTAATTGTATCAGAACGTAAGTAATCATCAAAGCTCATCAAACTATCGATGATCCCATTAGGTGTGATTTCGATAATCCTATTAGCAACCGTTTGAATCAGTTGATGGTCATGGGTCGTGAAAATCATATTGCCTGGGAACTCTTTCATTCCATTATTCAATGCAGTAATAGATTCCAAATCTAAATGGTTCGTAGGCTCATCCATCAATAAGAAATTTGGATGTTTGAGCATCAGTTTGGAAAGCATACAACGTACTTTTTCACCTCCAGATAAAACGCTTGATTGTTTGTACACTTCTTCTCCAGAGAACAACATTCGTCCCAAAAAACCTCTAATAAACTGTTCGTCTTTATCTTCAGAATATTGTCTTAACCAATCCATTAATTCCAAATCTTGATCATTGGAAAAGAACTCTTCATTTTCGTTAGGGAGGTAATCAAAAGTGATGGTTTGTCCCCATTCGATGGTTCCAGAGGTCGCTTCTGTTTTGCCTGATAGTACATCGTAGAAAGCGGTCAAAACGGAGGAGTCTCGACTTATAAGCGAAATTTTTTCACCATGATTCATAATGAAGGTAACATCAGAAAAAATCGGTTCGCCATTTTCAGAGACTTTAGTCAAGCCATTCACTCTCAAAATCTGATCACCAGGAGCCCGCTCTGGCTGAAAGTTGATAAAAGGATATTTTCGACTTGAAGGTCTAATTTCAGTTAAGTCTAATTTTTCTAATGCTTTTTTACGGCTGGTCGCTTGTTTAGATTTGGAAGCATTTGCGCTAAAACGTTGGATAAATTCCATCATCTCTTTACGTTTTTGCTCCAGTTTTTTGTTCTTATTAGCGATTTGCTGTGTCATCAACTGACTAGACTCATACCAGAAAGTATAGTTACCTGTAAATATTCGAATTTGGTTAAAATCAATGTCTACGACATGTGTACAAACCATGTCAAGAAAATAACGATCGTGCGAGACTACAATCACTGTATTCTTAAAATCGGCTAAGAAATCTGCCAACCAAGTTGCTGTTTCTGCATCCAAATCATTCGTAGGCTCATCCAATAATAACAAATCAGGATTGCCAAAAAGCGCTTGTGCTAAAAGAACTTTTACCTTCTCAGAACCACTCAAGTCCTTCATTAATTTATAATGTAGTTCCTCTTTGATCCCCATATTACTCAACAATTCTGCTGCGTCGCTTTCTGCATTCCAACCACCCATCTCTCCAAATGTATTTTCCAAATCAGCTGCACGTAAGCCCTCTGCTTCTGTCGCTTCAGGATTCATATAAATAGCATTCTTCTCTACCATGATGTCGTACATCTCTTTATGCCCCATGATTACAGTATTCAATACTTCTTCTTGCTCAAACTCAAAGTGATTTTGCTTCAAAACCGCCATTCTATTACCTGGGGTAATCGAAATATCTCCACGAGTAGGGTCAATTTCGCCAGACAAAATTTTCATGAAAGTGGATTTTCCAGCACCATTGGCACCAATTACACCATAGCAATTGCCTCGTGTAAATTTCAAATTCACTTCATCAAAAAGAACACGTTTACCAAATTGCAAACCCAAATCATTTACTGTAATCATATTATTTGTTGAATTAAAATTGGAATATTTAATTGGTCTTCTATCGAAAACGGGCGCAAAGGTACATTGAAATGTCGGTTTAGTCCAGCGTTAGGGGAGATTAGCGTCGTTTTTTAATGAAAAATTAATATAAAACGAGCCTAAATAGTCTTTCAAGCTGAAAGTGTCGGTAAGGTTATAGTGTTATTTTCGTCTGAACGAGGCAAAAAGCACAGACATATCCTTAGATATTGCGAGCATTTTTAACAAAATGCAGGCGTAAATAATGCCAAAGATTATCCGTCAATTTTAGCTTGAATGACTATTAAAATCATGAAATGAACTTTAGGCTCGCCTCAATATTCCAAAAATGGAGTCTGTTAATTCAACACCAGACTAATCAAATTCATGATTTTAGTATGTAATTCATGTGGTTTGAAGGGCTTAGCGAGGTAGTCATTCATGCCAATTTCAAAACATTTATCTTGCTCTTGTTTGGTGGAGTTGGCAGTTAAAGCAATAATCGGGACATCTCCGAATTCGCGGATTTTTCGGGCAGCTTCTATGCCATTCATCACTGGCATTTGAATATCCATGAGGATTAAATCGTAGCCATGTTCTTTGTATTTTTCTACTCCGATCAATCCATTTTCAGCGATGTCTACAGTTACTAATTCAGACCAAGTCGTAAGTACTTTTTTGGTGGCAATTTGATTGAGGAAATGGTCTTCCACTAATAATATTTTAAGTGGAACGTCGGGTACATTGCCAGTGAGAATTTTGGTTTGTTTTGCAATTTTTACAGGAATAGTAATGGTAATCTGAGTGCCGATATCTTCCTTGCTCGAAATTTCCATTTCGCCATTCATCGTTTGAGCCAATTTATTTGCGATCGCGATGCCTAATTGTTTTTTATTAGATGACTTTTCCTCTTTTTCATCAGAATAAATCTTGAGTAAATTATCTGAATCCAATAAAGACTTGATCTGCTGTCGTACTATCCCTTTTCCGGTATCCTTAATGGACAATACTAAGTTCATTTTATTAGATTGGATATCATTAGCAGTTGCTTCTACGATAATACTTCCGCCTGGCGGAGTGAATTTGATGGCGTTTTCCACTAGGTTATACAGGATCTGTGTAATCTTTTTCTGATCACATATTAATTTTTTAGGAAGTTTTTTATCAATATTAAATTCCAACTCTAGATTTGAGTTATCTGCTTTCATCTGAACAACTTGCCGAATACTTTGTAGGAAATCAGAAATGTTAAATTCATCTTCTTCAATATTTACCTGGTCAGAGACCAATACAGAGAAATTCAGTAAATTATTGACGGCATTAGATAAGTCCTCAACAGATATTTTTAACCCTGAAATAAAGTCCTTTTGTGAATGGGTCGTACGTGTATTTTCGAGTAAGTACAAAAGATTCACAATAGAGGAGAGTGGTGTTCGGATATGAAAACTTATGTCAGATAAAGCCTCTTCTTTTAATTTGGTCGCCTTACTTGAAATGTTTTTTTCGATGATTAGTTTTTCTGAAACTTTTCGCTCCGTAATATCCTGAATACCTCCTACCAACAATATTTTTTCGGTCAAATCATCATAATACACCTTTGCTTGTACCGATACGTATTTTATGTTTTTGCCATCGATTAACAGGCGGTGCTCTAAAGTATGGAGTTTACCATCTTTTGAAACATTTTCAAAAAATGCTTCTACCATTGCCTTATCTTCAATATGAACATAATCGAGGTAATCCGATAAAGAAGGAGTTAAACTTCCAGGCTGGAAATTAAAAATTCGAAAAGCCTCATCTGTCCATTTCATCTCATTGGTGACGATATCCATCTCCCAATTGCCAAAGTGTGCCATTTCTTGGGCCTCTATATATCTTTTTTTATTGATTGTTAATTCTTTGGTCGTTTTTTCAAGTTTCAGTTGTGTTTTGAATCTTTGAAGAGAATACCTAATCGTTCTGCCCAATAACTTTCCGTCAAATTGTCCTTTTACTAAAAAGTCTTGGGCCCCAGCTCGAACTGCTTGATTACCAATGATTTCGTTATTCATACCAGTCATAATAATAACTGGAACATTTTCGTGAATTTCTAAATATCTTGTAAGGGTTTTAAAGCCAGTGATATCCGGTAAGGAAAGATCTAATAAAACTAAATCGATCTTATTAGTTTGTAACATTTCTGTTCCTTCATAGAAAGTTTCTGCCACAAATAACTCATATTTCATGGCTGCATCCTGTAAATAAATTTTTATCAAATCTACGTCGCCAGGATTATCTTCTATAAGTAATAGATGTGTCTTATATTTAGTATTCATGGATGAAAAAGAGTATAGTATGTTTAATTCTACAGTTTGTTTATGTAGTTGATTGATGTCTTGTTTGTCGAAATTTTTCCTTAAAGAATCACCTTATCATAGTGGGTAAAACGGCAGTGGTCAACCAAAAATTTTCAATCCTTTGAATGATATCAAAGAACTTATCAAAATCAACAGGTTTGTTAATATAGCAGTTGACATGAAGGTTATAACTCTTTAAGATATCTTGCTCGGCATTGGAAGTAGTCAGAACGACAACAGGAATTCGTTTGAGGTTTGGATCCGTTTTAATTTCTTTTAGCACTTCTCTACCATCTCGTTTGGGTAAATTTAAGTCTAGTAAAATAAGATCAGGTACAATCACATCGGTATAAGGTGGCTGCTTTTTTAAAAATTTGATTGCCTCATCCCCATCCATTATAATATCTAAATGGATGGTTAATTTCCCTTCTTTAAATGCTTCTTGAGTAAGCCTCACATCCCCTGGATTATCTTCAATTAAAAGAATATTTACAGGTCTACTAAATACATTCATTTATAAGGTATGTTTGTTTTTTAATGTGAAAGCCATTAGATACTCTGTAAACTAAATATCGTATTCTGTTAAAGGCTTGTTTTTTAACATTCAATCGTTGAAAAAACAAACAAGAGCCAAGGCTATTCTTTGTTTATTCGGCTCATTATCAAAAAAAAACCTTCTTCAAAAAAGCAACCTACTTAAGTTACAGCGTATTTAAAAAACTGTATTTTAAGTAGATACGAATATGTAAACAATTAAAGTATCCAATAATTATTCCAATACTAATAAACTAAAATTTTGTACGAGTACTGTTTTGGAGGAGGGTAATATTTTGGCTAGCAACAGTGTATGTATATGATTAAGTTTTATTTATATTATTGAGGGTGAGACAAAGAATATTAAATAATCAAGATAATGCTGCTATTCATAAAGATCGATACCCGTTATCCGAACTTCCTTTATATTTGCGCCCAATATTGCCAAAACGATTATTACCTTTTAACTATGCAAACTCTGAGCCAAATTCAGATACTTTTTCAACAATATTTAGTAGACCATCAATTTCAAAATAAACCCCAAGAATTGTACGACCCAGTCAATTATATATTGAGTATTGGAGGGAAACGACTGCGCCCTGCGCTTTTACTTCTGAGCTACCAATTGTTTGATGAGGATATTGATAAAGCATTGCCTGCTGCTTTTGCGATCGAAGTTTTTCACAACTTTACGTTGCTTCACGATGATATTATGGATGAGGCTCCTCTTCGAAGGGGAAAACCAACAGTTCACCATAAGTATGATCTGAATACAGGTATACTCTCAGGTGATGTCATGATGATTTATGCTTACGACTATTTGACCAAAATTCAAGATTCTACAAAGATTCCTGCCATTTTATCCGTGTTCAATCAGGTTGCAATTGAAGTGTGTGAAGGACAGCAATACGATATGAATTTTGAATCAAAAAATGACGTAAAAATTACAGAATATTTGGATATGATTCGCCAAAAAACAGCGGTTTTACTTGCAGGCGGTATGAAAATTGGCGCAATACTAGGCAATGCGAATGAAAAACAAGCAGATCAAATTTATCAATTTGCTGAAAATATCGGTATCGCTTTTCAGTTACAAGACGATATTTTAGACACCTTTGGTGATCCTGAAAAATTTGGTAAAAAGGTAGGTGGTGATATTGCTCAAAACAAAAAGACTTTCTTATTATTAAAAGCATTTGAACTGGCAGATGAAGACTTGAGGAAAGAGTTATTTCGGTTCATTGATATGAAAGAAGATCGAGAGTTAGAGAAAATTGATGGTGTAAAAGGAGTATATAGTTTGTTGAATATCAAAGAGATAGCGAACAAGGAGAAAGAAAAGTATCAGAAAAAAGCGTTTGAATATTTACATGAATTGGGTGTGAAAAGTGAAAAGCTGAAGATCATAAAAAAGCTTGCAGAAGAACTATTAGACAGAGAAATTTGAGGACTTAAGATCAATCAAATGACATAGAATGCTCAAAAATAAAAGGAGCAACCACCGAAGCGGTTACCCCTCACACTATGAAACACTATGTCTTGTGGTGGTAAGGGGATATTTTTTTTGCGATGATTCTCAATATTTATTGAAGATTACAAATGTAATGAGTTATTCGATATTTGGCAACACTTTAACAACCGTTAACTCACATATTTTTTTAATGCATTTGCCAAATCCACCTTTTAGTTAAAAAATAATTTTCCATTCAACCATTCCTTTTCGATAATTGCATGGTTTTTTTCATAAAATTTGATAGCGGGTTCATTCCAATCTAAAACTTGCCATTTAGCCAACCGACAACCCTTCTCTTTTGCTACCTTAATAAAGGACTCCCATAGTAGCTGTCCAGCACCAAATCTTCGAAAGTCCTCTTTTATCACAAAGTCCTCCAAATAGAGCATTCGACCTTTCCAGGTAGAATAGGTCATGTAATAAAGCATCATTCCGATTACTTGTCCCTCCTTTTCGGCAACTAAAGATTCAAAAATATTTGCCTTGAAGTCATTTTGATAATCTTCGATGGTTGCAGTAAATTCAGGTTCTGCTTTTTCATAAATCGCTAAGTCACGAACTAGGTCGTGAATCGCGGGCAAATCGTCATAGTTGGCCTTTCTTATTATTATTGACATTGGATAAGTTTCTGTAGTATATTATTGTTTTTTAGTAATCAATTTTTACGCAAAACTGGCAAGAGTTGAAAAATGAAAAGATAAATGAAAAACTCATTTTTCATGAGTCATTTAGTAACTTATTCATTTCCTGCTCTCTTAATTGAATCGCCTCTGTGGACTTTCATTTCCAACAGCTCATATTGCTCACTGATGCTTTCAAGGCTTATATCTGATGCTTTTTTTAAATGCCTGTCAAAAAAAACAGTAAGGAGTTTGGTGACAATCTCCGTTCCTAAATAGGGATCAATATCTCCAGTCCCCGCAATTAACTGCACAGGAATCATGAAAGGAATATCCATGAAATTTGGATGACCCGAATTCAATAATTTAGTTTCATAGAAATAGTCCGTACTTTTATTGATGTATATGTGGGAATTGATGTCTTCATGTCCTGCTGGCCAATCTGCTGAAATATAAAGAAAAGGAATATGATAAACAGTATCGATCAAATTACCCCAAGTAATACCATCAATGTTGGCAGCTGCCTTCACGCGATTATCCTTTTGGGCTACTTTACCTGCCGACCCTCCTCCATTGGAATGCCCAAAAATACCAATTTTATTAAGATCAATTTTGTCTTTTAGGAAACCCTGTAGATTCCATTCTTTCAGCAAGTCTATAGTTTGGATCATATCTTCAGCCCAGCGATCTTCCGATTTACTTTCATAAAAATCATTGACGGCTTTTCTAACGATTGGGTGCCTTTGTTCAAAGTCTAGATCTTTCTTGAATGCTTCTATAAGCGGTTCCATCACCTTCATCCCTTCGGAAGAAACTTCTCTTTGAAAGTCATAATCAAAGTATTTAATTCTACCGTCAGGAAATGTTACGCCAAGGCTTTCAAAAGTATGATTCATATTAACAATGATATATCCTTGGCTAGCCAGTTCTGTCAATAACCCATAATATCCTGTAGCTTTCGACCCATATCCATGTGAAAAGATCAGGACCGGAAACACTCCATCTGCTGGAAAAAGTTTAGGATAGGCATAAGTCTTTATTAAGTCAAGATAATTAAGCATTGCAGCGGGCAAACCATATTTAGTTGCAAACCCCGATCTACTAGCTTTATCTACATATTTTTCACCCTTCAAAGAAGAAATATCTTCCTCGCTTGGGTACCAGACCTTATACACTAGTTCTCGTTTATCGTTTGAATCTTTAGTGATTATTTCTTCACGGTCTGTTTGGACATAAATTGATTCTGTACCTACATTATAGCCGCCCCTAGGCTCTGGTAATGAAAATACAGGAAGCGTCATGGGCCAAATCCAACCTAGTAACGCTATAATAATCATCCCAATAAAACCAATCACCCTGAGGGAGGTAAGCCTTACAGGCTTGGTAATATCAATAGTTTTTATTCTCCAAAAAAATAGGAGCATTAATAAGTAGGCAGGAAACATTTGCCAACGATACCCCTCAAGTAATATATGCAATCCAAAAACGCCTGCCAATTGGAGCAGAAGGTAATTGGGATTAATTCTAAAAATAAGCTTTCTTTTTATGAAAGGTAGGATAGTTACTGCTAGTAAAAGAATAATCTCAAACGGTCTCATAAATTATCACGGATTGATACATCTCAAAAAATAGCGTTAAGAACGGTTTGTAATAAGGTACAATTCAGAAATTACTTCTTAATAAATATTTATTACATCGTTAGGACGATTTAAAGATGAATCAATTAAATATATTGGTGCGTGAATGAGAAGGTAATTAAACAAAATATTGAGTATTTTTTACACAGCAAAAATTAAACAGGTACATAGGCTAATTTTGGAGATTAAATCTAACCCTTAAACCGTTCTTAGTCAAAAATACTATCTAAAATGGAAGTTACTTTTTGTTGAACAAGTTCTCTTAAATCTAATTCCATTTGCTTAAATTCTGAGGAAGCATATTTACGCTCAATAATTCCATTGGATAGGTAGCTAACTTCATCGCAAATATTAGTTAAAGATTCGATAATATGAGAAGAAAGAAGAATGGTTTTTCCTTCCTTTTTAAGTCTTTTTAATATTTCATACAATACTTCGCTGCTTTCAAAGTCAACTCCATTAAAGGGCTCATCTAAAATCAAAATTGGTCGATTGAGTGCAATGATACCCAAGAAAGCCAACTTTTTTTTCATACCTGTCGAATAGTGCTCGACAAGGTCATTCAACGGTAATTGAAATAATTGATTCCACTCTTTGATTGGGTAGTCCGCGTTTTGTAGAGCGCACAATTCTAAATATTCCTGACCTTTCATAAAGGAATAAAAAAAGTTAGTGGTTTCAAGAAAGGCGATATCTCGCTTAGAAACAGGGTTGCCTTCAAAAAGACACTCACCAGATTCTTTCTCATTGAATCCATAAATCGTCTTGAAAAGGGTCGTTTTGCCCGAGCCATTCATGCCTAAGATACCATGAATCTTGCCGGGGCTGGCTTCTAAATGTAACCCTTTTAAAATCTTTTTCTCGGAATAAGCAAAGTGTAAGTCATTGATTTTTAGCATAGAAATAATGAATTCTTTTAATGGCTTTTCGCCATTGAGTAATTAAACTATAAAGGCTCGCAGGGAGAAAAAACGGAACCAAAAATCCCAATGTATATATGGAAAAAGAAGTTGAATTGTAGACCTTCTTTTGATGGGGTAGATAGTGGGCATATTTATAGACTATTGCGAATAATAGAAAGGATTCTGCGATAATTATTGCTGTCAATAAAAGCCACCAATATTGAGTATGAAATATTAAGAAAAGAAGATAATGAGGGGATAATAAAATATGGAAAACGAGTGAGTGGACTATGATTTTTCGGTTTAAAAGATGTGTTCTAAAATGAATGTTTTCGATGAATTCTTTGGGCTCCATTTCATCGTAAAAGGAGGTGACAAAAAGACCAAAAAGAATGGTGATAGCTAATGCGCCAAAAACGAATTTACTTATCGCTAATCCAAATAAATAAATGCTCAGGTACATCCAAAATAATCTTCGAATTCCAGTCCGAATTTCAAAGGCTTCGAGTGGGATGGAATTTAACCCTTGTCCTGCATTTCTAGCTTTCCTTTTATTAAAAATAGGAAAAAAGGAAACTAAGCAAGCTCCAAAGTGCGTCAACAAAGGTGTTTTCCAAATTCCAAAAAAGGTAAAAACAAGTAACGAAAGTGGTAACAAGAGTGCATTGTATTCGATCAAAAATAACTTCGATGGCTTCTTAAAAAGATGATCTAGCCAATTGCCATCTTTTCGATTGAAATGTGTAGAAATCAGTAATAAACAAATGACACTCGATGATATCCATGGGTCATACTTTTGGATCAAATCTAAAATAACCATCAACATCACAAATGCAAGAGGAAGTGCAATAATCAAAAGTCCCCAACCTACACTTTGTAGTAACCGAAAGAATTGTTTGAGACGAAATTGTAAAATGGTTTTTAGCATTGGGCAAAGGTAGAGTAGAGGTGATGAGTGAAAGAAAAAAATCCACGTTTTGTTACAAGGTGCCGACAAAAATGGAATTTTGGATGATTGAGTAAGGGAGTAGGAAATAAATAACCTACCCATTTTACTTGCTCTTTTGCCTTTATTTTTAACGCGGTGAGTGGAAAAAAGAAACTAAAATTTGCTACAGATAATATTGCTCTCTTACTTATTATATCTTAAACGTATAAGTATATTTTAAAACAAGGGCTCGTTCAGAACTGAAAGGCAAATGTGGTAATTCGCGTGCTCTATTGCTGTTCATTAGATCGTTATAAACAATATAGAGGTCATTGCCTTCTTTTGGGTTATACCGCAAACGCACATTGCTCGTAAAAGCCTCATCCAACGAATTAAATTGTAAGAAGGCTGCTATAGACAGTTTTGTATCGAACATGTAGATCCCTTTGACTCGAGCTAGATGAGAATGGAAAGTTTGGTTTCTATTTTCGAATTCTGCTCTGCTGAATTGATAAAATATATCAAATTCGAGATGGTTTGAAACCTTATATCGAGGCATTAAATTGAAGGAGACTAAGTCCCCATCAAAAAAGCCTCCCAAGGTAAAGCCTCCAAAAAGGACAAAATAATTTTGAAAAGGAGAGTTAATCGTTGTCTGTAATTGCCAAAAATCATACTCCCCGGATGGAATGCCAATTAAGCCCTCGGATTGATCTACTGAAGAAAGTTCGAAAACCTCAGAAAGGTATTCATGGTTAAAGATTGCAGAACCGATAAAATTCCAACCTCCCTTGGTTGCGGTTTGGAAAGTGGTGGTCACATTGGCAGTTTCGATTGTATCTGTTGTATTATTTTGAAGTCTAGATGCATCTGTAAATACTTGCCATGAAATGATTTTTGAATGCTCTTTCCCGAGTTTGCCAAATCCGACTCTTGGGTTAATACTATTATAGTTTTCACGCAGCTCAAACCCCATTCCAGGATTATAGTTTTCACCGACTCTTGAATAAGTTAAGCTATAAAAAAATCCTGTTGAGCGCCGTTTTTCCCATCTTAAGAAAACTCTGGAAGGATCAAGAGAAGCTACCTCATTATCGACATCATTTTCAAAGCTTTGCACCCATTTTACATTTAAATAATCATCCCCTGTGATTTTGAAAATGCCATCAATTCCATATAGGGTATTGTGAATTCCATTGAAATCTGTCCGATTAGTAAGTATTCCGCCGAGATATGAATTGTCTTTCCCCAATTGTCTGCGAAGCCGCAAGAGTCCAAAGTTTTCAGCATTTAATTCTTCAGATTGAGCTGTTTGCATATCCAAAAAACCAACGTCAAACTTCCCAATTCGTCCAACCATCCTTGCACCGCCCAAAATTCGAACTGGGTTCCCATCATCATCCAGACCTATTTTACGACTATAAAAAACTCGATTAAATTGCTCGAAATTAAAATCGAAAATACTAGCTC
This sequence comes from Bacteroidota bacterium, assembly GCA_024743405.1. Lineage (GTDB taxonomy): Bacteria > Bacteroidota > Bacteroidia > Chitinophagales > Saprospiraceae > JANSWP01. The sequence goes on from JANSWP010000005.1 coordinate 50,860, forward strand.
GTTCTTGAAAGAATTGCCTTTTTTCGGGAAAGAACAGGGAAAAACGAGTAAGATTTACTTGTTGATCATCTGCCTCGACTTGGGCAAAATCGGTATTCACAGTGACGTCCATGGTTAAGTTGCTAGTTAGGCTATATTTTATATCTAAACCAGCTTCAAAAGTTGGGTCATCGTCACGCAAATATTCCGTTTCTGCATCATTTAAATCATTGACTTGCTGAAGTCCGCCAAGGACATAGGGGGTTAGATATAAAGGCTTTTTTGCAAATACATTTTTGAAGCGATATTCTTTCATCTGTGAGGGTTTCCATGCACTCCAATCGCCCCAGTGCATTGGAATTCCAGGATACATTTGAACCTCGTTTTTACCCGCTGAATACCACCAACAGGTCATCCCCATTACTACAGTTCCATTGTCATCTTGGAACCGTAAACTAGTCCAGGGCACCCTCATTTCGCAGGACCATCCAAAATCTGTTCGATTTACTTTTACATCAAAAAAGGTATTCCAATCTGTACTTACAGGAAATTCCCCTGGTGCAGCCTGTGCATCATTCCACACAACCCCATCCCAACGAAAACCAGAAGGACCTGTGAAGAAGGCGACCCCATTTTCCTTATCATTATAGGTGTCTAAAACAAGTCCAAAATAATCAGTTGTTCCATCAAAAGCGTCTCGTTTAAATGTCGTTGGACGATAATAGGATGAATCTTCTAAAAACATTCGTCCAGCTAGGTATAAATAGTTTTCGTCATAGGTGAAATAGATGTCTGCCCTCTGGGTAGGTTTCTTACCAAAATCTGGAATCTGCATAACCATATCAAATGTGGTCAATTGATTCCACGCGGCTTCATGAAGATGTCCATCGAAGTTCAGTTCGCCTGGAAATTTTTGAACATCAGTTATATCCTGAGCAGAAAGAAATTGAATCGATATTAGGGAGAAAAAAAGTAAGTGTAAATGATTTGGTTTCATCGCTTAGATTAGGTGATTTGTCATAAGTAAAGATATGTACCTAATTGAAATGATTTGATGGAAGTTCCGAAGGTGTGTTGTTTTATTTTTGAAATATAAGTGCTAAGTCATAAACAACTTCCACTTAAATTATTGCAACATCGCGCCTAGCCGCAGGCGACGGTGCGCAATAGGGAACTAATTTCTGTCCAAGCACTTATTTGACTGCTCTCCAAATTAAAACCCAAGTTAGAGTTTTAGGTTATTGCTCTTTCATTCCTAACTAAACATGGAAACTAATGAACAAGAAGTAGTTTTTTCGATTGATATATCCAAAATATTTCTGTTCCAAAAAATATTACATTTGTCATTCAAAAAAATAAATCTTGAATATGGACAACTTAGACATTTCAAACCTATTCTCAGTCAAAGGGAAAACAGTTTTAGTAACAGGCGGCTCAAGAGGAATCGGATTAATGATTGCCTCTACTTTTGTAAAGAACGGCGCTAAAGTGTATATTTCTTCCAGAAATGCCGCAGTTTGCCAAGCAGTAGAGGCTGAACTGAGTAAAATTGGAGAATGCATTGCCATCCCAGCAGATTTATCTACAACGGAAGGTCAGCAAAATCTGGTTGCAGAGTTCAATAAAAGAGAAACTTCATTAGATGTTTTAATCAATAATGCAGGCGCAAATTGGAGTGCGCCATTCAAAGAATACCCTGAAAAAGGCTATGACAAAGTGATGGATATCAACGTTAAACCTATCTTTTTCCTGACTCAAGCATTTTTACCACTTTTAAAAGAATCAGCAAGTCTTGAAACACCTGCTAGAATTATCAATATTGGTTCTATTGACGGAATTCGAGTTTCAACTATTGACAATTCTGCTTATGGGATGAGTAAGGCTGCAGTTCATCATTTGACCAAAATATTGTCTGTAAAGATGGCAGGTAAAGGAATTACTGTAAATGCCATTGCCCCTGGTCCATTCCCTAGTAAAATGACTAAAACAATGTTGGACTCAGCACAAGCTATGGTTGAAAAAGTGAACCCTATGCGTCGAATAGGTCGAGTGGGCGATATGGGGGGTATTGCTGTTTTTTTAGCATCAGAAGCAGGAGCTTATTTGAATGGTACAGTTATTCCAGTTGATGGTGGGATGCATTTGTTAGCAGTGATGTAAAAAGAGTTTTTAAATAAGGGAGGAGGAAAAATATAACCAACCCATCTTACTTGCTATTTTTCCTTTATGCATCGTTAAAGATACTCGCCATACCTTTGGGTATGTCTGTGTTTTTTGCCTCGTCTAAAGAAAAATTAACTTCCTAAAATTTGGGTAGGTTATTTATTTTCCTGCTCCCTAATCACTATTTCAGGAAAAATCCTTCGAGGAGTGTTAGAATATTAAGAGTCTTTATGTCGCCAAGGCGGATTTTTCCTGTTTTTTCCTGCATGAAATAAAATTAATTGATTGCCATCCAAATCCTTCAATCGCGCCTCGCGCCAAAGCCAAGATTTATCATTAGGTAATTCCTCAAGCTTGATTCCCTTTTTAACCAATTTGGCAACGTATTCATCTAAGTTTTTTAATTCAAAATATATATAAATACCTTCGCCTTGAGGAAGTTTTTCGACTTGGTGAATGGAGAAAGTAGCGTCGCCTTCTGGCAATTCAAATCGGGCATAGGCAGCGTGGGTATGGACAATAAGTTGTAACCCAAGTTTTTGGTAAAAAGGAATTGATTTTGATAAATCAAGAGAAGGAATGGTTATTTGATTGAGGTTCATTGGCTATTATTTTAGTCCACTAAATTAATTAAGGTCTTATAATCACAAAATGGCGCATCACCATCTTTCATCTCTAAAATGTCCATCATTATTTCGGGTTGTTCATTGTCATTATAAATATCTTCTAGGTCAAGACAAGTATGTTTAGTCCTGATTTCAATTTGACCTTTCTCAATTTGATTCATTCGCCATTCATAAGTGGATTCCATCCGACCAAGAATTCGATTATTGATATCGGTATGATCAGTATCAGGTGCTATCGAAGTTATGTTATTAAATGCTAAATTGTTACGGGCTAATATTTTTCCGTTTTCCATAATGAAATATGCGGTGTGAGCCCAAGAATCATCTTCTGTCAAAAGACGTGAATAGAGTACTAATTGGAGATCCTCTTCATTTTTGATGATTCGTTCTCTGCGACTTGCTCCACGCCATTTGAGGTCAATGACAGTAAGCTCATTTTCCTTTTCTAAAACCAAATCGGCAATACCTTTGACGGGCTTAGTTTGGAAATTTCCAACTAAATCCATTTCTGTCTTTTTTACCTTCCATCCATTTTGTTGAATCTGAGAAACAAGACTCCATGCTGAGTATTTTAGTTGATTGATAAAACCAATTTTTTCAGGTTCTCGACCGTACATTAATAAAACGGCGCCTTCTCGAGCAAGCAGATTGCCAGCTTCTCCATCAATCCATTTTTCGACTTGACTTTTATTCCAAGTAGTAATATCCTCATTAAATAATTTTTCAAACATTCGATGAGCAAGGTTTCCCATCAAAGTATTGTCTTTAGTGACACTCAAAATGGACGATTTATGCAGCCGGATTTTATATTTGAATATCCATTGATAAGGATAATAAAACAAGGTTTCGAGGCTCGTCAACGTCTCATACTCTCGTTGAGAAATTTTATCTAAGTTCGAAATTTGGAGAAAAGGTTTTGGATGCCCGAGCAGACGGTGTTCGATTTCAATTTTAGAGGGTAATTTAAAATGTTTTTCAAAATTTGCTTTCCCAATTCCTGAATCAATATCCAGAGAAATATCGCCCAAATTTTTAAAAGCAGCCTCCAAATCTCCAAACAAAGGATGTGGATGTACCGCCGAACCGTCCACATTCTCGGGCATTACTAAAATTAATCGATTTTGGGTATTCAAAACAGGTCGGCGGCGTTGCCAAATCAATAGTGCGTTTTCGCGTTCTGGCGTTTCAAGTTCGATATCTTTTTTACTAAGAAAATTTCGCTCCTTTTGATACCATCTTGAAAAGAAGTGGACAGGTTCATTTTGAGAAAAATTCCACCAAAGTAGATCGGGGATTTCGTCAATAATGGCACTTGTATGCATCACATATGGTAGATGTCCGACTTCACAATCTTGAAAAACAATGGGGGAAGGTTCGTAAATAGTGCGAACAATGCGCTCTAACTCAAGATAAGATAATTCAATTTCAGGTAAGGCTTCTAGTAGCTCTTTTACTCGTTTTGCCTGTTCACTCAACACTAAAAGGGAGTTGTTTTTTCCGTTACTATCATCAAACTTTTTGAATGCCCAAGTTTGTAAATAATCAAAAATATCAATGACATCTCTTTTTGGGACAGTTTGGCTCATATCATACCTTCGTCGTTCAAACCAAAATTCATATTGATTCCGAATTTCACTCATCTTTATTGAAGAATCTGTCTTCGCCTTTTCTGCCAGGGTATCAAAATATCGCTTAATGGTGATGTACCAACCTTCTCCATTTAAACCTGGCGTTCGAGCCATTTGATTTGCGATTTGGGTGGCTAAATCATCGGCCAAGGGTTTGACGGAAAGCGAAACAAATTCTAATATTTTGAAAGGGTCAATAGGGTTCCAAAGAAAAACAGTGATTAGTTTTAATATTTGTAAAGTTGGTCGAGCGAGTGAGGCAGATTGAATACCTAAACTTGGCAAACCTTCTTGGATTAAAGCAATATCCAAGGCTCGGTTTTTTTCAGGAATAAGGCAATTAGGGCGTAAGTCAGTATTTAATTTTAATGTTTTCGCCACAAAACCAGCAGCGTCAGAAGCTCTTTTTGATTTTAATAATAAGAGAGAACCGTCATTTTGAAGTTGAATTTTTTCCTTTTTTCCTGATGAAGCGAGCAACCGATTTTTAAATTTAGAAAGATCTGATAGAACAGAATCTTTTTCATGGGGCGTCTTAATTGATCTGGGATTCAATTGGAGCTTATTAAATAGTTTCTGAAAATGAAATGGTAAGATTTCTATTGGCTCATTTAGCACAATTTCAATAATCGGTTGTTTTCGTTTTTCCACTTTTTCTAACACCTCCATAAATCGATCTGCATATCCTGGCGATAGACTTAAAAATTCGCCATCTTCATTTGGTATTTTGAAAACTTGTTCTAGTTCAGCAATAGTTTTCAGCCGATACGGAGTATCATCCTTTATTTCAAAATTCCAACCAGCTAGTAATAGTTCATCGCGGCGAGAAAGTAACTCTGTTGCTGTCGCAAATTGATCAGCATTGAATGACGCAGTATAAAAGGGAGTATCATTTTTATCTAAATATCTCAAAATAGCTTGGCGATATTGTTCGATTCGGAGATACTCATTATTGGTTGGATGACCAATTAGTCCTAAATGAGACTCGAGCATAAACAATAAGCTTTTGGGGCCAAAATAATGCACTCCCCCTTCTACATTTTGAGGTTGCGGAATCACCAAATCATCTAATTCTAATCCAAAAAATATTTTCATATGAGATAGTATGTAATCGAGGTTTTTTATTGTTTGGGTATTTCGCCCCTTCCTATTATTGAATCGTTCCTAAAACAAATAAGAAGGCAAATATAGTGTAAACTTTTTGTGAATTTACAAATGCAAAATCAATTATTTGTGTGCAAAAAAAAAGCCTCCTCGAAGTTAATCGAAGAGGCTTTTTTTGTGTATGAAACAAAGTAGACGTAAAATATTATTCACTAACCACCAGTTTCTTGTCTTAGTTGTTTCATTTGGCTATCCCAAAGTTGTTTTTGATCATCAACTTCGTCTTCATCACAATAATCTACGATTGTTAAGATAGTTTCGCCTGTAACAGGTGATCGCTGCATTTCGAATTCGAGGTATTCGCCTTCTTCATAATCTTCAAAATGAAAACGAATGCGCTCTTCTTCAATATCTTCAACCAGTTCTGCACTTTCTTCTGAACCACTCCATACGAAAGTAAAGATGCTATCAGTGATATCTACTTCATCACAGAACCAGCGTACTAAACAAGCTGGGGTGGTGAAGAAGGTATATAAAATCGCTGGCGAAGCGCGAAAAATGTACTCTAAGTTTATTTTTGTTCTGTCCATTCACCGAGTTTTTATGGTGAAATAATCTGGTTTCGATAATTAAAATCTATTTGGCTAAATTGTCAATATTTTATGTATCAAAAGCAAAATATTAATTCACGCAATAAAAAAGAAAAAAATGACTTTTCCAAATCTCCGAACTTTTTTCCCTTTTTAGGGTTAATGCTTTTTGTGATCAGCACTTTAAAATTATTTCAATTAAGTGACGATTTTAGTAAGAAGTGGTCACAAAAGTGTCGAAAACTGAAAGAAGAAAGGCGTTTTTGAAAATAAATATTTCACTGTTTTTTATTAATTATAGAAAAAAACACGAATAAAATATCTTCGATAGAGTCCCTTTCTTGTTAAATTGTAATTTTTTTAATCTATAACAAATAGATATTGATACTTGAATGTATTTTATTTGTAACAATTTATTGTAAAGAATGTATATAAATCAAATAGGCGAAAATCCTTGACATACCGTGTGAATTCGAGTACTTTTGCACAACTATTTTAGAAAGAGGTTGTAGCGTAAAACATTTGCAAAAACTATAAGATTCTAAATAATGTAGTATCGTATTTATTTTCTAAAAACACCGCGACATTTTTCCTATCCCAATTTCAGCAAAAAAACTCTTTAAAACCAAATTGAACAAGTCTCTTATAAAATATTCATAATATAAACATTCAAAAGTAGCAGTGCATGAGACAACTGAAGATTACCAAGTCAATTACCAATCGAGAAAGTCAATCATTAGAGAAGTACCTTCAAGAAATTGGTAAAGTTGATTTGTTGACACCAGAAGAAGAAGTCGATTTAGCAAAAAAAATTAAACAAGGCGATCAACTAGCACTAGAAAAACTCACTAAAGCAAACCTCCGTTTTGTTGTTTCTGTAGCTAAACAATACCAAAATCAAGGACTATCGTTGAGTGATTTAATCAACGAAGGTAATTTGGGCTTAATAAAAGCAGCGCAACGATTTGACGAAACCCGTGGTTTCAAGTTTATTTCTTATGCAGTTTGGTGGATTCGACAATCCATTCTTCAAGCTTTGGCAGAACAATCTAGAATTGTTAGACTTCCTTTAAATAAGGTTGGTTCTTTAAACAAGATTAATAAAGCTTTTTCTGAATTAGAGCAAGCTTATGAGCGAGAGCCATCTCCAGATGAGCTGGCTGATCAGTTAGATATTCCTACAGAAGAGGTTGAAACTACACTTGGTGTAGCTGCTCGACACGTCTCTATGGATGCTCCTTTTGTAGAGGGAGAAGACAACTCCCTGTTAGATGTTTTAGAAAATGGTGGTATCTCAGGTACAGATACAGCCTTAGAATATTCTGAGTCTTTAAGACGCGAAATTGAGCGATCGTTAAGTACATTGACAGAGCGCCAATGCGATGTTATTAAATTATACTTTGGAATTGGAGTCGAACACCCTATGTCTTTGGAAGATATTGGAGAGAAATTTGGCTTAACTCGAGAACGAGTTAGACAAATAAAAGATAAAGCAATCAATAAACTACGTTCTGCTAATAGAAGTAAGTTATTGAAGCATTATTTAGGAGCATAATTGATCGTTGAAATTCAGTAATGAAATAGGCATCACGACATTCAAACCGTCGTGATGCCTATTCTTGTTTTATAAGTCTTTTCCTTTGATTTTTGAAATATAATTTACCACCACATTTTATAAGTTCTATTAACTGAAACAGAGAAGTAAATTTGGTTTCAGAATAAAAATTGAAGAAAAAGGTGATAATAATCTGCCTAACTAATAAACCATCTTGGACATGAATAATGACAACTTACTTTTAAGGAGTATAACTGACAGCTCTTTAAATCGTTGGAGGAAAAAAGAAAAAACGGCCCTCGAATTACTTCAAATTGTTGGTGAACTTCGTTTTGATAAATCAATCGAATTGGTTCTTTTTCGAAGAGATATTTATGACGCCCGTCCAAGCGAAGTTTTACACGACCATCTCCATTCAAAAAATTATTCAGATAAAAAAATCTCTATTGATACTACGCTCTCATTGGCACATTCGATTGCGAATATTCCCAGTTTACCTCCTTGTAAAATTGATATTGGTAATTTGGCGGTAGAGTGGGCGGAAGAGCGTTCAGCATTCAATAATTTTGATGAGTTTATTCGAATTAAACTTAGCGATTTTATTGATCAACCTCCACTGAATCAAGCCCATAAAGATGTTATTCTCTACGGTTTTGGGCGTATTGGAAGGCTGGCGGCTCGTCGCTTGATTTCTATGACTGGAAAGGGAGAACAACTAAGGTTAAAAGCGATCGTAATTCGACCAAAGTTAAAAGACCGATATGTGGAAGCTGTAAAAAGAGCAGCTCTTCTAGAGTCAGATTCGGTTCATGGTGATTTTCAAGGGTCTATTGAAGTGAGACCTGATGGATCTGAATTGATAATTAATGGAAATCGAATTCAACTCATCTTTGCCGGAAAACCGGAGGATATTGATTATACTGCTTATGGTATTCAAGATGCATTAGTTATTGATAACACAGGTGTCTGGAGAGATAAGGAGGGGTTAAGCATTCATCTTCGTCCGGGGGTTTCTCATGTGATGTTGACTGCACCCGGAAACGGTGTTCCCAATGTAGTTTATGGTATTAATCAGGATAAATTTGATTTTGAAGAAGAGAATGTCTTTAGTGCCGCATCTTGTACGACCAATGCAATAGCCCCGGTTTTGAAAGTGATTCAAGATGAATATGGTGTAGAAAGTGGTCATGTGGAAACAATTCATGCCTATACAAATGACCAAAATTTGTTGGATAATTTTCATAAAAAACCTAGGCGAGGACGAGGGGCACCGGTTAATATGGTATTGACAACAACTGGTGCTGCAAAAGCAGTTACGAAAGTGATGCCTGAATTTGAAGGAAAATTAACTGGCAATGCGGTTCGGGTACCTACTCCAAATGTATCCTTAGCTATTTTGAATTTGAGGTTAGAAAAATCAACAACACGGGATGATTTGGATTCTTTATTCAAGGATGCTGCTTTTCATGGATCATTAGTGGAGCAAATCCATTATTCTAATTCAACTGAATATGTTTCCAGTAATGCCATTGGAATGACTACCACTTCCGTAGTAGATGCACCTTCTACCATCGTCTCACAAGATGGAAAAACCGCAACTATTTATTTATGGTACGATAATGAATTTGGATATACTTGCCAAGTATTAAGATTGGCAAAACATGCTGCAAAAGTTAGACGGTATGTTTATTATTAGAAAATAACTAATCACCAAAAGTCTCCCTCCAAAAGAAATTTTCGCGCCACAGGCGCGTGGATTTCAAAAACTGTACGGTAGAGAAATCACGAATTGCCCAGAACTTAATTCTGGGCAATTCGTGTATATTACTCTAGTTCTTTATCACTCTTTTCGTCTTTATAACCTTCCCTTTTTCAAGAATGGAAACGAAATATACTCCAACAGGGAATCGACTAAGTTCTAATTCATTTGTCGCCTTCAAATTCTCTTGTGTCAAGATCCATTTTCCTGAAGCATTAAATATATTTAAAGCATAATCTTTCTCAAGTATCGAGGAAATTATAATGCTTAACTTCCCAAAGGTGGGATTGGGTAAAATATTTAATTCGATAGAGGTTTGAGAGGTACAACCTTCTTTTACACTTTCGTAATTATCGCAAAATTCAAGGTCTTGATTATTCCATCTCTCCCGAAATATTTCATAAGTCATTGTTGTTCCATTTGACTCTGCCCAAACCCAATCTGGGGCTCCTGTAGCGCTGCTTAAGAAACAATAATGGCTTCTCCGATAATCACATATGATATCCCAAGTATTTTCTATCGTTTCAATTAATCGCGTAGTCACAAGAATAGTATCACCGATATTTCCGAAACTATTAGCACTCATCGACCATGGTCCATTGCATTCAAAATCGGTTCCACTCCAAATGGTAATAACATCGCGCTGCTCTATGCCTCGGAATTGATCTAAAATTTTTATTTGAATAAACTCATTTCCTTCTAAAATGATTTCTCCGCCAAAGATGAAATCATCTTCTTCAAAGGGGTGGCAAAATCGACAGAAAATATCGCAGGAGAATAAATGAAAGGATAATAATATAGTACTAACCAAGCATATAGTTTTTTTCATTAGGAATGGGTTTTTGTTTTATAGACCTTCAAATGGGCAAGATAGGGTTGGGTTACAGTATTTTTTTGTCAAAATGACATGTTTTTTGGATTAAATCGGAAAAAATGGCAGTCAATTTTGCTTTGTAAGTTGCTTTTTGACCGATTTTTCGGCATGGTACGCGAATTGATAAAGTCGGGATGTAAATAAATTTAAAAATTTTCCACCCGAAAGCATCCCTTCGGTTTTAGTAAAAAACGTGGGGATGCGAATTTTAAAATAATAAGATACCATGTTAGTACGAAAAAGAGTTCACAGACCAGCTTCAGCAATTTCTCAAATTTTCGACACTTTTTTAAATGAGGATATTATGAACTTCCCTACAAAAGTAAATCATCGAAAAAGTTCAATTCCCGCCGTCAATATTAAAGAATCTGATGAAGGATTTAATCTAGAATTGGCAGCACCAGGTTTGGGTAAAGAAGACTTCAAATTGGAATTGGAAAATGATATTTTGACAATTTCGGCTGAAAAGAAAGTTGAAAAAGAAACAGCAGAGGAGAACGAAAATAAAACGGAAAAATACACTCGACGAGAGTTTAGTTTTCAATCGTTTAAAAGAACGTTTACCCTCCCTGAAACGGTAGATATTTCTAATATTAATGCTAATTATGAAAACGGCGTGTTGTTGGTTAATCTTCCTAAAAAAGAGGAAGCAAAACCTCAACCGGCTCGTTTGATTGAGATTGCATAATAGTCTAGTTCAGTGTTCTGAATCGTCGTTATATCCCCCGACGATGAATTTGGAGCACTGAACTCTAAACACAGAACAAAAGAAGATTACCAAGATTTGGCATTTCATTTCAATATTCGAAGTATTCCAAATGTAAAAGTATTCTTCAAAGGAGAGATAATTAATGAATTTAAAGGGGCGATGGGAAAACCTGCTTTAGAAAATTGGTTAGATCAGAATTTACCAAAAGAAGTTGTTTCATAGTTTTTCAAAGATTAGGTTTGTTTTTGTTCCGGGTTTTCGGTTCTTATTAATACGCAAGCACTAAGAACCGGAAACCCGGAATTTTTTCTTTATTATTCCTTATGGTGCACCAGTTACACTATCTGAACTAGTCCCTCCTAAAATATCGATAAGAACAGATAATTCATTAACCAATTCATCATCATTTCCACCAAAACCAGAACTTCTATAACGGATATTCCCGTCTTTACCAATAATAAATTTCGTTGGAATTCCTTCAACACCGTAAGCCGAAACTACTTTATTATCATTATCCATTAATACATTAAAAGTATAGCTGTTTGATTCAATAAAATCTGCAGCATTTTTTTCCTTTTCAGCGCCTCTTTCCCATGTATCGACGAATAAAAATTCTACATTTTCGTTTTCTTCAAATTTTGAAACTGCCTTTTGCATAGCAGGAAAGGATGCTTTACAAGGTCCGCACCACGTTGCCCAGAAATCAAGGATCACAACTTTACCTTTCATATCTTGAAGGTTAACACTTTCGCCTTTCAAATTCACTAAAGCAAAATCTGGTGCAGGTGCATTGATCATTTTCTTTTTCATTTCAACTCTCATCTTATCCATTGCAACGGCTTCCAGAGATGCCATATGTTTTTCATAAGCACTTTCTACTGTATTGTTCGCCACGAAAATTCGTTTGTATTGTTCTTTCATTTTGCTGTTTGCATGTCCTTTCATGATCAAATCAACCAAAACTGCTTCTGTAGCTTCTGCGCCTTTTGCTTTTTCATGAAATACCACATATCGTTCATTCATTACCGCATCACCCCATTTAGAAGTTTTACAAGCTTTTTCTTGATATTTCAAAGCTGAATCGTAGTCGTTCATTTTATATTTAAGCAATGCATACGTATCTGCATACATGCCATAGGAGTATTTTACGTTCTTTTTCCATTGCTTTTCAGTTAGATAGTCAGGCTTGTTGCTAATATCGGCTAATTCTGCTTTTACTAATTTGAGGGATTTATGAGAGAATTTTTCTGCTTTTTCAAGGTTGGTTGCTTCTGCTTCTAAGCTTTCTCCTGACATTCCCCAAGCCAAACTGTTGTAAATTCCTGCTTTTGATAAATTACTGGTAATGCTACCCATATATTTATTAAAATTGTCCCAATCTTCTTTCTTTGCGTAGGTACTAGCTAAAGTTCTCGCAAAATTATCATGTGTACTTTTTGCATTTTTAGTATCTGAATATTTGGCTTTATGAGTTTCAAATATTTCTGCTTTTTTAGCCAAATCTTTTTCTGAATAAAAAGAATTTCTTAAATCTTGAACAACCCAATCTCCATTGGGGTATGCTACTTTAAGAGCACCTTCAGTCGCTTTCATTTCTTCCTCCATCCGTTGACTTCTGTACAAGTCACTAAGAAGCTTCAAGTCATCTTCTGATTTTTTCTTTTTATTAGCTAAAGTTTCCGTCTTAGTTTTTACTTCTAATTTTGCTGCTTCATCTCCAGTTTGACTGGCGTAATAGGCATATCTGTTAAAATTCTGTATGTTTTCCTTCGTACTTGGGTAATGCTTAAATTCTTTTTGTAACGATTTTAATGCTTTGTCAAAATTTCGTTTTACACCGACGGTACGATAATTAACGCCGTAACCATTTGATTTTGCTAAATAAGTACCTTCAACAGGTTGACCATTTTGATACATCAACGTTTTATATCCATTCGCCTCATTATCATCTTTTTTGCGTTCGTCATCATTTTTTACAGTAACAAAAATAGCTTTAGTAGCTGGAGTAGTTGCAATATGGCCTTCATACATTTTTTCTTTTTTGACCATTAAAACTTCAACTGCTACAGGTCCATCTTCAGTCATTAAATAGGCTGTTGTTTCGAATTCTATCTTTGCAAGGTCTGTACCTTCTGAGTTATATTTTATGGTCACTTCCTCTCCTGGGGCAGGTTGTTTTGGATGAAATTGCATGTTTTGTGCAAAGACGGGATTTAGTAATAACCCAAGGCTGATTATTGCTAAAAAGGAAAATAATTGTTTCATGATTTGGATGATTTTTAAAATGGATTGGCAATGGTTTAACGACAATGATAAAAGAGATCTTTATATGTCGAATGTTACTGCCAATATTAATAATGAGTTATTGGATTGGAAACCAAGGTTCCTTTGGTATTCGAAGATAAGAATAATGTAAAATTAATATAATTGAAAAATGGTATTTGAACGAACTGTTGTTTAAAAGTCGTCCGAATGACGTGAGTGAGTTAAGTTTATAAAATAAATCGGGTGAGAAAGTTTCTGCTTCTTCACCCGATTTACTTTATATTTTTATTCAAACCATTACTTCAATTTTGCGATGATGGTCTTATTTCCTCTTACTTTTTGTCCTAATTCTACTTGGATATCTGCATCTAAGGGTAAAAACAAATCGACACGAGAGCCAAACTTTATGAACCCAAATTCATTGCCTTGCTCGACCTTATCTCCTTCCGAAATATACCATCTGATTCTTTTGGCAACTGCACCGGCAATTTGACGAAGTAAAATTTCTGATTTTCCATTGTCAATTACTACAGTGGTTCTTTCATTTTCTGTTGAAGATTTGGGATGCCAAGCGACTAAATATTTCCCAGGATGATACTTGAAATAGTTAATAGTACCCCCAATTGGATTGCGATTGACATGTACATTGGTCGGTGACATGAAAATCGAGATTTGAAGGCGCTTATCATTAAAATACTCGCCTTCTTGTGTTTCTTCAATGGTTACAATTTTACCATCAGCAGGCGCATAAATATGGTTATCGTCGGGAATGATGATTGTTCGTTTCGGATTGCGAAAAAACTGCAAAACGAGCAGAAACAAAATAAAAGAAATAACGGTGGAAATTTGAAGAACCAATGGAGACGCAAACTGAGCTACTCCAAAGTTGATAATCGCCAATAAGAATGCGAAAACAATCAACATTTTATGTCCTTCTTTGTGTATTTTCATCATTGTAGTGAATTTATTAAAGCACAAAATTACTAAAAAGACGCCTATTTATCACATTGGAAACAGGAGTGACCAAACATAGTTTATTTGAGAACTCAATTTTCGTAAAGGGTAACAGATTTGATGATAGGAATAATTACTGGTAAAAGATTATTCTGGAAGCATAACATTAAAGCTTGGCGTACTATCTAGTGGTTTTGAGATCCAGCCATTTTTTACTAAATATTGCATCCATGCATTGGCTCTTTTCGAGGCGTTGAAAGTGTAAAAGGTCTGGTTTTCATTGAGCTTTTCATGGAAACCTAGACGAGTCTGGAAATGCATTTCTAATAATTTGATGAGTCCATAAGTATAATAATCTCTTTTCTTACCACCACTTCCTACGAAAGGCATTACAATATCATATTGCAGTGCTTTATATATTTTATTGAAGTCCAGTTTACCCGTACTCGTTTTAAAATCTACCCCAAATTCTTCTAAGTAATAAGCATATAGGTCGAATGGTCTTTTCTCTTTATAATTTGATAAAAGAGCATCTTGAACCATTGGATCTTGTAAGTCGAAAACCGGAAGACCAAAATCGCGACTTAAAAAATTATATTGTTTTACAATATTTAATTCATTATAGTATTTAATTACAATTGGCAGATCTTGAAAGCTTATTCGTGCCAAAATGGCTTCTTCAATACTTAGTTTTGAATTTTCATCGACACTCAATTGTAGCGTATTTATGATTTTTTCTTCTAACGATTTTCCCAGGTTTTCAAGTAAAGTAATATTACGAACGGTTATTTGCTCCTCAAACTCCGAAATGAAATCGCTTTCTGATAGATAAGTTTGAAGGTCACTTTTTAGCTGTTGGGCAATAATAGAGGTAATATTTCCATCATTCACAAAGTCAAAAAACCAGTTTTGTTGAAATAGGTTATTAAAAAAAGAACCCCGCTCATCGACTGAATAATTTTTAACCTTTTCCGTCATCCAGTCTACCATTACCTCTTCATTTTTTGAAAGGTCAAAAAATTTAGAAATATCATCTAGATATTTGTATCCCAATTCAATGTTGTCAAAATAATCCAAGTCTTCTAAAACGGATAACCATCCGTCTATCCTTAACCTTCGGATGTCTCTTATTGGTTTTATTTTGTTAATAGCCTTCAGACATTGATTTTTATGGCGCTGTTCGAAAAAAGGAGATTGGATAACGGCGTTAATATCTTTCACGCTTAGTGTTTCTTCAGTCGTTAGCTTCATCAATTTTTGTTCAAAAAATTGTTGCGTCCAATTCAAGTAATTTGCTGCGTCTTCCTGCCAAAGAGCTAACCAGGCCTTAGGATCATTTTTGAGCGAATGGTCAAATATTTTTTCGATTTGTTTGGTGATGATATAAGGGTGTATGTTTCTTTCCAGCCATTCAAAGAGCTTTGGTGCAGATGAAATTGAAGGATGATCATTTAGGTAAAGTAACCAATTTTTCTGATGGTATTTATTAGTTGAAGTATCAATTTTAGTGACAATATTTTTTGAATAAGTTTCACTAGGTGGCGGCAATTTTTTAATATCAGAAGGCATGAAAAAATCTGGATTCCCTAAAAAATCACTTAAAGATTCAGCAGTGTCTCCTTCTAATTGTGCCAGTAGTTCTTTGATCTGGAAAATGATATTTTCATCGTTTTCAATTTTTAAAATCTCTTTTAGTTGATTCTTAAAGGACTCTTGGTCGTTGTCAAATTTGTTTAAATAGACATTGCAAATACCTTCGACACCTATATTCTTAAACAAATAGGCTTTCTTCAAATAAAGCCTCAAATTCTCTATATTATCAATGATTCGATCCCAATTTCGGGAATAAAACAAATCCAAAATTCGACCTACCGAAAAGGAAAGCTCTGTATTGTTTTCATTTAAACATCCCCAATATTCTAGCGCAGTTATTTCGTCAAGTGCCAGTCTTTTAATGATTTGATTTTCAATTAGATATCGCTCATTTGTAGAACGGGCATTTGCTATTTTTTTTAGTAGTTCATTTAATCGAGGAGGTGCATTGTATCGAAACCCATTTCTGCGACAAAAGTCTGTAAGTAAAACTAATTGCTCCAGATATTGGTGTTTGAAGGATGGTAAAGCGGGATTATAGTTCCGGAGTAACTCTTTGTATTTACGAGCCAACCCGAGTACTTCAATTGGATCTCCTTCTGTCAACATTAAATACGATTGGATAGCGACCGAATCATTTTGGGAGTTTAACCGCCGAAACAACCTTTCATAGTTTTCTTTCAATGCAATTGCTTCCTCTTTATTCATAAAGGAAGTTCGAATATCATCCCATTCATAGTCTTGATAATGCGACGCCCAATAAATTAGAAAATTTCGGCAAGCATTTTCGTCCGTTTTCCATTCATGGGTTGATGATAGACCCGTTTTACCCAAAATTATTACTTTTAAATCTGCTAATTTTTCCAATTGTTCCACAAAAGATTGGAAGTCGTTTTCTGGATCTTTTGACTTTTTATTTCGCCAAGCTAAAGCAGCAATATAAAATAGACTCCTAGGGTTTTGAGTTTGGAGTATATCTTTTAAGGCATTGTGGCGAATCCAGGGGAAATCGTCTGATATACTTAATGCTTTTCCATAATAATCAACTGAATATTGGAAGAAGGAAGGCTTGAAATTTAGTATTTGTTGATATCCAAAATGCCTCATCTCTCCGATCGTTTTCAAAGAGTCTAACCAAAAATCGTATCGTTGTGCGACCTTATCAAATTGGTCATCATGGGTTACTGAGATATTGGTGATTTTAGCTAATAATGGAGCTGCAAATCTAGCTTGGATTTGATTGTTTTTGATCAAGTTTAAAATAACTTGAACCGTTGCTTTAGTGGGAAATTCAACCAAGACTTCGCACAATTCTTCTGACACCATGTCTGGATCTTTCAGGTTGCTGTTGAACAGGAGATCTTTTTTTAAAATTTCTAAAAGGAACTCATACCCTTCGACCGTTTGGAGTTGTGCAATTTTATTGGACTGTTTTAACACTTCTCGATCATTTCCTTCTTCAATGAAATATTTTAAATTTTCCATTAACCTTCTCAATAAAATAGAAGGGTCTTGTTCTTTTTCTTTGGGTAAGGAGCGGATTTTGTATTCGCTTATTTGATGCTCTAATGGAGTGATATAAAAGGTCTGTAGTATTTCTGAATATTTAAGCTCGGATTCATGATCATAATAAAACTTAAGGAAGGATGCCTTGTCAAAAGGTTGAGAAAAATCGAATTCTTCTTTAGTGAAAAAGGAAATACTTTTTAGGTTTTGAGAAATTTGCTCCTTTAACTCATAATGATTCAATAGGCTCCCTAATTCCCTAATGGCTTTTTTATTTCCTTGTTTGGCTTGCGTCGTTAGATTGTGTATTATTTGTTGGTAATCAATATTTGATTCCGACTGCCCATAGCTAGGGATAGCTGCCAATGAGATTAGACATACCAATAGAAAAATAGTATAAAGATTGCCACGGGACGATGATTCCATCGAAGGATTTCAGATAGTTTTATTCAATAAAATGATTATTCACGAAAAATAAGAGGGGAGGTTTGGGTTTTAATTTTTTATCTAAATCAAATAAGTTCCAATTAAACGTATTAATTTAAAATTTGATGCGTGATTCAATGTTTTTTTAAAATTGGGTAATATTAAAAAAACATTATTTGAGTCGATATTAATTTGACCTAGCTCGTTGTGTCTGAACATATGCTTCCACTCCTTTGTCCTTTAGTTCCTGAACCAAAGATTTAGCATCATTTAAATTTTCGAACCGATCAACTAAAACGACTGCTAATTTACCTCGATCAAATAATTGGGCAGTAGCGTCTTCATAGCCTCTTCTTTGTAAAACGGAGGCATATTTTTCTGCATTTTCTCGAATACTAAAAGCCCCTGCAAGTACCATGTACCTTCCAGTTGAAGAACCATCATAAGAATTTGGCACATCATCGCTCGTCGCATTATCGGCTTCAAATGCTTCGTTTTCTCCTGGATTGCTTTCATCATCAGTCGTCGTTATTCCGGTTGAATCTACATCGTCAATGTTGTATTGATAAGTATCACTTTCATCTTCGTTTACAGGATCTTCTTCCTCTTCAGTTATTTCAATGTTGGGTGTCGTTTTAGGCTCTTGATTCTTATCATAAACCTCAAACATTTTATAACCTAGAAAAACAATCGCTGCGATGCAAATAGCCAGAATTAGAATAGTAGGAAAGTCTAGTTTCGACATAGTATAAAATTTTGTTAGTGTTAGTAACCTTTTTTGACCAGCTAAAGGTAGTGTATATTGATTGAAACCTCAAGAAATGAACTATTTCAAGGGAATAAATGTATAGGCATGAATTGTAGGATTATTCAACAGACTATATTCCAAAATATTTTAGCGAGGAGCAACTCAAAAAGACCATTTAGCTCTCTACAAATGTATTCTGGAATGAAGTCTAATATGAGTTATAGATTTAATTTTTTCAGAGTGGACTTTCGTAGTAACTTTTATAGTACTAATAGAATAGACTTGTTCCTAAATAAGAATTGAATACATGGGCATTAGATTTTTTTCTCAGACGAGGCTCATTTTAAGCTTCGTACCCGAAGGTACGGGGCGAAAAATAGCCGAAGTATGAAGGAAAAAGATTTTTTCATATGTCAGTGTATTATTTAGAAACAAGTCTAATGACAATAATTAAAAAAAATGTATCTTTGCAGCCCCTTAGACGAAAGGGAGAAAAATTATTATTTGAAATGGATGCTTTAGTTCAATTCAACATCCCAGTTTCGGGATTAAAAGACGGGCTACATACCTATGATTTTCAGATAGATAGCTCTTTTTTCGAGTGTTTTGAAGCCTCTCCTTTGAAGGAGGGAAATGTAAATGTAAAAGTGTATTTTGACAAACGTCCTGATCTGTATGTTTTAACATTTGATCTTAAAGGGATTGTCAAAACAACTTGTGACAGATGTTTAGATGAATTTAATTTGCCAATAAAAGGGACTCATGACCTAATGGTGAAATTTGATGAAACAGAACATGAAGACGCAGATATCATTTATATTTTAAGAGGTGAAAAATCATTGAGCATTGCCAAATATGTTTACGAATTTATCAATTTGTCAATGCCAATAATGAAAACACACGATGATGCAGATGAAGATTGTAATGAAGATATTGTAAAATATCTTAACAACTACAACTTTGACGAAAAAGAAGAAGAGTCTGAGTCCAAGGAAAACCCAATGTGGGAAGCCCTTAAAAAATTCAAAAAAAAATAATTCAAAAATTATTGATTGAGTATTTAAAAATTGTTGATAATCAATTTTTTAGATATTGAATTGTAAATTTATTATAATAAAATGGCACATCCGAAGAGTAGAATATCAAAGCAAAGAAAGCGTAAGCGCCGAACGCATTACAATACACCAATTCCACAAGTAGCAACTTGTTCTGTCACTGGTGAAAAACACCTTAGACACCAAGCATACTGGGATGACGAAGGTAACATGTACTACCGTGGGAAAGTATTAGTTCAAGCGGAGGAAGAGGACTTCTAGAGTATATCCGTCGTTTACTTCGCTTAAAAGATATAAAGCTCCCATTCTATAGCTGAATGAGGGGCTTTTGTTGTTTGTCTATCGTAACTAGGTATAGTGTTTTAATTTCACTTATCCTGGTTACTCCATTCATAATTCATCAACAAAATGAAACAAATCATCAACTCGGACAAAGGGGCACCACCCGTTGGTCCATACAATCACTCAACAGCTCACAATGGTACTTTGTATATATCTGGTCAAATTGCCATCAATCCTGCATCTGGAAAATTAATGACAGATAATATTGAAGAAGAGACACATCAAGTTTTAAAAAACTTAGGAGCGGTTTTGGAAGCAGCGGGTTGTACTTATGAGGATGTATTGAAATGTTCTGTTTTTGTATCCGATATGAATGATTACGGACGAATTAATGCGGTTTATTCCGAATATTTTAATGACGAAACAGCTCCCGCACGAGAATTAGTTGAGGTAGCTAATTTGCCAAAGTTCGTAAATATTGAAATTTCAGCGATAGCAGTTCATCGAGGATAAACTGTTTATAATCATTTATAAAAAATCAACAATGAAAAAGAAGGTTCTTTCCTGTATCCAACCGACGGGCTCTATGCATTATGGAAATTATTTTGGGGCAGTGAAAAATTGGGTAGATCTACAGGAAAAATATGACTGTTTTTATGGTGTGGTTGATTATCACGCAATGACAATGCCTTATGACACAAAGAAACTCAGAACCAATGTCTGGGATTTGATCTTTAACTTATTGGCAACTGGCGTGAGTTCAGAAAATCTGTTCATTCAATCGCTGGTGCCCGAACACGCAGAATTGAGCTGGATTTTTAATTGTTTTGCTAGTTATGGGCAGTTAACAAGAATGACGCAATTCAAAGATAAAAGTGCTCAAAGCAAAGAAGCTGCTGATAATTTCATCTCTGCTGGTTTATTTGATTACCCAGTCTTACAAGCTGCTGATATCTTGATTTATAGAGCAGATTATGTACCTGTAGGAAAAGACCAAGAACAGCATTTAGAGTTTACTCGGAATATTGCACAACGCTTTAATAATCAAGTAGGTAAGGAGTATTTTGTGTTGCCAGAAACTTTATATACAGATGTACCTAAAGTACAATCTACTGCTGATCCTAGCCGGAAAATGAGTAAAAGTGCAGGTGTAAAACATTATATCAGTGTCTTTGAGGAAGAGGCTCGAATTCGTAAACAAATCCGATCAGCAGTCACGGATGCTGGTGAAGTTAAAGCAGGCGAAATGAGCCCTGGTGTTCAAAATCTATTCAGTCTGTTGAAAGCAAGTGGTAAAACGCAGGCTCATGACTCTTTATTAGAAGACTATAATGCAGGTAATTTGAAATATTCAGACTTAAAAGAGGAAGTCGCTAACGGGTTGATCGAAATGTCGAATGCTTTTAGAGCTAAAAAG
The DNA here is from genome assembly GCA_024743405.1 of Bacteroidota bacterium. GTDB lineage: Bacteria > Bacteroidota > Bacteroidia > Chitinophagales > Saprospiraceae > JANSWP01. The sequence goes on from JANSWP010000005.1 coordinate 72,093, forward strand.
GCGGAATTAAATGCTGACAAAAAGAATGTAAAAAATCAAATTAAAGCTTCTTCTTTCGAAATTCGAAAAAGAGCGCAAGAAACAGTGAAAGAGGTGAAGGAGCTGACAGGTTTGATGAATGTAAGATTCTAGATTTTCATGGATTGTGCCTGAAAAGACCATCGACTAAAGCGACGGGGAAACTAAGCCGTCAAATGCATGTTTCTTCATTTTTCCATGATGAAAAAGGTATCATAAGGTGTAAAGGCACCTTTGATGAAAAAAATCTAGGCTGTGGATATTTAGGCTAAAATTCAACGCACTCCCACAAACGACCCAAATGTTCACAAAGCTCACGTGGGTAGTTTTTTCGCAAACGCTAAATTGAATTTTTTAACGCCAAAATCTCCAATGCTTCTCCGAAAATCGAAACATTTGGTTCATCAAACAAGCAAAAAATTATCGACAACATGTTGGTTTTAAATTTTGCCTAAGAGCCTAAATGTTTCCTAGTTTTCATGGCTTCCTTGTGTACAGTGTAGCCATGAGGCTATGAACCATGAAATTGTGAATCATGAAAATAATTTGCATAGGCAGAAATTATATTGACCACGCGAAAGAACTTAATAATCCTGTCCCGAAAAAGCCATTGGTTTTTATGAAACCACCATCGGCTTTGTTGGTCAATAACAAGCCTTTGTACTATCCTGAATTTACCGAAGATCTCCATTATGAAGGCGAAATTGTCCTAAAAATTTGCAAGAATGGGCGCTATGTTCAGCCTGAATTTGCTCATAAATATTTTCAAGAAATTGGTTTTGGCATTGACTTCACGGCGAGAGATATACAGCGACAATGTAAAGAAAAAGGTCATCCTTGGGAAATTGCGAAAGGGTTTGATGGTTCGGCTGCTATGAGCTCTTTTATGGCTATTGATCAAGTTGATCCTACTGCTATTGAATTTCAGATGTTACTTAATGGGGAAGTTGTTCAACATGGTAATACAAAAGACCTGATTTTTTCTTTCACAGACATCATCGTTTATGTCTCCAAATTTTTCCGTTTGCAGTTTGGCGATTTGATTTTTACGGGTACTCCTGCAGGAGTTGGTCCAGTCAAGATTGGAGATAAATTGGAAGGTAAAATATTTACAAAAGAAGGGGCAAAAGAGATGATCAGGTGTGATATCCGATAGGAAATTTAAATGTTCTTTTTGCTTCGATTTTTGTCTTAGGGAGTAGGAAAAATATAACCTACCCATTTTACTTGTTACTTTTCTTTTATACATCGTTAAAAATACTCGCCATACCTTTGGGTATGTCTGCTTTTTTTGCCTCGTCTAAAAAAAAATAACTATCTAAAATTTGGGTAGCTTATTTATTTCCTCCTCCCTTATTAAAAAGACTCGACTCAAACGAAAGCATTATTTGAATTTAGCTGGAACTAAATTTAGATATACTCTAACGAGCCCCTTCAAAGAAAAACTCATAAGCCCACAAAATTTTCGAAAAAACCCTTTGTTGAACTAACATGAAATCTCTTTGATCTCTTTCACTTACGGCTGCCCAATATCGCTCAGCAACTTCACTTCTGACAATACCTGTTTGGCTTACATTATCCCGCAAAAATAACGTTGCTTGGCGTTCCGTTCCATCTGTTCTTTTGATTTTATAAACAACAAAAGGAATGGTGTTGGCAATAGAGTCTTGTTTTTTGACATTATTCACAAAGTTTTCTGCGATGACTGCATCAAAACCCATTAGAAAAGCCTCCACTTCTCCTATAGAGAGGGGTTTGTTGATTGGGGTAGTAATATTATAAAAAGGCTTTACATTGTAGCCGTTATCCGTTCTAGAAAGTACGAAAGATTTATTTCTTTGCTTAGGGTATTCTACGCTAACGGATTGAATATCGGCAATTTTAGTTCTGAAAACTGCGCGATCACGCCATTGGTCTTTTTCTAAATCAAAACGTGTACGAAGTGATCCTTCCATCCGTGGGATTTCGATAACAAAAGGTTGCTCTGATCCTTCCATGATGGCATAAGTGGCACGCCCATCAGTGGTCACCCCGCCCAAATAAAAGACTTTTAACTGGGTATTATTTTGGTCATAAACTTCAATTTTAATCCCTTGTGCACCTAGTTCATCCACAATATTGTCCACTGCTGAATTTGGTGGAATAGAATGCATGCGGATGTTGGTCAAAACTTCTAAAACATTATCCATTACTGAAGGTCTTACGCGGTATTTTTCATTGTATGTCCAGTACTCACCATTACGAACTAAAGTCGTAGGCTCTGCTCCTGTTCGTTTGACAATGAATATTTTGTGAATATCATTTTCATTCTCCACTTTAAACTTTCGATCCCAACCCAAAACAGTGGATTTTGAAGTTTTTTCTTTTTGTTGCGTAAACAAATACGCTGCTCCTCCGAGCAAAACAAATATTAATAATAACAAAAATGTCTTTTTCATATTTTCTTTCGTCGGTTATCAGTTGTTCCTATTTCAATTGGCAGTTCAGCATTTAAAGCAACTGACAATGTATAGTTAACAACTTAATTTATTGAGCGTATTTTCTTCTTCTGAACCAATTGTACCCTAGACCAAAAAGAATTAAGAAAATCAGGGGTATGATAATATTGATAAACTGCCATTTGCCTTTTTCGGCTTCGGCACGAACTGTATCTAGCAGCCTCATTTTTACCTCTTTACTGCGTGCTTCAATGATCCCATTCCGGTCGCGGAGATATTCGATCGCGTTGATTAAAAATTCTTTATTAGCAAATTGATATTGAGCAAAACGGCTATAGCCTAATGGAAGTACTTGACGCGTTTCTGCATCAGCAATACCATTTTTGGCAATATCTCCATCTGAAACGACGAGCATTTTGGTAGGTGTACTTACAGGTTTAAATTCTTGGTTTAACCGCTTCAATCCATTCAACATACCGTCCGTTACTCGATTTTCATAGAGAGAAGTAAAGGTGCCTTCCAATAATACGGCTACAGGCTGGTAGGGTTTATTAAATTTATCAGGCTCTGCAGGATAACGAAGGATGTCAAAATTTAAACGGGTGATATTGGGTTGAATTCGACTGTGTTTGGAAGAGTGTAGCAATATTGTTTTTTCAACGGGTGTTTTTGTCCTAACCGTATCTATAGAAGCTGGGAAGTTTAAATTCACGCCATCTAAACTTTTTACAATGGAATGTTTGCTATCCGGGAAAACGATCGGGTGATAGTACCATTGTTTTCTATCTAAAGTCCCTGTTGCATCTACCTGAATAGGTATAGGAGAACATTGCAAATCCAAGACCATATCTGCATTAATTCGGACACCATATTTGAATAATAAATCCTCTATATTCAATGGGTAATCAAATGGTACGTATGTGCCAGTAGCTCGCATACTATCCAAACTAACATTCAAAGGATCAATTAGCCAAATGACTTTGCCGCCATTCATGATGTATTGGTCAATAATGAATTTATGTTGTTCCGGAAATTGAAACCTTGGTTTAGCGACGACTAAAACCTTTACATCTTGAGGAATATGAGTGGCACTATCCAATTTGAAAACGCCGACGTCATAATAACCTCTCAAGGTATTCACCAAATCTTGTCTTTCAAGGTCTTTTAATTCCCCATGCCCCATTGTGAAAGCGATTACTTCTTTACGAGCAGATTCTAATTTTTGGATAGCATTAGCAAATTTATACTCGAGAAGACTAATGGATTTATTTAAATGACGCTCTTGTGCTTCAAAACCAATTCCAGGGCCTTCTTCTAATAAATCGACAACAGACATTCGTCCTTTATAATAAACCTTTGCCCACGGATAAATGATTTGTTGACTTTGTGCGCCTACATCTCTAACATCTAAGGCAGTGGGAACGATCCCGTCTTCTGCGAGTTTCTTTTGTAGGTCTTTAATCTCTTCTGGCGTGCCTTCTAAAGGATCAAAAAATTCATAATCAATGTAACCGGACTCTCCTCTGAAATCGTCTAAAAGCTCAACTACTGATTTTTGTAGTCGTTTAAAACCAGCCGGAAATTCACCCTCTAAAAGTATTTCAATATAAACTACTTCATCTAAATTTTGGAGCAATTCACGAGTAGGGTCTGTAAGGGTAAAACGTTTTTCCTCAGTCATATCATAATAGTTATAAAAAAGGCTCCCCAGAATATTCATAAAGAGGGCAATGCCTATAACTAAGCCAAGATTGATGAAGGATTGTGTTCGTTTATTATTCTTTTTATTCATTTGAATATTGTTCAATTCTTTTGTTTGTAGCCATCATAAAATGACATTTTTTATTACCACTTTCTTCTTTCCAAAGAAGTTGCTGTCATCATTATAAAAACACCAATTAAACTCAAAAAGTAAATCACATCTCTGGTATCAATGACTCCGCGACTGATAGAATTATAATGATAGTCAATACCGATCATTTGTACGATATCATCTCCTTTTCCAACAAAACCTGGAAGTTTGCTAAAGAACCAAAAACCCCAATAGAAAATGAAACATAAAAAGGTGGCAAGGATAAAAGCAATGATTTGATTTTGAGTCAAGGAAGAAGCAAAAAGGCCAATAGCTACAAAAGTAGCTGCCAAAAACACTAAGCCAATATAAGAGCCTATAATTGCTCCAGAATCCAAGTTGCCTTGTGGACTTCCTAAGTTATAAACTGTATAGTAATAAAGCAACGTAGGAATAATGGCAAACACGACCAGACCAAGACAGGCAAAGAATTTACCTAGTATAATTTCTAAGTCATTCAAAGGGCGAGTCACCAAGAGTTCGATGGTGCCTGATTGTTGTTCTTCTGCAAAAGACCGCATAGTGATGGCTGGGATCAAAAACATAAAAATCATAGGGGCGATCCCAAATAATTGATCGAGGGTTGCATAATTGTAACTCAAAATACTCGTGTCTGCAAAAACAAACATGATCAATCCTAAAACGACCAAAAAAACGCCAATCACAATATAACCAATCAGCGAGCTAAAAAATGAATTAATTTCTTTTTGAAAAATACTAAGCATGGTGTGAGTTCAGAGTTCCTAGTTTTCAGTTTAGTCCGTAATACTCAACTGAAAACAGAGGACTTAATTTTTTATAGCGTCTTCAATATTACCAGGTACAAATACCTCATTACGATCATCATAAATTAATAGGCATTTGAATAGTTTTTCTTGAGCTTCTTCTTGAGATAGTTCATTAATGGATTGAATTAATCGGGGATCATCCAAAATCCACTTTAGAAAGTTTTCGATTGTGAAGTCTGCAACCTCTCCTGTTTCAAAATTCAATATTTTTTCAATCTGCACATCAAATTCACGCTCAATCATCGCTGTTCGAAAAGGGCGACCTGTCAAAGGGTTATAAGCAGACATTGGAAACTGAATTGTTTTTTTATCTGAATAGGTTAGGTAACAGATTTTTCCTCGAACTTTCAAAGCTGCATAGGTCTTCATTTGCTTACCTGAAGGTTCCTCTTCCAATTGGATATAAGGGATTCCATCAATACAAAGAGCCCAAATAGTATTAAGATCTATATTTTGGTTTTGAGTAGGATTCTTGTCGTGACGTATATAATTAACAGATGTCAAGAAGGTTTGAGGGTTGGCAAAATAATCTGCGTCAACATCGGCCCAACTATAATCAGGTTGGTTGTTTTGAAATGCTTCCAGATTCATGTAAATACCATCCTTAAAAAGGAAGTTTTTGGAAACTAAAAGGCTGTCTTGAGCTTTGCTTTGATTTGTTCCCAAAGTGAAAATGGAAACTAAAATCAAAGTGTAGTTTAACATATTAAGTTTCAATTATCTATATTTTATTTTCTGAAATTATCACTTTGTCAATTCCTGAAAAGCGTCTTCAACACTGAATATTTCTTTACGCATTTCCAGCAGTTTTACATTATTTGAAACGGCAAAATCAAAAACATGCTCACGGATATCATTTTTTAAACTCGAAACCAATTGCCAGTGACCGTGCTCATTTTTTTGAACTCGGGTCACATTATTAATTTTTTCTAATTGATTTTTACTCACATTTTGTAAAAATTCCACCGTTACAATTGTTTCCCCCGATACTCGATTTTGTAATTGTTCAATAGGGTCATTCGCGACTATTTTGCCTTTATTAATAATCAAAACACGGTCGCACAAGGCTTGAACCTCTTGCATTATATGTGTCGAAAAAATGACTGTTTTTTCTTCTCCTAATTGTTTGATTAAACTCCGAATCTCTACCAATTGATTTGGATCAAGACCAGAAGTTGGTTCATCTAAAATCAAAACTTGTGGATCATGCAACATGGCTTGAGCTAGCCCAACCCGCTGCCGATATCCTTTTGATAAAGCTCCAATTTGTTTTTTTTGCTCACGCCCTAAACCAGTCATTTCTATCATTTCATCGACTCGCTTTTTCTTATTTGCCACTTTATGCAAACCAGCCACAAAATTGAGGTATTCTTTGACATACAAATCTTTATAAAGTGGATTGTGTTCAGGCAAATAGCCAATTTGTTGGCGTACTTCCATAGGGTGTGTTTCCACATTGAAACCACAGACTTCAGCTATACCACTTGTTTGAGGAATAAAGCAAGTTACAATTTTCATAGTGGTTGTTTTTCCGGCCCCATTAGGACCGAGAAAACCTAAGACTTCGCCTTTTTTTGCTTCGAAAGTGACCTCATTTACAGCTTTTTGCACTCCGAATACTTTCGTTAAATTTTGAACTTTTACAGACACGGATTCTATTTACGGATTACGGTTTTTGATTTACGATTATCCCAAACCTTAAATGAACGGCAAAACTACTAATTTTCCTACCTTCTTCAAATCTTGGAATTGGACTGTTTGCCAATAGATAAAGGGCTTGAGGGCATTCATTGAATCAAAGGAAGCTTTTATACTGTATAAGAGTGGGGTTGGTATAGTGTGGAAGTTCGATTAAATATTTGTTAAAAATGTCACTAGTAGAACAAATTCGGCATAGTCTTTTAAACGTATTTACTTTCAATGTAGTTTGTACTTTTGTGACTTCATACTTTTTAAAATGTTTGGAAAGCTGTGGTTAATAATTTTTTGGACGAGTTGAAATCAATTGACAGGCTCAAGTAAGAACCACCGTAACCCGGATAATTTTAGTTATTCATCTTTTAAACCAGTAAATAATGCGTCCCTTTTTGAATGTATTTTTAATTGTATTAATAGCCGCTTTTTTATCATCATGTGATAATGGCAATAAAGAGGCAGTAGGTGAAAATTCTACATCAGTCAATGTTGAAGTAGGAGCAGCGGCTGATAGCATGACCATTATACGGCCAGGCGAATCTGACCCAGAATCTCAGCGCAATCCAGATATAATGGCCGAGGCCAAAAAGGCAGCTTTAGAAAAAGCTAATGCCAATGCGAATAACTCTAACTTTAGAGATATTGCACCGAAATCTGTGAAAAAAACGTTGGTAGAGGAGGCAACTAGCACTTCTCGAAAAGTAGATGGGCAAGATTTTAAGCGGGTAGAAGGGGCAAAAGTGAAATACACAAAAAAGACCAAACAATATACCCCGGAACAATTAGCTGTTCCTTTGGTTAGCCCAGATCTTAGTCGAACAAAAGACGGCAAAGTCGCTTCAACAACTACTTTTGATACCAAATCAGATGCGACCCAAGCGACCACTCCTTCAAAAAAGACAATACATGATCTATGGGATGATTTATTGAAAAGAAACGTATTATCAAATGGGACGGTTAACTATACAGCAATTAAAGCTAGAAAAACTGTATTGAACGAATATTTGAAAATATTAAGCGAAAACCCTCCTCAAGCGAATTGGTCGCGTGCTAAGACAATGGCCTTTTGGATCAATGCCTATAATGCATTTACCATAAAATTGATTGTAGATAATATGCCTGTAAAAAGTATTAAGGATTTGGAAGGAGGAAAACCTTGGGACAAGAAGTGGATAAAAATTGGCAATAAGACTTATTCTTTAAATATTATCGAGAATGATATTTTACGACCTAAATACAAAGACGCACGTATTCATTTTGCAGTCAATTGTGCGGCAAAATCATGTCCGCCTATTTGGAATAGAGCCTGGACCGAAGCAAATTTAGATCATCAATTAGAAGAAAGAACCAAAATTTTTATTGACAATAATAAATTTAATCAGGTCTCCGAAACCAAAGCCAAAATCTCTAAAATATTCGAATGGTATGCTTCTGACTTTGGAAATTTGATTACTTATTTAAATAAATATACTACTGAAAATATAGCCACAAATGCCACAGTGACTTACAAAGAATACGATTGGTCATTGAATGGTAATTGATTTTTAACGGAATTATTTGAATATTCAACCAAAATATAGAAAGGGGTGAAAACGTAAAAAAAATAGATTTTTACGTTTTCACCCCTTTTCTTATGCCTAAAGTTAAGTCCTGGCCTGTCTTTTTAAATAAATCCCTTACAATAGAATCTCTACTTTTCCACAATCTCATTATCTTTGGCAAGATTTTCGGACTATGGAAATGCTATATTCGTAACTTGTTGGCATTCAGCCCGTTTAAAAATTTTGTGTGTTAAAGAAGATAACGCATTTGTGTTAGCATTAATTAAAATCAAAAACAATAATTTTCTCAACACAAATCAACAATCTCTATTCACCATCAACCGATTTAATCCTTTGAATATGAAACGAATTTTATTCGCCTTTCTAATGGCGACCCTACTCTTGGGTAACCTCCAATTAGTCGCCCAAAATGATGTCGAATCTCTCCACGGCATTTCTGCAAAAATCCTTTTTATTGATTATGGAACTCCAAATAGTAAAGACTCTTTGAAAATTTCAAATGGTTTGGAGGTCGCTTATATTCGAAATATCAATCCTATCTTAAATATCGCTATTCCAGGTAAGATTGGTCTAGTGAATTTAGAGAATAATGATGAGCGGATCACTTTTGGAAGTGTGGATGTACTTTTGCAAGCTCAACTTGCCAAAGAAGGAAGCCGCTTTATTCCTTATGTTTTAGGAGGAGGAGGAATAACTTTTGTAGCAGATGAAGATGCCAATGTTCAAATTCCTCTTGGAGCTGGTTTGAATTTTAAGGTAGGCGAAAATTCTTTTATTAATGCTCAAGCCGAATATCGCTTGTCAATGGCTGATGATAGAAATAATTTACAATTTGGCGTTGGTTGGCATTTTCGTTTAGTGCCTAACCCCAATAGAGAAATATTGCCACCCGATAGAGATGGTGATGGCATTACAGACGAGCAAGATGCTTGTCCAGATACCCGTGGGTCTGTTACCGCCAGTGGTTGCCCTGACCGAGATGGTGATGGTGTAACCGATGCTGAAGATTCCTGTCCTAAAGTAGCCGGAAGTCCTAATAATGGTGGCTGTCCATTGATTAATGAGAAGGCTTCTAATGATGATACGGATGGAGATGGTATCAAAAATGAAAATGACGATTGTCCAGAAAATGCAGGTGTAGCAGCGTTAAATGGTTGTCCTGACGGTGATGGTGATGGGGTAGCAGATAAAGATGATCAATGTCCTGGTGTTCCGGGTTTGAAAGAAAATAATGGATGTCCTGTACAAACCTCTATTGATTCGGATGGTGACGGTGTGACTAATGATAAAGACGAATGCCCAGATGTTGCAGGTATTATTCAATTACTTGGTTGTCCTGATTCAGATGGTGATGGGGTGATTGATAAAAATGATAAATGCCCTAATGAGGCTGGGCCAGCCAATCGGAAAGGTTGTCCAGCAAAGGACTCAGATGGTGATGGTATTTTAGATGAAGATGATGAATGTCCAAATGAAGCAGGAAAAACATCTACCCAAGGCTGTCCTGATTCAGATGGTGACGGGGTAGCCGATAAAAAAGATAGTTGCCCTAATTTATATGGTAAAGTGGCATTGTTAGGATGCCCTGATAAAGACAATGATGGTGTAATTGATCCGAATGATAAATGTCCAGATGAAGCTGGACCTGCTGCTCGAAACGGTTGTCCAATAAAAGACTCAGACAGGGATGGTATTTTGGATGAAAATGATGAATGCCCTTACCAAAAAGGCACCGTAGACACCAATGGTTGTCCTGATTCTGATGGCGATGGAGTGGTTGATAAAAATGACCGTTGCCCTAATTTGGCTGGGGCATTAAATGGCTGTCCTGATTCCGACGGTGATGGTGTGGCAAATATTGATGATGAATGTCCAAATGAGCCTGGAATAATTTCGGGTTGCCCCGATTCAGATGGAGACGGAATTCATAATGGAAAAGATAAATGTGTTGATTCCCCTGGACCTGCAGACAATAATGGTTGCCCTAAAATTAAAGAAGAGGATCTTCAGGTATTAAAATTTGCGACAGACAATGTTCAGTTTGCTACCGGAAAAGCTACTTTGAAAGCTCAATCTTATTCAGTCTTAGATCAAGTAGCAGAAGTTTTGAAAAAATATCCTGACTACCATTTGTCTATCAGTGGACATACCGATAATGTGGGAACACCGAGTGCCAATCAGGCATTGTCCGAAGAGCGAGCAGCTTCTTGCTATCAGTATATTTTGTCCAGACAAATTGCAGAAAGCCGTATGGTTTATAAAGGCTTTGGAGAAAAACAACCCGTGGGGTTGAATAATACAGAAGAAGGAAGAGAACAAAACCGACGAGTTGCTTTTGATTTGTTTATACCAAGGTAACAGAAATCGAGCGTTTGAGAAGAAACGTCTTCTCAAACGCTCATTTTTTTATCCTTCCACCAATTCTCTGCCGGCTAATGTAAAGGCTTCTAAATCGCCTAATAGGTTTTTCGCTTGCTCCGCGATTACATTTAACTCTTCCACATTTTGTTCTAGTTTTTGGCGAATACTGCTGGCGACCAACACCATGTGAAAGTCATTACCAGCTTCCAAAACAGTAGTTACTTTTTTCCACTCACTTTGTTAAAAATACTCGCCATAACTTTGGTTATGCCTATGTTTTTTGTCTCATTCCCTCACAAAATAATTTTGAAACTTTAGACATACATTATATTGGCTTGGTACTTAAGTACGCTCGTTTAGATTCGAAATCAGTGAAAAAGTAACGGATAGTTTTACTTAAATTCAAATATTTTTGCGGTTCCACCTTTTCCTTCTGTGCTAATCCATAGTGTACCGTCCTTTTCAAAACAGATACCTTCGGGTTGTTTGTGGATCTCTTTATTCAATTTTTCAATATGATGAATAGAACCATTAGGCGTTAGAATAACCAATAATTTACCTACTGAGGAAAGGATGTAAACAAGTTCCGTATTTGGATGAATTGCGATACCAGAAGGAGAAAAAGCAGAAGCTGCTTGTTCTGGTACAAAAGCCTCCAAGAATTTTTCGTATCGGTCTGAGTTCTTCTGAACAAAGTTTTTAATAGCATCTCGATTAATTAAGAAAACAGGCTCTTTTATTAGTTTTTTAGATGCCAAATCAAAACCATAAATTGCTCTTTTCTTTTTGAATGCTTTACCATCACCAGCTTTGGCCTTGCAAGCCAACAATAGGCGATTGTTTTTAGCATCAAAACCTAATCCTTCAATATCGTTAGCAGCACTTAAATTGGTTTTGTATTCTTTCGTCTTTGGATCTTTTTCATGGGCATTTTTTATTTCGTAAATGGTTCCATTGTTTTTGGTGACATAAATATCATCTCCAATCATTTCTATCCCTTCATAGTCCCCACTTTTATGGAACTTTAGTTCATCTTCAATTTTGCCAGTTTCTTTATTAATAAAAAATACTTTGCCTTGTTCATCATTATGCCCTAATAGAAATTGACCATTAGAAGTCATACTTAAACCCGATATTTCAGCGAGTTTTCCAGCAAGCTTTAGGGTTTTATTGGGTTTTTTTAAGTCATAAGGGAGGCGAAAACTTGGTTTTGGAATATTAGTTTTTACTTTTTCAGGTTTACTTACAGCTGTAGATTGGGTGGTATCAGCCTCATTTGGCACTGATTCTATAGAAGGTGCAGATTGATTTTCAGCAGGTGGAGTAGGGGATTCACAATTTGAAAGAAGCACTGTAAGTAAGGCAAAGAAGAATATTTGTTTCATAAGAAAGATAGATTTTATTGAATTATTCCTAACCTGGCAGAGCCAGTACCATATATTTAATGATATTTCTTCATTTTTCCTTGATGAAAAACGAAGCAAAAAATCAAGGCTGTGGATATTTTGCTTAAAATTCAATTCCTTGTGCACTCACACCCAAACTCGCCGACTGTTTTTGCTTGAACCTTTGAGCCCATTTGGCTCAAGCAAACGCAGAGGCTCAGACATGGGTGTTCTTTTAGGACTAACTCAATTGAATTTCTTAACGCCAAAATCTCCAATGCCAATTGGTATTCCAAATTAACTCTTGCCACATTTGGGCAAAAGTTAATTGAATAGGTACTAAGTATGGAAGAATTCAGTCTTTTATAAAAGTTCAATTTCATTGCGTCCCAATCGCACGGATCCCATTTTTTCTAGTTGTTTTAAAAGTCTAGAAATGGCTTCTCTGGAAGCGTTTAAATCGTAAGCAATATTTTGATGGGTTGTATGAATGACTTTTGAATTTTGAGCCTTTGTTTTTTTATTCAAATAATCCAATAACCGGACATCCATTTTTTTGAATGCAATAGTATCAATGGTTTTTACCAATTCATGCATTTTATTATCATAAGAAGTCATGACAAAATTTTTCCAACTTTGGTATTTGGTCATCCATTCATCCATGTATTGAATCGGAATACCTATCAACGTAACATTATCTTCTGCGATGGTTCGAATGATACTTTTTTTATGCATCATACAACAAGTAAAAGACATAGAGCAGGTTTCGCCGGGATTCAAAAAATAAAGAAATAACTCATTGCCTTCGTCATCTTCTCGAATTACTTTGATACTTCCCTCTATCATTAATGGAACTAAACGGATGTAACTTCCAAAGTCCATAATAACCTCACCAGCGCGGAAATGCATGACTTTACCGACTTCAATAATGGCATCTTGTAAGCTCTTTTCAGCTATTTGAGGAAAATGTTGTCGTAATAACCCTTGAATATCATCTGTAGAAGTGATCATGTTTTTATAAAATTTGATTTTGGAATGATTAACCCATTTTCAAAATGCAAATATAACCACGATTTTTCCTTGTAAAGCGCCTTTTAACTTTGGGAACTTAAAATTATCTATTTTTTGACTTGTTTTTTGATCTTCAAAAAAATTAGTCTTTGGCTATGCTGTTTACTAATTTTTTAGTGTTATAAGGATCCAATTATTAATAATATGAACTTAACATTTTTACAACTAATTTGAATGTTTTTCAATTTACCTTTGGGGCTCACCAAACCTAAAAAAAATGAAATTTGTTACCCGACTATCTTTATTAATTGCTGTATTATCCTTTAATTTAAACGTATCTACCGCTCAAGAAACCCCATTTACTAAAAAGTATAAAGAACAAGCGATTTACAGACTTTCGCAATTAATGAATGATTTTTATGTGTTTCCTGACGTTGCAAAAAAAACAGAAGAACATTTACTCAAACAATTAAAAGAAGGTCATTTTGATCAGTTTGAGAGCGATGAAACTTTTGCTACGGCTTTAACGGAGTCTGTACAATTTATTAATAAGGATAAACATATGCGGATATGGAAGAATAGACCATTTGAAGCTCCTGCGAATACCCCTGAAAGAATGATTGAAGAGCGTCTAGATAGAATGAATCGATCTAGATTAAATAATTATGGATTTAGTACGGTGAGGATCATGGAGGGAAATGTTGGCTATTTGGACTTAAGAGGTTTTGCCGGATTAGAAAAAGGGAAAGCAGTTGCCGATGCTTACATGAAATTAATGTCTAGAGCCGATGCCATTATTATTGATTTAAGTAAAAATGGGGGCGGAAGTCCAAATATGGTTCAATATCTATGTAGCTATTTCTTTGATCAAAAGTTACACTTAAATAGCCTTTACTATAGAGAAGGAGATCGGACAGAAGAGTTCTGGACATTGGAAAAAGTTGAAGGCGAAAAAATGCCAGAGGTTCCTTTATTTGTCATTACGAGTAGTAGGACTTTTTCAGGAGCAGAAGAGTTTTCGTACAATATGCAGACTCAAAAACGGGCAACCTTGGTGGGGCAAACATCTGGTGGCGGTGCGAATCCGGGAGGTTCGAGAAGAATCAATGATAATCTGAGTGTTTTTATCCCAACCGGACGGGCTATTAATCCAATTACCAAAACGAGTTGGGAAGGTACAGGTGTTATTCCGGAAGTAAAGACGATTGTTGAAGAAACCTTAGATAAAGCACATGAATTGGCAAAAGAAGCTGCGGAAGGCTTTAGAAATAAAAGAAAAGACCTGTACTCAAAGATGTTTTTGGATTTGCATAGCAAATTGGATCACTATACAGCTGGACAATCAGAAGAAGCAATTCTTAAAGGGTTAACTGCATGTAGAAATGCCAAATTGTTCGAGGAATGGGAGATTAATATACTTGGCTATGACTATTTAATGCAGCATAAAAAGCCAAAAATTGCAGAATCTATATTTAGAGCAAATACAATCCTTCATCCAAATTCAGCTAATGTATTTGATAGTTATGCAGAATCATTAATGATGAATGGAGATTTGAAGTCTTCTCTTAAAAACTATCAAAAAGCGGTTGAGGTTGCGACTATCAATGAGGATAGAGACCTCGAATTTTATAAAAAGAATTTAGAGAATGTAAAAAGTAAAATGAAAGCGGATAAATAATGTCAGCATCTTTCTCAGAAACTAAAGAGGTGATTAATTTGACTTTGGCACTTTAAGTATAGCCGCTGCCTACGGCAGCGAAAAATATTTTTGGAGGGACTTATTTTCTATTTTTTGCAAAGCAAAAAATAGAAAATAAGTCCCTCCATATAGTTTTTTCGTCGGCTTTGCCGCCGTTTGGGCATTTCAATCAAAATGATTTTTAAAGTGCCAAAGTAGAATTACCCAATTCTATTTTAAAGACCACATGTTGCCTTGATTTTCAAAGGCAATAATTCCTCGATTTTTTGCTAAGTATAGGTCATAACTAAGATTTGCCACGGGGCTATGGTTTATCTGAATTAAGAATACTTCTTTATAAGAGCCGAATGGTGTATCAAATGTTTCAAAAAACTCGATTTTCGAATACCTTGGAAGATTATTAATATCAAAAGCTGTTGAATAACAAGTGCCTCCCAAAATTCCTTCCGAATCTTCAAATGTAGTTTTACAGGCCCCTACATTAATCATTGGAATATATAATTCAGTGTTTTCTTTTGATGGTGTATAATTAGTATCTCTATGAATGAAACCTAAGTTAAGGTGCGTTCCAATTTCCCCATTATATAGGGTATATTTTATCTCCTGATAGAGCGGACAGCCATTGTAGGTTTGTTGGCGGAATTGGTCAATAACATAAGTCAATCGCCATGTTTGTGAATCTAAAGACTCATTATAAAATTGGAGGTCAGTAGAACTCATAAAATAGTATTTGTCTTCAATTTGAAAATACTTATTGGGAAGGGTATCTCCATTTATGGAATTATAGGGAAGCCAATCTAGATAACTTTCAGGTATATACGTTTTAATATCACATTCCTGAACTTCCGTAACAGACTCTTTTTTACAAGCACAGATTAGGATTAAAACTGACAAAATTATTGTAGTAAAATGCCTGAAGTTTAATTTCATGCCACCGATTTTTGATGAGTAATTGATTGATCTTTCCTGAAAATTTAAAAGAGGTAAAAATGAAGCCATAGGGGATGATATAATTTGAATTGTCTTGAGACTACATTGCAATAGATCGTTAACTCAATTAAATTTAAAAATAATGAAAATTACAATTTCTGAGAATATAAAATTAGCAATAATCTTTACAGGCTCAATGATATTTGCCCTCATTTTTACCGTTTCTACCTTATCCTTTATAGCAGAAAAATATGGCGAAAAAACTCAAAGAGATGGATTGAATAAGTCTGAAATCGCAATAAGGGAAATGCCAACAAAAAATACTAGTTTTGTTGCGACTATGCCTCCAAACTATAAGTAACTATAGGCGTTTCAATTAGTAAGATTTTTTGGAGAAACGTTTAAATCAAACCTAATATCATGAAAATACGATCAATATGTTTCCTCCTTTTTGCCTTCATGTTCTCTGCCTGTCAGCAACAAACAGAAATTGAAAAGCTAGGCAAACATTATCAACAAAACAAGGACTACCAAAGTCTCAATCGAGTAGTGGAGTTAATGGAATTAAATGTCGATACGTCCTATGTAAAAGATATTCTAGGTGAACCTATTGATATGGGGTTTGATTATAGATATTTGATAGATTCGACAGGGCAAAAAGGTTGTGTTATTGGGGCGGTTTTTCATATTAATGGAGAAGGAAAGATTGACCAAAAGTGGGTAGATGAAATTTGTGAGTAACTTCGGTTTTCTCTAAATTTTCTCAGAAACCTGTTTGTACAAACGAAATCCTATTAGCTTGCATAATCAAATCATAGGCTTATTTTTGGCATCTATTATTCATTGTCTAGTATACAATTTAGAAATAAGATGCGACTTAAGGTCTATATAATACTCATTCTCTCTGGAGTTCCGATGGGCATGTTCGCTCAAATCTGCGATGGAAATCTCGGTGAAAATATCTTCACAGAAGGTGATTTTGGTTCAGGTTTTTCCAATGTACTTTTACCAGATCCTCAAATTGCGCCTGGTTATGCTTATCAACCTTCACCTCCTCCAAATGATGGATTTTATACGATTACCAACAATACCACTTCTTGGGGTTCTTTTGCTGCTGCTGCATGGGCGAATATTACGGATAACAGTAGTGACCCAAATGGGTATATGATGGTCGTAAATGCAAGTTATGACCCCGGATTGTTTTACACTCAGGAAGTAGAAGGGCTTTGCGAAAATAGTTTATATGTTTTTTCAGTAGATATTTTTAATTTGATTAATCAGGGCGGCAACGCAATTAAACCAAATGTTTCTTTCCTCCTCGACGGCAATGTTATTTATACAACAGGCGACGTACCCGAAAATGAGCAATGGAATACTTACGGATTTACTTTCTCCACAGAGCCAGGACAAACCTCTATCACCTTGTCTCTTCAAAACAATGCGCCGGGTGGTGGTGGAAATGATTTGGCGTTGGATAATATTACCTTTCGTCCTTGTGGTCCAGATGCTTTGATATTGCCAACGGAAATTGCCAATATTTGTGAAGATGGTTCTCCGATTGACCTTGAAGCTACGATTCTTGGTGATCAATATGAAACACCATACGTACAATGGCAACAGAGTTTTGATGAGGGTATGACTTGGACTGATATTCTTGGCGCGACGGATGCTCTTTTTACACATACCGATCTTTCAGGTGGATTTTATTACTATCGATATTTATTGGCAAATGAGCCGGGGAATCTTTTAAATGCAAAATGTCGAGTCAACTCAAATGTAAAAATTGTGCATGTTGTACCAAAATTTTATACAATCGTTGATACTCTTTGCACAGGTTTGTCTTTCTCATTGGGTACTAATTTTTATTCTGAGCAGGGTGTTTATGTCGATAGTTTAATCACTTATTTGGGGTGCGATAGCATAGTGACGCTTGATTTGACAATTGTACCAGAAGCGAATATTGATGCGGTTTTCAGTCTTGAAAATCCAAGTTGTTCTTACCTTTTTGATGGAAGTATTTCGGTTGATACTATAATAAATGGTTATAAACCACTTTCGATTTTTGTGAATAATGAATTACAATCTTTTCCAGCGAGTCTATTCAATTTGGGTGAAGAAGAACAAACCTATCAAGTTATTGACCATTTTGGGTGTAGTTTTGAATCGATATTGAGTTTGGAACTCCCACCACCTTTTACAATTGAATTGGGTGATAATTTACAAATCGAATTAGGCGAATCTCTTCAACTTGAGCCAATATTTTCAGAGTTTCCTGAAACCTTCATTTGGTCACCCGCCGATTTAGTGGACTGCGATCCCGATTGCGAAACATTAGAATTTGTGCCCACTAATTCTGCTTTGTTTCTGCTCAATGCCATTTCTGAAACCGGTTGTGTTGCCTCAGATTCCATTTTCGTTGAAGTAAAAAAGGTTAGAAACGTATATATTCCAAATGCCTTTTCGCCAAATTCGGATGGAATAAATGACTATTTTACCATTTTTGGATCAATACCTAATATTCAACAGATCGAACAATTTCAAGTCTTTAACCGATGGGGTGGGCTCGTTTTTGAACAAAAAAGCTTCTTCCCGAATGAATTAAGTATGGGCTGGAATGGGAAAGTAGGTGGTGAGAAAATGCCGACAGGGGTTTATACTTATAAAGTGAAAATTCGATTCTTAGATGGTGAAGCTATTTGGTATGCTGGGGATGTTGTTTTGATTGGTGATGTCAAATAAACGCTTCTCTCAATCTTGAATTTAGGGCGTTGATAAGAAATAAGGTAGGGGAGTAGGAAATAAATAACCTACCCAAATTGCACTTGCTATTTTTCCTTCATTTTGCGTTAAAAATACTCGCCATACCTTTGGGTATGTCTGCGTGTTTTGCCTTTGATGCTATTGCATCAAGCAAACCCAGTAAAGAAAAAATAGCTGTGTAAAATTTGGGTACCTTATTTATTACCTGCTCCCTAGATGAAAATTGTGAATAAATTGTTTGTTTACTGTTTTCGTTCCCATATTCTTTCGCCGTTACTTAAATTATTGAAATGACAAAATCTACCGATACAAAAGTCCAGGACTTCATAGATCAAACAATGATGCTTGACCACTCAAAATATCAGATATTAGAAGCACTCCGGAAAGTCGTTTTTGAGCATTATCCAAGCACAACAGAAAAAATGATGTATGGGGGGATCATTTTCTCTCATACGGAGGATTGGGGAGGACTTTTTGTCTATAAAAATCATGTCTCTTTTGAATTTAGTTTGGGGTATAAATTGAAGGATCCTGAAAATCTATTGGAAGGTGGTGGCAAATATCGTCGCCATTTGAAAATCAAATCTAATGATAGTGATAAACTACAAAAGATAGGGACTTTTTTGGAGCAAGTAGAATCTTTAGATTAATCCTTTTTTGGCAATAACGTATAGTGACCATGAATGCATAACCATTGACCAGCTTCTTTTACAAAAATTCTGGTTGATTTACCTCTAGAAGTAAAGACCTGCCCATCGGTAGTACCCCTATCTCGCCAATAATATACAATCCATGCTACATCATCTTTTATAGTGATAAGAGGGTCTTCCATTTCGGTGTGTATGCCATTTGAACTTTTTATCCATTCTGCAACTCCGTTTACTTCTATTTCTTTTCCAACTTTTAGAATCGGATCATTTTCACCGAATTGAGTGAAATCTGGATGGATATAGCTTGCATAGGTTTCAATATCTCCTTTTTCAATAGCATTCCACATATTAATTAAGGTGGTTTTTATGACTTCTTTTTGTTGATTGATATCTACCAACCTTTTTGATGGAGTATTTTTTTTAGGCTGGCAATTGCTAAAGACAAAGGGAATAATAATAAGAATGGCTAAATATCTCATTCTGTATGGATTAAGGTTAAGAAGATAGAAATACTACAGCAAGATAGTTTTTATTTTATCCCTCATTTATGTCCGAGCACTTATTGAGGATAAATGCCCTCAACAACTAGGAGGTTGAACATAGTCAACAACTTGATGTTTAGGTTCGATATACTTTAGAATATGGCACATTTTAAATCGTGACAAGTCTAATTAAAATTTGATGATATGCAATCTTTCAATAGCCAATTATTTCTGGTCTTTCTTTTTACACTAATTGCGCCAATGCTTTTTGGGCAGGAAAAATCACAATTGAGTATTCATGTTTCCAATATAAAAGAGGCTAAGGGCAATATTATGATTGCAGTATATGAATCAGATGAGACTTTCTTAGGGAAGAATGTCCAGACCGGATTTATTGTTCCAGTCACACAAAAAGGAGATTTGGAATTTCCTGTAAAAGATTTACCTACAGGCAATTATGCCATTAGTGTTTACCATGATAAAAATGAAAATCAAACATTAGATAGTAATCTGCTTAGTATTCCAACAGAACCTTATGGTTTTTCAAATAATGCAAAAGCTTTGTTCGGGCCACCATCCTTTGAATCTTCAAAAGTTGAAATTAAATCCGGCAAGCAGGTGATAAATATTGCTTTAAAATAGTTTTGGTATTGAGGTCTGAAGGATAATAATATAACGGTTTTTTAGGAATAGATCTAATAGAGAAAATTTATTTAGGGAATAGAGGGATGGTAGATTTTTCCCCACCACCCCTCTATATATGCTTATACACTATTCAGTGCTTTTTCCAAATCATTGATTAAGTCATTCACATCTTCGACTCCAACACTTAAGCGAATTAAAGAATCAGTTAAACCGACCTTTAATCTTTCTTCTCTTGGAATAGAGGCATGGGTCATACTCGCAGGATGACCGATTAATGATTCGACACCACCCAATGATTCAGCAAGTGTGAATAAATGAGTATTACTCAAAACTTTCATGGCATTTTTTACATCATTATTTTTTAAGTCAAAGGAGACCATTCCTCCAAAATCACGCATTTGTTTTTTTGCAATTTTATGGTTTGGATGATCCTTAAAACCGGGATAAAATACCTTTTCAATCTTTGGATGCCGGCGTAAATATTTAGCAATTTTCCAAGCATTTTGACAAGCTCTTTCCACTCTTAAATGCAAGGTTTTTATACCTCTTAAAATCAAAAAACAATCCTGTGGGCCAGGTACTGCCCCTGAAGCATTTTGAATGAAATAAAGTTGTTCGGCAAGTTTTTTATCTTTTACAATAACGGCTCCATGTACTACGTCTGAGTGACCGCCGAGGTATTTTGTCGCTGAATGTGTTACAATATCTGCTCCTAAATCGAGAGGCGTTTGAAGGTAGGGTGATGCGAAAGTATTATCTACACAAACCTTTACTTTATGTTTTTTTGCAATCTTGCAAATTGCCTTAATATCAACAACCTGCAACATTGGATTGGTTGGTGTTTCTAACCAAATCAACTTCGTTTTTTTGCTGATTTTCTTTTCCAAGTTTTTGATATTAGTCATATCAATAAACTTTCCTTTCAATCCAAATTTTTCATAAATGGCTCGAATCAACCGAAAAGAACCACCATATAAATCATTGACCGAGAGAATTTCGTCACCAGGCTCAAGCATTTTTAGAATGGCATCCATGGCCGCGAGTCCACTTCCGAAACAAATTCCAAACTTCCCATTTTCTAATGCCGCTAAATTTTTCTCTAAAACCGACCTCGTTGGGTTTTGAGTACGCGCATATTCAAAACCCTTATGCTTGCCAGGTGCCTCTTGGGCATAGGTAGATGTCTGATAGATAGGAGTCATTACTGCTCCTGAGGTTGGATCGGGCTCAATGCCAGCGTGGATTACTTTAGTACCAAATTTCATCAGTTATATGTTCTATTTTTTGAAGTACTTTGGTGTTTATTTAATAAGCACAAAAGCACAAAGCACGAAAAGGAGCGCAAATGTAGGTGTTCCAAAACAAAAGGGCAACTCGGTGTTTGACCGAATTGCCCTTTATTAAACTATTTTGCAAAGTTTAATTAAAACTAAGCTCTTTAGGTTTCAATTAGTTTACTGTTGATGTCAATTCTTTTCCTGCTTTGAATTTTACGTTATTCTTAGCAGCGATTTGAATAGTAGCACCAGTTTGAGGGTTACGACCTTGTCTAGCCGCACGGTGAGATACAGAGAAGGTACCGAAACCAATCAATGTAACTTTACCACCATCTTTTAGAGTGTCACTGATAGATTCTAATACTGTATTAACAGCAGAAGTAGCATCAGCTTTAGAGATACCTGCACCTTCGGCAACTTTAGTTACTAAATCTCCTTTATTCATCTTTTTAGTTTTTAGAATTCAGATCTGGAAAAGACTTTGTTTCTATAGGAAATTCCCTTTTTGACAAACGTACTAATACAGAATCTGAAAAGTTGGAAATTTAAAATATTAAATGAAGTATGTTTAAAATTAAGACTCTTTAGATAAAGATCTTCCGAAAGAATCTTTATGTCATATAACATTTTAAAATCCCTATTATTATAAGGTTTTTAAAAAGCGCCGCAAATTTAGACGCTTCCTTAGCATTACCAAAAAAAAAAGCAAAAAAAACGATGAGAACCCTTGTCATTACTGAGGTTATCCACATTTTTAAGCCTAATTTTATAAAAAAAAGAACTTTCAAGCTTTATTTGTCTAAAATACTATCAGGCATTTTGCCTGCAATACCAAACTATCATAAAGCGTTGTTCAACTATTTGAAACTATTCTCTACCTTTGTATTTAAAATCAAAATCATCGTTTTATGAAAAAATCGTTCGGATATTTATTGACATTGTCTTTGTTTTCTTTCCTACTTTTTACAACTCCTGCATGCAGCCCAAAGACTGGATGCCCTATAAATGAGACGGCACATGTACAACCCAACAAAAAAGGTAAATATCCAAAGTCAAAAACGCGTTCAGGTCTTTACCCGAAAAAAATGAAACGCAACAAATAGTCTTACTGACAAAATGCATGCATCAAAAAATGGATGAACGATGTAAATTTACACTTTTTTGATTATAAACAAATTTTTTGTTTTAATTTTTTATTGATAAGGTGATAATAAACATAAGTGTTCGAAGAAAGAATTGATTTTTTTGAGATAATTGAAAAATCCCTTTTGACACATTTTTTTTTAAAATATAGCTGTATTGGGTTATTCTCGGTTTTCAAAAGCATCAGATAACCCCTCTCCAATCAAATTAAAAATGGTAACAGTAATGAAAATCGCAAGTCCTGGAAAAACAGCGAGCCACCAAGCTTCTTCACGTTGACGAGCATAGGATAGTAATTTACCCCAACTAACGTCTTCATCACTCACACCTATATTTAAGAAAGACAAAGTCGATTCTAGCAAAATAGCAGACGCGATACCAAATGCTAAAGTAATTAATACGGGCCCCAAAGCATTGGGTATGGCATGTTTCAGAAGGATTTGAAACTCAGAAAATCCCATAGCTCTAGCAGCTTCTATGTAGGAAAGGTTGCGGATACGTAATAACTCTGCTCGAATAAATCGGGCAATACTCGTCCATCCAATCAATCCAATGATGACCATGACATAAAAAATAGAAGGTTGTTTGATAATTGCTACGGCAGCCAATAAGAGCAATAATCCAGGCATCGCATTCATGATCTCGATAACGCGCATGATGAGTAAATCTGCCGGTATAGTAACTTGCTTCCTGAAAAAGGAGTTTCTTTTTAGAAGGATGGAGAGTAGATTGAATAGGATAAAAGTAACCGTAAAGATGCCGAGGCTCTTTAAAAATTCAATACCGAAACTTCCCTCTGAATAGTTGAAGCTTCGAACAATAAAACCATAAAAAATACCAAGGAAAACACCAATCAAATTCAGAATCAATCTACCTCTAGATATTTTTAATCTAGAATCTCCAAAATACCCAGCAATAGCACCCAAAATAATACCGATTAATGCTGCCAAAGACATTGAAATCAACCCAACCAATAGGGCGACTCGGGCGCCTTCTATCATGCCTGCCAAAACATCCCGCCCTAAGTCTGTCGTGCCTAACCAATGTCTAAATTCAGATTTATGTGTGTCTAGAGGACTTTGATAATTTCCAGATTTTAAGTCAATGGTATTTCCAGACCATGGAATGGGTGTTCGTATTACTGATTCGAATTGGTGATCATGCCATGGCGTAGATTGGAAGACAGCGTCCCAATCAGACAAACCAAAATCGATTGCGATACTTTTAAAGACAGGGAAGTAATGTTCTCCATTTAGTTTACAGTACAATGGTTTTTCATTGGCGATAAAATTGCTAAATACCGCGAAAAAAACTAAAATCCAAAGCACCCGTAATGACCAAACGGCCATTCTGTTTTTTCGGAATCGGCTCCAAAAAAGGGAATCCTGGCTGTTGGTTGATTTACCAGATTCTATTCTGTAAATAAGTATTTTTTCTTTTTTATTTCCGAAAATCATTGTTTCGGTTGATTTTGCTTCATGCTCTAACTAATTCTTTTTATAGGAAACTCTGGGATCAAAAATAGCATATAATATGTCTGCGACTAACATGCCTACTAGGGTCAAAACAGCACCTAACATGAGTACCGAAAATACAATTGGCCAATCATATTGTAAACAAGCACTAAGGATCAAATTTCCCATTCCAGGTATATTAAATATATACTCAATCGCAACTGAGCCGACGATGGAGGCCGGAAAAATACTGGCGAAAATAGTAATCAACGGAAATAAAGCATTTCTGAAAGCATGTTTCCAAATAACTGTTTTTTCTGGTAGTCCTTTTGCTCTTGCTGTTCGAATATAATCTTGTTTGAGCGCTTCGTTCATACTTCCTCTCATCTGGCGAGAAAGAAAAGCAAAAGCAGGATAGGTTATGCAAAAAATTGGTAAAACTAAATGACCAATTGTATCCCAAAAATCAGTGCTGAAATTTTCAAATTTCATATTTCCAGCCCATACTCCGTGGAATATTTCCATTCCGTATGCTTTGGTTGTAAAGAAAATCAAAAGCATTGTTCCCAACCAAAAAGACGGTAGGGAGTATAGCATAAACATACCCAACGCAGATCCTTGATCAAAGCGACCTCCTTTATTTGCAGCAGCTTTTACCCCAATTGGGATAGATATTAAATAGGCAAAGAAGATGGCTGAGAGGTTTAATAATAATGTCCATTTTAGGGCTGGTATGATTCTTTTGGCTGCCGGTTGTCGGGTGATTAAGGAATAACCAAAATTGCCCTTAATGAAATTAAAAAACCAATGATGAAATTGATTGTTGAAGCCTTGCCATTTGAAATCAGGAATGTATAATTTATAGGTTGTAGCTGTTGAAATTACATTTTGATAATTACCTTTAAAATCACTAAAAAAAGCACCTAATTCCACCGTCATTGTGCTATCTTTTGAAAGGACTGTTTCAATCTTTTCCAATTTGCTAGCAATGACCTCCGCTTTATATTCATCGTATAAGTCTCTCACGCCTTTCTTTAAATCGGTCATTTCTTTTCGAGGTAAACCATCAGGCAACGCTAAAATCCGGTATTCAAATTGTTTTATTTGATTAAAATAGGTTTCGATAGCGGGCCAATTTCCATAAGTACTTATGAGTTTTCTTAAAGCTTCTCGCTCTTCCAATAATAGAAATTTATAAAGCGTGTCAGGATAGGCTTGAGCATTGAGGGAAAAGTAAAAACTGGGTTTATCGATACCCAATTTTTCTCTAACAACTCGATAATGGTTTTCTAATCGAATTAAATCTCGCTTAGTATACACGCCTGTTCGACCATCTTCATTATCATATTGTAAAACAGGATCATCGGAGGTTAATTGACTTAATCCAAAAGCGAAAATAGCAATCACCAGAAGAGTGGGGATGAAGAGAATGATTCGCTTTATTAGGTAAGAAAGCATTCAAGAGATTTCAAGATTTATTATTCAGCATTTATTATTCAACATGAAGTTGGCGATGAATAAGAAATGCTAAATAATAAACTAGTTTTACTGATGCAAATGAGGTATAGATACCCCAAGTTTAAACTTTGAAATAACTGGATCTTTAAATTTCTTATCAATGATGATTTTATTTTTTGGAGAGAACAAGAAAACAAAAGGTTGTTCTTCGTAAATGATTGCTTGAATTTGTTTGTACAATTCATCTCGTTTCACCATATCTGAAGTAATTCGTACCTCATCAATCATTTTATCCAATTCTTCAAGACAAAGGTTTGAATAATTGGAACCTCCAGGACGAGCACTATCACAGTGCCACATTTGTTTTGGATCATCAGGAATAGGATTTGCACCAGCTCCTCGTCCGGCCATTTCATAATCTTTTTGCCGTAATTTTTTACCTAACTCTCGGGAGTCTATGCTGACTCTTTGAATGTCAATTCCTGCCTGTTTTGCAGCCTCTTTTACAAGTGAACTCATATTGACTTGAAAGGGCACGTTAGGCGAATACAAAAATTCAATACTTAATTCTGTTAATTCTCCATCAATGGTTTTGTCGACGATCCCGTTATTATTAGAATCTGTCCATCCTGCTTCGGCAAGTAAGGTTTTGGATTGGACGATATCTTGCTCTAAAAGCTTCAAATCTTTATTGAAATAAGGTTGTGTAGGCGCAAACGGACCAAGTACTCTTTCTCCTAGTCCTTCATACGTTGATTTGATTATTTCTTCGACATCATAACATAAAGCAATGGCTCGTCTCACCCGCTTATCACTTAGTTTGGGGTCATCTGTATTCATAGCGGTGTAAAAGAACCCTAGTCGAGTTGGCGTATAAAAGTCAAATGCTGTTTTAAGAGAATCTTTTTGTTGAGCTTCCAAAAAGTCTTTTGAATCAACTTCGGACATGATGTCGATTTCGCCATCCTGAAGCGCCGTCATGGCTGCAGCATTATCTTTAATGGGTTTGAATTCTATCCTATCTGGATTGGCTACAAGTGCTGGGTTTTTAGTTCCTAAGTCGTTACCCCACCAATTGTCTTTTTTTTCTAAAGCAATCACTTGACCATCTACCCATTCTACCAGTTGATATGGACCTGATCCATGAAAAACTTCTCGACTATATTTAGGGTCTTCATAATTTTCCGCAAATTTTGCTAGCCGATCGTCTGAGTCGGCTAATGCCGCGGCTTTTTCAGGATCCGTTAAGTCTTTCAAACTAAAATCAGTCATTAATCCCTCTGGATCATATAGATGTTTAGGTAAGACAATAAAATTACTCACCGCTTCTTTATCTATGACATATGGACGCGAAGTATAAATGGTGAAATTCTTTGGATTGGTTTCGTCTACTTTTATTTCTCTGATATAATCAATATAAGCGGCAAAGCGTTGCGTCTTCATTTGAGGATTAAAAATTGCCTTCATCGTAAATTCATAATCATAACCGGTGATGGGTGTTCCATCATCCCAAACAGCTTCTTCAAAAAACTCAAAATAGAATGCTCGACCACCTGCATATTCTCCTTCGGTAATATCTTCCACTCTAGGCATCGACTTTGCCAATTGGGGGGATAAATTTAGGGTTGCTAAATCAAATTGCAATGGATATTGATACATTAGATCAAAAACATGCGCTTCGTAGCTGGTTCTATATAGATAGGGGTTTAAGGTTGTAAGATCTGTCTGAAATCGGACTCTAACGGTAGTATTATTAGATGTTCCTTGTGTATTTTGATCGCTTTTACAGCTAAAAAAAGCACTAAGAAGAAGAGTGAAAACGAATAAAAAGTTACATCTGACTTTTTTTTGCATCATGGTATTATTCGATTTGAGAGATGGTATTTTTACGATTTGTAGAGAAAACAAGATTTTATGCTCCTTATTAACGCCAAAAAAATAACTTGATCATCTGTACGACTTCTTTTGCTCCTATTCTTCCTTAAAAAATACTTCCGTAGCCCTGCTATGCAAGCATTTTTTAAGAAAAACCAGAACCAAAATAATTTTGTCTAAATGTCCAACTTATTCTTTCGCCGTTAAGTGCTTGGACAGAAATAACTTACACACATTATGACGGACTATTTTTTCACCATATTTCGTTAAAAATGCTCGCCATATCTAGGGATATGCCTGTGCTTTTTGCCTCTTCTGGCAAATAAATAGTTTTCGTCAAATATGGAACTAATTTCTGTCCAAGCACTTACTTAAACGCATAAAATGCCGAAATTAGATGTTTTGACTTTGATATTAAAATTTTTATTAATGGTTTCTTAGTTTTATTTTATGGAGTATAGTCATCTTTTCTGATTTTTTTATTAGGAATAGCAAGTATTTATTTTTCTATTGAAATGAAATATTATGACTTTCAAGGTAGCTATTTATTCATGAACTACTTTTGTCTTTTGCTGTTTAAGAACAAAAAAATATATGTCAACTATTATAATTGCAGGTGGAACCGGACTTTTGGGAATGAATATGAGCAAGATTCTGACAGAAAAAGGATACGAAGTACGTCATTTAAGCCGAAGGCGAAATTTGAATGCTCCGTATCCAGCTTATGCGTGGAATCTCAATAATCAAACAATCGATGAAGATGTATTTCAGAATGTTGATTATGTTATCAATTTGGCGGGTGCAAATATTGGAGGAAAAAGATGGACAAAGAGGCAGAAACAATTAATTATTGAAAGTCGGACTCAATCGACCCAATTATTAAGAGATTCGATTGAAAAACTACCAAAAAAACCGAAAGCCTTTATTTCTGCTTCAGCCGTTGGAATTTATGGAGATAGAGGGAATGAAATGTTGTCAGAAGAATCCTCCTCTGGTACTGGATTTGTTCCTGAAGTAGTTAAGGAATGGGAAAAGGCGATTGATAAGGTTACTCAAACGGGTATTCGAACGGTAGCATTAAGAATAGGAATCGTACTTTCAACCAAAGGCGGCGCACTCGAAAAAATGTTGCTTCCTTTTAAGTTAATGAATGGCTCTTGGTTCGGTAATGGCGCGCAATATTACTCCTGGATTCATATCGATGATGTGACTCAATTATTTATTAAGGCAATAGAAGATGAAAAAATGCATGGAGTTTACAATGCGGTTTCACCCAATCCCGAAACATGTAAAAATTTAGTCATTCAGATTAAAAAAGCCTTGAATAGTCCGGCTATTTTAATGCCAGTGCCCAGTTTTGCACTGAAAATAGGAATGGGCGAAATGGCTGTCATCGTTATGGATAGTACAAGGGTTTCCTCACAAAAGATAGAAGATACAGGCTTCAAATTTCAATTTCCGGAGTTATTGCCTGCCTTAAAGGATTTGATTAAACGTAAGATTTAATTGGTGAGCAATCAATCAAAAAAGAGCAAGTTCACAATGGAACCTGCTCTTTTTTATGTAATAAATTGTCAGTAGGCAATGAAAGTTTATCTCTCAAAAACCTCAATTTCTTTTGTTTCAACTACTAAATCTGTAAATTTCCCCTTAAAGCGCGTTGCTTTTACGATGTGATTATCAATCCAATGATAATTTCCACCCCGAGGTTTACCCATCAGTAGTCCATGATATTTAAAGTTATGGTCTTTGAGCCATTCTTCTGTGATAGTCCGATGTTCTTCTGTTCGAGAAGTAAAGAATGTTATAATATGACCATCTTCATACCATTTATTTAATATTTTTAGAGCATCAGGATAGACCATTGCGGTTGCCATTCTTTCTGGTTCCTCATTTGGAATATCGTCACAAATAGTACCATCTATATCAATCAAGAAGTTTTTTGTGCTATCTCCAAACTGGGGACTTAACCGTTCTCCTTTTTCATTAAAAACATCCTGCAATTCATAATTATCTTGATCCATGGATTCTTTATTTTTGAATTATCGGTTTTCTTTTTGTTAGAAGAATCAAAAATCGGGTAAATACTGATTTTCTGTACTTAGAAATAATGAAAGAATGATTCTTACTTTTCAAAAAGGCTGCAAAAGTACAATTAGTTTAGGTTTGAAGTAAAGTATTCCTGAACTAAAATCTATTTTTTTACGACCTTCAAATAAATTTTTATCCCCCATTTAGATAATCTTGTACTTCTAACCATCTAGCATTCATTTTCGCAGTTATAGCTGCACTCTGATTATCAAGAGAAGCTACATTAAACTTTGACAAAGAGGTAGGTTTTGCACCGACTTCTAGGTCGCCACTTCGACCTAATGCTTTAACGATTTTTCCATCCTCATAAAAGCTAAACTCTTCTGTCGCACTAGGTGGTGTTGTCGTTTTTTTCCACTCTCGCTTGACGAAATAGACAACTTTTCCATCTCGGATATAAAAGCGTTGCCTTCTATCAATATCTTCTGAACTTTGATTATAAATGACCCGAACGATTTCACCATTTCTTCTGATTTCTTGAATTCGTTCTCCTGGTTTTGGACTAAAAGTTCGCATAGGAGGTTTATCAACGATATCAATCAGATAGATATATTTGGCAACATTCATAATATTGATTGAGTCTTCATCAGATATGGCAGTATTGTCATATTTGAATAAATTTCCTAAACGGCCATATAAACCCATTTGTGAAACATCTAAATCTTCGGGTTTCAGTTCGGGTAGACGTTCCGATGGGGGTGTAAGAGGGGTAGGTTGTGGTTCTGCTTTTGCAACAGAAGAAGGCTCTTTCTCACTATTTTTTTTAGGATCTAAGTTTGAATTTGAATCTGGATTCTGACATGCGATCAACATGCCTATAAAGACAAAGAGCAAAATGGATACTTTTTTCATAGAAATAAATTTGTATTTAATAAGTACATATTCAAAACAGGCGCCAAAGTTGATACTTTTTTAAAATATCTTATGTTAAATTTTATTAATGCCTAATATTTTTGAAATTAAGGTCGGATTATGCTAATTGGATCGTGAATTATTGTCTTCCAATCTTCCATTTTAGCGATATCCAATACTGAAACGAGGTTTTTGGGTTTTTCTTTTCCCTCCAAAAAGGAAATTTGGTACCATTCGGTTGAGTGCCAATTATTAAATTTGAAGCCCACATTCTCGTATCGAGCAAAAAAATGAAACCCAAATGATTGGTGAAACGCGATACTTTTTGGGTTAGGAATAGTGATGCCTGCTATGATGTTTTTGAAACCTTGTAGTTTTAAGATGGCCAATAAAGCTTTATAAAGGGCAGTTCCAATTCTTTTTTTTCGATAGTCTTCATGTATATAAACGGATACCTCCGTACTCCACTGATAAGCTTCTCTTTTCCGGTGTAATCCCGCATAAGCATACCCAACTACAGATTCATTATGTAAGCATACCAAATAAGGGTAACGAGGGATTGTTTGTTTTATGCGGTTTTTAATATCATTTAGAGTAGGAACCTCTAATTCGAAAGAAACAGTAGTAGTTTCTACAAATGGACGATAAATAGTTAAAATGCCAAGAGCATCTTTTTCTTGAGCGAGGCGAATTGTGTACATTTTTTTTAGGATAAAGTTAAAAGTGAAATTTGTAGTATTTTGATTATCAATTTCTTGCAATGTAAAAGCGCGATATAATGAAAAACAATGAAAAAACAATAAATTTATTTTTTTTCAGGAAATGAATAAAAAAATACAATATATTTGTTCTGATTTCAGGTGTATTTTTGTTTAGCATTAATTTTTATTCTAGTATTTTTTCAAGGTAAAATTTATTTTGCTACACACAAATCTCCTTTTTTTTTAAATTCTAAATTTTTTGTAAGATGAACATTTTTGTAGCAAAATTAAATTTTGACACAGATGAAGGTACTCTTCGTGATGCATTTGAAGAGTATGGAGAAGTAAGTTCAGTAAAAATCATTATGGATAAGTTCACAGGACGATCTAAAGGATTCGGTTTTGTTGAAATGGATAATGATGATGAGGCACAAAATGCGATTGATGGTTTGAATGAAATGGACTTAGATGGAAGAGAAATTGTTGTTAAGAAAGCTGAGCCTAGAGAAAATCGCGGTGGCGGTGGACGTGGTCGTGGAGGTTACGGCGGCGGCGGCGGTGGATACCGTGGCGGCGGTGGTGGCGGCGGCTACGGCGGTGGCGGTGGTGGCTATGGCGGCGGAAGATATTAATATCTTTTAGGAATGTAATGTAATATTCCTAAACGCGCAATTGCAACGCAAAATATATTAAAAAGCCTCCCAGTTTGGGAGGCTTTTGTTGTTTTGGAGGTCGGCTTGCTACCAATTAACTATCTTAATAAAGTTATTCCGCCACTAAAAAATTCTTCGGTTCCATCAATAAATTGGACTTTTACGAAATAAGTTAGAACTGATGGATTCACAGTTTTGCCATTATAGTAACCATTCCAACCTTGATTGGGGTCATTAGGTAAGAAGTTTTGATTTTCGAAGAGAAGTTCTCCCCAACGGTCAAATATTTTAAAATCCAAAATTTGCTCAACGGCATTGCCGCCATAGATAATGAATGAATCATTATTGCCATCGCCATTTGGTGAAAAAGCATTTGGAATGTATATTTCTTTAATTGGCTCCACCTGAATGAGCACACTATCTGCTAAGAAACAACCACTTTGTGGATCGGTCACAGTTAGTGTATACAAGGTTGTTTCGGTAGGTCGTAAACCTGAGCTTGGACATGTTGGACAATCTAAAAAATCTGGTGGTGTCCAGCTGATTTCTTGGTCTAAAACAGGGAAAACAATGGCATTGAGCTGGGCAGATTCTCCTAGAAGAATCTTTTTATTCGGACCAGCATCAATCGCATACCCAACTGGTTCATTAATAAAAATAGTATCGATGACTAAACATCCATTTGCATCCATTACCTGAACAAGATAATTTCCTCCAGGGAGACCTGCCTTTCCATTTATTTCCGTAAAAGCCTCGTTATTAACAGAATACATGTAAAATGGCACACCCCCATCAACAGTCGTAATCTCAATTGCACCATCACTATCATTTGGGCATTCAACATCTTGTGTCGTGATGCTCATTTCTAAAGGTGGTGGTGCATTAATAGTAAACTGTGCCGCTCCTTCGCATCCTCGGTCATCTGTTATAGTCACTTCATACGTTGCAGGACAGAGGTTTTCAATCATTTGCTCCGTCTCCGTAGTATTCCATATATAGGTATATCCTGAACTTGAGCCACCTGTTGGAAAGGCCTCTGATATACCATTACAATCGTTGGCACATAAAATATCCATACCATCAACAGCAACAGATAATTGAGGGAAATAGGAAATTTCAATCGAATCTCGTTTTGAGCAACCATTATTATCTAATTCAACCCAATAAATTCCTGGCTGAGAAATCGTCAAATCTTCATTGATGGAGCCGTTAGACCAGAGATAAGTTACTCCGGTACCCGGTGTGGTTAGATTGAGTTCGTCTTGATGACACAAAGTGGTATCAATCCCAAGGTCTGGGCTAGGCGTGACACCAAATAAAATCTCAATAGAATCACGCAAAACACATCCAATTGTATCAATCGTTTCAAGCCAATAAACTCCCGTATTGGTTACATTTAATGACGAACCTGTGGTTCCATTATTCCACAAATAAGAGACAGCGCCAGGATCTTCTCCTTCAATTAGAATTGAGGATTGGTTGCACACTGATTGATCTTCTCCTAAGTCGATGTCTAGTTGGGAAGCAGGGGCGACAATAAAAGAGTCTATTTTACTACAGCCTGTGATGGTCACCTCAACCCAGTAAGTTCCAGGAGTCGAAGCGGTATAAGTTGCACCTGTGGTTCCATCTTGCCAAGCATAAGTTGCATTTTGCGTAGTAGCATCAAGAAAAATTTGGGTATTTCCGCACATGACGGTATCAATAATTTCTGCTTGATTGTCCAAAACATCAACAGTCAAAAAAGAGGTATCAACAGGATTACATGCATCAGGGTTTTCGGTGATTAGCATTACTTCATAAGATCCTCCATCAACGAAGGTATAGTTTGGATTCATTAGGGTACTGGTGCTGCCATCTCCAAAATCCCAAAACCACGAAGTAGCATTTTGTCCCGTGTATTGAAACGCCACATCGAAGGGCGCACACCCACTAGCGGAGGGGTTTGCAGTTCCCTTTGCGGTCATAGTATTGAGATTAAAATCAATCTTAAAACCACCTACGTCACATTGAGTACTTTGGTTGGGTGCCCAAGCGCCCGGGAGCGTATTCAAAATTCCAGTAAAGGTACAAGAACAAACGCCTTGATAAACAACACCAGCTTTGTCAAAACGACTAGTTCCGCCATCCACATGATCAGCATCTCCATAATAGGTGCCAAATGTTAAATCAGTGGCTAATTCTTCTAACACCCCCAAATAAAATGTTCCTGGCGCATTATCAATGAAATCAGCAGTTAGTGGTAAACCTCCAGCTGCCTCGTATCCAGAAAAATAAATACCATTGCATTTATCTACCATGAAAGCAACGGGCACGAAGTCGACAGAAAAAGAATTACCTGTACCTACAATCGTTGAATACACGATTTCGGTCAAATCCTGATTAAATGCTGAAATGAATTGTCGACTATTAGGATTGGAGTAAGTCATCGGTGTGACAGGCATATTGCCACCTGTACTTTGTCCATAAATATGGACGTTGTTGTCATCGTCTAAATCTATAAAATAGGAATGCTCATCGCCATTTGAGCCCCAAAATGTACTACTGATTAAGTTACTACCATTTGGAGATAAAACAGCTACATATGCATTTTCTTGACCACCTGGCCAGTTGGGTTTTACAGCATTAGAATTGGTTGGAAAGTTAGACGCTCCAGCCGTTCCTGTCACATAAACATTACCGAAATCGTCTACCCGAATCCCATTGCCGATGTCAGGTCGATCACCTCCCAAATAAGTTGCCCAAAAAAGAACGGATAAATCACTATTAGCTTTTAATACAACAGCGTCTTGAGGTTGTACAAATATGCCTCCTCCTACATTGTTAAAAGATTGATCAAAGGCATTGCTCGTCACTGGAAAGTCGGAAGAACCCGTAGAGCTAATGACATATATATTATTCTGAGAATCCAAAATAATTTCGCCCCGAAAATTATCCCCATAATTAGCATTTAAGGTCGAATTATTTATCCCATCGTCATTACTCCCGCCATAATAACTTGATCCTACCAACTCAGATCCATCGTCATTTAAAATGGTAATAATGATTTCCGAATTACCACTATTATCAGTTTGAAATGCATTTATTGTCGTTGGATAATTAATAGAACTAGAGGAGCCATATATGTATAATTGATCATTAAAGTCGGTAATAATACTGTGAGGCAAATCTTCGCCAGTCCCGCCTATATAAGTTGCATAAATTAAGTTGCTCCCTGTCTGGTTGTACTTGCTTACGACAATATCTGAAGCACCTCCTGCATAAGATAATTGAAAAGCTCCCGTAGTGGCTGGATAACCTGAACCAAATGAACGACCAGCCGTGTACATATTTCCGGCATTGTCATAGGTGGCAGAGTGACCGAAATTTTGACTGATAGATGTACCCGAAAGTGTAGCTGCGACAACAGTTGGGTCGATAATTAATTGATATTTTGAATCATAGCCTTCGGGGAAATCAAATGAGAGAATATCGTTTTCAAGAGCATAATTACATTTTACGACTCTCTTTTTGCTATCAATGATCTGATAAGCATATGGTTTTTGTTCGATAATTTCATGGATGGAAGTCTTGATTTTCAAATCTCCATAGACCAATTTTACTTCATCAGTACCTTCATATTTTAATTTTAAATTAGAAACATTTCCGCCTGGATTGACGATGAAATCATACTTGAAATGCCCTTCTTGTGAATAGGTTAATAAGTCAATTTTATCATACAAATTTTCATATTTCACTTCCTCAACTAAGGGAACTTTTGAAGCCCATTTAGAAGGATCTTTTCCAAAAAAATAACTATGGTAAAATTCTTCTGGATGATTGCCTGATATTATAGGTTCTTGAGCGCCTAAAAAATGAACCTTATAGGCATGATGCCTGATCATTAAATCCGCCAATTTTTTGTGATCAGTTAAGGAAAGGTCATGTACTTTTTTTAAGTCTTCAGGGTTAGAAAGTAAATAGGTAAAGCCTGAGTTTTCTAAAAATAAACTCACTGATCCATTGAATCCAGTTTTATACTGGATGTTTTCGTGCCATTGATTTTCATTTTTTATAAAGAGTGGCTTCTCGTCGTGATTGTGTTTGTGAGCAAAATGCATTTCTGGTTGTCCCATAAGCGAACCAAAAACAAAAATGAACATCAAAACCCATTGAGCGCGTAAAATTGCCTTATTCATAGTCCTTCGATTTAATAAAACTGGTTAAACGGAACATGTTGATTCTTGAAACCCCAGGCCTTTATCTAGACTGGTTTTCTTTTTTATTGGACATTAAAATAGGTGTATAGTGGTTGAATAGATTAAAGAGAAAGATCATATCTTAATTGCATACCAAGATATTGTTAAATTTAGAAATGTTGATGGGAAAATTCAATTTTGGAAAATAGGAGTCACAAAGAAGACAACTATTTGAACTTATTGGGTAAGTTAGTGTGAAAGCCAAAGTTAAGGTTTTTTATTCAGATTTTTTTGTTCACATTAGAGCGTTCTCAGCTTTTTCTGTATAAACTGAGAACTGATTTGTTATCCGACAAACTTATATCCAACTCCTCTGACAGAGTGAAAAAATTCAGGATTTTTGGGTTGGTTTTCAAAATATTTACGAAAGGAAAGAATGAAATTATCGATCGTTCGAGTAGAGGGATAAACATCATAGCCCCATACAGATTGTAAAATTTGTTGTCGAGATACGACTTCATTTTTACGGTCAATTAGTAATTTTAACAACATGGCTTCCTATTTCGTCAGAATGAATTCACCAGGCTTTCCAACAGCCTCGAAAGTTCGAAAATTGACTTTGTTTCCCCCAAATTCATAGACTTCAGGCAGGTTGTCAGGCGATTTGCTGGTACGTTTGATGAGGTTTTTTACACGCAAAAGGAGTTCCTCTAAATTAAATGGTTTTGTGATATAATCGTCTGCCCCCATTTTGAGCCCCGATATCTTATCCATAGCAGTATCCTTTGCTGTTACGAATATGATTGGGACTTCCATATTCGTCAATCTGATTTGCTCACAGATTTGGAAACCACTGATCTCGGGCAACATTACATCCAAGATAATTAGGTCAAAATGCTGTTCATGGAAATATTTAATGGCATCGCGTCCTTTTCCAGTGGCGACGACTTCATAATCATCCATTTCAAGATTGAGTTTAACGACTTTTCGGATGTTTTCTTCGTCTTCGACTAATAAGATTCTCATGGCTCGCTTAGTTTATTTTGAGTTGTTGGTTATAAATTTTTAATATCGTTAGGGAGTTGGTAAAAAATAAGGTACCCAATTTTGAGTAGTTATATTTTATTCAGTCGAGGCAAAAAACGTAGGCATACCCAAAGGTATAGCGAGGCTTTTTAACGATGAATGAATAAAAAAGAGCAAGTAACATGGGTAGGTTATTTCTTGCCAACTCCCTTAATTGGCAATTCAATTTTAAATCGAGTCCCTGTCACCTCATTATCTTCCACCAAAATTGTCCCCTCATGTGCTTTTATAATTTGCTGAACTATAAATAAACCCAGTCCTGTTCCTTTTGTTGTGCGGGTATCTTCATTACCAACCCGATAGAATTTTTCAAAAATACGCTTCTTCTCTTTATCTGAAATTCCGATACCATTATCTGCGACATTAAGTATGATTTTATTGTTTTTTAAGCCCAAATTAACTTCGATTTTGGGTTGGTCGCTTGAATACTTAACTGCGTTTTCCAAAAGGTTTAGCGACACAGAGGTCATACCCATTTTGTCCGCTTGAATATTTGGAATGGATCCATTTTGATGGAATTGAAATTCAACAACTGGATATTTAGTTTTTAATCGCTCGATCAATTCACCAACTAAATGTGCTAAGTTTAATTCTTCGACATTGGGTTGGTAAGAAACTTCTAGTTTGGCTGAAAGCAATAAATCATTTACTAAATGATTTAATCTTTCTGTTTCTTGAAGGGCAGCATGTGTTAATTTTTCCGTCTGTTCTGGTTTGAGTTTACGTTTAATAAACGTCTCTAAAACTAGCTTAATAGAAGCCAAAGGTGATTTGAGCTCATGTGTTGTCGAAAGTAAAAAATTTCGACGTTGTTGAGCCGACAGCATTTCTCTGTTATAGCCTCTATTGATTAACCAAATGCCAATAATCAAAGTAACAACAAAAACGGCAGCCTCTCCAAAAATCATCCATTCTTGTCGTTTATACTCTTTATGTAATTCTTGGTAATTGATGTTGTGTTCAAACTCATGATCACTTTCTATAAGTCTTTCTGCAATTAATCCAATTTTTAATAAATCACGTTTGGCATAAAAAGCATCTCGATTTTTGGTAAACAAAAGCACTGACCACCACGTAAAAGCTAGAAGCATATATGCGATAACCACATAGGAAAGAAGTCTGAGTTTGATGTTTTTATTATCTTCTGACACAGAAAAAATTGTAATTGAAAAACTTAGCTTAAATCGTAAATAATGGAAAGTAAAACTATATAAATTATTCTATCTTTCCGTCAGCACAAGGTCATTCTAAACTTCTTACATGGCGTTATGTTTGCTCTTAAATAAGAAAATTCTTATTTCCGATCAAGTCTTATAATGGTTTAAGATCTAAATACGCAATAATAAAAGATGGCTAAAGAAACAAAGGATAAGCATTTTATACACAAACCAATTTATTTAGGTGGCACGAAAGCAATGAAAAAATTTATTGCCGAAAACCTAAAATACCCCAAAGTAGCTTTGGAAAATAAAGTAGAAGGCACTGTTCATTTGGACTACAAACTAAACCATAAAGGCGAGGTCATTGATTCAAAAGTTATTTCTGGTTTGGGTAATGGTTGTGATGAGGAAGCGCTTCGACTGGTCAAGTTGTTGAAATTTGAGCCAGCCCGAAACCGTAAATTGAAAGTTACTTTCAATAAGAAGATTCAGATACATTTCAGGTTGCCAAAGCAAAAACCAATAGCTTCTGTCACGGAAGCAATAGATCAATATAATTATGTGCTAAAGCCGAAGCCGAAATCTAAGCCAAAAGCACTGAAAAAAACAACTCCTCCAAAAAAGTATAGTTATACAATTACGGTTAATTTTTGATATATTTTTTCAAAAGCCATATATTCGTACATCAAATAACATTTAGAAACTTTATTTTTACTAGAACCTTCCAATCATTAGTCATTTTTTGAACGTTACCCCCAGTCATTAAACAAGCACCATGTAACAGGTCTGGACGCGATTTGTAAGATAAATTAATTTACTCAAGTAATATCGCTTGATTTTTTATATATATTAAATTTTTATAATTTAATACTAGGATAATAGTATCAAATGTCTATTTTTGGCGTAATAATTGAATTGATATATTCAATATTTTATTAATAAATAAGATTCAAATAATCAAAAGCTTAAATCAGGTATGGCAAAAATTTTAGTTGTTGATGACGAACCGAGCATCCGTAGAACATTAAGAGATATCCTTGAATTTGAGAAATATCAAGTGGACGAAGCAAACGATGGTTTGGAGTGTTTGGTGAAATTAAAAAAGGATAAATATGATGTTATCATAATGGACATCAAGATGCCAAAAATGGATGGTATGGAGGCTTTGGAAAGAGTCGCTTTATTGGCCTCTGATACTCCAGTAGTGATGATTTCGGGTCATGCCAATATCGATACTGCAGTAGATGCCGTAAAAAAGGGTGCCTTTGATTTTATTTCTAAACCACCAGATCTAAATAGATTACTCATAACCATTAGAAATGCGATGGACAAGTCAAGTCTAATTACGGAGACGAAAGTCTTAAAGCGAAAAGTATCTAAAAGTAAGGTTCAGGAAATCATTGGAGAATCAGGGCCGATTAAGAATATTAAAGAGACTATTGAGCGCGTAGCACCAACAGAAGCAAGAGTTTTGATTACAGGACAAAACGGGACAGGAAAGGAATTAGTGGCTAGATGGATTCATGAAAAAAGTCCTCGAAATTCAGGTTCAATTGTAGAGGTGAATTGTGCGGCAATTCCTTCAGAATTGATTGAGAGTGAACTTTTTGGACATGAAAAGGGATCTTTTACATCGGCTCATAAACAGCGTATTGGTAAATTTGAACAAGCCAATGGTGGTACTCTTTTTTTAGATGAAATCGGGGACATGAGTCTTTCTGCTCAAGCTAAAGTTTTGAGAGCTTTACAAGAAAGTTACATCGTAAGAGTAGGAGGTGATAAGCAGATAAAAGTGGATGTTCGAGTGGTCGCTGCGACGAATAAGGATCTACGAGGAATGATTTCTCAAGGTAGGTTCCGAGAGGATTTATACCATCGGTTGGCTGTAATTATCATCGAAGTGCCACCTTTGAATAGTCGTCGAGAAGATATCCCACAATTGGTAGAGCATTTCATCAATAATATTTGTACAGAATACGGTATTAGTTCCAAGAAAATTACCAAAGAGGCTTTGATCGCTTTGCAAAATGTTAATTGGTCTGGAAATATTAGAGAGTTGAGAAATGTGGTTGAGCGTTTGATTATTTTGAGTGGGGAGCAAATTACGGACAAGGATGTATTGGCTTATGTAGTTCCTTCAAGTGCAAAACGTTCAAGCAAATTTCAAGAGATTTTTGCTAAATTCAGTAATGTGGATGAATTACATAAATATATCGACCAAGAATTTAGTACTTATAAAGAGAGCTGAACTTCAGATTTAGAGGATAGGGCGAGGCTTAATTGAATAGCTATGCTCTAACTTTTCACCGATATTATCGGATCGAACTTGAGTTTTCAATAAGTTGCAATTGTATAAAAAA
This sequence comes from Bacteroidota bacterium, assembly GCA_024743405.1. Taxonomy (GTDB): domain Bacteria; phylum Bacteroidota; class Bacteroidia; order Chitinophagales; family Saprospiraceae; genus JANSWP01. The sequence continues at coordinate 112,657 of JANSWP010000005.1, forward strand.
ATATGTAACTAGCGCAAAGCCTGTCAATTAGCTATTTGACGGGCTTTTCGTTTGTCACCAAAATTCTGATTTTTTTTGCTCCCGATTAAAATTGGGAACGGGGAAATCGGGATTGGAAATGCTTAAAGTATGCTAGAAAACATAGGAGACAATAATCAAGAAGTAAACCATAAAAGACATAATATGAAAAGTTGGAAACGCCTAAGAGGCGAAAACTCTTGGACGATGTTCAAGGTGATTTCAGAATTTGTAGAAGGTTACGAACGCCTTAATGAAATAGGACCTTGTGTTTCCATATTCGGGTCAGCACGGACAAAGGCGGATAACCCGATTTATAAAAAGACCGTTGATATCGCACGCAGATTGACAGAAGAAGGATTTGGAATCATTACGGGTGGAGGTCCAGGTGTTATGGAAGCTGGAAATAAAGGTGCTTCTCTTTATGGAGGTATTTCAGTAGGCTTGAATATTAACTTACCATTTGAGCAAAACAATAACATTTATATTGATCGGGAAAATGTACTGAACCATCGCTACTTTTTTGTTCGAAAAGTGATGTTTGTTAAATATGCACAAGCATTTGTGGTAATGCCTGGTGGATTTGGAACCATGGATGAATTTTTTGAAGTATTAACTTTGGTTCAAACTGAAAAAATCACACCAATTCCTATTATTTTAGTGGGCACAAAATTTTGGGGAGGGTTGATGGATTGGATAAAAAATACGCTTCTTGAAGAATACGGAAATATCAGTGCGAAAGATTTGGATTTATTTCATGTAGTGGATGAAGTAGAAGATGTAATTGAAATTATTAATTCTTTCTATCCAGAGGATGATTCTGGGGATGGGCAATTAGTTCCGAATTACGATATGGATTAAACATTATGATGAGTGATAAGGGATGAGGTTTGAGCAAGCTTATCATTTATCACTCTATATTTCATCGGGTTATTAAATGTTTTATCACAAAATAAGAGTTGGACTCTTTTTTCTTTTCATTGGTTTGGGCATTCTACTGAATATTCAAATAGGGCTTACACCTGCCTGGTATTTGTATGTAACTGCAGCTATTTTGATGCTTACTCATTTTTTATTTGGGACGGTTTGGACTGCTTTTTCAAAAATGCGAAAAGGTAAAATGATAGAGGCGGAAACGTTACTAAATCAAATCCGAAGACCGGAATGGTTGGCAAAACGCCCAAAGGCTTATTTTCATTTTATAAAAGGGGTTATTGCGCTTCAAAAAAAGGAATTAGACGAGGGAGCTATCTCCCTAAAAAAAGCAGTAGAACTGGGATTGCGAAACGAAACAGATACTGCACTTGCCAATTTAAACCTTGCCCATATTGCTTTTTCCCAAAAAAGGCATGTAGAGGCAAAGAAATATCTCCATAATGCAAAGGTCTGCAAAACGGATGATTTGATGATAAAACAAAACTTAAAGCAATTAGAAAGTGCGTTGAAGTAACCGGATGTGTTATTTTAAGTATTAGTCAAAACACTTTTAACTAACTCTAACTCTTCTGCTTCATATTCTTCCAATATTTTATCAAGTATGCGTCCTATTTTGGTAGTTACTCTAATAGCTTCTAACTTTGGCCAAGTTGCTTTTTCTCCTTTTATAATTAACTCAGCCAATTCTTGATAGGTTAATGGCGAAAGCACTTTTCTAGGTTTGATAATGCTAAAATCTGCCATAATATTGATGTCGCCAGTATAGTTTTGTTGTACTACTGAATTGATAGTATTGGCAACTAGCGCTAAAGAGGGAACATATTTAAAAAATCGTTTGGCAATAGAATAGTTGAATTGAGTTGTTTCTTTAATGACTGCCGATCCAAATTTGATCATTGGGGCAATAAACTCATTATGATTAGAAGGGTCTTTAATAAAAGGCAGAACGATTGGATTAGTCAAACTGACGATAAAGTGATTGACTCCATATAATCTTGCTAGTCGTTTGGAAGGTAAATCATTCGATGTAGAGCCATCTATCCATTTTCTGGAAGGTAAATAGGCTTGTATTTTGCCATCCTTATTTTTCGCGAAGAGCGTCGCTGGAGGAAAAATGCCTGGTATCGCACAAGAAGCCATTAATGCAGAACGTATCAATACATTTGGAGAGGCGACAGAATTTAATAAACGAGATTTTTGTTGTGATCCGTGAGGAGCAATAGATATGTTGATTTTGCGTCCCGTTCGTTCATAAGCTTCTTGAAAAGTTAAATTGGGGATGAGATTATTAACAAGGGACTCTAAATCTCGAATACTCAATGAACTCCGTTTGTCCGCTATGTTTTTGAAAATACTGGCTTCTTGTTCTAATTCCTTGAGTAGAACTTCATTTTCTAGATGAGCTACCAATTCTTCATCTGTATAAGTGCCAGCGAAAGCTGCAAATATTGAACCCGCACTAGATCCAGAAATAACATCAGGTAACAAATGATATTGGGCAAGTACCTTCAATACACCTGCATGAAAGTTACCTAGTTGTCCACCACCACTTAGCATTAATGCTGAGCGGCCAAAACAATGGCTTGCTCGACGAAAAAAGTCGAGTTTATCTTCAAAACTAATTTTATCATTATTTTTATCTGCTAAATGAAGGAGACCATCTGCTACTTCATCTACATAATCCACAATTAACTGTTTGGTCCCAAAGAGCGCCTTTGTATGTAATTGAGGATTACCCATCCCTCCCATATTACCGTGTATTCCTTCATTTAGCGTAAACAATAACCCTTGGTCATCTCCCTTCTCCCGATAAGCTCGCAATGTCTCTAGGCGAAGATAGATTTCATCATTGTCATATAACTTGCTATAATTTACATTTTTCCAGGCTTCCATCCCTGATGCTTCGTCATGCTTTAGAGCACATGTTTTCCATTCTTCATAACTATTTGCCTGATTTAATTCTTTCTTGATCTTATTTAACCCTATCGAAAACATATTAGCTAGATTTTATGGTTTTAATTTGATCTGAAATGATGCCTGATAATTGAGTGGGTGGTGTTCTAAGATGGTCTTTAGGAATGTATAGTTATTTGATCCTCATTCCTGAAATTTATCTAAGGGAGTAGGAAACAAATAACCTACCCATTTCACTTGCTCTTTTTCCTTCATTTTTCGTTAAAAATACTCATCATACCTATTGATATGTCTGCGTTTTTTGCCTCGACTGAATAAAAAATAGCTGTGCAAAATTTGGGTACCTTATTTATTTCCTACTCCCTAACTACTTCAAAGTCAAATATATCTCCAACCTTTATTCCATTTTTTTGACAATATCCTGCAACTACCTCAATCACATAAAGTGCGGGCTCCGTAGGTGGTAAAGAACGTTCAGAGAAAGGCTCGGTATTTTGGTGAATGGTGATAATCTCTTTGTTTTCATTTGTAAAAATGATATCCAAGGAGATATGAGTATTTTTCATCCAAAAGCCAGTTGTAGGGTCATTTTTATCGAACATAAAAAGCATTCCCTGGTTTTCGTCCATACTTTTTCGATGCATAAGACCACTCATTCTTTGGCTTTCGTCATCTGCAATTTCGATCTCTATTTTGGTGATTTGCGCTCCATTTTCACCACGTATAAATGATAATTCACCTTCTTTTTGAAAAACAGGCTCAACGATAGCAGGTGTTGTATTTGCTGAAGAAATATCTGGTCGAGGCTTAGGTTTGGAAGGTAAATTAGGAATAACCAAACCAATTAGACCTAAAATCATGACCGCAATGATAGCCCATTGCCCTGTAGTCATTTTAGACTTTCGACGACGAGTCCTATTCTTTTTTAGTTCATTAGCTTTTTCTACGCTCTTTTTTGTTTTAGCTTTTTTGTACGACATTTCTTTAATGATTGCAAGTTTGATGTTCATGTATTCATTCAAGACTAAAAAGTTTGAATGATTTCAGTACACAAAAATAGCCTTTTCAATCACATTTCCTCCACTCAATCCAATTCAAAAAGAACTAGTGAAATGAGTAGATTAATATTTTCAGCTCTTCGACAAATCTCGTGGAAAAGTAAAATCTATCCAAGTACCATATTTTCGAAAGCCTTTAAATGATTATGGAACACTTAAGAATTTTATTCGTTGATAATCAGTCGAAAAATCTATCGAGTCCGACAAAAAAAGAGTTGTGCAAAGGTCGAGGAAGCATAGGTGTTTCAATGGATGAACCTTAAGATCAAGGCAAGAATTTTGATCTAAAGGGAGAAGAGAAAGGATTTAAATAAAATGATGATCTGAAAAAAGGAGACGAAGGTAATAACCGAGGATCTTAGCTTCAAATACTCAGTTCCCAGTTAGTAGTTTAAAACTGGGAACTGAGGGCTTATATTATTTTAATTCTTCCAAGTCATCTTGGATATCATCGAAAGCCGATTTTAATTTACGTAAAGAAACATTTTTACCTTTCAAAGTCACCAGAAAACGATCATAGCAACCTGCTACTAATTCGTATTCTTCCCGATCAGGATCATATTTTTCAATCACTTTATGACCATTTACTTCTGCTATTCTTTCGAAACCGCCATTGGCAGTTTCTTTATCTACGTCAATTTTTGCCCAATCAGATAATTTTGAGAAAAATAGTCCCATGCCACCTCCATCAACAATAGCGACTTCAATTTTTTGATCATCATCTTCATATGTTGCTTTGGCAGCGGTCACATTTAGACCGAAAGCACCACTTTTTTCTGAAGAACTCTCCGTTTGTTTAATCCAATCGATTCGTTTTGGTAATATTTTTTTCAAATCACGTGAATCAACAGTTTCAATTTTTTCACCATTATCGTTATCAATATTGACATCAATATTGATGTTATCTAATGCCTTCCCAACTTCATCAAGAGCTTTTTTTAAATCGTCCTTATTTTCAATCTTAATGTCTACGTTCTCTCCCGCTTTTGTATCAATTTTAATGGAAACATTTTCATTATCATCTTTTGTAGTTTCAATCGTACAGGCAGAAAGACTGAGTGCAACTAAAAATGCGGCAAAAGAAAATAAAGGGAAATTTTTCATAAGAATTATTTTGATGAATATTTTGTAGGAAAATATCGAACAGTAGGGTGAAGGCGGTTCAATATTTTCTACAAAATTTTAGTAAAGCAAGCAATTAGAAGGGAAAAAAGAAGGCGTGCTATTTTCGTCGGCAAAAATTATATTTTTCTCGACAGAATTAGAGCGTAATTAAAAAACATTAAGAGTATGTCTAAAAATTTTACAAATTGAGAATCAATGATTTATGGTTCTGGCGATAAATTATTAAAGGAGTTTGCCGAGGCAAATGACCGCAATAATTTGAAAGACAGGTTCATAAAGCGTTGGTTTTTAGGAAGTAAAAATTTAGACATACTCTAACTTAAAGCGGAAAAGGTTTAATATCTATCATTTTTAAATCCATCGATATTTCGGCGTTCTTTTTTGGTAGGTCTTCCCGAACCTCTTTCCCGCATTTCTGGTCGTCCTTTTCCAATGAACCAATCATTATATTTGTTTAATTCTTCTTCTGGCGTCAGATTTTCGTAACACGTGATTGCAATAGGTGCGCCGACTCTTTTTTCAATTAAATCAATAACTTTAAATTCTAAATTGAATCCGCCTTTATTAACTTTAACGAGGGCTTCTCTTTCTACTAAAAAAGAGGGTTTAACGGAAACATCATTAATTCTTACCTTACTAGACTTACAAGCATCGGTTGCCATGGTTCTCGATTTGAATATCCGAACACTCCATAGCCATTTGTCTATTCTTACTTTTTTTAACATCTTTTGTATTTTTACAAAAAAAATCTATATAGTCGAATTAATCCTCTTCTAGTGACGGCCATTCCATTGGCAACGTTTCAAGTCTTTCAACTATGGCTTTCGATATCAAGTAATCTCTATACCATCGCTCATCTACTGGTACAATTTGCCAAGGAGTTCGACAATTATTTAGTACATCCTCGTAACAACGCATATACTCTTCCCAATGTTCCCGTTCTCTCCAATCATTAGAATTATGTTTCCAGTTTTTGTCTCGTTCATCGATTCTTTGCTGTAATTCAATTTCTTGCTGGTCGTAAGAAAGGTGTAAAAAAAACTTAAAAAGGATCGTATTATTATCAAATTGAATCAAATCTTCAAAGGAATTAATGGCATCCATTCGTTTGTCTACCTTTTCTTCATCAATCCATTTATGAACTCTTTGTATCAATACATCTTCATAATGAGAGCGATTAAAAACTTTAATCTCGCCTTTTCCAGGACATTGTTTATGGACTCTCCACAAAAAGTCATGTGCAAATTCTTCTTCTGTTGGCTTTTTGAATGAATAGACGCTGATACCATCATGGGTGCAGTATTTTAGAACATTTTTAACTGCTCCATCTTTCCCACTTGCATCCATTCCTTGAAAAATAATTAGGATGGCATACTTTTTTTCTGCTCTAATTAAAGCATGAAAGTCAGCAATCTGTTTAGCGTATTTTTTGGTTTTTTCCTCAATTTCTTTTTTGGAAAGTCCTTTTGGTGGTCTAGTTGATATATCCGTAAGCTTAATCATGGTTTTTATGTTTTTCAAAGGTTTTGATACATCACAAAGCTACAATGTTTCATTTTCTAACCCCCTTAATCGTTAATTAAATTTCAACACATCACCTATATTGAGGGATTCGTCACCTTTTACTTTTCTGTACCTATTTGAAATACTACTTTTATAAATATTCTGAAAGAACACGCTTCTCATTTTTTGTTTACAATCCCAATCAATTAATAATTTAATGATGGAGGAATTGGTTTATCGGGTCGAAGTTCGCTTCACTGCCCGATAAACCCTTTTTCAGAATTTTTTAAACATCAATAAACAGAAAAAGCCAATCTCCCATAAGGGTGATTGGCTTTTTACTTAGATAGTAAATCTAATTATTCTTCCACAACTTCAAACTTAATAGTAGACTCTACTTCAGGATGAAGATTTACAGTTGCTGTATAGGTTCCCAAAGTTTTTACCTCAGGAATGTCAATGATTTTACGATCAACTTCTACTTCTAGTTGATCCAATAATGCTTGAGCCAATTGGATATTGGTCACACTACCAAAGATTTTACCAGAAGTACCTGCTTTTGCTCCAATTTTTAATAACGAATCGTTGAGCTTGGCAGCGATAACTTTGTATTCATCTAACGATTTAGCTAAACGAGCTGCCTCCCGTCGTCGGTAATCTTCCAAACGACGCATATTAGTATCATTGGCAATTAATGCCTTTTTTTGAGGAATTAGGTAGTTACGAGCATAGCCGTTTTTTACTGAAACGACTTCGAATTTACCACCTACCTTATCTATATTTTGAAGAAGTATTATATTCATCTTTCAAAGGTGATTAGTGATTTGAGATTGATGATTAGGAATTAAAGACACCATATTTTTGTTGTCAATAGTTACTAATGACCAATCACTAACTAGTTATTTCAACAAATCTGTTACGTATGGTAGCAATGCAAGGTGTCTTGCTCTTTTTACTGCTGTTGAAACTTTTCGTTGATATTTTAAAGAGTTACCCGTAATACGACGTGGTAAAACTTTTCCTTGTCCATTGACAAATTGAACCAAAAAATCAGAATCTTTATAATCAATATGTTTGATTCCAAATTTTTTGAAGCGACAATATTTTTGACGCTTGGAACCGATATTCGGATTACTTAAGAATTTTATATCGTCTCTAGAAGCCATATTATTAATATTGAATAGTTAAATAATTAGGTAAATGAGAATAGAAACCTTGAGGCGCTCTATTCTTCTTCACCACTTCCACTTTGTGAAGATGCAACTCTTCCACCTTTAAGATCTTCTTGCCAAGCTTTCAATTTGTCCCAATCTCCAGCAGCAGCCAATTCAGCTTGCTTTGACCAAGTTGTTGGATCTTGGTTTTGAAATCTATCAGCATCAATTTCAAGTAAAATCTCCTTAATCCTTTCAGGTGTTTTAGCTGCTAGCATAGCAAAAGTGGAAATTCCATAACCTTTCAAGGCTTCAGAAACCTTAGGTCCAATTCCTTCAATGCGCTTTAAGTTATCACCATGAGGCTGATTGGCTTTTTGAGCCTTTTTTTGAGCAGCTTCTTGTTGCTCTCGCATCTTCGTTCTTTTGGCTTTGCCAATAACACCTTCTCGTTTATTCTTGTTGTATTCTACACCAAATTTGTCTAGCTTAACCGTCAAGAAACGCATAATTCGTTCATCTCGACGTAAAGACAATTCCATTGGGTCTACTACTACACCGTTTTCAGTTTCGAATTCGATACAATAGTAAATACCAGTTGTTCTGCGATTAATAGGGTAAGCCAACTGGCGTAGTCCCATTTCATCAACAGCAACGATTTTGCAACCTTCACTTTGAAGACGATCAACATAAGTTTGAGCCGTACCTTTGATTTCATCACCTGTCAAGACAGGATCAACGATGAAGGTAACTTCATAATTTCGCATGTAATTATCGGATTTTTATTTTCCGGCTTGCCGTTACGGACTTTGATTATAGGTTCAAAATCATGGAAATTCGCAACGAAAAACAACGGATTTTTAAAAGAGGCACAAAGGTACAAAAAAAGCCTCATTCAACAAGTGAATGAGGCTTTTAAATTTTATAAAAGCTTTGAGTTTTTAATAAAAGCCTCCTATACAGCAAAACTTTCTCCACAGCCGCATTCACGGGCTGCATTTGGGTTATTAAAATAAAAGCCTTTGCCGTTTAAACCGCCAGAAAACTCTAGCGTAGTATTACATAAATAAAGGAAACTCTTCAAATCGGTAACGACTTTCATTCCATTGTCCTCGAAAACCTGGTCATTAGGTTGAGACTCATTATCAAAGTCCATTTTATAAGACAAACCTGAACAACCTCCACTAGTTACAGATACACGGACAAAATATTCTTCTCCTAGTCCTTCGCCATTCATTAACATTTGAATTCTTTCCTTTGCTGTGTTCGCTACAAATAACATCTTTTGATTCACGATTTTTGATTTACGACTTACAATTTGATTTGAGGAAACCGTAAGGCATAAATTTTTATTCAGAAATCAATTAGTGGCTTGCTGTCAAGTCAACAGTGACTTCCAAACCATTCTTTTTTTGATAGTCGGCGATAGCGCCTTTGATTGCATCTTCGGCCAAAACTGAGCAGTGAATTTTTACAGGTGGTAGAGCCAATTCTTCTACAATATCCATATTGTCAATTTTCATTGCTTCATCAACTGTTTTACCTTTCAACCATTCGGTGGCTAAGGAAGAAGACGCAATTGCAGAACCACAACCGAAGGTCTTAAATTTAGCATCTTTGATTGTTCCTGAGTCGCTATCCACTTCTATTTGAAGACGCATAACATCACCACATTCAGGTGCTCCAACCAAGCCTGTTCCAACATTATTACTTCCTTTATCAAGTGTTCCCACATTTCGTGGATTTTTGAAGTGCTCTAATACTTTCTCTGAATAAGCCATTGTCTTTTATATTTTGTACGAGGCTAGATATTACGAAGTACGAAATCTTGAAAATGCGCTTCGTATATCTTACGTCGTTAAGTGAATTTGAATTAATGTTCTGCCCATTCTATGGCATCTATATCAACACCTTCTTTATACATTTCCCAAATTGGACTAAGGTCACGCATATGCTGTACTCCTGCTGAGATTTTTTCTAATGTATAATCAATTTCCTCTTCTTTCGTGAATCGTCCTAAGCTGAATCGAATAGAGGAATGAGCTAAGTCGTCTCCTAATCCAAGGGCGATTAATACATAAGAAGGTTCCAAAGAGGCAGATGTACAAGCTGAACCGGACGAAACCGCAATATTTTGATTGAAGGTCATCATTAAACCTTCTCCTTCTACGTGTTTGAAAGAGATATTCGTAACGTGTGGCATTCGATTTTCAATGCTACCATTTACATAAACTTCCTCCAATTTTTTGAATCCTTCTTCTAATCTATCTCTCAGTTTACTCAGTCGCTCGGCATCCTGAGCCATTTCTTTTTTCGCTATTTCTGCTGCTTTTCCAAATCCTACAATACCAGGGACATTCAATGTGCCAGACCGCATTCCTCGCTCATGTCCACCACCATCCAATTGGGCAGTTACTTTTACTCTTGGCCCTTTTCTGTTTACAAATAAGGCACCTACACCTTTAGGTCCATACATTTTATGAGCTGTAAAAGCCATTAAATGAACACCTAACTCTTTAGGGTGTGTGGGGATTTTACCAACTGCTTGAGTTGCGTCAGAAAAGAACAAAACACCATGTTTCTTACAAATTTCTCCGATTTCTTTCATCGGTTGAATCACTCCAGTTTCATTATTTGCCCACATGATGGATACTAAAATAGTATTGGGCTTGATAGCCGCTTCCAATTTTTTCAAATCAACTAAACCCTCTCGGTCAACTTCTAAATAAGTCACTTCTCCACCTTCCTTTTCAATTTTTTGGCAAGTATCTAATACCGCTTTGTGCTCCGTTGTCAAAGTAATAATATGATTACCTTTTCGACGATACATTTCAAACACCCCTTTGATGCCCAAATTATCACCTTCAGTAGCTCCTGAAGTGAAAATGATTTCTTTTGAATCAACCTCCAATAAATTGGCTACTTGTTCCCGTGCATAATCAACAGCTTCTTCCGCTTCCCATCCAAAAGGGTGGCTACGACTTGCTGCATTACCAAATATGTTGTGAAAGTATGGAACCATCGCATCAACTACACGAGGATCTGTAGGGGTAGTGGAATTATTATCCAGATAAATTTTTCTATTATCCATTGTCATTATTATTACAGTTTAGAATTTTGAAGTGTCACTAATTTCAAAATACTATGACCGAATATTATTTGTTTATTTAGATTTAGTCTAATTTTTCACAAAGATAACAGAATTTGTAAAAAATGGTTTTGGAGGAGCAGAATTTTTTACTTAAAAAGCGAGGTATGGTTATATTTTTCAAAACATGATAAAGTCGGCAGGGTCAACAGGTTTGCCTTTATGCCATAGTTCAAAATGAAGATGTGGTCCATCAGTTAGCTCTCCTGTATTGCCAATGATGGCAATGGCCTCTCCTGCTTTAACAAAAGACCCCACTTTTTTCAGTAGAGCAGAATTGTGTTTGTAGAAGCTAATAATATTATTGGGATGTTGAATACCGATTGTATTGCCTGTTTCTACGGTATAATCTGAAATAATTACCCATCCATCCATGATGGTTTTTATTGCAGTGTTTTGTGGAGCGACCACATCTACACCATAATGTTTAATGTCTGGCTGGAATCCTTCACTAATTTCTCCCGATAAAGGAGAACTAAAATACATTTGTTCCAACGGTAGGTCTTTCGGTGAGAAATTGGTTGTCTTAGTTTGCTGGGCAGCACTGCGCAGCTGTTCTAATTCGAATTCTTGTCTCAGAATTCTGTCCTCTTCTATGGGTTCTACTTGAAGAAAGGAATCTTCTAAAAAACCTTGACTTTCTTGATATTGTTCGGCGGTATCCAATTCGCCCAGCATCATTTTCCTAAAACTTTCGGTATAATTTCTGTGATTAGCTAAAATCTTTTCCATGGAGTCTAGTTGCTGATTGATCTTCATGACTTCAGCATGAACTTGGACTTCACCATATCCGGGTATTAATCTTTTTGCGGGAGTGAAGACAATAGTGGCAATAATCAGCCCTGTTATCACTACGATTATTGTGCTTAAAATAATATATACATTTAATAATGAAAGCCTATAGGAACCCATCTCCTCAAAGGTTTCATTATTCATGATTACAAGCCTATAAGTATGCTGTAATTTTTCCCAACGGGTTAGTTCTTGTTTATTTTCGTCACTCATATTGTTATCAATTCCGAAGAATGAAATAATTTTACATTTTAAGAGTTAAAAAAATCAATATTACTAATTGGTAAAAAACCACTTTTCAGGTTCATTTGTTTTAACTCTTCGAATCAAAGTGCGGCAAAATTCGTAAATCTTTGTCAATCAATTATTTTTTAATGTTTAAAAGAATTCAATCTTGAAGAAAATAAGTACAATTCTGATAGTTTTTGTGGTGGCGGTCATCATTTCTGGGTGTGTGACACAGAAGAAAAAGGGGGAAGATATGGGACCGGTCAAAAAATTATACAATAATGTAACTGCTGAATTCAATGGTTATTTTAATGCTGATGTAATAATGATGGAGAGTATCGCTGCATTAGACGACCAATATCAGGATAACTATAATAAAGTCTTACCTGTATACAAATATGTCGCAGCAGATAATCCCCAAGCGGTCGCAGGGGAATTGGATGAAGCCATTAAGAAAGTATCGGTTGTGGTCAATTTGCATCCCTATTCTGATTGGGTGGATGATTGCTATTTGTTGGTTGGGCAAGCTCAATATCTAAAAAAGGATTATGAAAGTGCGGAGGAAACCTTTGAATATTTAGTAGAGGAATATAATCCTCGAGCGATGGAAAAACGTAAAGAACGGGCTCAAAAAGTAAGTTCGGCTAAAAAAGGTAGCAAGAGTACTAGTTCAAATAAAGCGAAAGCAAAATCTAAAAAGGACAGGCAGAAAGCTGCAAAAAAGGCTAAAAAAGAGCGAGAAAAGGAGCGTAAGAAGAAAAATAAAGAGATTCAGAAGAATCGAAAAAGGAAGAAAAAAGGAAAATCAACTACCGCCCCAAAAAAGACTACTCCTAAAAAAGATGATCAGAAAGACGACACAAAAATCGTAGAAGAGGAAGTAGAGGAGGAGCGCGTACCCACTCAAATTACTTTGGGTAATCTTGAACCAACAGGTGTGGATGGAAAACCTGAAAATTATTTTATGAAGCATCGCCCGGCCTATCAAGAAGCGATTTTATGGTTGGCTAGAGCTTATATTGAGAGAGAAAATTACACCTATGCCGAAAGGTTTATGGACCAATTGGACGAAAGTGGTGGAACTCAAAAAGATGTTAGGGCAGAATTGGCGGTCGTGCAAGCACATTATTACTTGAAGCGAAAGCAATATGACAAAGCTATGGAGCCTTTGGAAAAAGCGATATCCTTAGCTAAGGATAAATTGAAAAAAGCGAGATATGCCTTTATCGTTGGACAACTATATCAAAATAATGGACAATCAGAGGAGGCGTTTGCTTCATTTGAGAGAGTGGTTAAATATGGACCAGATTATGAAATGGCGTTCAGTGCGAAATTAGCAATGGCACAAAATCAATGGTTGACTGGGAAAGGAACACCCGAACAAGCCATGAAGAACTTGGAAAAGATGTTGAAAGATTTCAAAAACATCGATTTTCAAGATCGGATCTACTTTGCCATGGCAGAAATTGCTTTGAAACAAGACCATTTGGCGGAAGCTATTTCTTATTATAAAAAATCGGCGTGGTATAACATTGGAAATGAAACTCAAAAAGCTGAATCTTATTACCAATTGGCTTCTTTATACTATGAATCAGAGGACTATGTAAATGCCAAATATTACTTTGATAGTACGTTGGCGGTAATGAATAAAAAGGATGAACGATATGAGCCCTCAGAGCGATTAAAGCTCAATTTGACAGATATTGCTCAAAATATCGAAATAATCAACCTGCAAGATTCTTTATTGCGTATTGCTCAAATGACAGAAGAAGAGCAGAAAATTTTGGCCGCTAAAATAAAAGCCAAAAAAGCGGAGGACGAAAGAGCTCGAGCTAAGCTTGCTGCGTATAAAGAAAAACAAAGAGCATTGGCTAAAGGAGGGAGTCAAGGTGCGGCTGGTGTATCTATGGCTGGAAATAAGAGTGCCCCTTCTTCTGGGAATGTTGGTAATGCCACTTCTGATTTCTTTGCCTTTGATGATCGAAAAGTAAAACGTGGAGTGCGGGAGTTTCAAAGAGCATGGGGAACACGTCCCTTAGAAGATAGTTGGCGACGCTCTTCCCAACAGAGTTTTGCTGACAATGGAGAACCCATCGAAGCGGCTCAAATAGCTGAAGCTTCGATAACGGACGATGAGATTAAATCTATTTTACGTGATGTTCCAAAGACTGAAGAAGAAGTTGCCGCAGCACATCGGGCTATTGAAAATGCAATGTATAGCCTCGGAAGCCTTTATCGTGATCGACTTCAACGCAATGAAAAATCAATTGAGATATTAGAAGATTTGATTCGTCGTTACCCAGATACTCAATATCAATTAGACGCACTTTATTTCCTTTATTTGGCGAATACAGATTTACCAAATGTCGACCGAGCTAACTATTATAAAAATAAGATCATCAATGAATATCCTACATCGACTTATGCTAAAGTGCTGCTTGACCCTAGTTTTGTGAATACCTTATTGAGTGATGAGCAAAAGTTAAATCAATTTTATGATGAGACCTATGCTCAATTTACTTCTGGAAATTATCAGCAAACTTATGACCGAATCGGACAGGTAGGACAAAAGTTTGGTTCTCAACATAATCTTCAGCCACGTTTTGCACTTTTAAGTGCAATGTGTACGGGGAATATTCAAGGAAAGGAAAAATATGTCGAGAACTTGAATCAGGTAATTGCTCAATTTCCGGATACTCCAGAAGCTACTCGAGCAAAAGAGATTCTAAGGTTATTGGATGCAAAACAAGCAAGTGGACCTGGGCAAAATCGTCCAAATTTGGATGAAAGTAAGTTCACTTTCGAAGCAGAAAAATTGCACTATATGATTGTGGTTTTTGATGGAGAAGTTAATTTGAATGATGCAAAAGTGGGAGTATCTGACTACAATAGAAATTACCATAAATTGGATAAACTTCGTATCTCTAATATCTATCTTGGAAATCTTGAGGAGAAAGTGCCAATCATTGTTATTCGTCGATTTAAAGACCTAAAGAAAGCGATGGGTTATTATGATAGTGTGCAAAAAAACTCTGGAGACTTCCTTTCTGATTTCAAATATGAAATCTTCCCGGTTACTCAAAATAACTATCGTCAAATCCTTCGATCTAAGTCTATGGATGGTTATAAGGAGTTTTTTGAGCTAAATTATTTGAATTAATTAGATATTAGTCTATTACTCAACTAGCAGATCCATTTTAATGATTTATATAAAAGCCAAAGATTCCTGAATAGGAGTCTTTGGCTTTTGTCGTTTTAAGGGAATTTGCCTAAGCACTTAACTGATAAAGTACAGCATATTTAGCATTAAGATAATGAAAATTAAAAATTTGGAATCTTATTTGTATAGCTTAATATGATTCTTTAATAATATGCTTTAAGTATTAGTATTCAGCGAAAAAGGATTTATAATAATAAATATGTATTAAGAGATATTTTTGTAAAATCTAATTTCGAGGTTCATGTACTTATAATCCCCTTGACAATGAAACACTCTTTACGTCAATGTGGTAATTGTTTGCACACTTTTAGACACCTACTACCCTTTATTATTTTCCTAGTTTTTACTACAAATTCAGCTCGTGCTCAATATGGAGAAATTGGTGCCTATATAGGCACTTCAACCTATGTTGGAGATTTGAGTGAGCAAGAATTTAATGGGAATTTTCAAGCAATGCTTGGTATTTTGGGACGATATAACTTCACCCCCAATTTATCGGTCAAAGCAAGTTTAACAAAAGGAACCATTGCTTCTGATGATGCGGATTCTAAATTTGAAGAAATCCGAATGCGAAATTTGAATTTCCGTTCTGATATTATTGAATTGAGTGTGACCGGAGAATGGAATTTGATTCCTTTTGCGATTAGGGAAGAAAAAACCGCTTCGCCATATTTGTTTTTAGGCTTAGGAGGGTATTACTTTAATCCTCAAGCTCAGTGGAAAGGAGAGTGGCATAATTTGCATGATTTACATACCGAAAGGCAAGACTATAGTCGCTTACAATTAGCAGTACCTTTTGGATTGGGCTTTAAGTTCAATATGAGTTATAAAGTCAATTTTGGGTTAGAGTTTGGTGCTCGTAAAACCTTTACAGATTATTTGGATGATGTAAGTACCAATTACCCTGATATATTAGAAATGCAGCAAGAGAATACTTTGGCTGCTATTCTTTCTTATCGGACACCAGAATATACGGGAATGTTTACGGAGAATCCAGTTGGACAGGCAAGAGGAGATGCTCAGAATAATGATTGGTATTTTTTTATTGGCGGAACAATAACGGTTAATTTAACAGATAAATATGGTTTAGACTATGCTGAAAAATATGAGCCATTTAAGGAACATTTGAAAAAAGAACCGAAGGAGAAAAAAGACACCGTCAAAAAACGCCACAAGAAAAAGAAATATCAAAAGCGGAAAAAACGGAAAAAGAAAAAGCAATTAAAGCCAGCGGTTAAGCGCCGCTCAAATTAATTCGATAACTAAAAAAGCGTCCAAATTCAAGATTGAATTTGGACGCTTTTTTTATGCCAATTGAATAATATTTAGACATACTCTTATTTTACAGACTTTTGAGTGTTAGATAAGAAGTCAATAAATTAAATTTCTCCAAACATATCAATCAAAACCTTGGTTCGGTATTCAAAAATATCTTTTACCTTTTTCTTGATAAAGATGCTATTAACCAATTTCCCTAAAGGGCCAAAAGGTACTTGATACCACAAAATATCAGTCATCTCTACACCGCCCTTAATTGCCTTGAAATGATGTTCGTGATGCCAAATAGAGTAGGGACCGACTAATTGTTCATCAATAAAATATTGCTTGTCTTGGACATGTGTAATTTTAGTAACCCAAGTGAGTGGTATGCCTGCTACAGGTTTAACCTTATACTTAAATAATACTCCTGGATACATTTTTTCAGGGACTTCAGAAACCGGAATCAGCGTCATCTCAGGAGGAGTAATCAACTTTAAATTATTTGGATTGGAGAAGAAGTTCCAAGCATCATCTAGGCTGATAGGGAGTTTTTGAATTGACTTTAAGTAATGCATTAATCCTAGTAATAAGATACGAAAGGAACGCGAAAAAAATGTAAAGTTATTCTATCCGCGTTCCTAAGAGGAATATTGAATAAGCCATTCGAAACTTTATTCATCATTCATCAGTGATTTAAGTTTTTTCAATAGCTTAAGTAACTTCAAATTTAAGGATTGGTTCACATTAAAAAAGTTCCCGTTGATTGTAATCCAATCTTCTTGGCGTTTTATTTCTTTCAAGTCTTGATATAAAACCTTGTTTGGTTTTTCAAAAAGGGCTTTCCAATAAAGACCTTTTTCGGTCATTGCAACGCCTTCTTTGCAAGAACCTAAAACGGATTGATCACAGATAAATAATATTTTTTCTTGATGCTCTGGAAAAAGGAAAGACTTACTTGCGTTTTTTAATTTCTGAATGGGCATAATGATAAAGTCCAAATAAACCGCCTCGTCTTCATTCTCAAAATCCAAATAATCCAAAATCATTTGTGCCAAATCAATGTCATTAAGGTTGGTGTTTTGATGTTTCAAAATAGCTTCTGGAAGGTCAATTTCATTCAACTCTTTGCAATAATGAATAATGAAATAATCAAGAGATTCGTCAAAAGCTTTTTGTAAAATGGCGTCTTCTCCTTTTTGTTGACCACTTTCTCGTCGTTTCTGAATTTGTTCAGAGAGTTGTTTGATCCTATAATCAAAACCCTTTTTAAAGTCTGAGTCATTAAAATGTTTCAGATAATCAGTGTAAGCATTAGGGTTGTGCTCTGATTCAATACGTTCTTTAAATGCCAAAGTAAATTTTTCAAAAATAAACTTTTGAATATCCTCTAATCGATTTTCTTCAAAAATATCATTGATCTCTGTGTCGGGTTTTGATTCCTTTTTTGGTGGGATATTTATATCGAATTCAATTTCTCGCTCCGTCTCTGGTGGGGTAAGGTTTGACTCTAGGTCTAATTCCAACTCTAGTTGTGGTGGATTTGTTTCATTAAAAAATTTTATTCCACAATGAAAACAAAATTTGGTATTGATTCCATTTTCTGCACCACAATCAGGACAAGTCAGCGTTTCTTCAAATACTTTTTCTCCACACTGCGGACAAAATCGAGCATTTTCAGGTAAATCACTTTGGCAAGCTTGACAGTTTCTCATAATTCAGCGTACGTTATTCGTTGAGGAATGAATATAAAAAAATGTTCTTTTTTTTGGACTTGAACGATGCGGAAAACGCAACCATTGCCTGGCTTTGACGAGTGTTTTTAACGAAATTATAGCCCAAAAAAACAAGCAAAGAATGGATGGTTGTATGGTCGTCATTCCTGAAGTTCAAAAGTAACTATTTTGTATTTAATTCCTAGGCTGGCAAAGCCAGTACCATAAATTTTCAATTTAAACATCTGCCTGCAAAAAAGAATATTTTGCGGTGAAAGCAGCAATCGGAAAAGGAAAAATGATCGACAACATGTTGGTTTTAAACTAGGTTTAAGAGCCTAGTGTTAGCACAAAACCTCTGTCTTCAAATAATTAGAAACCTGACTTTTTAATTATTGAGGCGAAATTGAAGTTAGAAAAACACCTAGTTTTCGGAAAAAAATAAGTTATGAAAATGATTGTTCTTCTCCTTTTAGTAGTGTTTTTTACCAATTGTAGCCCCAAAGATATTTCCAAACTATCTTCTGGCGATTTTTCAGCGAATTATCAAAATACGCAGTCAGATGAGATAGTTTTGAAAGGGCTGATTTTAGATAAGGAAACTAAAGAACCAATAATTTTTGGAAATATTGCGCTTTATAAAGAAGGGGGTTTTGTTCATGGGACGGAATCTGATTTTGATGGGAATTTTAAAATAGCCCCATTAAGTAAAGGCATTTATTCGATTGAAGTCTCTTATTTGGGGTATCAAACCTTTAAAATGGAGAAAATTAAAGTTAAACAGGGACAAATCATTCATTTAAATGTCCAGATTAGTGATGCTTCTACTTCCTGTCCGGTTATTGTTTCACCACAGTATCGAATTATTAACAAGGACAACACGACTCAAGGACAAACACTTACCAAAGATCAAATTAGAAATCGGAAAAATTAGACATTGAATTCAAAACATTTTTCGTCTTGGATTGTCGTACTTTCATCTAGTTTTGAGGTATAGAATTTATGACTACCTTCCTAACTCAAAACTCACTAGTTCAAAACTGAAAAATGAGACACAGCGAGTACGATAATTTTGCTTTCCATCCTTACAATATTATTTTGATGTTGACCCTATTTGCCATTTCTGCTTTATTTTTGGCATTCTCGGCAGCTTTGGTCTATAATCGAGTTCAAAATGATTTACCACCAATAAAACTACCAACCCTTTTTATTTTTAATACCCTGATTCTGTTGGGGAGTAGTTATACTATGTTGTGGGCAAAAAAGGCTTATAAAGCCGATGAAACAGTCAATTATCAAAAAGCTTTATGGGCGACTGTTTCTTTATCTCTAATCTTTTTGGTCTTACAGTTTTTTGGGTGGCAACAATTAATGGCTGAAAACATTTTTCTTACAACGGGCAATTCAGATGCTTATTTATACCTTTTGTCAGGATTACATTTTGCACACGTCATTGCAGGATTACCCTTTTTGATTTTATTTTTGCGTGCAGCTAAGCTGAGAATGAAAGAACCTGTTAGTGTTTTAGTTTATTTTTCTGATCCAGAAAAGAAATTAAAGTTGAGGTTGCTTACTATATATTGGCATTTTTTAGATTTGCTTTGGGTTTACCTAGTTTTGTTTTTTTATTTGAATTACTTGATTCAATAGTGCCTAAAAAGACTAAACATTCCCACATTCCCTTATCTTTGCACTTTTTTTCGAAAAGGCTAATTTGATAAGTGAAATAAATGCAACAATCTGAATCACCAATCACCGTTGAAACGGCAAAAAAATTGGGTCTTAGCTCCGATGAATTTGAAAGAATTTGTGAAATGCTTGGGAGGATACCCAATAATACGGAACTGAGTATTTTTTCCGTCATGTGGTCAGAAGAGTGCTCCTTTAAAAATTCTATTTTTTGGCTCAAAACGCTTCCTAGAGAAGGCAAAAGTATCCTTAAAAGGGCTGGAAAAGAGTATCCCAATTTGATTGATATTGGAGATGGATTAGCTTGTACTTTTCTAATGGAGTCTCAAAATTATCCTTCAAGTATTGAACCTGATCAAGAAACTGGCACTAGGGTTAGCGGTATTCACCGAAATATTTTTGCGATGGGTGCTCGCCCAATTGCGTCAATGAATTCTCTTCGATTTGGAAATATTGAATCTAATCATACCAAGGATATTGTGAAAACGGTGGTTAAAGGTATTGGAGATTATGGCAATGGTATTGGGGTGCCAACAGTTGGGGGCGAAGCATATTTCAACAATAGTTACAATCAAAATATTCTTGTTAATGCAATGTCTGTAGGTATTGTAAATGCGGGTGACTTAGATTCCAATATTGTAGAAGGATCAGAAAATCCTGTTTTTATCGTAAGCGCTCGAACTGGAGAAGAAGCATCTTGTAGTTACCCATTTCAAGAAAAAACACTTTTAGAAGCAACTTTAGAAATTATAAAAACTGGTAGTGTTATTGGAATGCAAAAGATAGGTAAGGCTGGAATCACCGAATCAATGTGCCAAATAATTTCGAAAAATGCTATGGGGATGCGTATTGATTTAGATAAGATACCGGCAATAGAAGTGAGTAGAATGTTGGTTGTTGCTAAAAAAGGAGAAGAGCAAGCTATTTTGGATACATATGCTGAGTGGGATTTATCCTGTGAACAAATTGGGGAGGTGACCGATACCGGGCAATGTGAATTTTGGTCGAATGACGAAAAAATAGCAGAGTTGCCGGTCGAGATGTTAGTAAAAGGTGGTGGAGCGCCGGTGTACGAAAGAGCGTTTAAGAAACCTAGATATACCAAGAATATTTCCAAATTCAATATTCGTCAAATTTCTACACCCAAGGATATCATAAAAGTCGCAAAAAAGGTTTTTTCTTCGCCAAATATTGTATCTAGAAGATGGATTTATGAACAATATGATTCAATGGTAGGCACCAACTCGATGGGATCAGTTGAACCATCAGATGCAGCGCTTGTACGGATTAAAGGGACAAACAAAGCTTTGGCGATTACGACAGATTGTAATTCAGCCTACGTGTATGCGGATCCTTATGTAGGGACGATGATTGCCGTTGCGGAAGCCTCGAGGAATATTATATGCTCAGGAGGAATTCCCGTGGCTATTACAAATTGTTTGAACTTTGGAGATCCAAATGACCCCGAGGTATATTGGCAATTTGTACATGCAATTAAAGGAATGGGAGATGCTTGTCGAAAATTTAGGACACCTGTTTTAGAGGGGGATGTAAGTTTTTATAATCAATCCATTTTTGAAGATAAAACAGAATCTATTTATCCAACTCCTGTTATTGGTATGGTGGGTATTTTAGAAGATGTGGACTTGAAAACGACGTTGAACTTTAAGTCAGAAGGGGATCTCATTTATATGTTGGGCAATTCGTATAATGATGTGGGAAGTTCTGAATATTTACGTACCTGGCATGGTATTCAATACTCTCCTGTACCTCATTTTGATATGCATGAAGAATATGAAATACAGAGTAGAATAAAAGAGTTAATCAATCAAGGTTTATTGGAGTCTGCTCATGATGTTTCGGAAGGAGGACTTTTTGTCAATTTGATGGAAAGCGCCATTGTTGGTGGATTTGGTTTTCAAGTAGAAACCGTAGAGACCTTCAAAAAGGATGCTTTTTTATTTGGAGAAAGCCAGAGTAGGATTGTCGTAAGCATTCAGCCAAATAGAGAAGATGACCTTCAAAACTTTCTTATTTCAAACAATGTTTCCTTTACAAAACTTGGCGAAGTTTTTGGAAATGAAGCAATAATAGATGAAATAAATTTTGGAAGTATTGAGGAGTGGAAACGTGTTTATGAAAATACCCTTTCAGAAAAGATAGAAGGAAAGTAATAGTTTATTGGTACTTAACAAATAATAACCCTTCATTATTTTTGTGTTAAAATGTTTACGCATTTTGGTGAGGTATGACTCTCTGTACTAATTTTGTCAAAATTTTGAAATAAGAATTCCGTAATAACAATCATAAATTCAAAATCCAGATTGAACATGAAAAATACGATTACATTCGTTTTTGCAATCGCAATAGCTATTTTAGGCATGGGCTGTGGAAGTTCGGGGGGCTATGATGGACCAGGTTCTATCATTTCCGGAAATATCAAAAATGCAGCTAATCTTCAAGCATTTCTCGATTTAGTTTCGGTTGGAAGTGGTGCGAATAACATCATTGCCAAAACTGAAATCGATGCTGATGGAAATTACCGTTTTGACCTTGCTGACGGTGTTGATGCAGGAATCTACCGATTAAGAATTGGTGCCAAAAGAGTCAACTTAGTTTTTGACGGAACTGAAAAGGATGTTCGCGTCAATGGAGATTTGAGCAATTTACAATCTTATAACTTTGATGTGCAGGGTTCTCCAAGTTCAACTACTTATCGAAATGTTTTTCAAGATCTGAAAAACCGAAAACTAGACTCTGAGGGTTTGAAATTATTTGTAGATACTACTTCAAATCCATTGACTGGAATGTTGGTGGCTATTCAAGCATTACAGAATAAACAATTTTTGGATACCCACAAAAAAGCACAAGCACGATTAGCTAGTACTTACCCTTCTTCGCCTTATTTGAAAGGATATGGTGAATTTGTTACTAGTTTGTCTACCGTGAATAACAACAACTCAAAAGGATTTCAATTTATTGATGTGGAGAATCGTCAAGAAGCTCCAGACATTGATTTGCCAAGTCCAAATGGTAAAAAATATGCTTTGTCAGATTTGAAAGGACAAGTAGTTTTACTTGATTTTTGGGCAAGTTGGTGTGGTCCTTGTCGTCGCGAAAATCCTCATGTAGTTGACATCTACAAAAAATATAAGGAAAAAGGATTCACTGTTTTTAGTGTGTCTTTGGATGGAATGGATTCAAGAACGAAAGCGCGTTTTGGAAATGACGAAGGGAAAATTAAGGATTTTGTAAATCAACAAAAAGATCGTTGGACAAATGCGATTGCACAAGATAAATTAGAGTGGGATTATCATGTTTCTGATTTGAAAAAATGGGAATGTGCTCCAGCTAAACAATATGGCGTTTCTTCCATTCCTAGAACTTTTATGATTGATAGAGACGGAAAAATTGCAGCAATGAATTTGAGAGGAGCTGGTCAGATTGAAGATGCTTTATTGAAGTTGTTATAAAATTTAATCTTCCTTTCCTTATTATTTGGGATTGTTATATAAAAAAGCGGTCATTCTCGTATGAGAATGACCGCTTTTCATTTAGAGAGGAGGAAAAATATAACCTACCCATTTTACTTGTTACTTTTCTTTTATACATCGTTAAAAATACTCGCCATACCTTTGGGTATGTATGCGTTTTTTGACTCGTCAAAAAAATAATAACTTCCTAAAATTTGGGTACCTTATTTATTCCCTCCTCCCTTAATAGAAAAAAAGGCTGAATGTATTTAACCTTTCAACTCTTCACCAACTCTATCTAGAAGTGCTTTTGTTGCCATAATTCCTTCTTTCTCAGATAGCACACTTCCTTCATATTCGATTCCTACATAGCCATTATAGCCTGCTGCTTTCACAATTTGCATCATTTTTAAATAATCTGTATTTGTCTCATTGCCATTGGCGTCAAAATCATGGGACTTGGCACTTACTGCTTTTGCAAAAGGCATTAATTCAGTCACACCCATATATCGGTCATATTCATCGGCACATTTTCCGTTTTCATTTCGCACACAAAAATTACCAAAATCAGGCAGGGTTCCACAGTTAGGTATATTGATTCGAGCCATGATACCTGATAACCATTTACCATCAGAAGAAAATCCACCATGGTTTTCGACAATTACGTTGATATCGAAATCTTTCGCAAAAGTGGCCAATGATCCCAATCCATCTATTGCAGCTTTCCCGGCCTCTCCAATATCTGGATTTGAACTGTAGGCATTCACTCGAATAGAATGACAGCCTAATGTTTTGGCCGCTTCAACCCATTTGTAATGATTTTCAACAGCTTTTTTTCTTTGGGCATCATCTGTTTCTGCCAACCCTCCTTCGCTATCAATCATTATCAAAAGATTTTTCACGCCGTTGTCTGCTGCTCTCTTATTCATTTCCGCAAGGTAAGCAGCGTCTTTAGCCTTGTCTTTGAAAAATTGGTTTACATACTCTATCGCTCCAATGTCATAATCATTTCGTGCCGCAGCCGCGAAATCCAAATTATCCATTTCGCCACTTTGTAAGGCTCGATGTAAAGACCATTGAGCTAATGAAACTTTGAAAAATGCTTCCATAGGCTTTTTTGTTTCAGTTGACGATTGATCCTCTTCTGTAGATTCTGTGGTGGTGGTATTACCACAGGCATACATTCCAAATAGACCCAAGCCTAGGGCTGCTTTACTGGTATGTCGTATAAATTTTCGTCTTGTTTGCATATTCGATTTTATTTAAAATTGTTGTATTAACTATTGAAATTTGAACATTTTTAAATGACTTCCAAACTTAGTAAAATTAATTTTATTCTAAGAGCTTGGATAAACCCAAGTCATAGATTACTGCAACAGGCGCCTTTAGCGCGATGGTACAGTATAGAAGTGCAGCTTAATTCTGTTCAAGAACTATTCCTAATTGAATTTAAAAAAATGGATAGAAAATAAGGAAGAAGAAGTGTTTAATGACTTCAATCAATCCACTTTTTTACATCAAAAAGATAGAATTCACCCAATTGTCGAGACCCAGCTTCAGAGGACATAAGAAATTGTTCTTCTTCAAAAAGGCAGATTCCTTCAACTTGTTTGTCCATAGGCAAATTGATTCTTTGATTCTTTCCATCGAAAAATTCCCTTCCTTTATAGTCCCAAAATACCCATAGATAAGGGTTGAATAAGCCATTTTGTCCACTGAATTTATAACCTGATAAGACTAAAATTTTATTGGTCTTATCAATACCGGCTGCCGTAATTGTTCCTTTTGTATCGAAAGAATCTAATAACTGAGGGATATGTTTTCCTGCAGTTTTTGGAAGACGATAAAGACGTGTCTGGTAGTCTTGATGGTTTTTTGAAAATAAGTAAATACTATCTTCCGAAACAATCATGGCCTCACAATCAAAATTGTGTTGGTAGGCACCTCTATCAAATCGTTCTTGGTCAGGGTATCGGAATTCAATAACTTCAAAATTAGAAACGGTGTCTTTCGTCAATTCATTTTTAGGAACCTTATAAATGACCAAATCTTGTCGATGCCCGCCATTATTTCCAAAGTCACCGACATAAAGGGACGTCTCGTCTTGGGCCAGTTCTTCCCAATCTTTGCTTTTGGCATTTTCTAATAAAACCGTTTTAGTAAGTTTCTGATTATCAATATCTAATTGATAAAGACAAGGACCGTCTCCACTATCATTATGAGTCCAAATAGCGTTTTCGAAATGGACAAGACCTGAACTTTCTTTAATTCGGTCAGGTAGGGTATTGAAAGCTTTTATTGTTGTATCAATGGGATAGCTAAGTGTGTTTTGAGCAGTTAACGGTTGATTATGGCAAGCTGTAATATGGATTAAGAGCGCACCAATTATTGTAAAAAAAACTAGTAAATAAAGCGTAATTAAAGGCTTTGAATTGCTCATCATAAATTGAAAATTATAAAAACAACCAATTTTTAATTTTTAACACTAATTGATTCAAACACAACACTTAGTAGTCTTTCAAGCTAAAACTGTCGGATAATCTTTGGTATTATTTCCTCCTGCAAATCGTTAAAAATACTCACCATACCTTTGGGTATGGCTGTGTTTTTTGCCTCAACTGAAGAAAAATTAGCTGTGCAACATTTATGCTTTTACATAATTTTCATAGCCCATGTCATCCAAGCGTTCGTATTTTTTTGCGACACCAGCCGCCATATCCGTTTTATATTGAATCATTCGATTTTGTAAACTATCATCATGACACCCTAAAATTTGTGCAGCTAAAATACCCGCATTTTTTGCTGCATTTAGGGCTACTGTTGCCACAGGTACACCATTTGGCATTTGTAAAATGGATAGCATGGAGTCCCATCCGTCAATAGAATTAGATGACTTAACGGGCACTCCGATCACTGGAAGTGGTGATAAAGAGGCCACCATGCCAGGCAAATGAGCTGCACCGCCAGCACCAGCGATAATTACTTTGATGCCTCTACCATGTGCATTTTTAGCAAATTCAAACATTCGTTCCGGAGTACGATGTGCGGAGACGATGGTTAATTCAAATTCAACGCCTAATTCTTTTAAAACATCCGCAGCTTGTCTCATGACTGGCAAATCGGAATCGGAACCCATGATAATACTGACCATAATTTTAATTTAACTTTTGATCACTAAATTTTTCAAAACAAACCGGCCTTTTTCTTTTGCCTTTTCTATTTCTTCGTCCAAGATAGTGGCGTGTCCCATTTTTCGAAAAGGTTTTGTGATTTCTTTCCCATAAAAATGAATTTTCACACCCTCGGTTGCTATACATTTATCCAATCCTTCATAGATTGCTTGCCCCGTATATCCTTCTGCACCTAATAAATTAACCATAACGGAAGGTGTTTTCATTTTGGTACTTCCGAGGGGTAAATTTAATATGGCCCTCAATTGCTGTTGAAACTGAGAAGTATAACATGAGTCTATGGTATGATGTCCAGAGTTATGTGTTCTCGGTGCTACCTCATTAATCAGGATTTGACCGTTTTTTGTCCAAAATAATTCAACTGCCAAGAGTCCACAAATATCAAAATCAGCGATGGTTTCCTTAGCAAGTATTTCAGCTCGTTGAGCCACTTCATAAGGAATATCAGCAGGGCAAACTAAGAACTCGACTAAATTAGCCACCGGGTTGAACTCCATTTCTACGGCTGGAAAAGTTTGCATTTCGCCATTTTCATTACGAGCGACAATAACCGCAATTTCTTTTTCAATGTCTACTAATGGTTCAATGACTGAGGGTGTCATCAATATTTTCTCAATATCGTTTTCAGATAGGATAACGGCTACACCCTTTCCATCATAACCTGCTGTCCGCGATTTTTGCACAAAAGGATATTCCAATGTTCCATTATTCAAAGCCTGTTTGATCGCTTCACCACTTTCGTATAATTCAAAAGATGAAGTAGGCAGCCCTTTATCTGCATAAAATTGTTTTTGTAAACCCTTATCTTTTATAATATTCAACGCACTCGGAGATGGGTGTACTTTCACACCTTCTGATTCCAACTTCAACAGTGCCTCTGTATTGACATGTTCAATTTCAATAGTCAAGACATCGACTTGTTTGCCGAAATTGTATACATCATCGAAATCCTTAAAATTGCCTTCTATAAAATGAGAACATACTTGTCCGGCAGGAAAGTCTGAAGAGGTATCTAAAATCCAGGTTTGCAAATGCCAATTTTGAGCAGCCAAGCAGAGCATTTTGCCGAGTTGACCGCCTCCCAATATGCCAACTTTGAAATCTGGATGTATGATATTTTGCATGGTTGATTTTTTTGGATCGCAAATATAAAAAAATAAAAAAGCCCCTTCCAAACACAATGCTGGAAGGGGCAATAATTACCTTATTTATCAATCTAATAGTTTAAGTGATTGCTTTTATGCTGTCTTTTCAGTCCAAGTAGGCAATCAGCATTTCTTTAAGCGCTTTCATTTTCAATAGGATTACACAGGGTGTCAATATTGAGGAACATGATGCCGAGAGATAAAATGGCAAAAAGGATAATTTCTTCCATGGTTTTGTTGTTTCTAGCGGTGTCTCTCGAAGAGGACACCGCGGTATCATAGACGCGGTGTCTTCTTCGAGAGACACCACTAGAACTATTGATATTATTTATTGAATCACCACTCGCTCAATCAATCTTCGGTTTTCAACCTCCACAGCAAACAAATAAATTCCGCTTGGCTAATCGTCCACTCGAATAGTTGTTTGATTATAGCCTAATTGCGCTGACCGAACCAAAACACCCATCGAATTAAAAATCTTCAAAGTATTGTTTTCATCTTCTGATTCGGCGAAAAATAAGCTGACCTCTCCATTTTGAACAGGATTTGGTGCGACCACCAACTGCTTACTGTCTACTGCCAACTGAACGCTCACAACATCTGAATACTCAAATACTCCATCATAATCCATTTGTTTCAAGCGATAATAATTTACCCCACGCCCAGGCTTTTGATGAAGGAAAGAATAGGTTTGTTTCTCATAAGTTGTGTCTTCGCCAGATACAAAACCGAGTGTTTTCCAAGTTCGATTGTCGAGGCTGTGTTCGACTTCGAAGCCTTGGTTGTTGGTTTCGGAGGCAGTTTGCCATTGCAACTTCGTCCGATTATTTTCGATAATAAGGGCTTGGAAATCAAGTAATTATACGGGGAGTACTGCTACGCATACGATTGTGACAGTCCCATCAGTTCCGGGATTTGTAGCACCACCTTGAACCCCATTTGAATCTCCTGAGCCCGTTGCATTGTCAAATGAATTACCTCCATCGCCTGCTGAAGTGAAACCTCCAATTCCTGTATCCCCTCCACTATATCCTCCTCCTCCATAAGCACCACCACCACCGCCACCAAAACCATTTTTGTCTTCCAGTGCTTTCTTGACTTCATTAGATTGTAATCCGTTTGATTTTTTTGTTACGGCCTTAAAATTATAACCATCAAAACGATTCAGCCCATAGTCCGTCCCAAACTACATTAGTCCTCGTTGGTCTTGAAGTGCGAAATGTACATTACGGTGAGATAAGCCTTCTTCTATTCCAAACTGTTGAACATCAATGATATATTCCTGTCCATAAAGAAAACTGGACAAGAGCCAAAAAATAGATATCCACGTAAAAATAGACCTTCTCAAAAAGTTTGGGTTTTATTAAAAATACGAGATTTAAAGAGGATTGTTTTTATAGGGTTTTTAAAGTGTCTTAATTGAAAAAGTGCAATGACAGTTTTAAATTGGAGTGAGAGTCAGAACAAAGATATTGTTTTGGAGGGAAAAAATAAAAAAGACCTTTTCACATTCGAGAATTGAATTTTCAAATAAAAAAGGTCCCCTCCCGAAAATTCGGATAGGAGACCTGCGAGAATCAAACATCACGTTTCTTTTATGAGTTTATTTCGTTAGTCGTGAATGAAAATGACGTCCTATTGCAAAAAAACCATTCGATTGCTGAAGTTGTGATTTAGTGATAACTACTTGTTTACTATTTGTTTTGCACTAAATTTCTAATTACAGTGTACTAGTTCGCCCCCCTTTATGAAAAGGGGGCGGGGGCAGAGCTGTCATAGTCTTTGTCTTTTATTTATTAGGGTAAATATTTGTTCATAGTTGTTTTGGAAAATAGTGTTTGTCAAAGAATGAGTGTTTCAAAATGGAGAGGTAATCTCCTGAAATTCATAGTTTTTATTCTCTATTCTTAGTAATCTCATGAAGGTTAAAAATCCAAAACGAAAAATCTTAAGTTTATTCTTGTGATTGGAGAAGAGCATAGTAAAGTTGGCGGCAATTTTTGCAAACCGCCAAAAAATTATATAGATACACGCTCTCTCAAGGTTGTTAAAGTCAATTGGCACATTCTTCTCTTCCTAGTTTTCATTTGACTTTGGTAAATTGATTTCGTAATTCAACGGAATTACTTTATTTAAAGTGTATTTAGTGTTTGCTTTTGTTTCGTAACGAAAAAATTAGTGTTTGTTGGTGACTTATTTATTTAGTTTTAAAAAGAGTATATCGAATCGAATTAGTTTGATGAATAAGTTGTCAAAATTTTATTGACTGAGCTGTTTTTTGGTGAACTAAAAGTATAGATACCTTTGCCAGCAACGGCTTTGTTTTCAACAAATTGGCACTGCTTCAAAATAGGTGCTGCAATACCTTCTACATCCATATTGAAGATGCCTCCTCCTCTTAAGTAAGCTTTATTGTCTTTAAATAGGCAGTTGACTAATTTAGGACTGCTTTTTCCTTTACCTCCGTAGTTGCACATAGCTCCGCCATAGTTTCCTTCGTTTTCTATAAACTCGCAGTCAGTAAAAGTTGGGCTACTTACTCCACCTCTTCGTCCATCATTAAAAATGGCACCACCATCCAAATCTGCTCTGTTATTATAGAAAGCACAGTTGATAAAAGATGGGCTACAAGTGCTCCCAATTCCATTGTTATAAACTGCACCACCATCTCTCGCGTAATTATTTTGGACAATACAATTGGAAATGGTTGGGTTTGCTTTTTTAATATAGATACCTGCTCCTGCTCGGCAAGGTTCTCCTGTTTGTCCTGCACCATTGGCTGCTCCATCAATGATAGTAAAGCCATCCAAAATAGTATGAGGACCCGCCTCTACAAAAGAGATGACACTGTAAGAATTGTCGCTAAAGTCATCCATCTTGCCAATATCACCACTCAAGATTGTTTTGTTAAGTTCAGCATTTCTTTGATCCGAACTAGTTTCATTGCCAATGAAACCTCCTAAAACTTTCACATTGTCTGGTATAGTGAAGGTTATTTTTCTGTCTCCATCGTTAGTTGGCAAATAAGTTCCTCTCGCTACCCATATTTCATCACCTGATTGAGCTGCAAAGAGAGCTGCTAATAGGTCTCCTGTTGCATCTTCCCAAGTAGTTCCATTGCCAGTGGTCGCAACTTTTACGAAAATTGTTTTTGCATTGATTGTTAATAGGGAGAAAAGGAATAACGCCGTGAGTGTAATGTTCTTGTTCATGTTCTTGTTTTTCAGCGATTTATGTGAATGTGTAAGTGAAAAAAATTCGGGGGGAGAGCTGGATCGTTTAGGCTTTTTGGGTAAACGTTCCTTGAAATCATAGCCTTTATTTTCTGAAGGAAAGATTTCATTAATTAATAAAAAAAGCTCTTTCGAATTTCACTTACTAAAGGGGAAAAAAGTGTTCATAGTTTCTGTTGGGAGGAAAATAACACGAGTAGGGGAGGTGATTATTCCGTGTTGTCGTCACAAATATACAGGCACTTCTGGCTTTACACAAGTTTTTTTCGAATGAAATTTGCAATTACGTCTTTTCGCTTAAAGCATTTCATGCACTGATTTTCAGTAAGTTATAGAGTGAGAGATGCCTGTGTTTATTCAAGAGGCTTATCAACAATGGTTTATGAGTTATGAATTTTTTTGATGTTAATAAATACCTCCCAAAAGTTTTTTTTCAAAAAAATCTCTTATTTTTTAAAAAGTAAGTCACAACTGAATTTTCAAAATTTTTCATGCAATTCCCCTTTTTATGGGCTAAAAAAACTTAAAATGTGACATTATAAAAATAGTGAATAGTGTATCGGGTTTTTTTATAATTGATTTGATTGAAATTTGTTGTGACTCAATAACAAGAGATAGGCTTAAGCGTATTCTCTTTTATCCATTAAAAAGGAGCATGAATGGTAGTTGCATTCTGAAAGTTTCTAAGAAATACCATACTCTTCAATTTTTCGATAAAGAGTAGTTACACCAATCCCGAGTAATTCTGCGGTTCTGGTTTTGTTTCCATTGGTATAAGCAAGGACTTTTTTGATGTGTATTTTTTCTAGTTCGGTAAGTCGGAAAGAATTCGATGAACCTCTTGTATTGTCAGAGTATAAAAAGTCAAAGGGAAGGCAATCCGTGGTTAAGGTATCGGCACTTGCTAGAATAACAGCTCGCTCAATGACATTTTTTAGTTCGCGAATATTCCCTTTCCACTTATTATTAATGAGTGCTACCTGAAATTCTGGCTCCATATCCATTGGCTTTCGGTTCATTTTGGCGGTCAACATATTAATAAAATGATTGGCAAGCAATGGAATATCGGATTGGCGGTCTTGTAAACTTGGTAGTTGAATATTAAAAACGGAAAGCCTATAATATAGATCCAATCGAAAATTGCCAGCATCACTTTCTTTTTGTAGGTCACGATTGGTAGCTGCAATGACTCTCACATTTACTTTTGTTTCTTTTGTATCCCCTACTTTTAGGAAAGTGCTAGTTTCCAATACTCTCAATAGTTTAGCCTGAAGCGTCAAATCCATTTCTCCGATTTCATCCAAAAAAATAGTGCCTCCATTCGCTTCCTCAAAAAGACCTTTTTTATCTCGATTGGCACCTGTAAAGGAACCCGATTTATGACCAAACATCTCAGATTCTAAAATCTCTTTTCCTAAAGCACTACAATTAACGGCAACAAACGGCTGTGTTTTTCGCTGACTTTCATAATGGACAGCTTGTGCAAATACTTCTTTTCCTGTTCCTGTTTCTCCAGTCAGCAAAACTGTGGTATCCGTCTGAGCCACTTTTTTAGCCATTTCTATTGCTCTTTGCATGGGCGCAGACCTGCCCACTACATTGGCAAAACTATATCGTTCGCTAACTTTTCCTTCTAATTCTTTTACTCTAAATTGAAGCAAAGCTTTGTCAACTGCTCGATTGACTAATGGAATGATTTTATTATTGTCGTCCCCTTTTGTAATATAGTCAAACGCTCCATTTTTCATAGCGGTCACGCCATCCGAGATTGTTCCAAAAGCGGTTAAGAGGATAATTTCGGAAAGCGGTTGAATGGTTTTCAACTTTGGTACCATTTCGACACCATTTCCATCAGGTAATTTGACATCACAAATGACGACATGGATTTTTTCTTGCTTCAAAATTTTAAAACCGCGTTTGGCATTTTCTGCTTGAAACACTTGATATCCTTCCAATTTGATAATTCTGGAGAGTAAATTTCGAATATCATTTTCGTCATCGATTATTAAGATATTGGCTTTTGACATAAATTTTTGTTGAGGGACAGCAAATATAGCCGAGTTTTTAGTTTTGAGTAAATAGACCTTGTTCCAAAAAATATTTACGAAGCAAATACCTTACCTTATACGTACCTGAACAAGTATAATGGCTACTTTGAATGAGGTTAT
Organism: Bacteroidota bacterium; assembly: GCA_024743405.1. Lineage (GTDB taxonomy): Bacteria > Bacteroidota > Bacteroidia > Chitinophagales > Saprospiraceae > JANSWP01. The sequence goes on from JANSWP010000005.1 coordinate 145,624, forward strand.
TTTTGCACAAACTCTCATAATCGGCTTTATATCTTTGTAGCCCTGTGCGTATTCGATTAATTTTCCAAAATCAAATATCATTAATAATGAAAGAAATTATTTTTAGGGAACCACATAGAAGAAAGCACTTTGAGTTTTTTAATCAAATGAACCATCCTCATTTTAATATATGTGCCAATGTTGATATCACAGACCTACTCAAAACTATAAAAGCTAAAAATTATTCTTTTACACCAACTATAGTATATATAGTTTCAAAAACAGCGAATTCAATTCCTCAGTTTAGGCGACGTATTCGAGGCGAGAAAATAGTAGAGCATGAGGTCGTTCATCCTTCCTTTACAGTTTGGACAGAGGTAGCGGATGTATTTAGTTTCTGTGAAGTGGAGTATCAAAAGACCTTTCAAATTTTTCATCGGGATGCCCTCCTAAGAATGGAAGCAATGAAAACAGATCCTGATTTTGAGGACGAGCCTGGACGTGATGATTACTTATTCCTTTCTTCCATTCCATGGGTTTCATTTACATCCTTTCAGCATGCAATGTCTTATCATCCATCTGATTCTGTCCCACGCATCACATGGGGTAAATATTTTGAAGAAAATGGTCGTATCAAAATGCCACTTTCTGTACAAGCACATCACGGAGTGGTAGATGGACGGCATGTGGGGCGTTATTTTCAACAATTTGAAGAAGTTTCAAAATCTGTTCATTGAGGCAAAATGGTTAAATGTTCGCTAATATTTGCAGGATTTTAATTTTTTATAATAAATACGTTGCGAAAATTCGCTCAATTCTTATAGATTCGCCCCTTATGGCGACAAAATCACAAAACGAGCGAATTATTTTTGGACTCAAAGTGAAACAATTTCGGCAAGAAAAAGGACTCTCTTTTTCAGAATTGTCGAAGCAGGTTAGCATGTCGGTTTCTTATTTGAATGAAATTGAGAAGGGGAAGAAATATCCAAAAAATGATAAAGTTCAAGTACTTGCTGATGCGCTCAATACATCTGTCACAGAATTGACCTCTTTAGCATTAAGCAATAAACTGGCACCGGTATCTGATCTTTTAAATTCTAATTTTTTAAATGAATTGCCTTTAGATTTGTTTGGAATTGATCTTGCCAAAGTGGTAGAGATTATTGCCAACTCACCAACTAGGGTAGGGGCTTTTATTTCAACATTAGTCGAGTTAGGTCGAAACTATGCCTTAGGCGAACAGAATTTCTATTTCGGAGTGCTTCGTTCTTACCTCGAATTGCATAATAATTATTTTGAGGACATAGAGATTCAAGTTGAAAAATTTATAAAAAAATATAAGTTGCCGACAACGGGAAAAGTATCTGAAGCATTGTTGAAGAAAATACTTGAAAAGCATTATGGATATACTATTATAGAAAATGGATTGAATGATTATGAGGTGCTCGATGGACTTCGGTCTGTGTATATTCCAAAAAAAAAACAGCTACTTTTAAATCAGAATTTGAATGAAGTACAAAGGGCATTTCAATTAAGTAAAGAATTGGCATTCAATTATTTAGATCTTGGAGAACGGGCCAATACAGGATCCCTAATTCGCGTCAATAATTTTGAAGAGGTTTTGAGTCATTTTAAAGCTAATTATTTTGCTGCAGCCATTTTAATTAATCGAGATGCACTTAGAAAAGACCTAGAAAGATTTTTTGAAAAGGATCGTTGGGATGGTGAATTATTAACGAATTTGATGCGGAAATATCAAGCATCTCCTGAGACTTTACTTCAAAGAATGTCGAATCTTTTGCCAAAGGATTTTGGGTTAGAGAAATTATTTTTGCTTCGCTTTATACACAATCAGTCCAATCAAGCTTTTCATATTGATAAAGAGTTACATTTGGAAGGTAAACATCAACCTCAAAGTAATGGGTTAAACGAACATTATTGTGGTCGGTGGTTGTCTATTTCATTATTGAGTGATCTACAGGAAATGCAAAAAAAAGGGCAATATGCGGGTACGATAGTAGGCACCCAAATATCTAGATTTTATGGCTCAAAAAATGAATATTTTTGCATCACCTTTGCACGACCTGCCTATCCACAACCCGAAGAAAGTGCTAGTATTACGATTGGGATTTTAATTGATGAAAACTTACGAAAACGGGTTAAGTTTTTGAATGATTCCTCGATTACTACCAAAACAGTTAATAACACCTGCGAACGTTGTCCAATTGCAGATTGCGCAGAGAGAAGAGCCAATCCTACGGTGGTATTAGCTAAGAAAAAGCGGAAAGAGATTCAAGAAGTTTTGAGTAAATTGATAGAGTAAATTGATGACTCTTTTATTTAATGGGTTAGGCAATTAATAATCTACCTCAAAAGACGCAGCATTTTTTTCTCAGGTAAGGCAAAAAACATAGGCGACGCAGAGCGTCGGCGAGGATTATAAACGTAGCCTGGGAAAAAAAGAACAAGTCTGACTGGTAGATTATTATTTTCCTAATCCCTTAAATGATCAACAACTATTGAATTAGATTACCTTTGCGCATTCTATGATTTTGGGTGGTGAGCTGCTCGATTCTTTCGTCGTTACTTATTCAAAAATTCAAACTGTATGAAATTTGGCGTTGTCCTTTTCCCTGAATCCAATTGTGGTCGTGATGTATTGCACGTATTGAGAACTGTAATGAAACAAGAGGTAGTCGAATTGTGGCATAAGGATACCGCACTACCAGATTTTTCTGTTGGAGATTGTCTTGTTTTGTCTGATGGATTTGCTTCTAGAGATAATATAGGATCAGAGGAGAATACTCCTTTTTCGCCAATAATAAATGCAGTTATTGATTTTGCAAATAATGGCGGGTACGTTTTAGGGATTTGTAATGGATTTCAACTTTTGTGTGAAGCTGGTTTATTACCAGGTAAACTTTTGAAAAATGAAAGTCAAAAATTTATTTGCAAAAATGTACACCTAAAAACTATGACCAATCACACGGCGATTACTTCTCAAATTGACCCGGATTTAGTACTGAAAATTCCTATAGCACATGAACAAGGGCGCTATCATGCAGAAGAAACTGTGGTGAATGAAATGGATACTAATGAACAAATTTTATTCAAATATTGTGATGAGCATGGTGTAATAAATACAGCCGCCAATCCGAATGGAACGCTTGCTAATATTGCGGGTATTTGCAATAAGAATCGAAATGTTTTTGGTTTGATGCCGAAACCTGAGCGTGCATCAGAAGCAATTTTAGGGAATACCGATGGACGATTATTATTTGATTCCTTATTGACGACGGCTAAGGTTGAGATGGCGGCAGGTTAAAAGACTTTATTCCAAAAAAAATATTCTATGGTTAGAACTTATTCTTTTGTCCTCACTCTTCGTCACATACTCGCCTTAATAACTATGGCTATTAGGCTCCGTGCGTTTCTCGATTGAGGTCAAAATCCAAAACTTCTATCTCAATAATACTTTTGGTATAAAGTCTATTGGATAGCCAAGTTTTTTCGATAAAAAAAGGCGACAGACTCTGTCGCCTTTTTTTATGGTAATTTTTGGAATTTTGAAAAAAAATAAAAAAACATTGAACGCATCCAAGAACCCTGTGTATAACCCCACGATTTTCAAAATAAAATCACCACTGAAATGAAGAAATCAATACTATTTTTTAGTTTGTCAATACTCCTAACAAGTTTCGCTTTAGCCGAAAATTTACCCCATCCTGAAAAAATTTACTCTTTTGCTCGGGTGACGAAATCATTCGATTATTACGTTGAGCAAGCTAATCTTTGGAAAAAGGAAACCGAAAAAACACGCTCAAACGGGGATGCTTGGTTCAATTATTTTCAAGCATCCCGCTATGCTAACATTTTTTCAAAAGGAGAGAATGTCTTTGATTTAGATGCTCTTGTGAAAGAATTATCCGATGCTATTCCCAACACTGCCGAGTATTATATTATCAATTTTATTCATAAAGGACGAGGCTCAGACCATTTTGATTTACTCTTAAAAGCTTATGAACTGAATCCTAACCAAATGGAAATTATTGGGCCCATGGTTGCGTATCATGAGATTAAAGGAGAACGGGAGCAATTGCGTCTAATGTGTGAAAAGTATTTTCAGCATGAAGAAATGTCCTCAGGGTTATTAAAATGGAATTATAATATGTTGATGTCTGTCGAAGACAATGCCATACTTCTTACTTGGGGTGATAATGACACCTATCCATCATGGATTTTGCAACAGGTCAAAAACGTACGTCCAGATGTAGTGATCATCAATACTTCTTTATTGACTGGTCACGAAGTGTATCGAAATATGATTTTTGAAAAATATGATATTCCCGCCATGGAAAAACCGTGGGTTGAAGATTCGGAATTTTTCAAAATGCTTTCTTTTCATATGCTTCAAAACACTAAAAGACCGGCATATATAAGTCCCGCTATTCCTTCAAGTTTGAGAGGCGTGCAGTCTGAAAATTTGTACCTCACTGGAATGGCTTTCAAATGGAGTCCAGAAGAATTTGATAATGTGGCGATGATGAAAAACAATTTTGAAAATAAGTTTTTGAAGGATTATTTGATGATTGACTTGGAGAATGATATAAGTAAAGACGTAGTCAATAATTTGAACTTGAATTACTTGCCTGCCTTTTTAAAATTATATCGACATTATGAAGAGAGTGGTGAGGTAACGAAAGGAAACCAAATGAAAACTTTATTGAAAAAAGTAGCAGAAAAAGGTGGAAAATTAGATGATATCAAACCATATATTGGCGAAAGTATCGGTGTTGATAAAACAATAGAATCCATATTGGATATCAAAACACTGGATCGAGGATTCGTGAAAGTTAAGGATAATTTGTACGCTGCCGAAACCGAATTGATGATCAAACAATATGAGCAATTTTTGATGGATTTATTGAAGAATCGGGAGTTCGATAAACTCGAAATTGCTAAGACCGGTAAAACCAATTGGCGCTCATTTCTACCTGAAAAATTCCAATCACTTTCGGACACTAAATTGTATGATAATGGACACCCCGATGCGCCAGAATGCCCAATCCAAAATATTAGTTATGAAGCTGCTAAATTGTATTGTGAGTGGGTAACTGAAATATATAATGCTAGCGACCATAAGAAGAAAATGTATAAGCGAGTCGTATTTAGATTGCCAACAGAGGGAGAATGGTTTTCCACGGCTCATGGAGGACATGAGTCAGCTCTATATCCTTGGGGTGGATTTTATGTGAGAAATATCAAAGGTTGCTTCTTGTCCAATTTTGATGTATTGGATTATGAGCCATGCACCGATTGTAAAGTCCAATTACTTTCAAATGATGGAGGGTTTTTTCCTGTAAAGGCCGATGCCTATTTTCCTAATGATTATGGTTGTTATAACATGAGTGGAAATGTAGCGGAGATGATTCAAGAAAAAGGGATCGCGATGGGAGGTAGTTGGGCAGATGACCCAGATAAATGTAAGGTGTTTTCGAAACAAGAATTCGAAGAACCGAATCCAAAAGTTGGCTTTCGTGTATTTATGGAAGTATTAGAGTATAAATAATGATTCACCGTTCATGGGCACATTGGTTTTTGATTAATGTATCCAATGAATGCGTTTAGAGCAAAAAAAAGGCGCTACCATGCAGGTGCGTAGCAGCGCTAAATGTTAACATTTTTTGCTAGTAAACCTAATTCAATCATATAAATGAAAAGCAAATTTATTGCCATTATTTCTATTTCGACAATCTTTATGAGTTTTTCTTTTCTTAAATTTGAAAAGGCCACACCCCGCCCGCCTGGCACGGTGAAAATTGTGGAAAACTTCTTTTTTGATAAAACTGAGATTTCTAATATTGATTGGAAGGAGTACCTTTCTTGGTTAAAAAAAGAGTTTGGAGAAACTTCTGAAAAGTATCTTTCTGCAACCCCTGATAGATCCGTTTGGTTAGAGTTGGCATATGCAGAAGTACTCGCTGAAAACTATTTTGATCATCCGTCCTATGATGGATATCCAGTTGTAGGTATTAGCTATGACCAAGTAGTTCAATATTGCGAATGGCGAACCAAGCGTGTAAAAGAAATGTGGGCATTAAACCATGGAAGTAAAAATGTGCCGAATTTTAGATATCGATTGCCAACAAAGACAGAATGGGAATTGGTTGCCAATACTGGATTTAAGGAGCTTTCGAAAAAAGAACAACGACGGATGAAGAATAAGCCCATTGAACAAAATTATAACATAAAACAAGAGGGAGGGGACTTCTTTATTACCGCACCTTGTTACTCCTATTTGCCTAACAAACACGGCATGTATAATTTGTATGGAAATGTGGCAGAAATGGTTTCGGAGGAAGGTGTTGCCAAAGGAGGGTCGTGGAATCACAATTATAATAACTCAGTTTTTGATGCGGAAATATCCTACGAAAAGCCTTCCTCTTGGTTAGGTTTTCGTTGTGTTTGTGAAATAATTGAGTGAGTAAAAAGTTTAAGATTAAAATCTGATATTCAGCCACTAATAACTAATAATTAACTAGTGTTATTTAAGCGAAAAACATATCACAATCTTTCTGATGAGGAGTTAATGCGCTTCTTGATAAATGACGGCGATGACCGTGCATTTGAATTGTTGTACGATAGGTATTCGGGGAAATTGCAATGTTATTTTTATCGAATGCTATATCAAGATCAAAATAAAGCAGACGATTTCACGCAAGATTTATTTATGAAAATCGTGGAACGACCAGAGATGTTTGATCCCAATCGGCGATTTTCGACATGGCTTTATTCCGTCGCCGGAAATATGTGTAAAAATGAATATCGCCGAAATGGAAGGTATCAAATAGTGAATGAGGTACCCGAAAACCCAATTCCAGAATGCTTTGAATATATTCCAGAACCGATAGATCGAGCACTATTTGAACAGCAATTACAACAAGCAGTTAATGAATTGGAAGAAACACAAAAACAGTGTTTTATTTTGAGATACCAAGAAGGGCTGAGTGTAAAAGAGATTGCTAATGTAGTGGATTGCCCTGAAGGCACAGTAAAATCTAGACTGTTTTATACGGTTCGAAAACTATCTGATAAATTGAAAATATTTCAGTATTCGTAATCTGCTCAACTCAACTTTCCTAAACGATAAATTGCTAAAAATAATTTAGGAAAGTTGAGTTAAGTGGATTTCAAATTACTAAAAGATGATACTTGATAAAAAATTAGAAGGGTTATTGAAAACAAAAAAATTTTTCTCCTTGAGTCAAGAAGAAAAAGCATTTGTTTCAGCAAAAATGACTGCCGAAGAATATCAAAATTTTCGACTGATTTTGTGTGGAAGCCGCAATAGCTTGAAAAAGATTCGAACCGCTCCTTCTCCTCATGTCAAAGAAAATTTGATGGCGGCAATGCGAGCAAAGAAAGCAAAAAAACAGCCTTTGACCGTTAGTTGGAACGCTATCACTAGTTATAGAATCCCTGCATGGCAAGCTGCTGCTTCTGTTGTATTTTTACTCTGCTCCATGTTTTTAATGAAACAACAGGTAGTTTATGTTGAAAATGAAATGGCTGCCCCGTTGATGGTTGATATTGACACTGTTTATGAAACGATTTATAAAACCGATACGGTTTTTGAGAAAGTACCCGTTTTTTTGACAGGAAAGAAGAATGTAAATGTAAAACCAAGTTCTTTGGAGCGAGATTCTAATTTTGCGGAAAAAGATGCTAATATATTACTAACCAATATGGAGACTATGGGAAATGAAATGAATACGGTTTTAAATGATATTAGTAGAAATAGACTTTTGGCTGACTCTACACCTATTTATAAAAACCAAATTCATCCAGCTTCCAATTCTTGGTTGTCTTCTCCTCCTCGCGGGCGAACTGCTGGTGAAGATGCTGATTTGATGAAGTTTTTGACGGAAATAAATTAATAGCGGTATCCATATTATTTTTGACTTGGTCTATTCTTTTGGCATTGTTTTTAAAACTCTGTAATTAATATATCCTCCTATAATACTAATAAGTAGGGTGGAGACGAAAAAGCGTATTGGTTTTTCTAAAAAGCTATTGATATTCCCTTCTGTGAAGAGTTCAACTAAAAAATTGCTGCCACTAATAAGTAAAAAAAGAAGCAGTATTTGACTAACCAGGTTTTTCATTTTTAGTGTACTTAAAAGATTTAGAAAAGTGTTCCATGGCTTTTATATCCGACATGATAGGGATTAATTGAATAATCATCATGATATCTACTCAAAAAATGGTTTAGAATATTCGACAGTACCGCTTACATCCTTCAATCCATTTTCATTCAATTCAATGATCATACAACTTTCTTCAGGAGCAGGAAAAGGCAGCTTTATTCCATATTTGCTAGTCAATTCATATCCAAAACGTGGATAATAATCAGCATGCCCTACAAGTATAATTGACTGAAAACCTAATGCTTTTGCGCGTTTATGCGCTTCTTTAATTAAGGCACTCCCTATGCCTTTGTTTTGAAAATCAGGATGAACAGAAACGGGAGCTAAAGCTAGTGAATCAAAAGATGTATTTACATTTTTGATTTTAATTTTTGTCAAAAGGATATGACCAACGATTACGTCATTTAATTCTGCAACGGTAGACAATTCAGGGATAAATGCATCAGACTTTCGTAATCTTTCAACCAAAAATTGCTCTTTATGGTCGCTGATCTCTATTGTTTGAAAAGCGGCTTCAATTATTTTGAAAACAGATTTGTGGTCAGCTGGAATTTCGGTTCTAAAAGTTATTGGCTCCATAATTAATTTAATTGTCCTGCGATAAAAGCGGTCGTCCAAGCTGCCTGAAAATTATAACCGCCAGTAATGCCATCGACATCCATCACTTCTCCTGCAAAATATAGGTTTTTACAAACCCGACTTTGCATCGTATTAAAGTCAATACTTTCTAAACTAACGCCGCCACAAGTCACAAATTCTTCCTTAAAAGTGGTTTTCCCTTTGACCGCGTAGACATCATTAGTCAATATGGTCACCAACTTATTTAAGCCTTTTTTTCCTAATTCACCCCATCGTTTTTTTTGTGGTAAATCACTTTTCTCTAATAAAAAATGCCACAATCTTTCGGGTAAAAGATAGGGTCGATAATTGGCTAAAATTTTATTTGGATGTTCTTTAATGATGTTTCTTATTTCATTGGCTACTTCTTCATTATTAACGACGCTTACCCAGTTGACTTGTACTTTAAATTCATAACCTAATTCACTCAATATTCGAGCTCCAAAAGCAGATAATTTTAATATAGAAGGTCCACTCATGCCCCAATGGGTGATCAGAAGTGGTCCGTCCGATTTGAGTTTAGTGCCTTGAATACTCGTTAGATTTTTTTCGACCACAATGCCCATCAACTTTCGAATTGGCTCGTTGGGCATATTGAAAGTGAAAAGAGAAGGAACCGGATCAGCAATTTTATGTCCTAAATTTTCTAACCACTCCAAACCTTGCCTTTTTGGTGATCCGCCAGTTGCCACAATTACTTTATCGAATATTTTGGCGGGTGAAACACCTTTTGAAAACTCCAGTTGAAGTTGGTCACCTCTAGGATTTATTTTTGAAATCCCCATTTGAGTTTCAATTTTTATCCCCAGTCGAGTGGTCTCTTTTAAAAAACAGTCAATGACACTTTGTGAATCTTGGGAGACTGGGAACACACAATTATCTTCTTGAATTACCAAAGGAACATCTCTGGATTCGAACCAATTCATGGTATGTTGTGTATTGAAAAATCGAAAGGCTTTTTTCAATTTTTTGCCGCCTCTAGGATAAGCTTCGGAGAGTTCTTTGATGGAGATACAACCATTAGTCACATTACACCTTCCTCCTCCAGAGACCTTTACTTTCGAAAGTAATTTTTTTGATTTTTCATAAATGGTTACCTCCGCTTTTGGATGATTTTCTTTTGCTGCGATTGCCGCGAAGAAACCGGCTGCGCCACCGCCAATGACTGCTACTTTAATTGCGTTTAGTTTCATTCTTCACTTTAGTGTTTTAATACCAACACGAACATAATATTCAGTTAAGGGAGTTGTCAAGAAATAACCTACCCATGTTACTTGCTCTTTTTTATTCATTCATCGTTAAAAAGCCTAGCTATACCTTTGGGTATGCCTACGTTTTTTGCCTCGACTGAATAAAATATAACTACGCAAAATTGGGTACCTTATTTTTTACCAACTCCCTAAACTATCTTGTTTTTCTTAACCAATTGACCAAAAAAAGAATTTCATTACCATATTTTTAGAATTGAAAAATTTATCAACTCATATATTCCCAGGCTGACCGATATACCCCTGCCTTTTCAATATAATCCAAAAAAGCACCATAAAAAGTATCCCCTCCTATCGTTGCTGAGTCACCTATAACAATAAGTTGCTTTTTTGCACGGGTCATTGCGACATTCATTCTTCGATAATCTGATAGAAAGCCAATTTCGGCTTTTTCGTTCGAACGGACTAGGGAAATGTAAACCAAATCGCGCTCTTGACCTTGGAAGGCATCAATGGTATTAATATCTATATGATCCAAATATTTTTTTAAAGTTTCATCTTCCTTAAACTCATCTTCAATATGTTGACATTGAGCCCGATAAGGGGAGATGATGGCTATTTTAGGAGGTTCTATTTGTTGTGTAGTGAGGTCTTCTGTTAATTTTAGAAAGTGTTCTTGGAGAATAAAAAATTCTCCCTTATTTAATCGACTTAAGGTTTCTGGATTCATTTCTTCATTAAAACCACAACCGGCAGTATCAATAAAAATAACGGAAACATTATCCGAAATCTCCAATTGCCAGGTTGACATTGGATCTGCGGCAATTAATTGATTATTATAAAATTGTGCATTTGAAAATCCCATGATTGCAGCATGCATTCGATATTGAGTATTCAAAAAGGAAACTTGTGAGAATTGGCTGATATATTTCTCTAATAGGGTTGTGCCAAAACCTTTTTTGCGAGCTTGGTTTGATTTGACAGTTGGGGGTAATTGGAATGGATCGCCTGCTAAAATAACTTTACTTGCCCTGGAAATAGGGATCCATGTGGCAGGCTCAAGCCCCTGTGCAGCTTCATCAATGACAACGGTTCGAAATTTTAAATTTTCTAAAATAGGATGAACCGCATTGACTAAGGTGCAGGTAATGACATCTGCTGAAAAGAGAATTTCAGAAATCAATTTGTCTTCTAAATGCTTTGCCCAATCATTTAAATCGCGGGCTTCCTTGTATGCGTCGCGGCGTTCTTCTCGTTCTTTTGCCCCAAATTTTCGTTTGAATTTGCGGGCATCACGCCGCATTTTAGCGGCCTGTATTTTTACTTTTTTGATATTCTTGGCTTCCGGATGTTTGGATAATCGAGAGTCCATGGTAAGCGAAATCAATCTTTCTTCAACTCTTGAAATATTCCCTATTCGAACCACATTCAATCCTTTTTCCATCAATCGTTCCGATAATAAATCGACTGCTGCATTACTTGGAGCGGTTACTAATAAATGGTTTTCGGTTTCGCACAACAACTTGATGGCATGAACCAATGTTGTTGTTTTCCCAGTCCCTGGTGGACCATGCACAACCGCAACATCTCTAGAGGCTAAAATATCTTGAATAGCTTCAATTTGAGAATCATTTAAATATGGATTACGAACAATCGGTTTTGGGCGAAAAGTAGGTTCGAGTTCGCCATAAAAAATAGCTTTTAGTTCACTTAATCTGCCAGCATTAGTTTTCAAGAGTAGACTCAAAACCTTTTCCATTTCCAGGTAGGTACGCTCATCAAATAATAAATCGACGCCTAATTGTCCATTACTTATCCAATCCGGTAAATCGCTAGAGTTGAGCACGATTTTCATCTTATTTCGCTCCACATATTGTATGACGCCACTCTGGTTTTGTTTTTCGGATTTTGAAAATTTATCGGTTGCTAAAGAATAAAACTCAACGGGGGTGCCAGCTTTGAAGCGATTAGGCTCATTTCGATTACCCATTCTTTCGATGATTACAAATGCTCGCTCACCAAAAGTATAACCTTCTTTTCTAACTTCTACAGGATTCCAAGTAAGTCCTTTTTCACGTTTTTCAGAAAGAGACAATTGGGCGACTTCGGCACGAAATCGTTCAAAGTCTTCTTTTTTCTCGATTTTGAGGATTTCTTTTAACTCTTCTATTTGTTGATTAATCTTAGCTTGGCTCATTAGGGGCGAAGGTAATTTATCAAAACATTTTTTTCCTGCTCCTTTATTGTTTTTCAGTTCGGAATTTTTTTAAACAGGCTCTTAATTAATATGGAGCTTTATGCAAAAAAATAGAGATCATAAGAATTTCAAATGGAACAATCAGATATAAGAAAAAATAATTCGACCTGTGTTCCGTAGAACCAACTTTTAGAAACAGATTCTTTCTATTTTTACCCAACTAAGTAACGCCTAAAGAATAACTCCGACATTTGCCGATGTATTTTTTGAACTTTTGCGGCGTTAAAAATACTCGTAGATGCCTTGCATCCTGCGCTGGCTTGTGCCAGAAGGTACAAAGGCGAACGCAAAAAGTATTTTTGCCTTACTAAAATCCAAAATCTACTATTTCAAATTGGCGGACTTATTTTTTAGCCTTACTAAAAAACAAAAAATAACATAAATGAAAAAAAGTGTATTCTTTTTTCTTGCCCTTTTTTGCTGTCTAAATGCAAATGCATGGTGGAGTCCAGGTCATATGGTTACTGCAATGATCGCTTACAAGCATTTGAATAAAAATGCAAAAGCACAGGTAGATCAATTAACCAAAATTCTTCAAAGAGACTATCCTTATTCAAATCATTTTACAGCTCTGTCTACCTGGCCAGATGATTTGAAAGCAGAAGGAGAACGGAGTTACAATTCATGGCACTATACAAATATTCCATACAATCCGAAAGGAGTAGCGCTCCCTCCAAAGCAAAATGTCGATGTTATATGGGCGATTGATCAAGCGAAATCAGTTTTAAGGTCGAAATCTACAAATGATGTGGATAAAGCTCGCCAATTGGCTTTTTTAATTCATTTTGTGGGAGATCTTCATCAGCCTTTGCATTCTACAACTTATTATGATAATGACCTGCCAGCAGGAAATGCAGGAGGGAATGCATTCCCGGTTTCGTCTTATGGAAAGTGGAGAAATCTTCACCAAGTATGGGACGATGGTTGTGGTTATTTGAGTGAGTATAATGATATTGATCCTTATGGAAAGCAGAAAGAAAAGGTAAATGAAGCCGAATTGAAGCGGTTGGAAGATCTAGCAAAGAAGATATGTAAGGCACATCCAGAAAAATCACTAGTTGGTGTTGATGTTTTAGATCAAGATTTTTGGGCATTAGAGAGTCATAAATTGGCAATCAAATATGGTTACAAAGGCGTACAAAGTATAGATGAGAAAGGTTGGAAGAAATACATCAAACCTAATGATCCTTTATCTGAATATTATTTAGAACAAGGACAAGCCGTGGTGGAAAAAAGATTGGCAATGGGGGGATATCGTTTAGCTAAAGTCTTGAATGAACTTTTTCCAGAGTGATTTCTTATAAAGATCTATTTTTCATACCATTTATCATCAAAAGTGTCTTCTGTTTTTTCATCTGATTTTAGAATAATATAGGCTTGCCAAACCAATAGGAAAGGGGCAAGAATAATCCCTATTCCAATCAAAATTTCAGACTCAGTTGCCCACATCATAGTAAGCAATAAAATAAAAGCTATAAAAATCCAGGGAAGCCATTTTTTATAATTCATAAGTATTGATTTTGTGAACGACTCACTAATTAATGACACATTGGAATATTTGTCATTGCCTCCCAAAAACTAAAATCGGCTGGCACATCAAACTGAATTCCTCTAAAAATTAGCAAAAAGGCTAAGGCAATCAAAAAGGCTGGATAGAATTTTTTTATCCGATTTCGAATTTTGAAACTAGCCAAATTGCCTACTAAAACAGTTGAGATCATTAGTGGAATAGTTCCTAACCCAAACAGAAACATATATAGGGCACTTCCTTCAATGCTACCCATGGTAACCGCTCCAATAATCGCCATATAAACTAATCCGCAAGGCAAAAAACCATTCAAAAATCCAGTTCGAAAAAAGGCTGAATGAGACGAGTTTTTTAGGTGTTTGGCTAATTGGCTTTTGACAAAAAAGAAAAAGCGACCGACCACATTTGAATGTAAAAGACGAGATTCAATATTGATAGAAAAAAGGGCAATGATCAATACACCAATACCCATAAATATAGATGTCCACCTTTGGATTCCAGCTAAAAATAGCCCTTCTCCAAGGAGACCGATTAAAATTCCAAGTAATACATAGGTGAGAGTTCTACCAAAATTATATAGTAATATTTTTCCAATCGTTTGAAATTTATTTGAGTTATCGTGTGGCATAGCTAACGCAATCGGGCCACACATGCCTACGCAGTGTAAACTTCCAAAAAGTCCGATTGTAAAAGCTGTCCAAAGCATTGATTAGGTTTTTAAGATCAAGATATTATTGAGCTTGTTGATAAGCTTCTATGGCTTTGATTTAATACCCAATATTTTCTTGTCAAAATATCCTTTTTCCCCGCTATCCCATTCTACCTCTGCCGTCCATCGTCCTCCTTTAAAGTTTTCGGTTGAGATTTTCATTTCATTCAATTCATTTAATTGAATAGGAAACTCCATATCCAGTTTTTCATCACTGGCTCGGTAGAAAAGGATTTTTCCCGTTATCGCTTTCAAGTCTTTTGGGAAAAGAAATTCAACTGAGTTGATTTCTGAATAATATTCAATCGACATTGGGTTTTCTAATCGAAGACTATTCATCTTTCGATCATACATAGACTGATAGGCTAGGTCTTTTTCATAATAGTTTTCTGCCACCAAGCTATTGTCGTATTGGGTAGATTTATAAACTTGATAAAATAAAGATCCTGCGAAAATGGTATAGAATAGAAAAATTCCCGTACCCCAATTAAATTTCATTTTTTTGATGTTTTGTGTGAATGACAGTCAATGTTTAAATCACTAACTGTCAATTATTTCACAGGTCCTAAAAAGTTTGTTTTTACTTTATCTACGGCTTCTCCATTTGTATAAACCTCAATGAAGATTTTATTTTTCCGACCTTCTAATTTATCTTTTTCCATTTCAATAAAGAATGCGCCTTCGGCCATGGAACTGCCTGCAACAGTAGGTGCATCACCGACTAATTTTAAAACCCCAAAATCGCTCAGTAATTTGAACTCAAGCGGCATTTCATGATTCGTCTTATTAAAAACTTGGTAGTTGTAAAGGTTACTAATGTGATCATCGCCTACCTTTTGGTACAACATTCCGGGAGTTCTTAAAACGACTGCTTCTACATCGGAACGATTGCCTAGGAAGAACACATTTGCAGCAATCAATAATAATAAAACAGATGTATAGGCTTTAACTCTAGCAGTGAAAATTTTCTGTTGCCCTGCTATCACACCATTATAACTATCATATCGAATTAAGCCTTTTTTACGGTCAACTTTTTCCATGATTTCATCACAAGCATCCATACAGGCTGTACAATTGACACATTCTAGTTGTACTCCATCACGGATATCAATTCCCGTAGGGCAGACTTTTACACATAGGTAACAATTGATACAATCGCCAGTTATTTTTATTGGCTTTTCTTCAACTACGAGACTGTTTGTGTCATCTGAAAAAGCGGCAGTAGCAACTTCTGATTGAATATTGGTTAATGGATTTTTCTTCTTTTTCAATTTTCCTCTTGGTTCACCTCTTTCAAAATCATAAGTCACCAGAATGGAATTGTTATCGGTCATCACACCTTGTAACCTGCCGTAGGGGCAAATCGTTGTACATACTTGTTCCCGCAATCTTGAAAAGACGAAATAAAAAGCACCTGTAAAGGCAACCATCGCAAAGAAACCACTGGGATTTAAAAACGGAGATTCGGTTACGATTTCAGTGACTCTATCTAAGCCAAGAATATAACTCAAAAAGGTATGAGCAATAAGAATCGAAATAAAAATAAAAATGGCGTGCTTGAGCGCTTTTTTTCGCATTTTTTCAGTGGACCAAGGTGCTTTATCGAGTCTTCTTTGTGCACTCGCGTCCCCTTCGATCCAATATTCAATTTTACGAAAGACCATTTCCATAAATATGGTCTGTGGGCAGACCCAACCACAAAATAATCTTCCATAAATTACGGTAAATAAGACGATGAAAACCAGAAAGGTCAACATGGCTAATACGAATAAATGGAAATCTTGTGGGGTAAAATGAATCCCAAAAAGGATGAAATTTCGCTCTAAAATATTGAACAGCACTAAGGGCTCTCCATTGACTTTGATAAAAGGTAATCCGAATAAAATAGCCAATAGTCCCCAGCTTACATAAGTCCGATAGTCGTAAAATCGCCCTTTTGGTTTTTTCGGATATATCCAAATCCGTTTTCCTTTTTCGTCAACAGTCGCGATTTTATCACGGTATTTTTCTGTGTCTTTGATCATTATAAGAAAATGAGAAAGCGAGAGAGTGAGCGGTGATTCGGTAATCTATTCACTTGGTTTTCTGAATTAATATACCCTCACTTTCTCCATGTTTTTATAAAGAATTTCTGTCCAAGCATCATCCATTAATACACTGTAAACTAAATATCTTACTCTTTTGAAAGCTTCTTTTATGAGATTACATCGTTAAAAAAATAAGCAAGAGCTAAGGCTATTCCTGATTTTTTCGCTTCGTTCTCTCAAAAAATAACCATCTCCAAAAAAAGCAACCTATTTAATTTACAGTGCATCAAAGAAAACTCAGTTTTAATTCGCCGATTTTTCTTTGAGGGACTCCGCTTGGACTTGAGCAGCCGACTAAAAACGGTCGACTACTAGTATGACATTATTTCATTCCAATTGCGTCTTCGGTAGCTTCTTCGTCTTCACCTGTCCAGGTTTCTCCTTGAGGATCTTTAGGATTAGCTGGGTTCGTCCCTTGAAGCGATAAAATATAGCTGGAGACTCGTTGCATATCAGAGGCCCGCAATTGAGATTTCCAAGAGATCATGCCTTTTTCAGGGACGCCATATTTTATGGTCTTGAAGACATTTTTAATGCCGCCACCATTGAGCCAATATTCGTCTGTTAAGTTAGGACCGATGCTATTTCCTTCTCCTGCGAGACCATGGCAAGATACACATTTAGTCGTGAAAATGGTTTGCCCAAGAGATAACTCGGATTCATCCGTAAGCATTTTTACGTTAGACTCGTTGACCATGTCTGCTTTAGTTGCCAAATAGCGTTCGACAGCTTGTTCTGCTTCCTCCATTTCTAATTCATAAGATTCGTGAGAGCTCAAGCCATAATCAGAGAAGTGATAATAACCAAGATATCCAATACCATAAATGATAGAGATATAAAACATCGCTACCCACCATGGCGGTAAGACATTATCCAACTCCTTAATACCATCATAATTATGATCTAAAAGAATATCCTTCTCTTTTTCAAGAGGTACTAAATCCCATGCTTTATTATTAATTCGGCTCCACCAAGATTCTTCATCCAATAATTTGACTTCTTCCATGACCTCAACGCCATGTTCTTCAAGTAATCGGACTTTCTGTATTTGAAGAAGCATATTATTCAAATAGAGCAGGGAAACAAATGCTCCCAAAACCACAAGGATACCCATAACCAGCACCATATTATGGAGCATCCATTCCATGACTCCTTCTTTTGGGGTAGCGGCGACGGCTGCGTCTTGTGCCCATACTGCCATAGTCAAGAACAGCATAGACAAGGTTGATATGAAATATTTGACTTTATTATTTTTCATGATTGAGTGAAATTTCTTTTGGTTGTGAAATAGAATCTTCCAATGGCATATTGGCCATCTTTTGAATATATTCTTTACTTCTTCCAAAAACTGCGACTGCACTTATGACAAACAAAAGGAAGAAAGTCAGCAAGGCGAAGATTGCCATCCAATTGATATCGCCTGCATTAGCTAAAATATGTTTGAACATCTTTTTTTAGTTTGCAGTAGGCAGTGGGCAGTTGGCTCTATTTGTGATCAGCCAACTGCAAACTGCCGACCGAATTACTGATTCGCCTGTTGACTAGGCTTTATATCTGTACCCAATCTTTGCAAGTAAGCAATGATGGCCACAATCTCTTTAGTCTCAAGATTATCTTGTTCAATACCATCAGCACGGAGGCGTTTGGCAACTTGATTGGCTTGAGCCATCAGATCGTCATTTGCGATTTCGTCATATCCATCTTCGTATGGTGTTCCAAGTGTTCGAAGTACGTTGATTTTATCAGCAGTGGTTGACATATCCAAATCATCAGTTATTAGCCAAGGATATGGTGGCATGATAGAACCTGGGGAAGTACTCTCAGGATCGAGCATGTGATTGTAATGCCAACTATCAGGATATTTTCCACCGACCCGGTGTAAATCTGGTCCTGTACGTTTACTACCCCAAAGGAATGGACGGTCGTAAATGAACTCTCCAGATTTAGAATATTCTCCGTATCGCTCGGTTTCCGAACGGAATGGGCGAACCATTTGAGAGTGGCAACCTAAACAACCTTCTCGGATGTAAAGGTCTCGACCTTGTAACTCAAGTGGCGTATAAGGCTTGACAGATTCAATTTTTGGAACATTGTCTTCAACCAGCATCATTGGTGCGATCTCTACTAAACCTCCAATTAAGACTAAAACCAAAGAAATGACTAACATTTGAACTGGGCGACGCTCAATCCATCTGTGCCAGTGCTCTCCTTTGTGAGGAACAACGATTTCTCGAGCAGGAGCTTCAGCAGCTTCGTTGGCGAGTAAAGTTTGTCCTTTGACTGTTTTATAAAGGTTGTAGATCATTACGAAGAAACCACCCAAGTAAAGGGTTCCACCTAAAGCACGAAGTGCATACATAGGGAGAATTTGAGTAACTGTTTCAAGGAAGTTTCCATATTTTAAGATACCTTCTGGTAAAAATTCTTTCCACATCAAACTTTGGGTCCAACCAGCAAAATACAATGGAATTGCATAGAATAAAATACCCAAAGTACCAATCCAGAAGTGTGCATTTGCTAGTTTGACTGAGTGTAATTTGGTATTGAAAATTTTAGGTAATAACCAATATAACATACCAAATGTGAGGAAACCATTCCAGCCTAAAGTACCAATGTGTACGTGACCGATTGTCCAATCAGTATAATGACTAATTGCATTCACAGATTTGATAGAAAGCATTGGTCCTTCTAAAGTTGCCATTCCGTAAGCTGTAATTGCAACGACCATAAATTTTAAAACTGGGTCTGTTCTAACTCTATCCCATGCACCTCTTAAAGTCAATAATCCATTTAACATACCCCCCCAACTTGGTGCAATAAGCATCAATGAAAAGACGACGCCTAATGATTGTGCCCAATCAGGTAAAGAAGTATATAGTAAGTGGTGAGGCCCAGCCCAGATATAAATGAAAATTAGTGCCCAGAAGTGAATAATCGATAGTTTATAAGAATAAACCGGACGATTGGCCGCTTTAGGTACGAAATAGTACATCAGACCGAGATAAGGAGTTGTAAGGAAAAATGCTACCGCATTATGTCCATACCACCATTGAACCAAGGCATCTTGAACACCTGCAAATACACCATAACTTTTCCACATATTGACAGGTAACTCAATGTTATTCCCAATGTGAAGTACCGTTACGGTAATCCAAGTGGCTATAAAAAACCAAATGGCAACATACAAGTGATTTTCTCTTCTTTTTAGAATTGTACCAAACATATTGATACCGAAAACGACCCAAACCACTGCAATTGCAATGTCAATAGGCCATTCTAATTCGGCGTATTCTTTGGCACTTGTGATTCCTAAAGGAAGTGTGATAGCTGCTGCTAATATGATGACCTGCCATCCCCAAAAATGGAAATTACTCAGGAAGTCACTAAACATACGAGCTTTTAGTAGGCGTTGGAGAGAATAATAGACCCCCATGAAAATACCATTACCCACAAATGCAAAAATAGCCGCATTCGTATGTAAGGGTCTAATCCGCCCGAAGGTTGTTTCGGCTAAACCAAGATTTGCGGCAGGGTAGATTAATTGAAATGCGGCGAGCAGTCCAACCAACATTCCGATGACCCCAAATACGATGGTCGCGTAAGCAAATTTTTTGACAATAGCATTGTCGTAACTAAATTGTTCAATTCGAGACATGATTATTGATTTACGATTGTTCCGATTGTGGATTTACGATTATTTGAGCCTAACCCAATTTTGAGCATAAGCAACGTCAAGAGTGTTAAGCTGAAATAACAGGTTATCTGAATTAGTAGCATTATGTTATTCGTTATTTTTTGGTTCGTCATCAAAAAGGATTCTAACGGAAGGGGTATAATCATCATCATATTGCCCAGATTTGACTGCCCAAAAGAAGGCACCTAAAAATCCGAGGGCGATGATTAAACTGACTAGGATGAGTAAAAAAATGATTTTCATTTAAGTTAATTTTGGGCGCAAGTTATGGCGAGTACAAAAGAGCAAGGATGAGGTTTGTCATGATAAAAAGGTGATTTTTATCATGAAATTGAATTGGTTTATTATTGGCTCTTGTCAGGTACTCCCTTACCAGCTTTTCTTAAATTTTTCTGCTCTAGGTATGGTGAAGGGTTGATTTTATAACTAACTTTCGATCTGCATATAACTTTGAATACCTTAATATCTGACTATGTCTGGCACGTTAAAAGAAATTCGAGATCATATTCAGTCTATAAAAAAGACACAGCAATTCACTAAGGCGATGAAGATCGTGTCAGCTGCCAAACTGAGAAAAAACCTACCCATTATTTTAAAATATAAGCATTATCAGAAAAAGTTATTGAGTATGTTGGAGCATGTCCTTTTCGATATAGATAAGGAGGATTCTGGTTTCTTTAATAAGGTGACTCATCCAAAATATGCTTGCCAAATCATTATCACTTCTGATAGAGGCTTGTGTGGTACTTTTAATAGTCAGATCCTTAAAACTTCGGAAGCCAATATTAGTAGTCGATATGCACACTTAGTAGCATCTGGTGAGCTTACGATCATTTGTATTGGGGAAAAAGGGTACAAGTATTTCACTAAACAGTACCCGAAATATTCTAAAATAGAAGATCATTCGGAACTTTTACGGGATCTAGATCATGAATCGTGGAATCAGTTTTCTCAAAAACTGATTGATGATTTTAAACAAAAAAAACTGGATTGCATCGATATTACGTTTGCTTATTTTGAAAGCGCTGGCAGACAAAACATCAAAACAGTACAATGGCTCCCGATGCCTCTTAAAAGTCCATCTGTTTCGCATCATTATTTCTTTGAACCCAATTCTAAAGAACTACTAAAACATTTGATTCCCGATGTTTTAAATGCGCGTTTTTATACAATCCTGTTTGAAAATATAATGTCTGAACATACGGCTCGAATGAATGCGATGACCAAAGCCACTAAGAATGCTGGAGACTTGGTCACTGAGTTACAATTGACCTATAATAAGGCTCGCCAAAATGCTATAACAATGGAATTAATTGACATCGTCAACGCCGCGGAAGCACTTAGAGAAAAGTGATTTTAAGTAAGAGAGCAATATTAAGTTTAGAATAAATTTTTGAATTATTTTTTTCTCTCATAAGGCAAAAAACGCAGTCATAGCCCCTTAGCTCTGGCGAGTATTTTTAACACAGTGAGTGGAAAAAAGAAACTAAAATTTGCTACAGATAATATTGCTCTCTTACTTATACGCTTTTTCCGTTGGGGACCTTCCGGGGGGGGGGGGGACTTGCGTCGGTGTGTGTCTGCGATTCCTATGATTTTCCGGGCGCCTTTCC